>NZ_CADCVZ010000064.1 GCF_902806265.1 uncultured Sphingomonas sp. | reverse complement strand
AAATCGGCGTGGGCGTGCGGATCGGCGAACGTTTGTCGGTGGAGGCGAGCTGGGTGCACCTGAGCCACGCCCGGCTGTTCAGCAGCCAGAATCCCGGGATGGACAGCTTCGGCGTGCGGCTCAACTACCGTTTGCGCTAGCGCCCCAGCAGCGCCTCCGGCCGCACCACCCGGTCGAACGTCTCCGCGTCGATCAGCCCGGACGCGACCGCCGCCTCCCTGAGCGTCAGCCCCTGCTTGTGCGCGGCCTTGGCGATCGCCGCGGCGTTGTCGTAGCCGATCTCGGGCGCGAGGCCGGTGACCAGCATCAGCGATCGGTTCATGAGGTCGGCGATCCGCGCCTCGTCCGGCTTCAGCCCGTCCAGCGCGCGTTCCGTGAAGCTCTCGCACCCGACGCTGAGAAGCTCGATCGATCGGATGACGTTCGCCCCGATCAGCGGCTTGAAGACGTTCAGCTCCATATGACCCTGCAGCCCGCCGACGGTCACCGCGACATGGTTCCCCATCACCTGCGCCGCGACCATGGTCAGCATCTCGGCCTGCGTCGGGTTGACCTTGCCCGGCATGATCGACGACCCCGGCTCGTTTTCCGGCAGCCGGAGCTCGCCGAGACCGCAGCGCGGGCCGGAGCCCAGCAGCCGGATGTCGTTGGCGATCTTGGTTAGCGACACGGCGAGCGTGTTGAGAACCCCCGACAGTTCGACCAGCGTGTCGTGGCTCGCCAGCGCCTCGAACTTGTTGGGCGCGGTGACGAAGGGGATGCGGGTGAGGTTCGCGATCTCCGCCGCGAACGCCTCGCCGAATCCCTTGGGCGCGTTGAGCCCCGTCCCGACCGCGGTGCCGCCCTGCGCCAGCCGGTGCAGCCTCGGCAGCACGGCCTCCACCCGGTCGATCCCGTCCGCGATCTGCTGCGCGTAGCCGGAGAACTCCTGCCCCAGCGTCAGCGGCGTCGCGTCCTGGAGGTGCGTGCGCCCGATCTTGATGATGCGGTCCCATTCCGCGGCCTGCGCGTCCAGCCGCTCGCGGACGATCCGCAGCGCGGGCAGAAGCCGGCCGTGCACCGCGATCGCCGCCGCGACGTGCAGCGCGGTCGGGAAGCTGTCGTTGGACGATTGCCCCATGTTGACGTGGTCGTTCGGGTGGACAGGCGTCTTTCCCCCCCGCGTTCCCGCCAGCGCCTCGTTGGCGCGGCCCGCGATCACCTCGTTGGCGTTCATGTTGGTCTGCGTGCCCGATCCCGTCTGCCAGATGACGAGCGGGAACTGATCGTCCATGCCGCCGCCCGCGACCTCCGCCGCCGCCTGTCCGATCGCCTCCGCGAGGCTCGGGTCGAGCCCGCCGATCCGCGCGTTCACCCGCGCCGCCGCCTGCTTCACATATCCCAGCGCATGGACGATCTCGACCGGCATCGCCTCGCGCGGGCCGAACGGGAAATTCGCGATCGACCGCGCGGTCTGCGCCCCCCAGTATCGGTCGGCGGGAACTTCGATGGGGCCGAAGCTGTCGGTCTCGGTGCGGGTGTCGGTCATATAAACCTCGTCATCCCGGCGAAGGCCGGGATCTCAGCGGGTGAAAGATGCGGTCTGTGAAGCTCCCTGAGATCCCGGCCTCCGCCGGGATGACGTCGGGGGTGGTTAACACCGTCTGCGACTCCTAGATCGTTCTAGTGACCACCATCGACCGTTTCGCCGAAGAAAAGTCCGCCTACACCGTCCGCGGCGCGGGTTCCGCGCCGGACCTGGAGACCGGCTGCGCCGCGATCCGCAACGTGCTGAAGACGCTGCCGGCCCGTCCCGGCGTGTACCGCATGCAGGATGCGAGCGGCGACGTTCTCGTCAACATCGAGAACATCACTGGCAGTGGCCACAACGACATTCTGCGTGGCGATAGCGCGGCGAATGTCATCAACGGTGCCAACGGCCAGGACGTTCTGTTGGGCGGCAACGGTGCCGATACCCTCACCGGCGGCGCCGGCAACGACCGATTCGTCTTCGAGAGCGCAGCCAGTGCCAATGGCGACAAGGTCAGCGACTTCGCACTTGGCGATAAGCTGGACTTCCGCTCGATCGACCCGTCCGCATCAACGACTGGGGATCAGGCATTCACCTGGCTGGACACGGGCGGCTTCACGGGTTCGGCAGGTCAGCTTCGTGAGTATAACTCCAATGGCGTCCACTACGTCGCCGGTGACATGAACGGCGACAAAGTGGCTGATTTCACGATACAGGTGCTCGGCAAGTCCGACTTGAATTCGGCCGACTTCCTTTTCTAGACTTCGGGAAGCTCGGCGGCCTGTTCCGCCGAGCTTTCGCTCTCGCAGCTGGGATCAGTGCACTATGATCGAAATCCGTACTCAGCGCACATAAGCCCCCGAAGGGAATGGCACTCGAACGGATCGGCTTGCCGCTAGCGCGACGCATCGCGCTCGCAGCTCAAGGCTTCGGTGCCAAGCGACCGAATGCGCCCGGCCAAGTCCACCTCCGTCGCACACTGGACAGGCTGCACCTGTTTCAGATCGACAGCGTCAACGTGCTCGCTCGCGCGCACTACCTCCCTGCATACTCGCGCTTGGGCGGCTATGATCGTGTCGAGCTGGATCGGATCGCCTGGGGTCCGCAGCGCGGACAGCGGCGATTGTTCGAGTATTGGGCGCACGAGGCGTCCTTGCTGCCGTTCCACCTTTATCCCTTGCTCCGGTGGCGGATGGCGCAGGCCGATCGTGGCGCGGCGGGTTGGAGCCGGATGCGGCTATACGCGACGGAGCGGCGTACCGAAGCTATGGCGGTGCTCGAACGTATCCGGAGCGAAGGTCCACTGGCAGCGTCGGACTTCGAGGCACATAAGGGCCACTCCGGCTGGTGGGAGTGGAGCGACACCAAACGCACCCTGGAGTGGCTGTTCTGGGCCGGTCACATCACCACCGCCGCCCGCCGCGGCAGCTTCGAGCGGGTCTACGATCTGACCGAGCGCGTCATCCCCGAGGCTGTGCTAGCACAACCGACGCCCGCTGACGCCGAGGCCCACCGAGCGCTCATCGAGCATGCCGCCACCGCTCACGGCATCGCTACCGGCAGCGATCTGCGAGACTACTTCCGCCTCTCACCCGCACAAGCGGGGCCGGCGATCGAGGCACTAGCCGAGGAAGGCGTGCTTATCGCCGTCGACGTACCCGGCTGGCGCCAAGCCTGGCTGCACCGCGATGCGCGCCGCCCACGCCGGGTCGAGGCGCAGGCCCTGCTATCTCCCTTCGATCCGCTGGTTTGGACGCGTGCCCGCACCGAGCGGCTGTTCGGCTTCCGGTATCGGATCGAGATCTACGTTCCGGCCGAGAAGCGGCAACACGGCTATTATGTGCTGCCGTTTCTCCTTGGCGATCAGCTCGTCGCGCGCGTCGATCTGAAGGCCGACCGGCAAGCCCGAAGGCTGATCGTGCAATCGATCCACCTAGAGCCAAACGCACCCGATCACACTCACGTGGCCTTGCAAGCCGAGTTGCAGAGCATGGCAGGCTGGCTGGCGCTCAACTGACCGGCCGCCGCATCGAGCTGTGTCTGCTTCGCGCCCTTTTGTGTCGGAAGGGGATAGCTGGCGACTGGAAGGGCCTCACTGTTCTACTCGTTTGTAGCGGTACTGGCCCGACCGCATGCACAATCGAACCAATAAACCGAACGCCAGTATGCCGAAGCTCAGGGCGCAGCCGGTCCACCCGACGTAGGCCACACTTGACCAGAGAACGTAGGCGCAGCCGGTCACGAAGATCAGCGGGACAAGAGGATAAAGTGGCACCGTGTAGGGGCGCTCAGCAGTTGGCCGAATCCGGCGGAGGCGGATCAGGGCGACGCCGGTGAGCGCAAGGAAGAGCCAGTAGACGGGCGCCATATAGTTGACCATCGCGGCGAAGCCGGTTCCCTGCCACGCTCCCCAGCAGACCAGCAGCAGCGAAACCAGCCCTTGCGCGAGCACGGCCGTGGTGGGGACATGGCGGCGGCTGTCCCAAGTGGCGAGACGCTGCAGGCTAGGCTCGTCCTCGGCGGCGGCATAGAGCGTTCGGCCACCGACGATCATCAGGGCATTGAGAATGGCAAGGGCGGCAACGGTGACCGCGACGACCATCAGCGTCTCCCCGACTGGACTGAAGGCGAGCGCCATCGCATCCGCGGCCGGCGCATCGCTATCCGCCAGCCGGGCAGGCCCGAGCGCCCGGAGGTAACCCCAGTTCGCCAGGAGGTAGAGGGCGGTGACTACGCCCATGCCGCCGATCAGCGCGCGGGTCATCTGGCGGGCCGTGCGCACCTCGGAGGAGAGCGTCGCACTGTCGTTGAAGCCGCCGTACGCAAGCATGACGAAGACCAGAGCAGCGCCAAGATTGAACTCCGGCTCGCCAATCGGAACGCCAGGCGCGGCCGGGACATGGCCGGACAGGAGCAGGCTGGTGCCGGCGGCGCCGATTGCCAGCAGCGCCGATACGCTGGTTGCGACCAGGGCGACCTGCGTCCGGGCGCTGGTTCGAAGGCCGCGCAGATTGAGTGCCGTGAGCGAGATGATCAGGGCGGCCGCCAGCAAGGCCCGGGTAGCAGGGCTCATGGGCAGCAGCTGCGCGATGTAGTCGGTCGCAACGAACGCCAACATCGCGGCCGAAGCGGTGAATATGACGGCGAAACGAGACCAGGCGAACACCCATGCGACCGTGCTGCCGAATGCTTCGCGCAGGAAGCGGTAGTCGCCACCCGGGTGCGGGAAGGCGGTGGTGAGCTCGGCATAGACGAACGCTCCGGCCAGCGCGAACACGCCGCCAAGCGTCCAGGCGAGCATCACCCAAAAAGGTGCGGAAAGATTTGTAGCGACCTCCGCAGCACTGCGGAAGATGCCGGCACCCACCACCATGCCCACCACGACCGAGGACGTTTGCCATGTCCCCAGCACCTTTCGTGCAATATCTTTGCTTTCAACACCGTTCAAACGACCATCCTGTTCTAGCGTTGAGGTGCGATGAAGCCTGTGTTGGAAGAAAGTTGCGCATCGGCTTGTAGCAGGCCGCGGCGGAGATTAGCTAGTCGCATCGGCGAACGCAGGGGACCTCAAGCCATGTCACGCAGCATCTCTTCGCTATGGGCCTCCACGGGACTGGCCTTGTTCGCATTCCAGGCCATTCCGGCGGAGGCGCAGACCAGCCCAACCCAGCAGCCTGCAGCTCCAGCCGAACAGCCGGGCGAGGCCGAGGAGGCAAGTCCGATCGTGGTGACCGGCACGCGTGGGGCAACGCGGACGGTGCTCGACAGCCCGGTGCCGATTGACGTGCTGTCCGAAGAGGATGTTGTTCAGGCGGCGACCGTTGGGGAGACCGCGCAGGCGCTGCAGAACCTCACGCCATCATTGAACTTCCCGCGTCAATCCAACTCGGGTGCGGGCGACGCGGTGCGTGCGGCGCAGCTCCGCGGCCTGTCGCCGGATCAAACATTGGTGCTGGTCAACGGCCGTCGCTACCATCCGACCTCGACGCCCAACCTGGACACGAAGATCGGGCGGGGCACGACGCCGGTGGACCTCAACACCGTTCCGGTGAATGCGATCGGCCGGGTCGAAGTGCTTCGCGATGGTGCGGGAGCCCAGTACGGCTCGGACGCGATCGCGGGCGTAATCAACATCGGCCTGGATCGCGTGCGGGAAGGCGGCTCGATTGGCTTCAGCTACGGCCTGAACCTGACGGAGCCGGGCGTCATCGACGACACGCTGCGCGATGGAAGAACCGCCGTGCTCGATGCCAAGATCGGCACCGGCCTCGGGGATGGCGGTTTTCTGTCAGTCGGCGCCGATTACATTTGGCAGCAGGGCACCAACCGTGCAGGCTTCGATCAGGGCGGCCAGTTCCTGACCAACGGCACCTACAGCGACCCGCGTAACGCGCAGTTCTTCGGACGTCGGCTGTTCAAGGTCGGCGACCCGCGCGTACGCAGCGGCCACCTGTGGTACAATGCGGAACTTCCTGCGGGCAATGTCACCTTGTACAGCTTCGGCATCGGCCATCAGCGCAAGGCCCAAGGCGCGAACTTCTTACGCTGGCCGGTGATCGTCGACGGCAACGGAAACGATTACCTGCCGCCCTCACAGCCCGGCGGACTGGAGGGCTTCCGGCCCGTCAGCCTCGTGCGCAACCGTGACCTTTCGCTGACCGGTGGAGCGCGAACGGAGACCGGCGGGTGGACGCTGGACGGAAGCCTGACCTACGGCCGCAACGCTATCCGCTACCGGCTGCGGGACTCGGTGAACTACTCGCTTGGAGCGGACAGCCCCAACCGCTTCCTCCTGTCTAGGGTTCGGTCGGATCAGGCCGCCCTGAACGTCGATGCAAGCCGCCGCCTCGACCTGGGGTTGGCCGCTGCCGCAACCCTTGCCGGCGGCGCCGAGTATCGCCGCGAGAGCTGGAAATCCTCGCCCGGCGATCCGGCCTCCTACGCGGTGGGGCCCTTGGCCGATCCCGCCAGCCTTGGACTGCAGCCGGGTGCCCAGGCAGGGCCCGGACTCACTCCCGAAGACGCGCGCGACATCGATCGCAACGTCCTGGCGGCTTATGCCGAGCTGTCCGCCGAACTCACGCCGACCGTGTTCGCCGACATCGCCGGCCGGGTGGAGCGCTACTCGGATGCCGGCACCAGCGCTGCTGGCAAGGCGGCTCTGCGCTGGGAGTTCGTGCCCGGCTACGCGGTCCGCGGATCGGTCTCCAACAGCTTCCGGGCGCCCGCCTTAGGGCAGCTGGGGGCCTCCTCCACCACGCTGACGTTCGGCGAAGGTGGCCAGCTTCGCCGGGTCAGCACCCTGCCGGTCGACAGCGCCGCCGCCCGCGCTCTGGGCATCGGCGACCTCGAACCCGAGAAGAGCTTCAACCTGTCGGCCGGGATCACGGCAACGCCAATCCGCGGCCTGCGCTTGTCACTCGATGCCTTTCGGATCCTGGTGGACGAGCGGATCACCCTGTCCGAGCGGTTCGACCTGACCGGCCTCACGCCGGCTCAGCGCACCGCGCTCGGCCTGACCACCTTCGATGCCATCAACTTCTTCACCGACGCGGTCGACCTGAAGACGCGGGGCATTGAGGCCGTTGCCGATTACCGCACAAGAGCCTGGGGCGGGGCGCTCGGCCTGAACGCTGCCTACAGCTATGCCAAGAACGGCATCCGGGGGGTAGCCACCCCGCCGAGCAAACTGGCCGAGTCCGGCATTCCTGGTGGCCTGATCGGCTTGGAGGAAAGCAACACGCTGACCACCGCCGTCCCCAGGAGCAAGCTGATTGTGGGCGCGGACTGGAACAGCGACCGGCTCGATGGGCTGGTCCGGGTGACGCGCTACGGCAGCGTAACCCGGGTGTTCGACTTCGGCGGCGGCTTCACCCCCATTCAGCGCAACCCGGCGCAATGGTCGGCCGACGCGGAAGTGGGATACCGCCTGCTCGGAAAATTTCATCTGGCGGTTGGAGCCAACAACCTGTTCGACAATTACCCGGATCCCTCGATCCCTGACATCAACGGCGCGGGCAATCTGGCCTACGATGTTCTGTCACCCATCGGCATCAACGGTCGCTTCATTTACGCTCGAACGCGAGCCGATTTTTAGGAAGCTGCAGGAAGGCAGACGGGCCCGCGTCGGCCCGCCCGCCTTCTAGCCCCTCCCCTAAAGGGAGCGGAGGGCTACGTTCACCCAATCTTTGTAAATTCTACCGACACTCTCCGTGATGTCGGCGGACCTTACACAAACTAGAGCATGATCGCGCTGCTCGCCTTCTGGAGCCATGCACTGGCGGCGCTGCTGTTCGCGGCCCTGCTGGTTTGGCAGCTGCGGCACGGCGCCCGGAGCGTCGAGCAACGCCTGCTGCTCGCCGGCCTGCTGCTGACCGCGATCTGGACCTGGCTCCTGGCGATCGTGCCCGGGTCGATGCTGATCGACCATGCTGAGACCGCGCGCAACCTCCTGTGGATCGCGCTGCTCTACGCCCTGTCCGGCGCGGGGCGGGAGGCGAGCGAGCGGCTGCGCGGCGTCGGGCTGGTCTATGCCGCGGTGGC
This sequence comes from uncultured Sphingomonas sp., assembly GCF_902806265.1. Lineage (GTDB taxonomy): Bacteria > Pseudomonadota > Alphaproteobacteria > Sphingomonadales > Sphingomonadaceae > Sphingomicrobium. Next base: position 14,473 of record NZ_CADCVZ010000064.1, on the reverse strand, counting down.
CGCGGTGCTCGGGCTGCAGCTGGTCGCCGACACTCTGGCGGTTGTGGTGGCTCCCGGCCGGGGTACCGAAACGCTGCACCTCACCGCGGCCCTGCTGCGCGTCACAGCGGCCGCGGGCGCCCTAGTGCTGGTGCACAATCTTTATGGGCAGGCCGCCCCGGCGAGCCGGTCGTCCATCCGGCTGGTCACCCTCGCGCTGGCGCTGACCTGGTTCTACGACCTCAATCTTTATACGCTGGCGCACCTCCATGTGGCGGACCAGGCGTTGGCGGCGGCTCGCGGGGGCGCGATCGCCTTGACCGTTCCCCTGTTCGCGCTGGGCGGGCAGTGGCGCGAGGGGTGGCAGCTGCGCTTGTCGCGCGCGGCGACCTTTCAGTCGCTCTCCCTGCTGGCGATCTGTTCCTATTTCGCGCTGATGGCGATCCTGGCCACGGCCCTGGGCGGCAGCGGTGAGTGGTGGACTCGCGCGCTGGCGGTGGCCCTGCTCGCCGCGATGACGATGGCGGCGCTGGTCCTGCTGCCCTCGCCCAGGGCGCGCGGCTGGCTCAGGGTCAAGGTGGCCAAGCACCTGTTCGAGCACCGCTACGACTACCGGACCGAGTGGCTGCGGTTCGCCGGCACCCTGGGCCGCAGCGGAGCCGAGGCCCCGCCCCTGTCCGAGCGCATCGTCAAGGCCTTCGCTGAGATCCTCGAAGCGCCGGCCGGCCTGCTGCTGACCGCGGACGAGGCCGGGCAGGTCGAGGTGGCGGCCAGGTGGAACTGGGCTGGCCGCCTGCCCGCGCTCGGCGCTCCCGCACCGCTGCGGGCGCTGTGGTCCGCCCTGGCCGGCGAAGGGCGGGTGCTGGAGTTCGACGCGCATCGCCACGGCTGGGGTCATCCGAGCGACCTGGCCCTGCCCGTTCCGCCCGCCCTGCTGGAGGACCAGGCGCTCTGGACCGGCATCCCGCTGGTGCATGGAGAGCGGCTGGTCGGACTGGTGCTGCTCGCCGCCCCGGACAGCCGGCGACCGCTGGACTGGGAGGACTTCGACCTGCTGCGGACCGCAGGACGGCAGGCGGCATCCAGCCTGGCCGAAGCGCACGGCCAGCAGGCGCTGATGAACGCGCAGCGGTTCGAGGAATTCAACCGCCGCTTTGCCTTCATCCTCCACGACATCAAGAACCTGGTCAGCCAATTGTCGCTGCTCACCCGCAATGCCGAGCGCCACGCCGACAACCCCGAGTTCCGAGCCGACATGATCGCGACGCTGCAAGGCTCAGTCGGCAAGATGAACGAGCTGCTCGCGCGGTTGTCGCCGCAGGCACGCGCGGCCGATAGCCGGCCGATGGCGAACTTCTCGCTGCTGCCGCTGCTCACCTCGGCCATCGCCGCCAAGCGCCGCGCGCACGAGATTCGCTTGCTTGGACAGGCGACGGCCGAAGTCGTCGGAGACCCCGCAGCCTTGGAGCAGGCGCTCGCTCACCTGCTGCAGAATGCGGTGGATGCGAGCCCGGCCGACCATCCGGTGACCGTGCGCGTGCTGGCCGGTCCAGGCGGGGTTTCGATCGAGATCGCCGACCGCGGCTGCGGAATGGATGGAGAGTTCATCCGCTCGCGCCTGTTCCAACCGTTCGCCTCGACCAAGCTGGGCGGGTTCGGCATCGGCGCTTTTGAAGCCCGCGCGCTGGTCCGCGGCATGGGCGGCGAGCTCGGCGTCGACAGCCAGCCCGGCGGGGGCACCCGCTTCACCATTCACCTGCCCGCCGCTCAAGCGGCCGAACACAGAAAGAGCGCATGACCGACACCGCCGCCTCCGACCTCCCCGTGCTGCTGATCGTCGAGGACGACGAGGGGCTGCAGCGCCAGCTCAAATGGGCCTACGACGGCTACCGGGTGGTGATTGCCGGCACCCGCGCGTCCGCGTTGGAGGCGGTGCGGCTGCACGAGCCGGCCGTGATCACGCTGGACCTCGGCCTGCCGCCCGACCCCGACGGCACGAGCGAAGGCTTTGCGGTGCTGCGCGAAACGCTCGCGCTCAAGCCCGACGCCAAGGTGATCGTCGCGTCGGGGCACGGTGCGCGGAACAGCGCACTGGAGGCGATCGCGCTGGGGGCTTACGACTTCTACGCCAAGCCGGTGGACATCGACGCCCTCGGCCTGATCGTCGCGCGCGCGTTCCACCTCCACGGCATCGAAGCGGAGAACCGGCGCCTATTGGAGGTCGGCGGCGAGGGCTCGACGGTGCTGGGCTCCATCATCTCGGCCTCGCCTGAGATGCTCAAGGTCGCGCGGACGGTCGAGCGGGTCGCGGGGGCCGACGTCTCGGTCATGCTGCTGGGTGCCAGCGGCACCGGCAAGGAGCTGCTCGCCCGCGCGGTGCATGAGAAGAGCCCGCGCACTGGGGGCGAGTTCGTCGCGATCAACTGCGCGGCGATCCCCGAGAACCTGCTGGAGGCCGAGCTGTTCGGCTTCGAACGGGGCGCCTTCACGGGCGCGATCAAGACCACGCCCGGCAAGATCGAGCAGGCGCAGGGCGGGACCCTGTTCCTGGACGAAATCGGCGACGTGCCCTTGCCGCTCCAGGTCAAGCTACTGCGCTTCCTTCAGGAGCGGGTGATCGAGCGGATCGGCGGGCGGCAGCCGATCGCGGTGGACACGCGGATCGTCTGCGCGACTCACCAGGACCTGGACGCGATGTGCGCCGGCGGGCGGTTCCGCGAGGACCTCTACTATCGCCTGGCCGAGATCGTGATTCGCATCCCGAGTCTTTCCGAGCGGCCGGGCGACGCCCTGCTGCTCGCCCGCCACTTCGTCCGCCGCTTCGCCCGCCAGCTTAAGTCCCCGGTCACCGGCCTCGCGCCCGACGCGGTGGCGGCGATCGATGCCCATGGCTGGCCCGGCAACGTCCGCGAGCTGGAGAACCGCATCAAGCGCGCGGTGATCATGGCCGACGGCAAGCTGGTCGCCGCGGCCGACCTCGACCTGCGCGGCTCGGAGCCGGCGGACACCGCCGCCATCAACCTTCGCGCGGCGCGTGAGCAGACCGACCGCCGCGCCATCCACCAGGCGCTGGTTCGCAGCGAGCACAACATCTCGGCTGCCGCCCGGCTGCTGGGGATCAGCCGGCCGACGCTGTACGACCTGATGAAGCAGTATCAGCTGGGCGGGTGACGCGGTCGGACTGCCGCGCCCCGCTGTTTGACATAGCTGCTAGCGGAGGGACCGGATCCGCATGAACCACAGGATCGCGGCCACTGCCTGCAGCGCCAGCAGTACCTGCAATGCCAGCGCGACCGCCGGATCGTCCGAGTAGAGCGCCGCGCCGAAATCGAGCGCGGCCAGAAGCAGCAGCAAGCCGCCGTCGCGCTTGTCCTCAGGGGTAAAACTCGAAATTATGAAGAAACCGACTACCAGCCAGGCGGATGCCGCCAGGAGCCCCTCGACCTTCAACATGGTTCTTCCTCCGGTAAACTGCTCCCTACGCGCAGAGTACCTAAACGACGGTTCCTACAAAGCTTATTAATGGGAAATTAACAAGCCGGAAATGTCGTTGGCACGACTTTAAATGCCTTATCGCTGCAATCCCTCCGCCAGCTCGGCCACTTCCAACCAACGCAGCTCGGCCGCTTCCTTGTCGGCGCGGTGCCCCGCGATGCGCTGCATCAGCGCGGCGAACTTGGCAGGGTCGCGGGTGTAGAGTTCGGAATCGGCAAGCGCCGCCTCGTCCGTCGCGATCGCTGCTTCGATCTGCTCGATCTCACTGAGCAGGCGATCGAGGTCGCGCTGGTCCTTGTAGGACAGCTTGGCCGCGGCCCGGGGCGGCGACGGCTCGGCCGCTGACGACCCTTTCTGCGCCGGCTTGGGCAGCGAACGCGCCGCTTCCTTCCGTCGCCGCGCCCAGTCCTCGTAGCCGCCAGCGACCACGTCGACCTTGCCCGATCCGTCCAGCCCAAGCGTGACCGTCACCGTGCGGTCGAGAAAGTCGCGGTCGTGGCTGACGATCAGCACGGTGCCTTCATAGTCGGCGATGACCTCCTGCAGCAGGTCCAGCGTCTCCAAATCCAGGTCGTTGGTCGGCTCGTCCAGCACCAGCAGGTTGGCATCGCGGGCGAACTCGCGGGCCAGCAGCAGGCGCGAGCGCTCGCCGCCCGACAACGAGCCAACCGGTGCATCAGTCATCGAAGGATCGAACAGGAACTCCTTGAGGTAGCCCTTGATGTGCTTCTTGACGCCGCGGACCTCAATCCAGTCGCCGCCGTCCGCCAGCACGTCGCGCACCCGCTTGTCCGGCGCCATCAGCTTGCGCTGCTGATCGATGACGATACCGGACAGGGTCTTGGCGAGCGTCACCCGGCCTCCACCCGGCGGCAGCTCGCCGGTGAGCAGCTTCAAGAGCGTCGTCTTGCCGGCGCCGTTGGCACCGACGATGCCGATCCGGTCGCCCCGCTGCACGCGCAGGGTGAAATCGCGAATGACCGTGCGCTCGCCAAAGGCCTTGGTGACATGCTCCGCGTCGATCACCGTCTTGGTCTTGGCATCGTCCTTGGCCAGCCCGAGCTTGGCCACACCCGGACCGCCGATCATCGCCGCGCGATGCGCCCGCAGCTCGTGCAGCTTGGCGAGCCGCCCCTGATTACGGCGCCGGCGCGCGGTGACCCCGCGCTGTAGCCAGTGCAGCTCGAGCTTCAGCTTGGCGTCGAGCTTCTCGGCCGCGCGCGCTTCCTCCTCGTACACCCGCTCAGTCCAGGCATCGAAGCCGCCAAACCCGATCTCCGCCCGCCGGAGCGTACCGCGGTCCAGCCAGATGCAGCTTCTGGTCAGGCGGGCGAGGAAAGTGCGATCGTGGCTGATCACCACGAAAGCGCCGGGAAAGCGGCCCAGCCAATCCTCCAGCCAGTCGATCGCCGCCAGGTCGAGGTGGTTGGTCGGCTCGTCCAGCAGCAGGACGTCCGGCTTCTGCGCCAGCGCCCGGACGATCGCCGCACGCCGCCGCTCGCCCCCGCTCGCGGTGGCGGTTTCGCGCCCGAGATCGATGCCCAGCTGGCCGGCGATCGCGGCCGCCTCGTATGGCACAGGCGCATCGTTCCCGGCGAGCACCCATTCCTCCAGGGTCCGGTGTCCGGCCATGTCGGGATCCTGCTCCAGCAGAACCACCCGCTTGCCCGGCACTATCGTCCGGCGGCCTTCGTCCGTCTCGATGAGGTCGCCCAAGCACTTCAGCAGCGTGGTCTTGCCCGCGCCGTTGCGGCCGATGAGCGCCAGCCGGTCGCGGGGCGCGATGTGCAGGTCGATGCCGCGGAACAGCCAGCCTCCACCCTGCTGCAGTCCGAGGTCTTCATAGGAAAGGATGGGAGCGGCCATGGGGCGGCCCCTTAGCGGCGCTCGGGCGCTTCGTCACCGCCGCCGACGCGTGGAACGTTCACCAAACATTCAATGGCTTATGCTACTGAGCGTTCAAGAGAGTCGCAATGAGCCTGTTTCGTACCGCCTTGTCCGCCGCGCTTGCCGTTGGCCTGCTTGCCACACCCGCCTTGGCCGATCGTCGGCCGCGCGATCAGGATCGTGCGTTTCAGGCCTTTCGCGAGGGCCGCTCCATGCCGCTGCCCAAGATCGAACGGCGCGTTGTGCCGTTCATGGGCGGGGCCGACTATCTCGGGCCTGAACTGCGCGGGGACACCTACCGGCTGAAGTTCATGCGCGGCGGCCGGGTGATTTGGGTCGACGTGGACGCGGCGACCGGCCGGATCATCGGCCGTTCGGGCGACTGACCTTCCATCCAGGCGCGACTTCGTTGCGTTCAAGCAACCGTTCAGCTTTGCGCGGGTTGAAGGTTGCAACATGAACGAGGGAAGAAGCCATGCGCGTGCTGATCGTCGAGGATGAACCGAACCTAGGGCGGCAGTTGCGCTCGACGTTGGAAGGCGCGGGCTACGCGGTCGACCTCGCGACCGACGGCGAGGACGGGCACTATCTCGGCTCGACTGAAAGCTACGACGCGGTGGTGCTTGACCTCGGCCTGCCGGAGGTGGACGGGCTGACGGTGCTCGACCGGTGGCGCAAGGAAGGTCGGCGCATGCCGGTGCTGGTGCTGACCGCGCGCGACAGCTGGTCGGACAAGGTCGCCGGATTGGACGCGGGCGCCGACGACTATCTCGCCAAGCCGTTCCAGACCGAAGAGCTGATCGCCCGCCTGCGCGCGCTGATCCGCCGCGCGTCGGGCAACGCCAGCTCCGAGCTGATCGCAGGCGACATCCGCCTCGACACGCGTTCGGGCAAGGTCACCAAGGCGGGCGAGCCGGTGAAGCTCACCGCGCAGGAGTACAAGCTCCTGTCCTACCTGATGCACCACAAGGGCAAGGTAGTCAGCCGAACCGAGCTGATCGAGCACATCTATGACCAGGACTTCGACCGCGATTCCAACACCATCGAAGTGTTCGTGACCCGCATTCGCAAGAAGCTTGGCGCCGACGTGATCACCACCATCCGCGGCCTCGGCTACAGCCTGGAGGATCTGGCCGCTTGAACACCCAAGCCCCGGCTGTTGCCGCGGGCGGTAACAAAAGCGGAGCCCCGACGCTTGTCGAGGGCGACAGCCCAACGCGCCCGGCAGTAGCCGCGGGCTCCGCAGCAGCCGCGGGCCGTCGCAGGACCCGAGGCACCGGGTCGCTGACCCAGCGCATGATCGTGGTCGCGGGGCTGTGGATCACGATCCTGCTGCTGGGCGGCGGCTTCGCGCTCGATCGGGTGCTGACCCGTTCCATCGTCCGCAACTTCGACGCGCAGCTCGAGGTGGTGCTGAAGTCGATGATCCGGTCTTCCGAAATCGGGCCGATCGGCGAGGTCAGCTTCAACCGTCCGCCGGCGGACCAGCGCTTCATCGAGCCCTATTCTGGAGTCTATTTCCAGATCTCGGGCGTGGGCGCCGACGTCTTCCCGTCCCGCTCGCTGTGGGACCGGAGACTGCAGGTCCAGGACAGCGGCAATCTTATCTACCCTAGATTTTACAACAGCACCGAGTTCCCGGATGAGCCCTTGCGGGTGATCGAGCGCGACGTGCAGTTGTCCGGGTCGGACGTACGCTGGCGCTTCCAGGTCGCCCAGAACCGCGGCGAACTCGACCAGCAGATCAAGGATCTCCGGACCACCCTCATCTGGAGTTTCGTCGTGCTGGGGGTGGGCCTGACCATCCTCGCGGCGTTGCAGACGGTCTACGGACTGTGGCCGCTCCGCCGCGTGCGCAAGGAAGTGGTCGCCATCCGCTCGGGCGGCAAGACCCGCATCCCCGACGATTACCCCGACGAAATCCGCCCGCTGACCGACGAGCTCAACCAGCTGCTCGCCCACAACGAGGCGCAGGCGGAGGAAGCGCGGCGGCATGCCGGCAACCTCGCCCATGCGCTCAAGACCCCACTGACGGTCATCACCAACGCCGCCACCGCCGAAGCGCCCGACCTGTCGGACACGGTATGCCGCGAGGCCACCACCATGCGCCGCCAGGTCGACCACCACCTCGCCCGCGCCCGCGCCATCGGTCGCCGCGCCTCGGCGCAGGCGCGCGCCTCGGTGTGGGAAAGCCTGCAGGCGGTCCAGCGCGCGGTCGAGCGGATGTACGAGGAGGTCACGGTGGACATCGCCGGCGACAAAGCCGTGGACGTGCGGGTCGAGCGCCAGGACCTCGACGAGATGCTCGGCAACCTGGTCGAGAACGCCGCCAAATACGGCAACGGTCGGGTGTTCGTCACCGTCGAGAAGCGCGGCGACGGTCGGGCCGACATCCTAATCGAGGACGACGGCCCCGGCATCCCCGCCCAACAGCGCGCCGAGCTGTTCACCCGCGGCAAGCGGCTGGACACCACCGGCAAGCCCGGCACCGGGCTGGGGCTGGCGATCGTGCGGGACGTGGCGGAAATCTACGGCGGCACGGTCACGCTGGAAGAGAGCGAGGACCTGGGCGGCCTACTCGCCCGGCTGACGCTGCCGGCTGGGTGAGCTTGCCCCCACCACCGTCCGCGCCTACTTCGCGCGCGTGACCGCGTCCCTTCATCCGCTCAATCCCCGCCGAGCCCCCTCGCTTGAGCCGATGCTGCAGCTCACCGCCGCAGACATGAACGCGGTCAACGCCGTGGTCCTCGACCGCATGCAGTCCGAAGTGGTGCTCATCCCCGAGCTCGCCGGCCACCTGATCGCGGGCGGGGGCAAACGGATGCGGCCGATGCTGACCTGCGCCTCGGCCGCGCTGTGCGACTATCCCGGCACCCGCCACCACAAGCTCGCGGCGGCGGTGGAGTTCATCCACACCGCGACTCTGCTCCACGACGATGTGGTCGACGGCAGCGGCACCCGCCGCGGCAAGCGCACCGCCAACCTCATCTGGGGCAATCCGGCGAGCGTGCTGGTCGGCGATTTCCTCTTCTCGCGCGCCTTCGAGCTAATGGTCGAGGACGGCTCGCTCAAGGTGCTGCGCATCCTCAGCCATGCTTCGGCGGTGATCGCGGAGGGCGAGGTCGATCAGCTCACCGCCCAGCGCCAGATCGGCACGGACGAGGACAAGTATCTCCGCATCATCAGCGCCAAGACCGCCGCCCTGTTCGCCGCCGCCTGCCGCATCGCGCCGGTGGTGGCCGAAGCCGGCGAGGAGGCGGAGCTGGCGCTGGAGGCCTACGGCCGCAATCTCGGCATCGCCTTCCAGCTGGTGGACGATGCGATCGACTATACCAGCTCGGCCGCGACCAGCGGCAAGGACCGCGGCGACGACTTCCGCGACGGCAAGATGACCCTGCCGATCATCCTCGCCTACGCCCGCGGCTCGGAACACGACCGCTGCTTCTGGCGCGAAGCGATCGGCGGCGACCGGGTGGGCGACGACGACCTGACGCACGCCGTTCGCCTGTTGCGGAGCACGGAAGCGATCAGCGACACGCTGGAACGCGCCCGCCAATACGCCCGCCGCGCGCTGGATGCGCTGGCAAGGTTTCCGTCGAGCAAGGCCAAGGCCGCGCTGACCGAAGCGGTCGAGTTCGCGGTGGCGCGCGCGTACTGAGCCGTTCATCTTCAATAATTTAAGAAACGCGCATGACCATTCGGAAGACGCTCTTCGGCGCCCTCGCCTTCGCCGCCCTGTCGCTAGGCTCCGCCGCCCATGCCGCCTCCATGACGATGTTCAAGTCGCCTAGCTGCGGCTGCTGCGGCAAGTGGGTCGAGCATGTCGAAAAGCACGGCTTTACCGTGAAGACGGTTGCGACGGAGGACATGACGGCTGTCAAGCAGCGCCTCAAGGTGCCGGCGAACCTAGCTAGCTGCCATACAACGGTGGTTGGCGGCTATGTGGTCGAGGGCCATGTCCCTGCCGCCGACATCAAGCGCCTGCTCGCAACCAAGCCAAAGGCCCGCGGCATCGCGGTCGCCGGCATGCCGATGGGCTCACCCGGCATGGAGCACGCAAACCATCGCGAGCCGTACCAGACCATGCTGATTGGCACCAATGGCAAGGCGAGCCTTTTCGCCCGCCACTAGCCAGACCCTTTCTCAGCCACGGCATGAGGCCTGACGCACCGGCCTGTCCGACCCGTCCGCGATCTGCCACAAGCGCCGCATGACCGCGCCATTGCGTCCGGCCGCTAGCTCCCAGGTCCTGCCGCTACCCGACCGTGACATCCGATGAGAGGCGCCGAGTTCCCTATCCACGCCGTCCTCCCGGACCTGCTCGCCACCTTGCGCGCGGGCCCGCGGGCGCTGCTGATCGCGCCGCCGGGTGCGGGCAAGACCACGGCGGTCGCCCCTGCCCTCCTCCCCGAGCCCTGGTGCGACGAGCAGGTGCTCTTGCTGGTTCCCCGCCGCCTCGCCGCGCGCGCTGCCGCGGAGTATATGGCACGGCAGCTCGGCGAAGAGCCCGGCGCGACGATCGGCTACCAGACCCGCCTCGACAGCCGCGCCGGCACCGGCACGCGGGTGATCGCCATGACCCACGGCGTGTTCCTGTCGCGGCTGCAGGCCGACCCGGAGCTGGCGGGCGTGTCCGCAGTGCTATTCGACGAGATGCATGAGCGCAGCCTCGACAACGATCTCGCGCTCGCCCTAACGCTGGACGCCGCCGACGGCCTTCGCCCCGACCTGCGGCTGCTCGGCATGTCCGCCACGCTCGACGGGGAGCGGTTCGGGCGGCTGCTCGGCGAGCCGCCGCGGATCGAGAGCGAGGGCCGGAGCTTCCCGCTCACCCTTCATCACCTCGGCCGCGATCCCGCGGCCCGGATCGAGCCGCAGGTCGCCGCCGCCTGTCGCCGCGCGTTGGCCGAGCACGAGGGCTCGCTCCTCGCCTTCCTGCCCGGCGTCGCCGAGATCGAGCGCACCGCCGACGCGCTCGGCGCGTTGCCGCCCGGCGTCATCCTCCACCGCCTGCACGGCGCGGTAGACCCGCGCGAGCAGCGCGCCGCGCTTGCCCCGCCCTCGCCCGGCACCCGCAAGCTGGTGCTCGCCACCAGCATCGCCGAGACCAGCGTCACTCTGGAGGACGTGGCGATCGTGGTCGACAGCGGCCTCGCCCGCCGCCCGCGCTACGATCGCGGCGCCGGCCTCACCCGCCTCGTCACCGAGCGCGCCAGCCGCGCCGCGGCGACCCAGCGCGCCGGTCGCGCGGCTCGCCAGCGGCCCGGCGTCGCCATCCGCCTGTGGGAGGAGGCCGCGACCGCCTCGCTGCCCGCGCACGATCCGCCGGAGATCCTTGAAGCCGACCTGTCCAGCTTGGCCCTCGCCTGCCTGCTGTGGGGCGCGCCCAACCCCGCCGCCCTGCCCTTCCTCGACCCGCCGCCCGCCGCCGCGCTGGCCGAAGCGCGCGAGCGGCTGCAGACATTGGGCGCGATCGACGAGGACGGCCGCGTGACCGACCACGGCCGCGCCATCGCCCGGCTGCCACTGGAGCCCCGGTTGGCCCACATGCTGGTAGAAGCGAGTACCCGCGGCTTCGGCGACGCCGCGGCGCAGGCCGCCGCCCTGCTGACCGAGCGGGGGCTGGGCGGCAACGACGCCGACCTAGAGGTGCGCTGGCGGCGGTGGATGGCCGATCGCGGCCCGCGGGCAGAAGGGGCGCGGCGCCTGGCTAGGAGGTGGGCGGCAAACGCGACCCCTTCTCCACGCTCGCCTCAGGCGCGTCGACCCTCCTCCTCGCGGGAAGAGGGTTTGGCCAACTCCGTCGCCCTCGCCTTCCCCGACCGCCTGTCCCGCCGCCGCGACCCGTCCGGGGAGCATTGGCAGAGCGTCGGCGGGCGCGGCTTCCGGCTCGACACTGCGTCCCCGCTCGCCCGCGCCCAATGGCTGGCAGTGGCCGAGGTCGCCGGAGCGGCGTCGGGCGCGCGCATCCTGTCCGCCGCGGCCATTGACGAGGCCGACGTCCTCGCGCTGTTCGGCGACGGCGTCGAAACCCGTCACGACGGCGCCTTCGATCCGGCGACCGGTGCCGTAACGCCCACCCGCAGCCGCCGGCTCGGCGCCATCCGCCTGTCGAGCGGACCCGATCCGAGCCCCGCCGCGCAGGGCATTGCGCAGGCGCTGCTCGACGGCGTGCGCGAGCATGGCCTGCAGCTGCTCCCGTGGAGCGAGCGGACGCAGCAGCTCCGCGCCCGTGCCGCCTTCGCCGCCCGCCACGACCCGGCGATGCCCGCGCTCAGCGATGAAGAGCTGCTCGCTTGCCTGGACGATTGGCTTCCGCCGCTCCTCGCCGGTAAGCGCCGCCTGGCAGACGTCGCGCCGGCGGCGCTCGGCGACGGGCTCGACGATCTCCTGGGCTATCCGGCCAGCCGCCGCGTCGACCAGCTCGCGCCCGCCGAGTTCGTCTCCCCGGCCGGCGGCCGTCACCCGATCGACTACACGGCGCCCGCCGGTCCATCGGTCGAAGTCCGCGCCCAGGCGCTGTACGGCCTCAACGCGCACCCGATGCTGGCCGGCGGCCGCGTGCCGCTGACCCTCGCCATCACCTCGCCGGCCGGCCGGCCGATCCAGACCAGCCGGGACCTGCCGAGCTTCTGGGCGGGCTCGTGGCGCGAGGTCGCCAAGGAGATGCGTGGCCGCTACCCCAAGCACCCCTGGCCGGACGATCCCGCCGCCGCCCCTCCCACTCTGCGCACCAAGCGCGCGTCCGCTTGATTTGCGCAGGCAGCTGCGCCACTTCGCGCTCATGACCACCGCGCGCATCATCGAAAGCGACCGCAAGACGACCTCGTCCGGCCGGGCCAAGGTCGGCAAGTGGACGCTGGAGTTCGAGAGCTCCGACCCGCAGCATCATGACCCGCTGATGGGCTGGGTCGGCGGCGGGGACACCAAGGCTCAGGTGCGCCTGGCGTTCGTCACCAAGGACGAGGCGGTCGCCTATGCCGAGAAGCACGGCTTTCACTATCACGTGGTGCCGGCGCCGCCCGTCAAGCTGAAGCTCCAGGCGTACGCGGACAACTTCCGCTAGGGTGCGTGACTCCGCTGCAACAGGCGGTTGGGTTCCCGTTTCGGGACAGATTTCAAGCATTGCTTCAGCTTGCGGACGTGCGCGACGGGCGACAAATGTTTCGGCGCCGGATCGCTCCAATTTGGAGCAATCATTCTGCGCGCATCCCCTGTCCTCGCAGTGGTCGGCACTCGGCATGAGGCCATCAAGACGGCCCCGGTGCTTCATGCCCTGCATGCCCGCGGCCTTGGACCCGGCCTGATCCTCACCGGCCAGCATCCGCTGCTCGACCTTGCCGCGTACGGGCTCGACCGCTTTCCGCATCACCGCCTCCAATGTCCCGGGCGGACCGACCCGCAAGCGCACGCTGAGGAGGTCGCGGCAGCGGTCGCGCCGCTGCTCGAGCGGACGACCGAGCTGTTAATCGTCCAGGGCGATACTTCCAGCGCGCTCGGCGGAGCGCTGGCCGGTTTCCGCCAGGGGGTTCCGGTCGCGCATGTCGAAGCGGGCCTCAGGACCTTCGATCCCGCCTTGCCCTGGCCCGAGGAGGACAACCGGATGGCGATCGACCGCGCGGCGGCCCTACTGTTCGCGCCCACGGAGGTCAGCGCGGCCAACCTTCGGGCGCAAGCTGCGCCCGGCGAGATCCACGTCACAAGCAACACCGGCATCGACGCGCTGCGCTCGCTGCTCGGGCGAGTGCCGCTGCCCCGGCTCAGTTCGGTGAACGAGCGGCCGCGCCTGCTGGTCACCTGCCATCGGCGCGAGAACTGGGGCGAGAACTTCTTGCCGATCGCCGAAGCCCTGCTCCACTTGGAAGCCGGCACCGGGCTGCAGATAGACGTGGTGCTGCCGCCCAACGCGACGGTGGCGGCGGGGATGCGCGAGCTGCTGGCGGGCCGCTTCGGCATCCGGCTGCTCTCGCCGCTGGATCAGGGGGCAATGCTGGCTGCCATGCGCTCGGCGACCATCCTGCTCAGCGACAGCGGCGGCGTGCAGGAAGAGGCGCCGGCACTCGGCGTTCCCCTGCTGGTGCTGCGCGGCAAGACCGAGCGGCCCCAAGGCGTGACCAGCGGCAACATGCGGTTGGTCGGCAACGACCGCGACCGCATCGTGACGGAAGTGCAGCGGCTGCTGACCGACCAGGACGCCTATACGGCCATGGCTCAGCCGCGTCTGCCCTATGGCGACGGCCACGCCGCGGAGCGCATCCCCGCCGCCATCGTGAGCTGGCTGGGCCGCGGGGCTGAGGAGGAGGAGGAGCGGCTCACCGCCTGATTGACGAACGGCCGACCCCCCGCCATATGCGCGCCTCACCTGCTTGCACGGCCCCTTCGTCTAGCGGTCTAGGACGTCGCCCTCTCACGGCGAAAACACGGGTTCGAGTCCCGTAGGGGTCACCAGTTCCAGCTGTTCTCCAAATAGAACAGCGAAGTGCTGGCAAATCAACGCTTCCTTCACCGCCCGGTGGTACGAAACGGTGGTACGAAGTGAGGCGAAGAATGACCCATTCCCACAAGCATCCGAAGAGCAAGTTTGAGTACTTCCGGATGGATGTGCCCAAGCACCTGGTGCCGCTGGTCGGCAAAACGACCTGGCGTTTCTCACTGGGCACGACGGATCCGAACCTCTCCGCCATCAAACGTGCGGGATGGACCGCGCATTACAAGACCGAGATTGTTCGACTGAACGGCCTTCTCGCCGACAAGTCACTTCAGGACAGCCGAGACTTGGTGAGCCGCGCGCTCGATTTCCTTGCCGTCCGCATGGGGTCGATGGATGGTGCCATCCGCGCGAACCTCCTTCTGATTACCCATCAGGCGAGGCATTCGTGGGGTGACGACCACGCGCGTGAAGCCGACTGGGACCTTAGGTCGCCAGCCGATGCAGATGTGGTCGACCAGCTCCCGCGGATGAGCGGGCGCCCCGTACCTGGCGAGGTAATCCGGTGATATGACGGTCACCTGACGCTGCTCGGCAGAAACCGGAATTGCGATCATGTCCTGGTCGATCGCCTCGCCAAGCCTCACGCCGGCGTCATAGCCCTCGCGGACGATGTCGAACTCG
>NZ_CADCVZ010000063.1 GCF_902806265.1 uncultured Sphingomonas sp. | reverse complement strand
GCCCGGCGCCGACGATCCTGGCGATGTTCCTCAACACGGTCATCGACGAGCGGCTCGACATGTTCCGCGACGAGCACGGCCGGGAGCCGTCGGCCGACGAGGCCTGGATTATTGAAGGGCCAAGTGCTGCGCAGGGCCACGTCGGCTTGGCCGGCAGCCAGATCGCGGAACTCATCGCAAGTATCGACTTCTATTCTTATGCCTGAGTAACGCTGATGGAACTCGGGCAGGGTCGGTGTCAGCATCGCGTCGGCGAAGACTTCGCTGACCGTGAACCTAACAGTGCCACGCGTTACTCTAGCAAGGGAGCTAGCCTCCTCGTGCGCTGCCCTGACTAAAGCTTCGATCGTCTCAGCCTTGGGTACCAGGGACTTGCCCGCTTCCGTTAAGGTGCAGCCATCGCTGCGCCGCTCGAACAACAAAAGGCCAAGCGCTTCTTCCAGAGCCGATGCACGTCGCGCGACCGTGGTCTGGCTGACTTTCATGAGCCGGGATGCGGCTAACGTGCTCCCGCTCCTGGAAAGGGCGAGAAACGCACGCCAGTCGCTCCAGTGCGGCTCCCGCTTCATCTTCCCAGTATAACCGACTTCGTTAATCCAGCGTTATGCATTTTCGCTGAACGGTGCACCGAAAACAATGCTCAGCGTTCTGGCCGTTTGCCGGTACATGGATTGCCGACACCGGGTGTCATTTCCAAGAGAATGGAGATGACAATGACCAAATCTACATCTGCAATGATCTCCGTGGCGCTGCTTGCTGGCACCGCCCACGCAGCGCCGCCAGTCCAGCCGATCAACGACCGCATGGAAGCACTATGCGCCGTTTCGAACCTAGATATGGTCGGCAAGCGGCTTGCTCGTGAGTGCCGTGCACAGGTCCGTGCTCAGCATCAAGCAGCGACCCAAGCGACCGCCACTGCGCAGAAGGCGGAGCCGCTGCCGTCCGCGGAGCCTCAACTCGCACAGCTTCCGAAGTAAGCCTCCCTACAAGCGTTCGAGATGCTCGCTGTTGTCCGCTACGAGTTGGCGGACAACAAGGGACAGCTAATCCGCAGAGGTAGCCAGCGGAGTGATGCGCCAGCCCGCTTGTACATTTGTGTTAAGCTGGCGAAGAGCGGCAAACAACGAGTAAAGATGCATTGGGCAGTTGCCCAGCTCGCGCTGCTGACTGCGCGCAATGCTCGAAAGCGGAATGTCCGCAATAGGTCGCAAGCGGACGTCCGGATCGGCCGACCTCGCACCGACCCGTCGCTCGGCCTCGCTCCGCTTACGCCACCCCCGTGCGGTCCCTGCTCCGCTCCTTCCACGGCGCCGACCACTCCACCCGGTGGATGGCCTCGAAGGTGACGCGCAGCCCGTCGGCCAGGCGGGCGAGCAGCCGGTCGACGCCGTCGTGGAGTTCGGCCCGGCCCAACTGGTAGTCGCGGTCGTAGAGTTCGTCGCGCATGGTGCTTACTCCTTCCATGTTGGTTCAGGCGGCGGTGCGCAGCTGGCGGTCGATGACGGCCAGCCGCTGCTTGGCGTCGAGCGCTTCCCATATGCTCTGGTAGCTGCTCGCGCTGGAGCGGGCCTGCGCCTTCGCCGCTTCGATTGCTGGCCCGTTTTCAAGGTACAAGCGGGGGCTTACGCCATAAGCCATGACGATGATCCTTTCCCTGTCGATGTGGCGCCGGCAGCGGTGCGTGCTGGGGAGGGAGTTCCCACTGCCGGCGCTGAGGATCATCTAGTCTCCCGATGGTCGTTACGCCAATCGAACGCTCGACATCATCCATAAGCTGGAGTTATGAGGTGAGTAGATGCGCAAGCTTCCGCCCTTGTCCGCGGTCCGGGTGTTCGAGGCCGCCGCCCGGCACGAGAACTTCACCCTCGCCGCCGCCGAGCTGGGCATGACCCAGGCCGCAGTGTCCTATCAGATCAAGGCTTTGGAGGACCGGGTCGGTGCCGCGCTGTTTGTGCGCGAGAAGGGGCGGGCCAAGCTGACCCCGCTTGGGTCCCGGCTGCTACCCTCGCTGACCCAGGCGTTCGACACGATCGAGGCCGCCTTTGCCGTCACCCGCGCCGAGGACGAGGCGCTGCTGACCGTCACCACCACCTTCACCTTTGCCAACGCCTGGCTGGCGTGGCGGCTCGGCAGCTTCCAGCTGGCGCATCCGGACCTGGCGGTGCGCATGTCGCCCAGCAACGACATGGTCGACCTGCGCGGCGGCGAGGCGGACGTAGCGATCCGCTCGGGCGACGGCAGCTGGGAGGGGCTCGAATCGCACCTGCTCATCCCCATCACCTTCACGCCCATGGCCTCGCCGACCTTCCTGGCCGAGGTCGAGCGCGCGCTCGGCCGTCCCGTCGAGCCCGCCGACCTGCCCGCGCAGCCGATGATCACGCCCGACGACGTCTGGTGGGACGTGTGGTTCAAGGACGCTGGCGTGCCGTTCGAGAATCGCCCACGCCGCTCGGGCGGCCTGCGCCTCGACAGCCAGGCCAACGAAGGCTTCGCGGCGATGGGCGGGCAGGGCTTCGTGCTGCTGACGCCCGACTTCTGGGAGCATGACCTGGTCGCAGGCCGGTTGGTTCAGCCGTTCGCCCAGCTTTCAACCCGCGGCTTCGCCTACTGGCTGGTCTACCCGCCCGAGCGCCGCAACCTCCCCAAGGTGAAGCGCTTCCGCGAATGGCTGCTGGCCGAGCTCGCCGGGGATCAGGTCCCAGCCGCCGGGAGTCCGGTCGCACCCGCCGGTGCTTCCCGCTAGCCCGCGCTACTTGGTCCGGTAGATCGTGGCCTGGCGGATGGCGAGCTTCCATTCCCCGCTCGCATCGGTCCAGACCTCGGTCGTCCGCCGGCGGATTTTCTCGCCCGCGAACTTCGCCTTGCGGACGGGGGTCAGCACCTCCTCGCCCATCAGCACGACATCATGCTCGCCCCGGGTTGCCGCATATTCGATCGAGCGCTCGAGCGAGCTGTAGTCGATGAGGCCGGTCGTGAGATTGCGCTCGGCATCCTTCTTGCGCGCGATGCGGTTGAACGGATTGTTCACCACCGCATCGTCGGCGAACACCTCGGAAAATGCGTCCGCGTCGCGGGCAAGGATCGCCCGATCCATCCGGTCAGCCGCCGCGAGGGCGGCGGCGATGCGCGGCGTGCGGGCGGCCGCTTCAACTTCCGGGTTGGCCGCCCGCCAGGAGGTCGGCGGCGCGCTCGCAAGCATGAGGGCTCCGAGCAACGTGCAGGTCGACGTCCACATGGCTTGCTCCCGACGATGCCGTAAGCGGACAGATTAGCCTATTCCGGCACGCCTTGCACATGACGCTTGTCGCCTTCGCGATTTCGGCACGATTTCGGGCGGCCGAAAACCGCCGCCACCGCGAAGTCGGGCAAGCCGCAGATCGGCTGTCATCAGCCTTCGGCCGGCGGCGCCTCGGTCGTCGCACTTGGCGGATAGCCCCGCGCCTGGCTCCAGCGGAACAGCCCCAGCCGCCGCAGCAGCAGCCACCCCAACCCGATCAGCAGCAGCCATGGCAGCAGGGTGGCCAGGGTCACGATCAACGTTCCCAGCGATCGCACCAGCACCGCTCCGGCCTCGCGGAACGAGTCCCGGAGCGACGGGCCGTCGTCGAAGCCGGGGATCGCCTCGCCCGAGCCATAGAAGAACGCCATGGGCGTGGTCGCCAGGCTGTCTTCCGCCGACTGCCGCTGCTCGCCCAGCGCCCGGATCTGCGCCCGCAGCGCCTGTGCTTCGGACAGCAGCCGATCGCGGATGACGTTGCTCAGTCCCGGCCGCGCGAGCTCGCGGTTGACCCGCTCCAGCTCGTCGGTCAGCTCGGCCCGCCCGCGGTTTGCCTGACTGATGGCGGGGTTCACGTCGGTGCCGCTGATCTCCTGGTCGACCAGCATGCCCTCAGCATCGGTGATCACCTTTGTAGCCTGCTTGCCGAACCCCCGCGCGATCCGCGGGTCGAGCTTCACCTCCAGGCTGGCGCGGACGTCGTCCTGGCCGCTCACCGTGTAGCGCATCCCCGTGATCCGGCAGCGGGTGATCGTCAGCCGCTCGCACATCTCCGCATGCGCTTCCTGCGCCGCCTGGATCCGCGCATCGCGCAGGCGGTAGGCATAGCGGTAGTTGAACGCCACGCCCGGCGCGGCCGACACGTTGATGTTCGGGCCGGACCCGTCAGCGACCTGCTCGGTGCTCGTCGACACGGGCGGCGGTGGCGGCGCGGCAGGGGAGGCGGGCGGCGCCGACTGCACGTCAAAGGTCCGCAGGTCCTCAGCCTGCTGCCGCGGCTCCTGGCGCTGCGAGCAGCCGGCAACCAGCACCGCCGTGGCGGCCAACAAACAGAAGCGACGCATACTTTCCTCCCGTTTTCGCCGGAGGTTACACTATCACATTAGCCTGGCAAGTACCCGCTCAGAACCGGTTGCTCCGCGGGAAGCCGAGCGGCGCCATCCGCCCGCTCGCGCCGCGGATCGCGCGCCACGGCGTCAGGTCCGCCTCCGTCCGCGTCCGCCCACTCTCGCCCCCCATGCTCCAGCTGAGCCCGTCGCTCATCTTCAGCACCGTTACGTCCGCCAGCCCGCCATCGCGATAGCGCTGGAGCTGCACGCCCGAGCCGCGACCCATCTCCGGCAGCTCGCTCAAGGCAAACAGCAGCATCTTGCGGTTCTCGCCCATCACCGCCACCGCATCCGCGCCCTCCGGCACCGGCCGCAGCACCTTCAGCTTCGCGCCCTCGCGCAGGTTGAGCAGCTGCTTGCCCTTGCGCGTCTCCGCCAGCACCGCCTCACCCGAGGTGATGAACCCGCGCCCGTCCGTGCTCGCGACCAGCAGCTTCATCTCCGGCCGCACCACGAACAGCGAGACGATCTCGACCTCGCCCGCAAGGTCGATTGACAGCCGCACCGGCTCCCCAAAGCCGCGCCCGCCCGGCAGCTTGTCGCCGCCCAGCGTGTACACCCGCCCATTCTCGCCGACGAGCAGCAGCTTGTCGGTGGTCTGCGCGTGGAAGATCGTCTGCAGCGCATCGCCTTCGCGAAACTTCAGCGTCTCCGCGTCATCCAACGCCGCTTGCCCCTTGGTCGCCCTGATCCAGCCGCGCTGGGACAGGATCACGGTGATCGGCTCGCGCTCGATCATCGCCGACCAGTCGATCTCCGCCCGCGCGGCCGGCCCTTCCTCGACCCGCGTCCGCCGCGGATCGCCGAACTTCTCCTTGACTGCTGCCAGCTCCTTCTTGAGCCGGTTGCGCTGCCGCAGCGGGCTTTCGACCAGCTTGACCAGCTCCTCGCGCTCCTTGGCCAGCGCCTTGCGCTCGCGCCCGATCTCCATCTCCTCGAGCCGCCGCAACGACCGCAGCCGCATGTTGAGGATCGCCTCCGCCTGCCGCTCGGTGAGGCTGAACTCCGCGATCATCACCGCCTTGGGCTCGTCCTCCGTGCGGATGATCTCGATCACCCGGTCGAGGTTCAGGAACGCCACTAGGAAGCCGTCGAGCAGCTCCAGCCGGTCGTCGATCTTGCCGATCCGCGTCCGCGACCGGTTCAGCATGACCTCGATCTGGAACGCCAGCCATGCGGTCAGCGCCTGCTTGAGGCTCATCACCCCCGGCGTCCGGCTCGCATCCAGCACGTTCAGGTTCAACGGAAAGCGGATCTCCAGGTCGGTCAGCCGGTATAGGCTCTCCAGCAGCAGCTGCGGGTCGACCGTCCGGCTCCGCGGCTCCAGCACCACGCGAATGTCCTCCGCGCTTTCGTCGCGCACGTCCTCCAGGATCGGCAGCTTCTTGTTCGCGATCAGCTCCGCGATGTCCTCGATCAGCTTGCCCTTCTGCACCCCGTACGGGATCTCGCTGACCAGCAGGTGCCAGCCGCCGCCCTTCTCCTTTTCGACCGACACCGACGCCCGCACCCGAAAGCTCCCGCGCCCGGTCTCGTAGGCCAGCGTGATGGCCTCCTTGGCGTCGACGATCACCCCGCCCGTCGGGAAGTCCGGTCCCGACACATGCTCCATCAGGTCGCGCGTCTCGGCCTGCGGATGCTCGATCAGGTGGCTCGCGGCCGCGATCAGCTCGCACAAATTATGCGGCGGGATGCTCGTCGCCATGCCCACCGCGATCCCGCTCGCCCCATTGGCGAGCAGGTTGGGGAACAGGCCGGGGAACACCTCCGGCTCCTCTTCCTCGCCATTGTAGGTGGGCTTGAAGCTGACCGTGCCCTCGTCGAGCCCGGCCATCAGCTGCGTCGCCACCGCCGTCAGCCGCGCCTCGGTGTAGCGGTAGGCGGCCGCGTTATCCCCGTCGATGTTGCCGAAGTTCCCCTGGCCGTCGACCAGCGGGTAGCGCAGCGCAAACCCCTGCGCGAGCCGCACCATCGCATCGTAAACCGACGCGTCCCCGTGCGGATGATATTTGCCGATCACGTCCCCGACGACGCGGGCGCTCTTCTTGTACGAGCCGGTGGGATCGAGCCGAAGCAACCGCATGGCCCACAGCAGCCGCCGATGCACCGGCTTCAATCCATCGCGCACATCCGGCAGCGAGCGCGCGGTGATGGTCGACAGCGCATAGACGAGGTAACGCTCGGACAGCGCGGCGTCGAACGGCGTGTCGATGGTGGTGGAGGCGGGGTCGTCGGCAGTGGGCATGCGTGTCGTCTAGCATGCACCGCGGCCGATCCAATCCACATCTCACGCCGTGGTTGGGGCGAGCCGCCCGCCGAGCCACCGCGCCGGACGAAGGAACCGCAGCCTTACCCGCTCGCTATGCCCCTCGAAGGAGAAGGCTCATGTTACGGCGACTTCTGTTCGGCATCGGTATTGGGTATCTGATGAGGCGCTTCGGCGGCGGCCGAATGTCCCGCCGCTCGCGCTGGTAGGCGGCAATCATAACGCCCTGCTAGCCTCGGCAGCAGGCGACATCTTGCGCTCAATTGTGGCTTCGTCCCGCTAGCGTGTGGCGCGAAGATGGCGGGTAGACGCGACGCCCGCAACGAGCGTCGAAAGGCGTCTCGAGGGTGGTGGAGGCGGGTGGGCAGGCTGCATGCGTGACGGCTGGCGTGCAGCATCGCCGAGCCGTCCGTCAGCCGGACCAACTCGGCGTGAGCGCGAACTTCATCGATCGCTTACCGCACTGGCCCGTTCAGCTGCCGCGCCTGCTCCAGGTGGGCGGTGACGACCGGCACCGCGGCCTGCGCGTTGGCTCGCAGGGCGGGGTTGTCGCCACCCTGCGCGTAGCCGCTGTTGATCTGCAGCGCCTGCTCGTGCGCAGGAACCTGCTGCTGCAGGTAGAGCCGGTCGAACGCGGCGCCGGGCGCGGCGGCGTGGAGTTGGGCGATCATGCTCTTCTGCATGGGGCTGAGCTCAGGCGGCGGCGGCATGACGCCACCTGCGCGCGCCGCGGCCAGCGTCTGGTTGGTGGTCTGGCTATGGTGGTCGATCAGCGTGGTCGCAAAAGCGCGGACCTGCGGGTTCTGGCTCTTCAGAACGGCCAGGGTGCTGCTGGTAATCTCGAACACATCGCCGGCACCGGCATGGAACAGATAGGCCTGAGCCTCACGGGTGGCGGCGGCCTGCGGCGGGGTGGGGAGGGTCGCCGCGGCCGGGACGGCCAGGCCCGCGGTGGCAAGGGCAGCGGCGCTGAGCAGGGTGCGGGTGGGGGTCACGGGGGCGGTCTCCTCGGATCGGAATGGCGATTTCGTGCCAATGGAACCCGCCTGTTGCGCCTGTCGTTCCCCGCAATGTTCGAATTTCGTTCACGTGCGAAGCGAGGCGTCACCATGGTCAAGGCGGTTAACAAGCGAATGGTTCTTGGGCTGGCGACAGCGCTCTCGCTGGGCGTGGGCGGAGTGGCGTTCGCCCAGGTGCCGCCCGCAGCTCCGGCGCCGCAGGGCCAGCCCGGCATTCCGGGCAGCGGCGCTCCGGTCGACGCCGACAACCAGGCGGTGCTCGATGCGCTCACCCGCACGCTCAACATCCGCCCGTACCATACGCTCAGCCCGGCCGAGGCCCGGCGCCAGCCGACCTTCACCGACGGGGTCAACGCCGTGCTGCGGGCGCAGGGCCGGCCGACCACCCCGCCGCCGGGCACTACCGAGCGCAACATCACCGTCCGCGGCGCCGCCGGCAACCTCCAAGCGCTGCTGATCCGGCCGACGGGCGTCAGCGGTCCGCTGCCGGTGATCCTCTACTTTCACGGCGGCGGCTGGGTGCTGGCCAACCCGGCGATTTATGCCGGTGGAGCGCGTGGGCTCGCCCGCAACACCGGGGCGATGGTGATCTCCGTCAACTACCGCAAGGCGCCGGAGGCTCCCTTTCCGGCGCAGCACCAGGACGCGCTCGCCTCCTACCGCTGGCTGCTGCAGAACGCAGCACGGCTGGGCGGCGACCCGCAGCGGATCGCCTTTGCCGGCGAGAGCGCGGGCGGCAACCTCGCAGTGGCGACCGCGATCGCTGCCCGCGACGCGCAGCTCCCGGCGCCGCGGCACATCCTGTCCGTTTATCCGATCGCCGGCAGCGACCTCAATACGCCGTCCTACCAGGACAGCGGCAATGCCCTGCCGCTCAGCCGAGCGACGATGGCGTGGTTCTTCCGCTACGTGCCCCGAACCCCGGCCGACCTGATGGACCCGCGAATCAATCTCGTCGGTGCGAACCTTCAGGGCCTTCCGCCGGTGACCATTGTCGCCGCACAGGTCGACCCGCTGCGCTCCGAAGGCGAGTTGCTGGCACAGCGCCTGCAGGCGGCTGGCGTTGAAGTCGAACGGCGCGAGTTCGCCGGCGCGACCCACGAGTTCTTCGGCGCCGACGCCGTGATCGCCGATGCGCGTGAGGCCCAGGCCTATGCCGGCGGCCGACTTCGGACAGCCCTTGGCGGCGGTGCGGCTCCAGCCGGGGACGGCGTTCCGGCGGGGACCGATCCATCCAGCATCCCAACTCCGCCGCCACCCGAAAATCCGCGGTCCGGCGAACGGGGCTGACAGGGTGGGCGTCGGGCGATAGCGGACGCAGCGCCGCTGATCCCGCCGCACGCCTCCGGATCACCTCGAAGTTCGCCCGCTTCGCGCCGCACTTGGAGCAGCGCAGGCGGCGCTTGATCGCTTGGAAAGCTGTCGATGAGGTTCACGCGGAGGGCGCGTGCTTCTTTGCAAGTTGCGGCGCGTGCGGGGCAATGAAGTCAGTGCGCGAAAGCTAGTGCGTCACCCACGGAAGGCGCCGGTACCGGGCGGCCCATTCCCTCGGCCGCCTCTATCCAGCATTCAATCGCATCATAGGCGTTGGCCAAGGCTTCCTCGGGCGTGTCGCCATCCGATTTGCAGCCCGGCAGATCGGGTACGATCGCCACGAACCCACCACCCAGCTCTGCGCTAAGCGGCCTTACATGGACGTCATAGGATTGGGCGTTCATCGCTCTGCCTCTTTCCCTCAAACCGTACGCAAACAAAACTCTGTCCTACAGCTAACCAAAAAGGTTAGCGTCACGCGCATGGACATTACCAGCATGAGCCCGCCCGCACCCGCCACCCGCCCGTGCGCCTCACCCCACAGCGCCCCCGCCGCCTGGCTCCGCTCCGCCGCGCCTGAGCCCGAGCGGCCGCCGCCCGAGCCCGCTCCCGACGATGTCCGCCGCGGGCAGATGCGCCATCATATGCACGAGCTCGAACGCCTTTCGCGTGAGCTGGGGGAGAACCGGGCTACCCGGATGGGCGGCTGGACGCCGTTCAACCGCAGGCTCTTCCTCGACATCCTCGCCGACACCGGCAAGGTCAGTCACGCCTGCGAATGCGTCGATCTCAGCAAGCAGAGCGCTTATGCCCTCCGCGCCCGCGATCCGGTGTTCGCCGCCGGCTGGAACGCCGCCGCGGAGCTCGCCCGGGATGCGCTCGCCGACAGCGTGCTCGAGCGCGCGCTCGCCGGCAGCACCGAGACCATCACCCGCAACGGCGAGGTCGTGGCCGAGCGCCACCGGCACGACGGTCGCCTGGCGATGGCGGTGCTCGCCCGGCTCGACCGCCGCTGCGACCGCTCGGCCGCCTAGGGCGGGGCGCACGTCCGCGCCATGGCCGAGTGGGACCGCTTCCTCGACCTGGTCGGTGACGGCGACGACGCGGCTGCCGGGGAGCTGCTCGCCCCACCGCCACCCGCGAACGACAGTCAACCGAGTCAACTTGGGGCACCCGAGCCCGAACAGGTGTGGCGCTATCCGGAAAGTGGGGAATGGCGGACCATCCATGCCTGGCCCGGCGGCGACCGGGACGGGGTGGACCTGCTCGACGGGCGTGAGTGCACGGAGGAGGAAGCGCAGCTGCTCGACCGTTACTACGGCAGCGAGGACGACGCGCTCGCCGAGCAGGAAGGGGAGCGCGCCGCCTTCTTCGCCGAACTCCGCGCCGAGCTGGACGAGGAGGCGGAAGGGGAAGCGGCGGCGGGCGGCTAAGCCGCTATCGCCAACGCCTTCTTTACCAATCGCCCTTTAGGCTGGGTCTTTCCCAGGGAGCAGCTTGCCCATCATGTCCATGTCCCGGCGTATCTGGACCATTTGCGCGGTCCTGCTGACCGTTTCCGTGCTCACCGCCCTGTTCGGCTTCACCGCCTCGCGCAAGCTGTCGAGCGCTCAGGAGCAGACGCTGGTGGCCGCGACGGCGCTCCGCAACCACGTCGAAGCGGACATGATGCACGATGCCTTGCGGGCCGATGTGCTCTCGGCCCTGTACGCCGCGGCGACGGGCGACCGCCGGGCGCTCACCCGGACGCAGGAGGATTTGGCGGAGCATGGCCTCTGGTTCCGCCGGGTGGTCGAGGGCAACCGCGCCCTGCCGCTGGGCGACGCGGCGCAGGCTGCGTTGGCCAAGGTCGGCGAGCCGCTGGACGCTTACACCCGGCATGCCGCCAGGATGGTGGAGCTGGCCGGCAACGATTATCCGTCCGCCCGGCGCGAGCTGCCGCGCTTCCTGAGAGATTTAGAGCGGCTCGAAGGCGTCATGGAGGCCACCAGCGATCAGCTGGAAGCGGCCATGAAGGAAGACCAGGCAAGCGTGGCGCGCTGGTCGGCGGCATGGACCCTGTCCTTGGTTCTCAGCCTGGCCGCGGGGCTCGGCTCGGCTGCCTGGGTCACCGGCATGCTGCGGCGCGATATCGTGCTTCCGATCGGAAGTCTGACCCGCTCGCTCCACATGCTGACGGCTGGCGAGCTTCACGCCGTGGTGGAAGGCACCGATCGCGGGGACGAGATCGGTGCGCTGGCGAAAGGGCTCGCTCGCTACAAAGAAGCGGTGGCTGCGGCGCAGGTGGCCGAGATTGACAAACAAAGGGCGACTCAGGAGTTCCAGGATCAGACCGCCAAGCGCGACAACGCCGCCGCCACGGAACGCCAGGTGCGGCAGGCGATGGCCGACCAGCTCGAGCAGCGCGTGCTCAAGGTGGTGGCGCAGGTCGCCTCGGCCAGCGAAGCGTTGGGCAGGGCGGCGGACGAGATGAAGCAGAGCGCGCTCGGCACCAAGTCCGACGTGGGCGCGGCAGTGAACGCCACAGAGGAAGCTGCCGGCAATGTGGCGATCGTCGGCTCCGCCGCCGATGAGCTTGCCATGTCGATTGCCGAGATCTCGGAGCAATCGGAGAGTAGTGCGTCCGCCGCCCGGACCATGGCCCAGCGGGCCACGGCGGTGGCCGAGCAGATGACCGAACTGGAAGGGGCCACTGCGCGGATTGCGCATGTCTCCGGCCTGATCAACGACGTCGCGCAGCGCACCAATCTCCTGGCGCTCAACGCGACCATCGAGGCGGCGCGGGCAGGGGCGAGCGGTGCCGGCTTCGCTGTGGTCGCCTCGGAGATCAGGAGCCTGGCCGAGCAGACCACCGCATCGACCAGCGAGATCGGCGCTCAGATCGGCTCCGTGCTGCGGACGGCGACCCAAGTCGCCGGTGCCGTGCGGGAAGTCGAGGACGCGGTGGGCGAGGTCGAGCTTGCCACCACCTCCATCTCAACGGCGGTCGAGCAGCAGAGCAAGGCCACCGACGAGATCAATCACAGCATGCAACGAACGGTGACCAGCACGGAGGCGCTGCGCCACAGCATGGGCGGCGTGGAGCGTCAGGCGTCCGCCACCGAAATGGTAGCCAAGACGGTCGGCCATGCCGCGGTCACCCTTGACGCGCACGCTGGCGACTTGAAGCGCGAAGTCATGAACCTGATCACGCAGATCCGTAGCGCAGCCTAGCGGGCGGTGACCTTGGTGCTGGGCCCAAGCGGATCGAACCTGGCGAGCAGCGCCCGGTCGCGCCCGTAGGCATCGCCGCGGAACGCCAGCTGGCTGCCGCTCAGCCCCGCGGTCATGTAGGTGATGTAGACCGGGATCGGCTCCTTGAGATCGACCCGCTGCTCGGCATCCGGGCTGGACGCGGTCGGCACCTCGCCGAACACCCAGCGGGCGAGCCGCCGCGCATCCTCCAGCCGGATGCAACCGTTGCTGAGGTGCCGTTCGTCCTTGGCGAACAGGTCCTTGCCCGGCGTGTCGTGGAGGTAGATGCCGTAGTGGTTGGGCAGCATGAACTTGACTTCGCCCATGGAATTGGTTCCGCCGGGGAGCTGGCGTACCCGCAATTCCTTCTTGCCTGCCGCGACCGCCTTCCAGTCGACGGTGGTCGGGTCGATGACCTTGGCATCGTTTTCCCAAGTGTCGAGCACCTCGTAGCGGCGGTCGCCGAGATATTGCGCCCCCTCCGCCACTACGCGCGGAGCGATGGTCTTGGCGACCAGGTCGGGCGGGACGTTCCAGTAGGGGTTGACGTTGGCATAGCGCATCAACGCCGCCATCATCGGGGTAGGCGACTTGTCGGTACCGACGATCGCCTTCATGCTGTCGACCGGGCGCCCGTCCTCGTACATGGTGAGCTTCGCCGCCGCGGCATCGACGAGGATGTACTTGCGGCTGTTCGGCCCACCCGGCGGCGGCAGGCGGCGGGCCCGCTCCATGTTGATCACGGCCAGCGCTTCATAATGCTTGGGTCCGAGATTTAGGCTGCGGATGGTCGCAGCGCCGGCCTTGCCATCCGCCGGGAGTCCGTGCGCGACCTGGTAGGCGCGCAGCTTGGCCTCGAGCTGCCCATCGAAGGCCGACGGCGCAAGCGGGTCCGGATCGCCGAGCCCCAGCCGCTTGCGGAGCAGGGGGACGCGGCGGTCAGCCGAGCCGGAGGCGAGCACCGAACCGGACTCCGGGATTCGTACAACCGGAAGTCCGCCCCATTCCATCTGGTAGCGGACGAGAGCCCGTCGCAGGTCAGTGTACAGGTGGTGGACCGGCTTTAGCAGGTCGACGGGCGCTCCGCTCCATTCCTCCTCGGGCAAGACGGGCAGGTCGTCGCGGGCAAGCTCCGGTTCCTGCGGCATGGCGGCGGCATCCACCATGACCATGTCCAGCCCTTTTTGGCCGCCTTCCGGCAGCGTGTACGGGTCGTCCTTCAGCCGATCCGCGGCAACTGCCGTGCCAGGCAGGGCGGCAGCCACAAAGGCTAGCAGAAGAGTGCGCGCTGCATGCATTTTCAAGTTTAACCTGTCCCCCGTGTGCTTGACCTTAGACCACCATGCGCCTGAACGGTATCCGAACCGACGCATTCGCCGACCGGTTGGCCGGGGCGGTGTCGGCAACGGACCATTAACGCTCGTGGGGCATAGGCACTGCATGGCCTCCGCCGCCGCCTCACCCGCGTCATACTCGGCGGCCGCGCCTCCGCCTCCGCGTCTGCCAGATGACTATGCGCTGCTAGCTGCGCTGCCCCTCCCGGCGGCGATCATCGCCTTGAGGAAGCACGATTCCCTGTACCTGGCCGCTCACAATGCCGAGTTCGAGCGAACTGTTGAGCGCTCCACCGTGGGTCAGTTCAGCCATTTGGGCGACACTTGCCTTCACGCGGGCCAAGTCGCGATGCATCTCCATGACTGGTTTCGGGGCAGGGCCGCACCGGAGCTCGACATCGGCGACGGGGAAGGGTTCGAGGCGCATTACTATCGGCTGCACTTGACGCAGCTTCCACCGCTGAACTGCGGCACTCAGCGCTGTCTGGTGACCGTAACGGACCGAACGGTGGAAGTTCAGGCGGAACGCAACCTGCGGGCCGAGATGCTGCGCGACAGCCTGACCGGCCTGCCCAATCGACTGGCCTTCACCGAGATGATCGACGCCGCCGGCGCGGACAAGGGGGATGGGCGGGGCGGCCATGCCGTGCTGATCGTCGACCTGCTCCGCTTCTCCCGCATCAACGAAAGCTTGGGCAGCCTTGCAGGCGACGAGCTGTTGATCACCTTTGCCCGCCGCCTGATCTCGGCCCTGCGTGCCGGGGACCGGCTCGCCCGCACGGGCGGAAACGAGTTCGGGGTGATCGTCTCGCTCAGGAACGGCATTGGCGATGCCATGCGCACCGCCGAACGGATCGGCGAAGTCCTCGCCGCGCCGTTCCGCCTGAGCGAGCTTGAGGTGCGCGTGGAATGCGCGATCGGGGTTGCGCAGATGCCCGCCAGCCTAGAGCCGGAGGAGCTTTTCCGCAACGCTCAGATCGCCTGCAAGCAAGCCAAGCTTGTCCGGCAGCCACAGATTTACCAGCCGGAACAGGCTTGCGCCGCGCGCCGCCGCTTTTCCATCGAGACCGAGCTGCGCCGCGCCCTCGACCGCGATCAGCTGCAGCTCGCTTACCAACCGCTGATCGATCTTCAGACGGGTCAGGTGGCAGGCTTCGAAGCCCTCGCGCGCTGGCACCACGGGGAGCGCGGAGAGATCAGCCCGAACGAGTTCATTCCGGTGGCGGAAGAGAGCGGGCTGATCCTGGCGCTTGGCCAGTGGGCGGTGCACTCCGCTACGCAGACCCTCGCGCAATGGGATCGCCGGGCAGGCGCCGCCCTGCCGCTGTACTTCGCTGTGAACCTATCGGCCATCCAGGTCGCCCGCGATGATGTCGCTGCGGCCGCGGATAGCGCGCTTCGTCACAGCGGGCTCGACGGCGCCCGGCTGTGCCTCGAACTCACGGAGAGTTCGATCGTCCAGGACCCCGGTCGTGCGACCCGGGTGTTCGATGCGCTGAAGGGGCTTGGCGCGACGCTTGCCATGGACGATTTCGGCACCGGCTACTCCAGCCTCGCCTACCTGCAGCGGCTGCCGATCGACGTGCTCAAGATCGATCGCAGCTTCGTGTCGGCGATGCTGGTGGATCCAGACAGCGTGGCCATCGTCCGCGCCGTGCTTAGCTTGGCCGAGGCACTAAGCATGAGCACCACGGCGGAAGGCATCGAAACCCCCGAGCTGGCGGCAACGCTTGCGGCGCTTGGCTGCGACACGGGCCAGGGATTTTTCTTCGCTCAGCCGCTCGCCGCGGACCAGGCGCTGACGTTCTTCGAGGAGCGGCGCCGCAACGATCGCTAAGCGGGGAGGTGGCGCAAGCGTGGCCTCAGAGCCACGCCACCCGCCTAACTGCCGGCACCGCAATGGTTCACTTGCCGGACAGGGCGGGACTCCTAGATAGTCTGTCCTCTGATCTCTACACGGGGTTGTGCAAGTGAAGCAGCTTATTCTCGCCGCGACCATGCTGTCGGCCCTAGCCGTTCCCGCTGCGGCCGAGGCGCGCAGGCGACCTGCCGCCCCGCCGCCCGCGCCGGCTCCGGTCCGGGTCGTGCCGGCTGATCCCGTCGAGGCTTACTACTTCCACCGCGGCGACGCGCCGATCTGGTTCCGCAACGCGGACAGCCGCGCAGCCGCCGCCAAACTCCCGGGCCTGCTTCGGCGGGCCCAGGTCGAAGGCTTGGCCATTGGGCCGCAGCTGGCTGCCCAGGTGGAAGCGGCTACGGTGCGCGCGGCCACCAGCAACGCGCCCGTTGATATTCGTGCGGCCGAGCTGCTCGCCAGCAACGCGTGGGTTGCCTATGTGCAGCTGCTCAAGAAGGCGCCCGCCGGCATGCTGTTCGGCTACCCGCAGTTGGCGCCGCAGGGTTCTCGTCCCGACCAGATCCTGCTGACCGCGGCGGCTGCGCCCAGCCTGGCGCAGCATCTCGACAAGGTGGCATCGCCTAACGCCACTTACGCCCAGTTGCGCGACGCGGCCTGGGCCGGGTTCCAGGCCAACCCGGCGGCGGGCGCCGACGCCAGGCTGCTGGCCAATCTGGAGCGGGCGCGAGTGCTTCCGGCGGGCGGTCGCTATATCCTGGTCAACGCGGCCAACGCCCGGCTCACCATGTATGAGAACGGGCAGCCGGTCGACAGCATGAAGGTGGTGGTCGGCAAGCAGGAATCGCCAACGCCGATGATCGCCAGCATGATCTTCTATACGACGTTCAACCCGTATTGGAACGTGCCGGGCAACCTCATTCTCAAGAACGTGGGACCAAAGGCGCTGAAGAGCGGCGAGACCTACCTCAAGAGCCAGGGCTTCGAGGTCATGTCCGACTGGACGGAGAATGCCACGGTGGTGCCGGCCTCGTCGGTCGACTGGGCTGCGGTGGCTTCGGGAGGCAAGCAAATCCGCGTGCGCCAGCTGCCCGGGGCAACCAATTCCATGGGCCGCATGAAGTTCAACTTCCGCAACTCGGAAGACATCTACCTCCACGACACGCCGCAAAAGGAATACTTTGCCAAGAACGTGCGGACCTTGTCGAACGGCTGCATTCGGCTGGAAGACGCCAAGCGCCTCGGCCGCTGGCTGCTGCAGGCCGAGCCTGTCCCGCCGACGCCGCAACCCGAGCTGCACGTCAAGCTGCCCCAGGGCGTGCCGGTGTACGTGACCTACCTGACCGTGCAGCCGGAAGGCGGCAAGCTGACCTACCTGACCGATTATTACGGCTGGGACGGGCGGCCGGACCGGCAGGTTGCGGCGTCAACTCAGGCCGTGCGGCCGGGACTTTAAGCGTCAAGCTAGATAGCGGCCGGGACGAGCGGCTGCGAAAGGCGGGAGCTTAAGCCACCGGAGAAGCCGGATCACGGGTGAACGACGCCGAAAGCCGCGTTCACCCAAGCTCGATGCTCAGAGCCCGCCCGCAAGCGCATCCGCGACGATCGTCTCGAGCCGCTCTCCGTTGGGAAAACCTTCCGCAACCCAGCGCCCTTCAATTGCCTGCAACGTGCGGGCGACGGTCGGCCCGGGCGCGAGGCCGCGCTTGATCAGGGCTCCGCCGGCGATCGGCAGCTTGGGCGGCGTCCACTTCGCCACGCCGGCAGAATCCTCGATACGCCCGGCCAGTAGCAGCCGGTCGGCCGCACCCTCCGGCCCGATCCAGTAAGCGAGCGCGCGCGGGCTGCCGTCCAGGTCCTGGTCGGCGGCGATGGCCAGCCGCTTGCGCGCCTTGTTGGACAATTTGAGCCGGGCGGCCACCTTCTCGGCCAACAGCGGCTCGGGCGGCAGCAACGCGGACAGGCGGCGCAGACCAGCGGGAGGAACGGCGGCCTGCCGCTCGGCCTCGATCAGCCGGTTCAGCCGTGGGAGAGCGGCTGGGGCGATCTCCGGCAGCACCGGACGGAGCACGTCTTCCCCGACCATGACTGTCACCGTTGCCCCCGGGTCGGGCAGGGCGAGCAGCTTCAGCAACTCGTCCGCGATGCGCTCGCGCGACAAGGCCATGAGATCGTTGGCTCGGGCGATGCACGCAGCCAAGCCGCTGCGGTCGAGCTCGCCGCCGCCGAACCGCGCGTGAAAGCGGAAAAAGCGTAAGATGCGCAGATGGTCTTCCGCGATGCGGCGGAGCGGATCGCCGATGAACCGGACCTTCCCGGCCGTCAGGTCCTCGCGCCCGCCGAAGAAGTCGAACAGCTCGCCCGAGGGCGGATCGAAGTACAGCGCATTCATGGTGAAGTCGCGCCGTTCGGCGTCCGCGCGCCAATCGTCGGTGAACGCGACCTCGGCCCAGCGCCCGTCGGTTGCCACGTCGGCCCGCAGGGTGGTGATCTCGACCGTTTGTCCGGCGCTGACGGCGGTGACCGTGCCATGAGCGATGCCGGTCGGCACCGTCCTGATCCCGGCCGCCCCGCAGCGGCGCATTACCTCATAGGGCGACAGGGTAGTGGCGAGGTCCAGGTCCTGCACCGGCAGGCCGAGCAGCGTGTCCCGCACCGCGCCGCCGACGAAGCGGCTGGTGCCCGGGCCCAGCGCGGCGAGGAGCAAGGGAACGCCGTTCTTCTCTGCGAGCTCATGGAGCGAACTCAGGTCCATGCCGCCTCGCTGGCATGCAGCCGCCGGGTCAGGTTCACCAGCATCGCCGCGGTGACGCCCCAGACGCGGCGGCCCTGCCAATCGATCTGATAATAAGGCCGCATGCGCCCGCGGTATTCGACCTCCACTGCCCGCTGATTGACGGGGTCGAGCAGAAAGGCGAGGGGCGCTTCGAACAGATCCGCGACTTCGCTTTCGTGAGGCGTCAGGGGGAGGTCCGGCGGCACGGAGCCGAGCACGGGCGTGACGCGGTAGCCGGTGATTGTCCGATAGGGATCGGCCGTGCCCCACAGCTCCACTAGCTGTGGGGGCAGGCCGATCTCCTCTTCAGCTTCGCGCAAGGCGGCCGCGGTGGTGCTCGGGTCGTCGGCGTCGATCCTGCCGCCGGGGAATGCGACCTGCCCGGCATGCGTCCGCAGGTGCTCCCGCCGGACTGTCAGCAACACGCCTGGCTCCGCGCGACGGGTGATGGCTACCAGAACGGCGGCTTCGCGCAGCTGTTCGGGCCCACCCTCGGCGACGTCGCCAGCGAGCAATCCGGACGGCGGCGGCAGGTCCAGCGACGCCCGGAGCTGGTCAGGGAGCGTCATGCCGATTGAAGCGGAAAGAAGCAGCCGTCGCTCCACACGCCGGGCGGGTCGCCGCCCTCATCCAGCGCAAGCTCGGCCAGCTCATAGTAGACCGGGCGGGCCAGGCTGGCTTGGAGGCCGTCCCGCACTCCCAAAAGCGGGATTTCGCCCTCCAACCGCAGCGGGTGGCCGGGTCCGAGCAGCACGGGATCGCCGTTGTTGAGCTCAAAGGCGATCCGCCGCTGATGGCCGGAGCCCTCGCTAGTCATGGCGGTGGCCACAAAAGGAGCGAGTTCCACATCGATCGTCAGCTTCTCGGCTGGGGTGACCAGCACATGACTGCCGTCGGACTCGCGGCGCAGAATGGTTGAAAACAGCCGCACCATGGCTTCCCGCTGAATGGGCTCACCCTGGTGATACCAGCTGCCGTCGCGCGCGATCCGCATGTCCGAATGACCGCAATGCGGCGGGTTCCAGCTCGCCACCGGAGGCAGCCGCCGCTCCGCCGCCAAGCGGGCGATCTCGGCCAGGCTGTGGCCGGCGATCCGGATCGGGTCTTGGCTTGAGGGCATGCGGGCTCCATTGTCATCAGCGCTCGCCGGACGCAATGAGGGCGGATGAAACCGGGCGTGGCCATTGTCACCGGCGGCGGCAAGCGGGTCGGCCGGACGATCGTTGAAGCATTGCTCGGCGATGGGTGGACGGTCGTTGCGCATGTTCGATCAATCGAGGACGAGGTGCCGACCGGCGCCGTTCGCGCGATCGCCGATCTTGCCGACCCCTCCTGCGCCGACGCGCTGCACGCCGCCTGTCCGGCTCGACCCAACCTGCTCGTCAACAATGCGGCGCGCTTTGCTCATGACGATCTTCACGCCTTTTCCGTTGCCGAGTTCGACGCCCACATGGCCGTCAACGTTCGCGCGCCCACGCTGCTCACCGCCGCCTTCGCCGCGGCGGTGGGAGGCGAGCCGGGCGACCGGCTGATCGTCAACATCCTTGATGCCAAGCTCGCCGCTCCCAACCCTGATTTCCTCAGCTACACCCTGTCCAAAGCCGCGCTGGCCAGCCTAACGGAGCTGTCCGCGCGCGCCTTGGCCGGGCAGGGCATCCGGGTGAACGGCATCGCGCCGGCGTTGATGCTGCAATCGGCCGGGCAGTCGGCGGACAATTTCGCCGCGGCCCATGCCCATAATCCGCTTGGACGCGGAGTCACGCCCGACGATGTCGTCACGGCCTTGCGCTTTCTGCTGGACTCCCTGGCACTCACCGGTGAGGTGCTCACCCTCGATGCCGGTCAGCGCTTCCAGTCCCTGCCGCGCGATGTGCAATATCTGGACCTACCATGACCGACGTAACCTTTGTTCCCCGATTATCGGGCATGGTGCCCGACTCGCTCGCCGTTCGATCCGTCCGGATCCACCTTGATTCCCTGGAGGTGATGACGGACATCGGCTTCCATCCGTTCGAAATCGGGACGCTGCAGCGGCTGCTGATCAGCGTGGAAGTCTGGCTCGACGAGCTCGATCCGCCCGCCGGAGATGCGGCCGCCGACGCGTGGAACTACGACCATCTCAAGCAGGAGATCGAGCGCCTTGCGAGGGCCCGCCGCTACAACCTCCAAGAAACGTTGGTGGCGGAAATCTACGGTTGGATCGCCGGTCGGCACGGGGTTCGAGCCCTTCGGGTCACGAGCTCCAAACCCGACGTCTACCGGGAAGCGAGAGGGGTCGGGGTGGAACTTGCCTCCTTCACCGGCAACGCCCCCTGAACGGGTCGGCGCGAGTCTTGGTGACCAGCGCTTGCGGAGGTGGAACAATATCGTTGCGCCGCCATTGAGGCTTTATTAAGGAAGCGCGCCGGCCTGCCGATGATACGTTAGTACGTCGTCAGGCCTCACTCTCCGAGCGGCGCCACAACGCCGCCTGTGGGAGTGAGGCTCGTCGGATGCCCGCTTAAGGAGAATTGCGGCAGGATGTCTTACGCCAATCGAAGGCAGATGAGTTCGAACCGAACGGTGGCCATCGTCATCGTTGCGCTCCTGCACGTGCTGCTCGGCTACGCGCTGGTGACCGGACTCGCCTACAACGTGATCAAGCAAGCGGCCGAGGACCTTAAGACCTTCGACGTCGAGGAGGAGCCACCGCCCCCGCCCGAGGAGCCGCCGCCTCCGCCCGACGAGCCGCTGCCGCAAACGGAGCCGCCGCCCGTGGCGCCGCCGCCCATGGTGCGGAGCAACGTGCAGACCCCGCAGATCCAGTCGGTGCCCGACGCGCCACCGCGGGTGATCAACCCGATCCCGGCGCCGCAGGTGCTGCGGCCGCCGCCGCCGCCGGCGCCGCCGCCGCCGCCGCCGCCACCCGTGGTACGTTCGGAGCCCAAGAGCGCCGTGGGTAACCTGCAGGGGTTGATTCGTAGCGATGACTACCCGCAAAGCGCCTTGGACAATGAGGAGCAGGGTACGGTCACCGTGGCTCTGCAGGTCGGCACCAACGGGCGGATCAGCGGCTGTTCGGTAGCGTCGTCGAGCGGATCTCGTGCGCTTGACAACGCGACATGCCGGGCCTTGACGTCACGGGCGCGGTTCACGCCGGCCCAAGACAGCAATGGCAACCCGACGACAGGTACCCTTCGGCAGCGTATCACCTGGCGATTGGAATAGCAGTTCGAATCACAGCCTGAACCAAGCAAGCTTCTGACAAGGAAAGACGAAACTATGGCAGCTCCCGCACCCGCCGGCGAAAGCCCGTATGGCCTGATGGCCGCCCTCAACGAAGGCGGCGTGATCTCTTGGGCGACCTTCATCATCCTCGTGGCGATGTCGGTCTTCTCCTTCTACATCCTGTTCACCAAGCTGTTCGAGCAGCAGAAGATTATCGCCCAGGGCCGCAAGGTCCGGTCGAGCTTCTGGAATGCACCCAACCTCAAGGATGCAGCGTCCAAGCTTGACCAGAAGAGCGCCTACCGGGCGATCGTCGACGACGCGTTGCTGGCTCAGGACCAGCACAGCAAGCTGACCAACCCCATCGACCAGCACGACTGGATGGCGAACTCGCTGGCCCGTTCGCAGGGCGGCATCGGCGCCCGTCTCGGCGAAGGCCTGGCGTTCCTCGCCACCGTGGGTTCGACCGCGCCGTTCATCGGCCTGTTCGGTACCGTGGTCGGCATTTACCGCGCGCTCATCAAGATCGGCGCGTCCGGTCAGGCCTCGATCTCCACCGTCGCCGGCCCGGTTGGTGAGGCGCTGATCATGACCGCGCTGGGCCTGGTCGTCGCCGTGCCGGCCGTGCTCGCCTACAACTGGCTGATCCGCCGCAACAAGTCGATCATGGAGGATCTCGCAGCCTTCACGAATGACCTGCACGGCTACATCATGTCTGAAGGCCGGGTGAAGCCGTCGCTCGCCGCCTCGGGCGCCGCCAACGCGGGTTCGTCCTCGGTCGCCCGCGGTGCGCAGACCCGCTCGGGCACCGCGCCGACCCCGGCTGGAACCCAGCCGCTGACTGCAGGCCAGACTTCGACCGGTCAGCAGGCTAGTGGCACCGGCACCACCACCGTCGACCGCCGCTAACTGGGGATGCTCGGAGGCCGGCACGGGGCCGGCCACCACTCAAACTGACGAAAAGGCCGTAACTTCATGGCAATGAATGTAGGCAAGGAAGACGGCGACGACGTCCCCATGTCGGACATCAACACCACCCCGCTCGTGGACGTGATGCTGGTGCTGCTGATCATCTTCCTGATCGCGATCCCGGTGGTGGTGGAGACCGTTCCCATTGCCCTTCCGCAGACCCTCTCGGAAGTGCGTGAAACCAAGCCGGAGAACGTCGACCTGACGGTTCGCGCCGGGCCCGATAACAGCTGCGAAGTCTATTGGGGCATGCAGCGGGTGAATTCCGAAGAGTTGCTCGA
>NZ_CADCVZ010000062.1 GCF_902806265.1 uncultured Sphingomonas sp. | reverse complement strand
TCGACGTCATGCTGGTGCTGCTGATCATGTTCATCATCACTATCCCGGTGCAAACTCACGCCGTGAAGCTGGACTTGCCGCAGAGCACCAATACGCCGCAGGAGATCATCGATCCGGTCAAGAACAAGGTCGTGATCACTCAGGCCAACGCGGTGCTGTGGAACGGCACGCCGGTGAACATGCTGCAACTGCGTCAATACCTCGACCAGACCCAGCAAATGAACCCCACTCCCGAACTGCACCTGCAGCCGGAACCGGAAGCCCGCTACGCGCTGGTCGACGAAGTGCTGGTGGTCACCAAGAACGCCAAGGTCGAGAAGATGGGCTTCGTCGGCAACGAAGCCTACGGGAAATTCTAGAGCAGTCGGTCGGGGCCAACCTCCCGAACGAACCTAGGGCGGCTCCGCAAGGGGCCGCCCTTTTTCTTGCCTGTTCCATCCGGATGTGAGACGTTACAATGTCACACGAACGGAAGGGAAGTGGTCATGAACACGGCTCCATGCAGGTCACTGGATCCCGAACCCATGATGGAGATGAATACGACGCCGCTGATCGACGTCATGCTCGTGCTGCTCGTCATGCTGATCATCACCATCCCCATGCAGTCTCATGCGGTGAAGCTCGACCTGCCGGGCGGGCCGCCGCCTGCATCGATCGATCCAGTCAAAAACCGCCTTGCCATTACCGCTCACGGTGCGCTGCTGTGGAATGGCAAGGCCGTCAGCAAGCCCGACCTGCACGTCCTGCTCGAAGCCAGTGCCGCAAATCGGAGCGAGCCCGAACTCCACCTGCTTCCAAGTGCCGAGGCGCCTTACGCCGCGGTCGATGAAGTGCTCGCCATGGCCAAGCGTGCGGATGTCACGCGGATGGGGTTCGTCGGGAACGAGGCCTACGCGCGCTTCTAACACCCGTTGCGAGGCGCTTTGAGCCGCGACGGCGGTTCAGGCCGCCTCGCCCTGGAACTGCAGTCGCGCCAGTCGGGCGTACAGCCCACCTTGACGGGTCAGGCTGGCATGGGTGCCCTGTTCGACGATGCGGCCGCCGTCCAAGACGACGATGCGGTCGGCGGCGCGGACGGTGGCGAGACGGTGCGCGATGACCACGGTAGTGCGGCTTTTCATCAGCCGCTCCAGCGCATCCTGTACCGCGGCCTCGCTCTCGGCGTCGAGCGCGCTGGTGGCCTCGTCGAGCAGCAGTAGCGGCGCGTCACGCAGCAGGGCGCGGGCGATCGCCAGCCGCTGGCGCTGCCCGCCAGACAGCCGCGCGCCGCCTTCGCCGAGGTAGGTGTTGTAACCTTCCGGCAGGCTCAGGAGGAAGTCATGGGCATGGGCCGCCCGCGCCGCCGCCTCGATCTCCGCTTCCGACGCTTCCCACCGGCCATAGCGGAGGTTGTCCCGGGCGGAGGCTGCGAAGATCACCGTCTCCTGCGGCACCAGCGCGATGCGGGCGCGCACGGCTGCGGGATCGGCATCGCGCACGTCCACCCCGTCGAGCAGCACGCGGCCGCCCTGCGGATCGTAGAAGCGTAGCGCCAGCTGGAACAGGGTCGACTTGCCCGCGCCGGACGGGCCGACCACCGCCACCGTCTCGCCGGGTGCTACCTCGAGGCTAAGGTCGTGCAGCGCCTTTTCGTCGGGACGGGTAGGGTAGCGGAACTCGACGTGCTCGAAGCTCAGGGCGCCCCTGCCGGGCTCCGGCAGCGGCTCGGGTTGCTCCGGCGCCTTGATCTCGGCCCGCGCGGCCATGAGCTCCGTGATACGGCCGGCCGCGCCCGATGCGCGCAGCAGGTCGCCGTAGGTCTCGCTCAAGGCGCCGAACGCGCCGCCGACCAGGACACCGGTGAACACGAAGGCGGCGATTGCCCCGCCGCTCATCCGCCCGGCCGCTACGTCGATCGCGCCTTCCCAGATCACCATCACGATGCCGCCGAAGAACATGGCAATCAGCACCACGGTCATGATTGCCCGCAGCCGCAATCGCTTGCGCGCGGTGGCGAAGGCGCTCTCCACCGTGCCGGCGAACCGCTCCTCCTCGCGCCGCTCCTGCCCGAAGGCCTGGACGATCTTCATCGCGCCGAGCACCTCGCTGGCATTGGTGCCGACGTCGGCGATCCGGTCCTGGCTGGCACGGCTCAGCTTCTGCACCCGGCGCCCGAACAACAGGATCGGCCCGAACAGCAGCGGAATGGCGATCAGCAGCATGCCCGCAAGCTTGGGGCTGAGGGCGAACAGGTAGATGATCCCCCCAACGCCGGTGACCAGGTTGCGCAGCGCGAAGGAGAAGGTCGACCCGACCGTCTGCTCGAGGATTGCGGTGTCCGCGGTCAGGCGCGAGGCGATCTCGGACGGGCGGTTCTCCTCGAAGAAGCGTGGGGGCAGGGTCAGGAGATTGCGCTGCACCTGCCGTCGAATGTCCGCCACCGTCCGTTCGCCCAGCCAGGACACGAAGTAGAAGCGGAAGCCGGTCGCGATCGCCAGCACGGCAACGATCACCAGCAAATACTGAAAGGCGGAGGTCACCGCGGCGCCGCTGATCTCCCCGTCGCTGCCGAACCCGCGATCGATCACCTGCTTGAATCCGTACGGAATGGCCAGGGTCGCGGCCGCGGACAGCGCCAGAAAGAACAATGCGGCCGCGATCCGGCCCGGGTAGCGTGCGGCAGCGCGGAGCACGAGCCCAAGGTTGCCGAGGCTGCGATCGCCTTTCGGCTCCTCGTTGGTCTTGCGCTGGCGGGCCATCGGCCGCGGTTAGCAGGGCGGCTCACCCGAATAAAGCTGTCCTACAGGCTCGTCACCGCTCTAGAAGCAGTCCGAACTGCCAAGTGCGGCGGCCGCCCAAGTTCACGAAGATGACCAAGGTGACAATGAAAACACGCACCGACGGTCAACTGAGTCAAGCTGACCCTGGATGAGACGATGCCTAGCTTGCACGCCGGACCTTTCCGGTCCCATGGCGGTTATCTTTGAAGATACAAATGTATGAGGTCTGATGCTTTACGACGCCTATGAGGTGCAGCGTTCATGGCTGGCAGGGGCGAGCCAACTCGCCAATCTCTCCGCAAGCTGGCTCAACAACCCCGCCAATCCGTTCAGCTACTCCTCCATGGGCCCGATCGTCGCCGCGAGCCTCGACGTCTTCGCCCACGCCTCCGCGCCGCGCGGCAAGCCGAGCTTCGACCTGTTCGACGTGGCGGTCGGCGGAAAGCTGCTGCCGGTTCAGGAGCGCCTTGTGCTGCGCAAGCCCTTTGGACAGCTCAAGCACTTCGTCCGCGAAGGCGCTCCGGAAGGCCAGCCCAAGCTGCTAATCGTCGCTCCGATGTCGGGCCACTACGCGACCCTGCTGCGCGGCACGGTTGAGCGGATGCTGCCGGGGCACGAAGTGTACATCACCGACTGGCGCGACGCGAAGATGGTGCCCTTGACCGACGGGCGCTTCGACCTCGACAGCTACATCGACTATCTGGTCGAGTTCCTCGACACGATCGGCCGAGAGGGCGACGGCGAGGCAGCGCACATGCTGGCGGTGTGCCAGCCGTCGGTCCCGGCCTACGCCGCGACCGCGGTGATGAACGCCGACGGCCACCCGTTCCGCCCCAAGTCGCTCACCATGATGGGCGGTCCGATCGACACGCGGGAGGCGCCCACTGCAGTGAACACGCTGGCGACCGAGCGGCCCCATGCCTGGTTCAGCAAGAACGTGATCGCCACCGTTCCGGGCATCTATCCGGGTGGCGGGCGCAAGGTCTACCCGGGCTTCCTGCAGCTCGCGGGCTTCATGACCATGAACCTCGGGTCGCACCTGCTCAGCCACTGGGAGATGTTCAAGCATCTGGTGGTCGGCGACGACGACAGCGCGGACGCGACCCGCGACTTCTACGACGAGTATCGCTCCGTCTGCGACATGACTGCCGAGTTCTACCTGCAAACGGTCGACGTGGTGTTTCAGCGCCACCTGCTGCCCAAGGGCGAATTCATGCACCGTGGGCGACGGGTCGATCCCCATGCCATCACCGGCACGGCGCTACTGGCGATCGAAGGCGAGCGCGACGACATCAGCGGGGTCGGCCAGACCAAGGCCGCACTCACGCTGGCGGAGAAGCTGCCGGGTTCCAAGAAGCGGCATCTGCTGGCCAAGGACGTCGGCCATTACGGCATCTTTAACGGCCGCAAGTGGCGCGAGCGCATCGCCCCGGTGGTCGAGGAGTGGATCGCCGCGAACGCCTGACCGCGCGCCGTCGGGCCGGAGGTCAAATCCGCTCCATCCGCAGCCAGTGGGATCGCCGAGCCACGCCCGCTTCAGCGCATACCGCGCCGCCTGGGCGTGCGCCGGCCGGTCCAGGCGGGCTTCGGTCTCGGCGAGGCCATAAAGCGCCCATCCGTTGTTGGGCGCTTCGGTCAGCGCGGCCTCGAACGCGTCGCGGGCAGCGTTGAAGCGACCAGCGTGGTAGAGCGCCGCCCCGGGTGACTGCTGCACCGGGTAGTACCAAAACGGCGGCTCTATATAAGGCACCTTGGCCTGCAGCGCGGCGGCCTGCTCGAAGTGCCGGACGGCCTCGGCACGGCCGCCGGAGGCGCTGGCGAGGCGGCCGCGGGCGACCGTCTCCGCGATGCCGAGCAGGTCACGCGCCGGAATGCCCTGGTCGATCATCGGCTGCAGGTCCGGCAAGGCCTGAACCGCCTTCAATGCGGCAATCTCCTGATCGAACCCGATCCGGTTCCGCTGCTGCGCCCGGGCGCTGGCGCGAGCGTAGTGCCGGATGCCGACGACGTCGGGCAAGCGCAGGTCGGCGGGCGGCATGGCCAGGGTGCCGTCCGCCGGGCGAACTGCGCGGCCGAGAAGAAGGGCGCCGCGTTGATGGCTTGAATCCACGCGATCTTGGAACTCGTCTCCGGATCCAGGATGTCCTTGATCCGTGCCGCCTCGGCCATGGCGGTGCGAAGGTCGCCAGCCATCTGCGCGAAGGGACGATGAAATGCACGTTGTGCGGATAATAGCCGTAGCGGACCAGCCCCTGGTCGCCAGACTGCCTGATCCATGCTTCGTCGGCGCGGGCCGCCGCGATGTTGGCGCTGATCGAGTCCCTCCAGCGGCCGAGGCGGTAGTAGATGTGCGCCGGCATGTGGACGAGGTGGCCAGCCGTTGGAGCGAGCGGCCTGGCCAGCCGGTCGGCCGCAGGCTCCGCCTTTCGCGGGTCCGGCTCGTTCTCCATCAGGTGGATGTAGAGGTGCGCAGCCTGAGGATGGTCGGGCTCGCTTGCGAGGGTCGCCTCAACCAGTTGCACCGCCCCCCTCCCCCGATGCGCGGGTTGGGGGTCCGGCGATCAGCCTGCCAGTAATTAAGGCGTCGTATCCATTGCCGCCTCGGCAGCGAGGAGAGCCACGTGGCTGTTGTCGCGGTCAGCCGCGGCGGCGACCAGCATCGCGTCCGCATAGGCCGCGTCCAGCGCGCTCCCGAAATAGGCCTGCGCAACCGGGCCGCAGGGAAGCGGATGTTGCCCAAGCCGCCGTACTAGGGCGGAGGGGCAGCCGCCTGGCCAGCTCCGCCGATCGCGGCCGCGGCGAGCGCCAACTGGACCCGCATCGAACCGCCGGACTTGCCTCCGCATAGGCTGGCGAAACGCGCAGAGGGATCGAGATAGGCCAGCACTTCGGCCGAGTAGGTCGGCGTCGGACGCACGCTCATCAGCGTACCGGCAGCCAGGACGAGCGCCAGCGGGCGCGCCGTTCCAGTCATTACCACCTCCCGCGATCGAGAGTCGGAAGGCCGACTCCTATACCAGATCAGGGTCGGAAGTTGGAGCGGGTAGCTAAGTCGTTGGGGAGACTTGAAAAGGTCGGCTCAGAGCCCATCTTCGCGGTTCTGTTCAACAACTGAAAGGAGGTGGTCTGATGTCTCATTGTCCCAAGTCGGTGGGCGTCGCCTCCGCCGAGGTGATTGCTTAAGCGTCAGGCCGCCTACCGGCTCGACAATGGAAAGGCCGTCCGGGGTTCGCTCCGGGCGGCCTTTCGCATTCCGGGAAAGGCAGGTTCAGGCCTTGCTGTTCTCGCTGGCGATGCTGGCGTCGACCATGCGCTGCCACAGCACCGGATCGCCGGCGCCGGCCCCGGCCTGGTCGGTCTCGCGAATGGCATGGAGCACGGCCAGCGCCTGGTTGCGGTGCTTGGGCCAATGCTGGTTCACATGCTCCCCGGCAGACGTCTTCGAGCCTTCCGCGTTGGCGCTGTGTTCCGCGCCGCACAGCACGCGGGCGATCCGTTCAACCAGGCTGGTATGTCCGCCTTCGGGCATGATGCTTCCTCCGTTTTGCCGGTCGAACGGCTCAGCCTGGTGTTCGGTTCATCCATCGGCGTGATAGCCAGGGCAGGGCGTCAGGGGAGGGAATCCCATAAGGTCGATCAGGTTAGCTGCGCGACCTGCCGGCCGGCCTTTGCCGTCTGTCGACCAAGTCCGTCGGCGCTAAAAAACCTCGAACAGCCCAGCCGCGCCCATGCCGCCGCCGACGCACATGGTGACGACCACATGCTTGGTCCCGCGGCGCTTGCCTTCGAGGAGAGCGTGGCCGGTGAGGCGGGCGCCGCTCATGCCATAGGGGTGGCCGATCGAGATCGCACCGCCGTTAACGTTGAGCAACTCATCGGGAATGCCGAGCTTGTCCTGACAGTAGAGGACCTGCACGGCGAAAGCTTCGTTCAGCTCCCACAGGCCGATGTCCTCGGCCTTTAGCCCGAAGCGGTTCAGCAGCTTGGGCACCGCGAAGACCGGGCCGATGCCCATCTCGTCCGGCTCGGTGCCGGCAACCGCCATGCCGAGATAGCGGCCGAGCGGTTCCAAGCCCTTCTTCTCGGCAAGGGTCGCGTCCATGACCACGCAGGCGGAGGCGCCGTCGGAGAGCTGGCTGGCGTTGCCGGCGGTGATCAGCTGCT
This sequence comes from uncultured Sphingomonas sp., assembly GCF_902806265.1. Taxonomy (GTDB): domain Bacteria; phylum Pseudomonadota; class Alphaproteobacteria; order Sphingomonadales; family Sphingomonadaceae; genus Sphingomicrobium. The sequence goes on along the minus strand of NZ_CADCVZ010000062.1, from coordinate 15,858 downwards.
CGGGACCCATCACCGGCTGCAGCTTGGCGAGATCCTCCAACGTCGTCTGCGGCCGGTTGCCTTCGTCCTTAGCGAGGGTCACCTCCTGCATGGAGGTCTCACCTGTTTCCTTGTTCTTGACCGACATGCGCGCGGTCACCTCGACGATCTCGTCGGCGAAGCGGCCCTCGGCCTGGGCGGCGGCGGTACGCTGCTGCGAGCGGAGGGCGTACTCGTCGCAACGCTCGCGGCTGATGCCGTAGCGGGTGCCGACTACCTCCGCCGTCTGGATCATCGGCATGTAGATGCCATTGTGCATCGACAGGAGCTCGGGGTCGGGGCCGACGCGCATATCGGCGGTCTGGACGAGGCTGATGCTCTCGACGCCGCCGGCGACGCACACGTCCATGCGGTCGACGATGACCTGCTTGGCGGCGGTGGCGATGGCCATCAGGCCGGATGCGCATTGGCGGTCGATCGACATGCCCGCGACGCCCACGCCGAGCCCAGCGCGGAGCGCGGCGGTGCGGCCGATGGTGGTCTGCACGCCCTGCTGCAGCGCCGCGCCGATGACGCAGTCCTCGATCTCCTGCGGCTCCACGCGGGCGCGCTCGACCGCGGCACGGATCGCGTGGGCGGCGAGGGTGGGAGAGGGCGTGGCGTTGAAGGCGCCCCGGTAGGCTCGGCCGATCGGCGTGCGGGCGGTGGAGACGATCACGGCGTCGCGGGCGGCGGTGGGCATGGGTGGGCTCCTTGTGCGGAAAGGTTAGGCGAAGATCTGGCCGATCCAGGTGGCGGTGAGCGCAGGCTTGTCTTCGTCCTCGATCACGACAATGACGTCATGCGCAAACTGGTACTGTCCAGGACGCTTCTCCGCGAAGCTGACCAGGGTGAAGTGACCGCGGACGCGCTTGCCTGCGCGAACGGGCGTCAGGAAGCGGACCCGGTCGAACCCGTAGTTGACGCCCATCTTCAGCGTGTCGGGCACCAGCATGACGTCGTAGGCCATGCGGCTCAGCAGCGAGAGCGAGAGGAAGCCGTGGGCGACCGTGCCGCCGAACGGGGTCTTCGCCGCAGCCTCCGGATCGATATGGATGAACTGGTGGTCCTCGGTCGCAGCAGCGAAAGCATCGATGCGAGCTTGGTCGACCATAATCCACTCGGAGACGCCGATCTCCCCGCCGATGCGGGAGCGGATCTCGTCAAGTGTCGCGGTTGGCATGGCTCGTCCTTAGCGCTTGCCCACCGCGCCGCAAGACTCAGGCGGGCGCCGTGGCGGGTGGTCCGGCATAGGGCATCACCAACGTCCCATCCGGCGCGGCGGTGAAGGTGGTTTGGGTCGGGTAGGCAAACTGGATGCTTTCCGCCGCGAAGCTCTTCATCAAGTCGCGCATGATCGCCGCGCGTTTGTGGAACATGGCCTCGGCGTCGAGGCCTTCGTGGACGAACAGCAGTTCATGGTCGAGGCTGGAAGGGCCGAAGGCGGTCATGACGCAGCGGATGAGCGTGCAGCCGGCTTGCGCCTGAACGGCGGCGCGGGCGAGGTCTTCCACGCGCTCGAGCTTATCGGCAGGGGTCTGGTAGACGAGGCCGAAGCGCAAGGTCTCGCGGCGGTCGTCGCCTTCGGCCAGGTTGCGGATCTCGCGCTCGAGCAGCTTGGTGTTGGCCATGATGACGTACTCGCCGGTGAGCGAGCGCAGGCGGGTCGTCTTGAGGCCGATCTTCTCGACGGTGCCGATCGTCTGGTCGAAGCGAATGGTGTCGCCGCGGCGGAACGGGCGGTCGAACAGGATAGCGAGCGCGGCGAACAGGTCGGAGAAGACGCCCTGCGCGGCGAGGCCGATGGCGATGCCGCCGATGCCGAGGCCCGCGACCAGCGCAGTGACGTTGACGCCGAGATTGTCGAGGATAACGACCAGCGCGATGCCGAACAGGGCAACGCTGATCAATACGCGGATCACGCCCATGGCGTTGGCGAGCGTGCTGCCGTTCGGCTCGTCGCCGACCTGCTGGCCGATCACGCCGAGGACCAACTCGCGCCCCCAGACCGCCCCCTGCAGCGCGGCGGCGACCACGAAAGCGATGTCGAACAGCCGCTCGATCCGAGCGGGCGGCTGGGCATAGTTGACGACGATCTCGACGGCGGCGGCGACCATGAAGAGTAAGCTAGTCTTGGCCAGCACCCGGGCGATGACCGCGCGCCAGCTGAGGCAGTCCGGGTCGCTGGCGAGGATGTGCCGGCCGAGCGCGCGGAGCAGCAGCATCAGGCCGACCAAGCCGAGCGCCACGGCGCTGCCGACGAGCAGCGCGTCGAGGTTGAGCAGGAGCCAGTCGGTGAAGCGTTCGAGCTTGTCGGTCATCGGCTGCGGGGATGGCGGGGAAGAGCGGAGTTGGTCAAGCCGCGGCTAGGCAGCGGTCAGCTTGCCCTCTTCGACCTTTTCCGCAACCTGATCCACCTTCTCGGGTCCGCCGGTCTCGGCCGCCTCGATCGCCGCTTCGACCACCGCGGGAACGATCGGCCCCTTGGCCTTCTTCACGGCCCGCTTGCGGCGGCCCTTAAGCAGGAAGTCGAGCAGCCCGACCTCCGAACTCGACAACCACTTGCGCGCGCGGGGGCGCTGGAAGCCGCCGAGCGGGTCCTTGGGATCGTCGCGTGCGGCCTCGATCAGCTTGGGATGGACGTAGCTCTTGCGGCTGATCGCGGGCGTGTTGCCGAGCGCTTCGGCGACCGGCTCGAGTACGGTCTTGAGGCTGATCTTGCGGCGTTCTTCTTCCTGCAACTCAAGCATCTTCTCGAAGGCGATCACGCTGGCGCCCCAGGTGCGGAAGTTCTTGGCAGTGAAGTCGCCGCCGCTCGCCTCGCGAATGTACTCGTTCACGTCGGCCGAGGTGATGGGGCAGGCTTCACCATTCTCGTCGAGGTACTGGAACAGGTTCTGGCCGGGCAGCTCCTGGCACTTGCCGACGATTCGCTTGAGGTTGCCGTCGGTGATCGGCACCTCATGGGTGATGCCGTGCTTGCCCTTGAAGCGCATGCTGAGCTTGTTGCCCTGCTGCTTAAGGTGCCGGGAGCGGAGAGTGGTCGCGCCGTAGCTCTTGTTCTCCTTGGCGTATTGCTCGTTGCCGATGCGGATGAAGTTGGTGTCGAGCAGCCGCACGACCGCCGCGAGCACGGCGTCACGGCTGAGCTTGCGCTTCTGGAGGTCGGCCTCCACTCGGCGGCGGAGCTTCGGGAGCGCGGCGCCGAACTCGATAGCGTCCAGGTACTTCTGCTTGTCGGCCCGGGCGCGGAACTGCTCATGGTAACGGTATTGCTTGCGCCCCTTGGCGTCGCGGCCGGTCGCTTGAATGTGGCCGTTGGGGTAGGGGCAATACCAGGCGTCGGTGTAGGCGGGCGGAAGCGCGATCTTGTTCAGCCGATCGATTTCGTCGCGGTCGTCGATCCGCTCGCCGTCCGGTGAGAAATAGCCCCATTTGCCCTTGATCAGCTCCCGTGTGATCCCGGGCTGGTCATCGCTGCAATGTCGGAGTCGATCCATCTTGCCAGCACAAGCTGCGGTGGGGCACGGCAGTTCCATGACCGGGCCTAAAGTGTTGATCATCGCCAGCAACGGGTTCGAGGAAGCGGAGCTGTTCGTGCCCCTGGAGCGGCTGCGGGCGAGCGGGTGCGAGGTGAGGGTGGCGGCGCCGTCATTGAGGCCGATCCAGGCCACCGTTCTGGACGTTCCCGGTCGCAGGCTGGCGCCTGACCTGACGATCGCCGATGCCCAAGCCGATGACTGGGACGCGCTGCTGATCCCGGGCGGGCTGATCAATCCCGACTTTCTCCGCACGCAGGTTGACTCGGTTGACCTTGTTCGCGGTTTCGTGACCGCGGGCAAGGTGGTGGGGGCGATCTGCCACGGCCCCTGGCTGCTGGTTGAGGCGGACGTGCTGCGCGGGCGGCGGGTCACCTGCTGGCGCTCGATCCGGACCGACCTCAGGAACGCAGGGGCAGAGGTGGTCGACGCGCCCGTCGTCACTGATGGACGGCTGGTGACGGCAGTCGGGCCGGACGATGCGGCGACCTTTGCCGACGCCTTGCTCGCGGCGATGCCGGCAACCGAGCGGTAAGCTTTGGCGCTTAGCCCTTGCGGGATGGACGGGGAGGATTTGACGGAGTTGCTCGGCTGGCTCGTTGACTGCGCGGCGGCAGCGATCGCCGGCGGAGCGGCGGGGTGGTGCCTGTGGCTGCTTGGGCAGGGCTTCACGGCCGTCTCCATAGCGGCGGCAGTTATCGCGGCTGCAACCTGCGGCGCTCTGCGCATCTGGGGCTCCTCTGGTAGGCACTTTCGCCTTCCACCCTTTGCCGTTCCCCGCTGGGTCGACGCGTTGGACGTGGAGCCGCCGCTGCTCGACCAGCCTGTGGACGGAACGAAGATCGTTCGGCTCCATCGGACGCCCCGGCCGGCTGTGGTCCGCGGTGTGGCTCCGCCACAAGGTGAAGTCGTGCCGTTCGCACCCGACGCCAGCGCGGCACTCAAACCGGCGCTGGCGCAGTTGCGGCGGGTGCCTTAGTCGGCGATCGTCAAGGCTTCCACCTCGACCAGCACCGAGCCGTCGTCGCGCGTTCGCGGCGGCGCGGCGAGTGCAATCTCCGCCAGGAAGCCCGACGTACCCAGATCGAGGTCGGCCTCCGCCAGACCCCCAGCCCAGCGGTCCACCCGCGCAGGTGCGTCCGTTCCGCTGAATACCAGGCCGGCATGATGCTTCTCGCCGGAGAAGGTCAGCGAATGCCAGTCGATCGTGGTCCAGTCGCTTAGGAGAATCCTATCGTTGCCTGCCCGGGCGACCAGCGCCCGTAGGAGTCCACAGGCAGCAGAGGTCATGCGCGGGCGGTTCATTTTGGCTGCTCCAGATAAGCGCGGACCCGGCGCACTGTTTTGGCCCTCGGCTCACGGCCTGCGCGTAGATCGAACACGAAGCGGGGATCCTTCATTGCCTCGCGGCCGAAGCGGGCTGGGCTGATGTGATTGGCATGGAGGTATTTCTCAACATCTTTAAGGAGATACACGGAACTGACCTCGACTAAACATCGACTCGGCGTTCGCTCTTTGTTCCGGACCGTTTCCTACTTGTCTAGGCATATTCCTATGTGTACAAGGAGTGCATGCCGAACGATGCTCGCCTAGCGCTGCAACAACTGTGCTCCGAAAGGGGCGAGGATTTCGCCAGCCTGTCCCGCCTGATCGGGCGAAATCCCGCCTATGTTCAGCAATTTATCCGCCGGGGTACGCCGCGCCGCCTACCGGAAGCGGAGCGCCGCACGCTGGCCCGTTACTTCGGGGTCGCCGAGTCGCTGCTGGGCGGGCCGGAGAGCGACCCCGTAGGCGCATCCATGGTGCCGGTAGGACGCAGCGCGGTGCGGGCGTCGGCCGGACCCGGCGCGATCCCGGGCGATGAGCGGACCCGAGCCTATTTCGCCTTCGACGAGCGATGGCTGCGGCGGCTGACCGGCGCCGGAACGAACGAACTCACGCTGATCCGGGTCGAGGGCGACTCGATGTCGCCGACCCTGGCCGACGGCGACGATATTCTGGTCGACCAGAGCGACTCGGGCGAACGGCTGCGCGACGGCATCTACGTGCTCAGGATCGAAGAAGCGCTGGTGGTGAAACGGCTGGCCCTGCACCCCATCAGCCACCGGGTAACCGTCCAGTCCGACAATCCCGCCTATTCCGACTGGCCCGACTGCAAGATCGAGGACATCCACGTTATCGGCCGAGTGATCTGGGCCGGGCGGCGGGTACCCTAACGCTTAGCGCCTGCGCCGGTCGACCAGCCAAGTGGCGAGCGCCGCCGCGACGCCCAGGCCGGTCCCGATCAGAAAGCCGAGGCTGGGCTCCCCGCGCATCGTGCCGATGACCACGCCCAGGAAGATGCACAGCACCAGGAGAAAGCCGCCGGCCATGGGGGAGCGCGTCTGCATGGGCAGGCTGTGGCAGAGGCCGGGGCGCTTCGCCAGTGGGAGATGGTGAACGGCCGGGTGACCACCTTGCTTGACGTTCACGGTAACCTCCGGGCGCTAGCGGGCGGATCATGCTTCCGACTTTCATCGCCGACCGCAGCGCCGTGGACGCCGCTGCCGAGCTGATCGCCGCGCTGGGCGAGGACGCCGTGCTGGAAGCGGCCGAACGAGCGGAGCGGAGCCGCGAAGCGGGCAACGTGCGGATGTTCTGCCGCTGGCGCCAGATCGAACGGTTGATCGACACGCTGAGCTGCGACGAGGCCTTCGGCACCGTGCACTAGGGATTGGGCAGCCCAGCGATCGAAGCTCCGCCGCCCAAGTTGTCGAGGCCATGAAGATCACCGGCGCAGGCGGTACCTCATGGTGGCAGCGGTGACTGCCCCGCCTCCGGAAAGCGTGACCTTGAGGTCTTCGATGGAGGGCGGCCCGAAGCTCGCCTTCGCGTCGTTGGAGAAGGCATAGCCTTCGACCGGCAAGCCCAGCAATCCGCCCGTGTCCAACTTCCCGTTGCCGTTTTCGTCGTGGTACACGTAAACGCCATAGGCTCCGGCAGGCAGGCCAGCGAAGTCAACCCGCATGGCGCCGGTGCGCGCAGGGACGCGCTTCTTGGCGACCCGCTTGCGAGCGACGGTGTACAGGTCGAGCTGGACCTCGCCGGCGTTCGAGCGGACGTTCCTCAGCTGCACCGTCAAGGTCTCGGCCACTGCCGGGGCTGCGCCGGGAAGGATTGCCGAGAGCGCCACGAACCCGACACTTGATTTCGCCGCCCACTTCCAATCACACATCGTGTCTCTCCCAAGGTTGCTCGGGAGAGAAGGGGAGACGATTATCGGACAGGCAACGTCCACTTCGCGGATCGGCACGAATGCTTCGTCGGCCGCGCCGCAATGGGCGCACAGGTCGGTTGGCGATGCGTGAACCGGCCGACGGCGCCGGCGAACCCCGCGAGCTTGCCGCCGAGTCGCTCAGGGTCGGCGTGCTCGAGTTGGCCGCGGCGCTGGTCATCGGCGTGCTGCTGGCCGCGGTGGGCCCGTACGGCACCTTCGGCCAGGCTGCGCTGCCCGAGCGCCTCATCTACTGGGTCGCGGTCGTGCTCCTCGCTTTTGCGATCTATCGCCCGAGTTGTGCGCTTGGAGCCCGGGCCGCTCAGGCACTTGGCCTGCCGGCTGGGTCCGGCTGGTGCGCGGCCGTGCTCGCCATGTCCTTTCCGGTGACGCTGGCCGTGTGGCTGGCGAGTTACCGCCATACGCCGTCCTTGTGGCCAAGCCTTGAAGAATATGTCGGCTTCTACGGCAGCGTTATCCTGATCGGCGCGGGGCTGATGCTGGTAATCTGGCTGGTAAACCGGGCCTTTGCGCCCGTGCCCAAGCTTGCGGGCGGCCCGCCCCCCGAGCGAATGGAAAAAGCGCCCGGAGCGTCGTCTCCCCGGATCATGAACCGGCTTCCGCCTGAGCTGCGCGGACCGGTATTGGCGCTCCAGATGGAAGACCATTATGTCCGCGTGCAAACCGAAGCGGGCAGCACCCTGTTATTGATGCGGATGCGCGATGCCGTTGCCGAGACGGAGCCGATGGAGGGTAGCCAGGTCCACCGGTCGTGGTGGGTGTCGCGCGCGGCCGTCGAGAAGGTCGAGCGCGACGGGCGGCGTGCATCGCTTGTGCTTCGGAACGGACTTCGGGTCCCGATCTCGCGCGAGCGGCGGCAGCGTCTCCCGACTTGGGTGCTTGGGTCCGCCGAGGGGCGGTGAGCGGGCGGAGCAAAGCGAACTTCACGGCTTCCCCGCGCGATCGCCAGTTGCGCGGGTTGCGAAGGCTTGGCTAGGCTGCCGTCGACGGGCGGAGGCTTCATGAAGAATTGGAACATCAAGAAGGAGGTGGTCAGCCGGGAGGAGATGCCCGAGCATCACCGCCTGACCCCCACGCTGTTCTGGCCCCACCTCGTCGCGTTGGGGGTTGGCGCCATTGTCGGCACGGGCATCCTCACCCTGATCGGGGTGGGCGCGGGCAAGGCGGGGCCGGCGGTCATCCTGTCGTTCGCCATCGCCGGAGTGATCTGCGCGTGCGCGGCGCTGGCCTATGCCGAAGTGGCGACCATGATCCCGGCCTCGGGCTCGGCCTATACCTACAGCTATGTGGTGTTCGGGGAGCTGATCGCCTGGATCATCGGCTGGTCGCTGATCCTGGAGTATAGCTTGGTGGTGAGCGCGGTGGCGGTTGGCTGGTCGGGCTATCTTGCGCCGTTGCTGAACATCCCAGTTGAGCTCGCCAACGGCCCCCATGCGGGCGGGGTGGTCAACCTGCCCGCGATCTTCATCATCGCCGTGGTTGCCGCGCTGCTGATCGCGGGAACGCGGGAAAGCGCCAACCTCAACGCGGCCTTGGTGCTGGTCAAACTGGCCGCGCTGGCGATCTTCGTGGCCGTGGCGTTGCCGTTCTTCAATGCCGACAACCTCGAGCCGTTCATGCCCTACGGTTTCCCGCGCTCCGGGCCGAGCGGGAGCGAGGTAGGGGTCATGGCGGCGGCCGCGATCATTTTCTTCGCCTTTTACGGGTTCGACGCGATTGCGACCGCCGCCGAGGAGGCCAAGAACCCGGGCCGGGACCTCGCGATCGGCATAGTCGGCTCGATGCTGCTGTGTGTCCTCATCTATATGGCAGTGGCCGCGACCGCGGTCGGGGCGCTCGCCTACAGCCGCTTCGCCAATTCGCCCGAGCCGCTGGCGCTGATCCTGCGGGAGATCGGCCAGCCTTGGGCGGCGCGCATTCTCGCCATCTCGGCGGTGGCGGCCTTGCCGACGGTCATCCTGGCCTTTTTCTATGGGCAGAGCCGCATCTTCTTCACCATGGCGCGAGACGGGCTATTACCGCAGAGCCTCGCCAGGGTGTCGTCGCGGGGCTCACCCGTGCGCATCACCTTGTTCACGGCCGCCGTGGTGGCGGTGATCGCCGGCATCTTCCCGCTCGACGAGATTGCCGCGCTGGCTAATGCCGGAACGCTGGCCGCGTTCATCGCGGTTTGCGCGGCCATGCTGGTCCTGCGGCGCCGCGAGCCAAACCGCGAGCGCCGCTTCCGTACGCCGCTACCATGGTTGGTGGGCCTCGGAGGCATCGCCGGCTGTCTGTACCTGTTCTGGAGCCTGCCGGTGCAAACGCAGACCTACTTCCTGATCTGGAACCTGCTCGGCGTCGCGGTCTACCTGCTGTACGCGAGCGGCCAAGCCGCTCGAACCCGAGACGAAACCGCCAGCGCGCGGTCGGTTTGATCAGCGCTCGGAGCCGGAGCCCGGCTGGCGCAGGGCATGCACGTAATATCCGCGTCCCTTGGCCGAGTAGGAGCCGACCAGCCGGTAGTCGCGTTTCAGCGTGTCCCGAAGGGTTCGCAGCGTCCGCCGGTTCGGTTCCATAAACGAGTCGGATGCGCTGACGATCACGCTCGGCCGGGCGTCCAGGATGCGGCGGAGCTCCATCGAGGGGTCGACCCCCAGACCCGTTTCCTCGACCGCCAGGCTGAGGTGATAGGGGAAGACGAAGGGGGTGAGATGGCATGCCCCGCTCAGGTAGTCCACGGCGGGCGGACCATCGTACATGAACAGGCAGCCGCCGTTGAGGTTCTCCGTCACCGCCGAGGTAAGCGCCGTGATCTGCTGCTTGGAAGCGCTTGGCGACTGAGACGCAGCACCAAGAAGCATGCCGTTCCATGCAACCAGGAAGACCGCCGCGACCGGGCCGACCCGTCTGCGGTCGAACAGTGGCGCTACGGCAACGGCCAATGGCACCAGGAGCGGAAGAGCGTAGTGCCAGTAATAGGTGCCGAACAGGGCGAAGCCGGCAAAGGCCGCGGCCAGCCAACCGATCACGAAGCGGAGCCGCGCCGTCTGGGCAGCACCTGGGTCCGCCTTAAGTCGCACGATGAGGGCCGCGCCGGCGCAGAGCATCAGTGGCACCAGGATAAACCCAATGCGGGCCAGCCGGAGCGCGATGTCCTTTGAGCTGGCGGACACCCTCAGCCCGATAGAGAGGAAATTGGCGAACCAGAAGGCCTGCAGCTCTCCGATTGCGGCGTAAAAGGCGATGGCGGCCGCGGTTGGGCCGATCCCGCAGGCAGCGAACAAGGTGGCAGTCCGAAGAGCGACGGCCAGACCGAAGCTGCGCCAGCTGCGCCATGCCAGCAACAGGCCCAAGAAGCAGCCTTCGAACACCACCGTATATTTAAGCTGGATGGCAAGGCCGCACAGGATCATCGCTGCCGTGCCTGCCCGCGTTAGCCCGCGCAGGTCGGGCGCCTCCAGGGCGCGCAGCGTCAGCAATGCCGCGCCAGCGACCAACAGATTGTAGAACACCGGCGACTGACCGCCGAAGCCGCCAAGCGCCGGCAAGCTAGCAAGGTAGACGACGCCGGCTGCGGTCGCGGCAAGCGCCGAGGCTCCGATTTTGCGCGCCAGTTGAGCGATAACCACCGCGGTGCCGAAAGCGAAGGCGGTAGCGACGATCTGGTACTGGATGATCCCGTCGCCGCCGAGGAGACGGATGGCGGCGAACAGCAGGAAAAGCCCGATCGGCTTGCGGTCCCAAACGTCCACGAAGGGAACCGCGCCGTGCCACATCAGATCGCCGACCTGGAGGTAGAAGATCTCGTCGACGTGGAGATTGGGATCTCCGAACCGCGGCGCGCGGAGAATAAGCGCGGCGACCAGCAGAACCAGCGCAGTTCGGGCTGACGAGGACAGGGATCGGGCAGGCGCGACCGCGCCGCCGGCAATTGCCGCCGAAGCCATGGCTAGCGCCGCCAGGTGAGACAGGACGTCACGGCGTAGTTCCAGACCGAACCCACCGCCGCGCCCACCAGTCCGGCGAGCCACCAGGTTTGTCCGTCGGCATAGATGACCTCGCCGATGCCGACGTTGGCCGCGCCGCCCAGTCCGCAGATCAGGTAGAAGCTCAGGAGCCCGGTCAGCGCACCCAGGCCCTTGCGGCGGCGGTCGCGATAGGTGAGCTGATTATTGATGAAGTAGTTGCCGGTCATCGAGATGAGCACCGCAGCGCCCTGCGCAACGCGGAAGGAGAACTGGGCGAGCTCCAGCGCCATGCCGAGAACGGCCAGATGCACGAGCAGGCCAAAACCGCCGACCGCCGCGAACATGAAGAAGCGGGCGGGAATCCAGCGTCCCACCGTCTTGTCGATCAGCAGCAGCGCGAACTCGAGCAGGATGGCGCTGTCGAGCTTGCTGGCGCCGCTGAAGCGCTCCCGAAAGGTGTAGGGCACCTCCGCTATCTCGAGCCGGGTGGGCGAGGAGGCAACGATGTCGAGCAGGATCTTGTAGCCGACGCTGGAGAGCCGCGGGAGTGCGCTCATCAGCGCATCGCGGCGGATGGCAAAGAAGCCGCTCATCGGGTCGCTGAGTTCGGTGCCCAACACCTTGCGCGCGAGCGTCGTGCCCGCCTGGCTGACCTTGGCTCGCTGCTGGCTCCAAGAGCCGATCGAGCCGCCAGCGGCGTAGCGCGTGCCCACGGCGAGATCACTACCCCCCTCCACCGCGCGGTACAGGGAGAGCAGGATGGCTTCGTCATGCTGAAGGTCGGCGTCGATAACCGCGACCACCGGGGCGATGCTGGCGAGCATGCCCTCGACCACCGCCGAAGACAGGCCCCGCCGGCCGACGCGATGGACCAGGCGGATGCGCGGGTCGCTCGCAGCGACCTCCGCGATCCGGCTGGCCGTGCCGTCGGGCGAATTGTCGTCGACGAAGATCGCTTCCCAATGAATGTCCCGAAGCGCGCGGCGCAGGCGCCCGACCATCTCCTCGACATTGTCGTGCTCGTTGAAGGTCGGGATGACCACCGCCAGCTGCAGCGGCTCGTTGAACCCGCCGGGAAGCTCGGTGGTGAGGCCGTCGAAAAACTCATTCTTTTTGTAAGCGAACATGGGCACCTGCCGCTGAGATCAGGAGCCGGGCTTCGCATGCGTCGCTTGAGTTTTGGTTAACATCGGAGTGACGGGTGCGCCGCCGCAGCGCTGACCGGAGCGGCGGCGCCTCGCGTCACATGGAATAGTACATGTCGAACTCGACGGGGCTGGGCGTCGTTTCCCAGCGGAGCACTTCCTCCCACTTGAGGTCGATATAGGCGTCGATCTGGTCGGGGCTGAACACGTCGCCGCGGATGAGGAAGTCGCGATCTGCGGCCAGCGCGACCAGTGCTTCGCGGAGCGAGCCGCAAACGGTGGGGACGTTGACCAGCTCCTGCGGCGGCAGGTCGTAGAGGTTCTTGTCCATCGCCTCGCCCGGATGGATGCGGTTCTGGATGCCGTCCAGGCCCGCCATGAGGATCGCGGCGTAGGCGAGGTAAGGGTTGGCCATCGCGTCCGGAAAGCGGAACTCGACCCGCTTCGACTTCTCGCCGGTGCCGTAAGGGATGCGGCAGGAGGCGGAGCGATTGCGGCTGGAGTAGGCCAGCAGCACCGGTGCCTCGAACCCCGGCACCAGCCGCTTGTAGCTGTTGGTGGTCGGGTTGGTGAAGGCGTTGAGCGCGCGGGCGTGCTTGATCACGCCGCCGATGAAGTAGAGCGCGGTGTCGCTGAGGCCCGCATAGCCGTTTCCGGCGAACAGCGGCTTGCCGCCGTTCCAGATGGAGAAGTGGGTGTGCATGCCCGAGCCGTTGTCCTTGGCGATGGGCTTGGGCATGAAGGTCGCGGTCTTGCCGTAGGCGTGCGCGACCATGTGCACGACGTACTTGTAGATCTGCATGCGGTCGGCGGTCTGGACCAAGGTGCCGTAGGTCAGGCCGAGCTCGTGCTGCGCCGCCGCCACCTCATGGTGGTGCTTGTCGCAGGGCAAGCCCATTTCGAGCATGGTCGAGACCATCTCCCCGCGGATGTCGACGGCGCTGTCGACCGGCGCGACAGGGAAGTAGCCGCCCTTGGCGCGGGGGCGGTGGGCCTGGTTGCCGCCTTCATATTCGCGGCCGCTGTTGGTCGGCAGCTCGATGTCGTCGAGCTTGTAATAGCTGACGTTGTACCCGTCCTCGAAGCGGACGTCGTCGAACATGAAGAACTCGGCTTCCGGGCCGACAAAGGCGGTGTCGCCGATGCCGCTCGCCTTGAGGTAGGCTTCGGCGCGGGTGGCGGTGGAGCGGGGATCGCGGGCGTAGAGTTCGCCGGTCGAGGGCTCCACCACGTTGCAGAACAGGATCATCATCGGCGTCGCGCTGAACGGGTCGATGTAGACCGCCTCCAGGTCGGGCTTCAGGATCATGTCGCTCTCGTTGATCGCCTTCCAGCCCTCGATCGACGAACCGTCGAACATGAAGCCGTCGTCCAGCATGTCCTCGTCGATCGCGCCCGCCACCATGGTCAGGTGCTGCCACTTGCCCTTGGGATCGGTGAAGCGGAGGTCCACCCATTCGATCTCCTCCTGCTTGATCCGGTCGAGAACGCTGCTTGCCGACGTCGCCATGTGTCACCCACCCCGAAGAAGAGAATCGCCGCGGCTGGAGGCCGGGCCTGCGGGGGCAGGGATTCCAGCGAGCCGCGCCGCGGTCGAGTCAGGGGTGAAAGTTTCACGCTTCGCACAAGTTCAGGGCAGTCGTGGCAAGCACAGGCCGTTTGGATCTTAAAGGCAGGGCAATTTACAACGCTGCTGCCCCTGGCTTACAATCGAGTTTGCATGCAGGCGACAACGGCGTTCGGCGCGAGGACGCTACCGACCAGCAAGCTGCCCGGCATTGCGCGGCAACTTAGAGCGCCAGGACCGACATGCTTGGCGCCACGCCGGTCGGCCTTAAGGAGCAGCACCCCATGCCCGAACGCACCTGCCGAACCTACGAGGAGTTCTGGCCGCATTATCTGCGCGAACATGCGCAGCCGCGAACCCGGGCGATCCATTATGCCGGGACGGCGCTGGCGATCGGCTGTGCAGCTGCGGTGGCGGCGACCGGCAAGCGCAAGTGGCTCGCGGCAATGCCGGTCGCGGGCTATGGCTTTGCGTGGACCGCTCATGCCCTGGTGGAGCGCAACCGGCCGGCGACGTTCACTTATCCTTGGTGGTCGCTGAAGTCCGATTTCCGGATGTTCTTTCTGGCCGCCTCCGGGCGGTTGAGCCAGCATCTGGCAGCCGCCGGCGTGCGCGAGGCCGGCGAAAGCTGACGCTGGCGGGGCCGCGGCCGCACCGCTACTGATAGCCTATGGCCACTGTCGCACCAGAACCGGAAGTCGACGTTCCCGCCCCGGCCGGACCGCCCCCCACCGTGCCGCAGGATCCCGACGCGGTGGAGCTGGTCGAGGGGCTGACCGCCAAGCGCGACCGGCTGCTTGCCTCCCTGACGCTGATCGGCGGCATCGGACTGGCCCTGTCAATCCCGTTTGCGCTGCGGGCCGGGGCCGAGTTCTTCCTGCCGGTCACCGCCGCCCTGGTGATCGCCATCGCCCTGGTGCCGCTGCTGGAATGGTTCGAGGGGCATGGCCTGCCGTCCGCCGCCTCGGCCGGGCTGTGCGTGGTCATCTTCCTGGCGGTGATGACCTTTGCGATCCTGTCGATCGTCATTCCGGCGATCGACTGGGTGGCGCTGGTGCCCGAGCGGATCGGCAAGGTGCGCGAAACGCTGGAGCCGGTGCTGAGCCTGTACCAGAACTTGGAGCGGTTCATCGACCGGACGCTGTCGCAGCTGCCCGCGGCGGGGGGCGGCGGGCCGCGGGCGGTGCGGATCGAGACCCCTAATTCGATGCTCGGGCTGCTGGCGCAGTCGGCGCCGCACGCGCTCATCCAGCTGTTCTTCGCGCTGCTGGTGATCTACTTCTTCCTGGCCGGCTGGACGGGGATGCGCAAGCAGACCATCACCGGGCGGTCGAGCTTCGAAGGCGCGCTGACCACCGCGCGGGTGATCCAGCAGGTGGTCGCTGCCACCTCCACCTACATCGGCACTATCACCCTCATCAACGTGACCCTGGGCGCGCTGACGGCGCTGATCCTCTGGTGGCTGGGGATGGACTCGCCCCTGATGTGGGGCGGCATCGTCGCGGTGCTGAACTACATTCCCTACCTTGGCCCGATCGCCTCGGCGCTGCTGCTGGGCGTGGGTGGGCTGATGACCTTTCCCGACGCCTGGCAGGCGCTGCTCCCGCCGGCGATCTTCATCGGGCTGCACATGGTCGAGGCGAATGTGATCACGCCGCTGATCGTGGGCAAGCGGGTCAAGATCAATCCGCTGCTGATCCTCCTGTCCCTGAGCTTCTGGGCGTGGGTATGGGGGACTACCGGGGCGCTGCTGGCGATCCCGCTGCTGATCATCATCAAGACCGTCTTCGCCGCGGCGGGGACGCCCGATATCGCCGGCTTCCTGTTCGAGCAGGGCACGCTGACCCACGTCGGCGAGGAGGACGAGGAGAAGGACCGGCCGGCCGCGCAACAAGCCGGTTGACGGCCTTGGCAGCCTCCCTTAGGTGCCCCGCCACGCATATACGCGGGTGTAGCTCAGTTGGTTAGAGCGCCGGCCTGTCACGCCGGAGGTCGCGGGTTCGAGCCCCGTCACTCGCGCCATTAAGCCAATGGAAGCGTCGCCTTTCTTCTTTCATCCTTCCGCTTCCAATCCGAAGCAGACACCAATCGGATCAGGTCTGCGCTTCCAAAAACCGGCACCCGTTCAGCATTCTGAAGTGCCGACGGCGGGTCGCGAACGACGCTGGAGCCCCGTTTGATTTACCTCTCCCCCATGTTCCTCAGCTGTGTTCTGGCGACGCAGACGGGGGGCAGTTCGGCTTGCGGGCAATCACCACGAACGCCGTGCTGATGTTCTCCGCCATGGGGTGATGGATCAGCAGGGCATCGAGCAGCTTCAGGGGAAAGGTGAGGAGCATCAGTAACAGATGCACGATGGTATAAG
>NZ_CADCVZ010000061.1 GCF_902806265.1 uncultured Sphingomonas sp. | reverse complement strand
AGAACGATGATCATGAGGTAATCCTGGGAAGTTGTGCGCAAAAGAAAAGCCCGCCAGGTCATGGCGGGCTGTCGGTCGGTCGGGTCAGCTGGTCAGCTTCGCCATCGTCGCGCACGCTCGCCGGGCTTCAACAAGGAGCGCCACCAGGCCGCGGGTGCAAGAAACATCGTCACGCCGCTGGCCTACTCCGCTTGAACAACCGCCGTCAACGTGCTGCTGCCGCGACCGTTGCGGGACCCAGGCGCCTGGCCAGCTCCGTTCAGCTTGCGTTGAGCGTCCTGGCGGGTAATCCATCGATCCATGATCCGCGCCCTATTCCTCCTGTTGTTCGCCCTTGCCGTGTCGGCATGCCAGATTGTCGGCTCCCCTGCGCGGGTAAGTGCTGGGCAGGCGGCTCCGGTGCCGCTCCCGGCAGCGATCGCGGCTCCGGTGCTTGCCACGGCGGACGCGGTTGATCCGCACAGCTACGCCAAGCCACTCGAAGCGCGGGTCACCAACGTCGCGCTCGACCTTGCCGTCGACTTCAAGGCGCAGACGATCGGCGGCACCGCCACGCTGGACATCGACCGGCAAGCCGATGCTCGCCAGCTGGTCCTCGATCGGCAAGGCTACGTCGTGCAGGGCGTAACCGACGCCGCCAACTCGGCCCTGCCATACCGCTTCGGGCCGGAGGACAAGCAGCTCGGCACGCCCTTCATCATCGATCTGAAGCCCGACACCCGCCGGGTCGTGATCCGTTATCGCAGCCGGCCCGATGCAGGCGCGCTGCAGTGGCTGAACCCGCAGCAGACCGCGGGCAAGCGCCAGCCCTTTCTGTTCAGCCAAGGCCAGTCGACCTTCAATCGCACCTGGATTCCGACCCAGGACTCGCCGGGCATCCGGCAGACCTGGGAAGCGCGGATCACCGTTCCGAGCGGATTAAGGCCGGTCATGAGCGCGCCTTCGCTCGGCGCCGGGCGCTCCACGGAGCGCAGTCCGGAGCTGGTCAGCTACGAGTTCCGCATGGACAAGCCGGTCGCACCCTATCTCATTGCTCTTGCGGTGGGCGACATCCGCTTCCAGCCGCTCGGGGCCAGAACCGGCGTATGGGCCGAACCCGAGACCCTGCCGGCCGCGGCGCGTGAACTGGAAGACACCGAGAAGATGGTGATCGCGGCCGAGCGGCTGTTCGGCTCCTACCGCTGGGGCCGCTACGACATGATCGTGTTGCCTCCGTCCTTTCCGTTCGGCGGAATGGAAAACCCCACCCTAACCTTTCTCACCCCGACCTTCATCGCCGGCGACAAGAGCCTGACCAGCTTGATCGCGCACGAGCTGGCGCACAGCTGGTCGGGCAACCTCGCCACCAACGCCACCTGGGCCGACTTCTGGCTGAACGAGGGCACGACCACCTACGCCGAGCGGCGCATCGTGGAGGCGATCTACGGGCGTGAGGTCGCGGCGCAGCAGGTGGCGCTCGGAACCGACGCGTTGGGCAAGGCGGTGGAGGAGAACGGCGGTGCGAGTAGCGCCGACACCCGCCTGCACGTCGACCTCAAAGGGCGCCACCCGGACGTTGGCCTGACCGACATCGCTTACGAAAAGGGCGCCGCCTTTCTCCGCACGATCGAAGCCGCGGTCGGGCGCGAGCGGTTCGACGCCTGGCTGCGCGGCTGGTTCGACCGCCACGCCTTTCAGCCCGTCACCTCCGCCATCTTCCTGGCCGATCTCCGCCAGCACCTGATCCGCGGCGACCGCGCTCTGGAAGCCAAGCTGCAGCTCGACCGCTGGGTCTACCAGGCAGGCATCCCCGGCAACGTCGCAGCCGACGACCTCAAGGCCTTTGCGGAAGTGGATACAGCCATCGCAGCCTTCGGGCGCGGCCAAGCTCCGGACGCGACGTCATGGCGCGGCTGGAACACGGACGAGCGGCTCCGCTTCCTCAATCGGCTGCCACGCAAGCTGCCGGCGGGGCGCCTGGCCGCTTTGGACGGTGCGTTGGGCCTTAGCGCCACCGGCAACAATGAAGTGCTGTTCGCCTGGCTGGAACTTGCGGTGGCCAACCGCTTCGACCCGGCAGTCCCGGCACTCGAACGCTTTCTCGCCGGCAACGGGCGGCGCAAGTTCGTCCGGCCGCTGATCAAGGCACTCGCCGACGACCGGCGTTGGGGCCGGCCGATCGCCCGCCGGGTGTACCGCCAGGCCCGCCCGCTCTATCATCCGCTGGTCACCCGCGAGCTCGACGAGCTGAAGCTGTAGCCTTTCTCGGTTAGTGCCGATGGCGGGATGTTCAGGGCCGCATCTTAACTCCGCCTCAACCCTCTTCGCCTACCCCGGCTTGGGAGCTGGAGAAGTGAGGCGCCGTGTACGAAGCCCCTGATCGATTCAAACGCATGATCTCTGCCCGCCTGCCGGGCGGCGAGTCGGTGGCTGCTGCGATGGCCACCGAGGAGCAGGCCCCTTCTCCGCTGAAGGACGTGCAGCTGATCTCCCGCGGCGAGTTCGCGCCATTCTTCGCGGCCGCCAACATCATGGCCGCAATCCTGTTTACCGCTGCGCTGTGGGGCTCGGCCCGAAGCGAGCTGCTCCTGCCCTGGACCGCGCTGGTCGGCGCGTGCAACTTCGCCGCCATGCGCTGGGCGCAGGGGCATGCGGTCACCTGCGTCGGCCGCTCGGGACGTCCGGTTCCGCCCGGGCTGATGATCGGCGACGTACTTGGTCGGGCAGCCGTGTGGCTGAGCCTGCCCTTATGGCTGTTCCCGTCCCTCAGCCCGGCCGATCAGGTCATTGCCGGGTCCATTATTGCCGGTGTCGGCGTCGCCGGGCTCGGCCTGGTCGTGGTACCCGCCTGCGCCAGCGCCTGGATGTGCGCATTCACCGCCGGTCTCGCCGCCGCCCTCCTTCTCGCGCGCAGCAGCATCCCGTTTCAGCACATGCTGGCCATCCTGTTCACGCTTGGCGTGTCGATCTTTGGCGTGCTGATCGTCGCGCGCTGGGCGTTCGACCAGCTCAAGACCAACGCTGTGATGGGTACACAAAGTGCAAGCGCTTCCTTGCTCCTCCAGGAATATGAGCAGCGCGGCGTGGGCTGGCTGTGGCAGATCGATGGCGAGAACCGGGTGACTTACATCTCCAGCCGGATGAGCGCGCTACTCAGCAAGCCCTCCAGTCAACTGCTCGGGCAATCGCTACCGGCCCTGCTGGGCGGCCACGCCGACCTTGGCCGAGTGCTGCTCGCCAAGCAGCCCTTCACCCAGCTCGACATGGAGGTC
This sequence comes from uncultured Sphingomonas sp., assembly GCF_902806265.1. Taxonomy (GTDB): domain Bacteria; phylum Pseudomonadota; class Alphaproteobacteria; order Sphingomonadales; family Sphingomonadaceae; genus Sphingomicrobium. The sequence goes on along the minus strand of NZ_CADCVZ010000061.1, from coordinate 74,661 downwards.
CGGACCGGCCGGGGCACACGCTGGATCTCCATGGCCGGCGACCCGATCATCGATACGGCCGGCCGCTTTGAAGGCTTCCGCGGCGTCGGCTCCGACATCACGGACATCCGGCACACGCAGGAGCGCCTCACGCACCTCGCCAACGTCGACGTGCTGTCCGGGCTGCCCAACCGCGGCCGGGTGCGGCAGCTGCTCGGGGAGGCGCTACGCGGCGCCATGGCCAGCAGCGTCCCCTGCTCCATCATGTTTCTCGACCTCGACGGCTTCAAGCCGGTCAACGACACCTTCGGCCACCCCAAGGGCGATGCGGTGCTGCAGGCCGTCGCCAAGCGCCTGTGCGAGCAGGTCGGTCCCGACGGCCATGTCGGCCGCATGGGCGGCGACGAGTTCGCTGTGGTGATCCCCGACGCACAAAGCCGCAAAAAGGTGGAACAACTCGCCGACCGCATCATCGGCTCGATCGCCGAGCCTTACCTCATCGACGGCACTGAGATCCGCATCGGCGTTTCCGTTGGTTGCGCCTTTGGTCCCATTGATGGTGCGACAGTGGACGACCTGATCCTCAAGGCCGACCTGGCGCTCTATCAAGCCAAGGACGCCGGCCGCGGTGTCGCCCGCTACTTCAGCCATGAGCTGCAGTCGGAGCAGGAGGACCGGGTCCGACTGGAATCCGACCTTCGCACGGCCATCAGCTCGCGGCAGTTTCACCTCGCTTTTCAGCCGCTGGTCGACGCCAAAACCCAAAAGCTGGTCGGCTTTGAAGCGCTCCTGCGGTGGAATCACCCGCGTCGCGGGTTCGTGCCGCCGAACATGTTCATCCCCGTGGCCGAGGAATGCGGGCTCATGGCCGCAATCGGCGAATTCGTGATTGACGAAGCCTGCCGCGCCGCGGCGTCCTGGCCCGAACCGATCACGGTGGCGATCAATATCAGTCCCAAGCAGATCATCCTGCCCGCTCTCCCGAATATGGTGAGCCAGGCGTTGGGCCGCTACAAGTTATCCGCCAACCGCATCGAGCTTGAAGTCACCGAGGGCGTGTTCCTCGACAACGACACTCACACTCTGGGCGTGCTTGGCCGCCTGCGCACGCTGGGGGTCGGGATCGCGCTGGACGATTTCGGCACCGGCTATTCCTCGATCGGCTACCTCAACAAGGCCGTCTTCCATAAGCTCAAGATCGACGGCAGCTTCGTTCGGGAAGCCGGCACCCGCCCGGGCAACGTCGCGATCATCCAGTCGATCGTGCAGCTCGCCAAGAGCTTTCGCATGTCGATCACCGCCGAAGGCGTGGAAACCGCCGAGGATTTCGAGCGGATGCGCGATCTCGGGTGCGACACCATCCAGGGCTATCTGTTCGGCAAGCCGCTGTCCTACGATCGTGCCAACCAGATGGTGCTGGGGCTGAACGCCAAGCGGCTGGCGGGGTAAGCAAGAGGCGCCGCGCGCAGGGGAGGAGTTGCCTTGCAACCGCGACGCTGCGCTTGGAGCCGCCGATTGCCGGCCAGCCTGCGCGAAGCGACAGGCCTGACGTGATGGGGACTCATTCCCATAGCTTCTGCGGGGTGGGACTCGGCTAAGCGTTCGGACCAGCCACCCCGGCCACCCGCGCCGCCAGCAGCCCCCGCACCATCTCGTCCAGCGCTTCGGCGCGGAACGGCTTGGCCAGCATCGGCGCCTGCGGAGCAGCCTGCTTGATGGCGTCGGTTTGACTATAACCAGACACGAACAGGATCGGCTGCCCCGGCTGATCTTGCAGGATGGTGCGCGCGACATCGGCGCCGGACATGCCCGGCATGACGAAGTCGACCACTACTACATCCGGGCGCCATTCTCGGAAAGCCGCAAGGCCGCTTGTGCCATCGCCGGCTTCCCGGACAGCGTACCCCCAATCGGCCAAGGTCGCAGCGACGAACTCGCGGACGACAGGGTCGTCATCGATCACCAGCACCGAAGCACTTACCGGCAGGCTGGGCTCGGCACCTGTGTCCCCGCCTTCACCCTCCGCCAGGGCGTCTTCCTGCGCCTTGCGGAAGAACAGCTCGATGCAGGTCCCTTCGCCTGGAGCGCTGTCGATGCGCGCGGTTCCGCCTGACTGGCGCGCAACTCCATAGACCATCGAAAGCCCAAGCCCGGTGCCCTTGCCGACCTCCTTGGTAGTGAAGAAGGGTTCAAATGCCCGGTCGACCACGTCGGCCGGCATGCCGGCCCCGGTGTCGCCGATGCTGAGCTTGAGATACTCGCCCGGTTCCAGCTCCGGATCGGCGGCGACCTCCACCCGTTCCGTGCGAAATGTCAGCACTCCGCCGTCCGGCATGGCGTCCCGCGCGTTGATGGCCAAGTTGAGTACGGCAAGCTCAAGCTGCGTCGGGTCGGCCAGCACCGGCACCCAGTGCGTGTCGAGGAAGAACTCCTTGGCGATGCCCGGTCCCAGCACGTTGCGCAGCAGCGAACGCATGTTCTCGATCAGCGGTTCGACATGGGTCGGCCGCACCTCCAGCCGCTGTACCCGGCTGAAGGCGAGCAGCTGGGCGGTCAGCCGGGCGCCGCGCTCGGCCGCTTCCAGCGCGTTCTGAGCGTAGCGTTGCAGCTTGGGGTCGGCCTCCCGCCTGGCGATCAGGTCCAACCCGCCGACCACCACCGTCAACAGGTTGTTGAAATCATGCGCGATCCCGCCGGTGAGCTGCCCCAGCGCCTCCATCTTCTGGCTTTGCCGGAGCTGCTCCTGCGCCCCGCGCAGCTCGGACACGTCCCGGGCTTCCCCCACTAGGTAGATCGGCTTCCCGTCTTCGCCCAACACGGGTTTGACCGAAGCGAGATGGGTCGCCTTGTGCGGCCCGACGCCGACGGTCAGCTCGCTTTCGGCGGTTGCTCCTGCCGCCGCCCGTTCGATCAACCGCCGCATTGCCGCCGCGGCATCGGGGTCGTGCGCCACGGGGGCAAGTTCCCAGGCTTTCCTGCCGCGGACCTGCTCCGGGCCGAGGCCCATCAGCTCGCTCGCGGTGCGATTGATCTCCAGATACTCGCCGCCAGGCGTCATCAGCGCCATATACTCCAGCGCGGTGTCGAACACGGCGCGGAACCGGTCTTCGCTGGCCGACAGTTCGGCGGTACGGTCAGCCACCGCCCGCCGCAGCTCATCCTCCGCCACCTTGGCCACCGTTATGTCGAACGCCGCGCCGATGAAGCCAAGCAGCTCGCCGTGCGGGTCGAGTCGCGGACGCGATACGGACCTCAGCCAGCGCCATTCGCCGTCGTGCCTGCGGTAGCGCGCTTCCAGGGTGAAGGGCTGCCGGCTGGCTTCTCCAGCCAAGCTCTCCCTTACCACCCCGTCAAAGTCTGCCGGGTGGATCCACTCGCGCCAATTATGACTATTCATGTCGCCGCGGGCGATGCCGGCGAATTCGAGATAAGCCTCGTTGACGAACTCGCGATGATGGTCGAGCCGGGTGACCCACATCATCACCGGTGCGAAATCCGCGATCCGGCGGAAGCGCGCCTCCGACTCGCGGAGCGTTTGCTCGGCAAAGCGTTGCTCCGTCACGTCCTGGACGATGGCGATCACGCCGATGACGGCGCCATCGTCGCCGAGCTGCGGGATATACTCCGTTTCCAGCGCCAGCGGTCCGCGCTTGGGGTGCTGGTACTCCGCCGTGAACCACTGGCGCTCGCCGCGCAACGCCGCATCCAGCAGCGCCCGGCGTGCAGCAAAGGCTTGTTCGCCAAGGAGATCAGCCATGGGACGACCGAGGATCGTGCGCCGCTCCTCCCCGAAGAACTCGGCCAACGGCCGGTTGACGAACCGGTAGCGGAACGCGCGATCGAGCACCGCGATCGGCATCGGCAGAGCGTCGGCAATGCTCAGCACCTGGGCAAAACCAAGCCCTGTGCCAGGCCCGTCCGGAACCGCGCCAGCCTGCCCAAGCCCCGATGTCTCGGGTCGTGGTTGCACCCCCGTCATGCGCGGACGCTACGCCCGAAGCGGCCGATCGCCAAGGCGGAAGCTCCAAATGCCGACTATCGGGGGCAGATGCAGCTCGTGAACGCGTCACATGGAGCGGGTCGGCTGCGGCCCGCGGGCGCAATCCGCGTTGAACGGTGTCGGCTCAGCCTGTCCCATCATTGGACAACCGCAACATGGTTAACGCTGGCGCGTTGCCCCACCGAAATCCCAGAAGGAGAAGGCGGCATGCGATGGACCCTGCTCGGAGTGGCGGCGCTGCTATCCTGCGCCTCGTTCGCCACGCCTGCCGCCGCCCAATTGTCGGGGGCGCCGGGCGCCTCCGTCGGCTCGCCTGGGCTTGGTTTCGGCAACGCGGTAGGACGGGACGGCCGCGACGACCGCCGCCGCGACCGGCGCCGCCGGGACGTAGTGGTGCTCGGCGGCTACGGCTACGGCGGCGAGTGGGCGCTCTACAACAACCGCACGTTCGAGCCCGACAGCTACAACGACTGGTGGCACGAGCGCACCGAGCGCAGCTATCCGCGGTGGATACAGAACAACCAGAATTGCGAACGGCGCTGGTGGGGCGGCGGCAGCTGGCGGTGCTAAGCTGAAGCCGCCGAGCGCAACGGAGCGTTTGCGCCAGCGAACGCGAGGTTGCGCGCAGAGACGGCGCCAGCCGGCCGACGGCCGCCGCCAGGCGAGCCGATCGACATCACGGGATTTACTCCCGTGACGGCTCCGTCTCTTCCCGCTAACGCCCCCACATGACCGACGAGTCCGAACTGTCCGGCGCGCCCACCAAGCGCGCACCCAAGCCCTCGCCCACCGCCATCGGCGACCACCAGCTCCACCCTTCGACCCTGATGATGGGCCACGGCTTCGACCCGGCGCTATCTGAAGGCTCCCTCAAGCCGCCAATCTTCCTGACCTCGACCTTCGTGTTCGAGAAGGCGGCGGACGGGAAACGCTTCTTCGAAGGCATCACCGGCAAGCGCCCTGGCGGCGCCGAGGGCCTCGTCTACTCCCGCTTCAATGGCCCCAACCAGGAGATCCTCGAGGACCGGTTGGCGCTGTGGGAAGGGGCGGAGGACAGCCTCGCCTTCTCCAGCGGCATGTCGGCCATCGCCACCCTGCTGCTGACCTTCGTCCAGCCAGGCGACGTGGTGGTCCATTCGGGCCCGCTCTACGCCGCGACCGAGACGCTGATCGCCAAGATCCTCGGCCGGTTCGGCGTGACCTGGCTCGACTTCCCGAGCGGCTCGACCCGCGAGGAGATCGACGCGGTTGTGGCTGCCGCCAAGGAGCGCGGCCGGGTTGCGATGATCTACCTCGAAAGCCCCGCCAACCCGACCAACGCGCTGGTCGACGTGGAAGCGGTCCGCGCCGCCCGCGATGCCGCCTTCGGCGAGGACGAGCGGCCGCCGATCGCCATCGACAACACGTTCCTGGGGCCGCTGTGGGCCAAGCCGCTGGCGCAGGGCGCCGACGTGTCGGTCTACAGCCTGACCAAATATGCCGGCGGGCACTCTGACCTGGTCGCGGGCGGGCTGGTCGGGGCCAAGCGCTGGCTCGACCCGATCCGTTCCATGCGCAATACCATCGGCACCATCTGCGACCCGAACACGGCGTGGATGCTGTTGCGCTCGCTGGAGACCTTGGAGCTCCGCATGAGCCGGGCCGGCGAGAATGCCGTGCGAGTCTGCGAATTCCTACGCGGCCATCCCAAGGTCGAGAGCGTGGGCTACCTCGGCTTTCTAGAGGAAGGTTCGCGGCAAGCGGACATCTACCGCCGCCACTGCACGGGCGCCGGCTCGACCTTCTCGCTCTACCTCAAGGGTGGCGAGAAGGAGGCATTCGCCTTTCTCGACAGCCTCACCATCGCGCACCTCGCCGTCAGCCTGGGCGGCACAGAGACGCTGGCCAGCGCGCCGTCGGCCATGACCCACCTGTCGGTGCCCGACGAGCGTAAGCAGGCGTTGGGGATCACCGACAACCTGGTGCGGATCTCGATTGGCGTGGAGCATCCCGACGACTTGATCGCCGACTTCGAGAATGCGTTGAAGGCGGTCTAGTGAAAAGGCGAATATCTGCTTCGGGATGGAAAGCGGACGTTCACCGTTATAACCCGAACGGATGAGAAAAAGGGCTGCTTTCCGACCGAAGTGGCAAGGCGGCTGGCCCCGTCAGCAGTTCGCTTCGACTTAGATGAACTGCTGTTAACGTCTTTCGCGGCCCTTGAGCGTTGAAGCGCTACACCCCACGAAATTGGGTGTCAGCGGCTAGCCTCTCTGGGCAGTCGCCGCTCGCAATGATGCGATCCAAGGAGATTAGTTATGCGTAAGTTCATGCTTACCGCCGCCATCGCGCTCGGCACCGCCTCCGTTGGAGTTCCTGCATCGGCTCAGCAGGCTGGGCTTGTGAACGTGGACGTGAGCAACATCCGGGTGAACATCGAGGAGGTCATCAGCAGGAATAACCTGGCCGTTGAGGTCCCGATTGCTGCAGTTGTGCAGATCCCCATCGCGCTAGCAGCTAACGTCTGCGGCACCACCGTAGCCGTTCTGTCGCAAGCTGGCACCGACGCTGCTCCCTGCACGGCGACTGCTGAGAATACCAACAGGGGCGAAGCCACAGCTATCGCTCGGGCGCTCCAGCGGCAATAACTGACCCGCTGGGTTCAAAGACAGCCTCCGACCTCGGTCGGGGGCTGTTTGCTTGTGGCGCCTTACATAGCTGAATAACGCACACGCGGTAAGCGAACGTCTCCAGTGGGTCGATAGCGGACGCTCCGATGCGCTCCCACAAGGGCTGAGGTCTCGACGGGAACCTTCCTCCGCATCGGGCGCTCGCCAGCAAACGGGAGCAGCCATCATGAACGATACCGACCGGTCACCGTCCACAAGCGCCGTGCAGGCTCGTCAGCGCGAGATGGCGGTGGAGCACATCCTGTTCCACGTCGTGCGGCACGGCGAAGCGCAGCAGCCCGGGCTCATCGACACGATCGAACGCAGCCTCGATCACCTCGGGGATCCGGGCAAGGACGGCACCGGCGACGACGAGGCGGTGCGGGAGATTGCGCGCAAGCTGCTGGCCAGCGCGCGCAAAGACTGACGCCGCGCGTTGCTTTAGCCCCAATCCTCCACCCGCCAGCCGCGCTCAGCCGCGAGCCGGGCAAGCCGCGCGTGCGGGTTCACGGCGACCGGCTCGTCGCTCCACTCGAACGCCGGGGCGTCGCTGGCGTGGTCGGAGTAGAAGCGGACATGGCCGTGACGGCCGAGCAGCCCCGACTTCTCCACCCAGTCGGCGATCATCCTGAGCTTGGCGTCGGCATAACAATTCTCGCCCTCGATCCGCGCGCGCACCCGCTCGTCCAGGCCGATCACCGAACCCGTGCCGATCACGTCGTCGAAGCCGAGCCGCTCGGCGATTGCCGCGGCGTAAAGCCGGTAGCTGGCGGTCGCCATCACCACGCGCCGCCCTTGCGCCTTGTCGCGGGCGATCGCGGCCCGGGCGCCCGGGCGGATGTTGGCGGTGACCTGCTTGTCGGCGAAGCTGTCCACCAGCGGCTTCAGCTCGCGCGGGTGGATCCAGTGCCCGATCAGCAGCTGGTGGTTGAGCTCCTTGAGCTTGGCGCGGCCGATCAGCTTTGCGACGTAGGCCAGCATGGACAGCAGCACGAGCGGCAGGAAGATCAGCCGCCACGGCGCCCGCCGGACCGCGCAGTGCAACAGGAACGGCGTATAGGTCGCCCGCCGCGTCACCGTGCGGTCCATATCGTAAATGGCCAAGTCGCTCATCGTTGGCCGCTCAGGCGCGTCCCGCCAGGATCGCCTGCACTAGGCTGTAGTCGGCCGGCTTGTCGACATCGATCGCGGCCAGCGGATCGTCCATCACCACCGCCCTGGCCCGGATGCCGAGCTTGCGCCCGAGGCCCTCGGCGGTCTGGTCGAGGTTCCGCACCCGCAGCACGGCGCCGAGGAACAAGGGCAGGCCGAGCTGCAGCAGCACCCGCCAGCCCTTCTTGCGATCCTGCTCCACGCTGCGCCACTTGGCGACCGCCCGGGCCGCTGCCGGCGTGTTCAGCGCGAACAGGTTCGCCCCGCTGTAGCGCCCGCGGCCGACCCGCAGCCAGGTCCGCTGCGCGTCCGGGAAGCGCCGGAGCAACGGACCGCTCTCGACCAGTCCGACCGCGATGTCGCAGTCAGCTGAGCCCGCAAGGAAGCTCTCGACCATGGGAGAGGTAAGCAGCGCATGGTCCGCGGTCGTCACCAGCAGCGGAAAGCGCGTCGCGGGATCGGCAAGGATCGCCTCGAGGGTAGCCGCGATAGTGGCGCGGGATTCCTCCACGCGCACCCGTGGGTCGTTAGGCAGGCTTCCGGCGAGCCGCTCTGGCGACTGGGTCAGCACGCGAATGTCCCGGACCGAAGCACTGGCCAACAGCGCTCGCAACGGTCGCAGCACCATCGGCTCACCCGCTACGGGGATCAGCGGCTTATAGTCGGTCCCGAGCGAGCGGGTCAGCGGGTCGCCGCCGGGCCGGGAGCCCGCGAGCAGCAGCGCGGTCCATTCCCGCATCAATCAAGCCAACTCACGACGGCGCCGCCGCGCTCGCTCAGCGTCTCGGCCTGCGCCAGGCGGACGGCGTGGAAGATCAGGCTCACCACCGACCACAGCGCGACTAGTTCGATCCCCACGTCGGGCCGCCCGAGCAGTAGCGCGAAGAACAGGATCAGCATGTTCGGGTTGCGCCGCGCCGTGACCAGGCGAAAGCGGCTGTCGATCGGCCGCCAGACATGGATGTGCATGCCGAAGCGCTTCTTGAACCAGCCCTCGATGATCCGGCCAAGCACGTAGGTGCCGACGATCACCGCTAGCAGCGAACCCTTGTACACCTCCTCGATCTGGTGTCCGGCCGCGCCCAGCCCGTGGACCCAGGCCCACCACCAGAAGGGCGGGTGCAGCAGGTCTACGCCATGGTCGAGCACGTCGCCCCACTTCGACGACTGGCCCGTGCAGCGGGCAAGCTTGCCGTCCACCGTGTCGAGCACCATGAACACGAATCCGGACGCGAAGCCCGCCCAGTAGTGACCTTCCCAGAACAGCCAAAAGGCCGCAGCGCAGAAGACGAAACCGACGAGGGTCACGACGTTCGGGGTTAGCCCCGCCATCGCCGCCCAACGGGTCAGCCAGAAGGCCGGTCGCCGCCAGAGGTAGAGGGTGAGAAGGTCGGTGACGCCCTTGTAGGCGGCGTCGTAATAGGCCCGCTCGACCGCCAGGCTGTTCGACGCGGCCAGCGGCATGGCGAATGGCCGCTCGCGCTTGCGCAGCTCGAAATAGCTGAGCTGGGCGGTGTCGGCATCCAGCACCTCGAACTCGTCGCCTGGCAGCGCCCGGTTTTCACCCATCACCGCCAGCGCCAGCTCCGCCGCAGCCTGGTCGGACGCATGCACCAGGACCGCTACCCCGCTCTTCACCAGCGCGGTGCCTGGCCGACGCGCAAGCTCCTTCAACCAGGCCGGATCCCATGCATAGGCGAGATTGCCCAATAGCACCGGCCCGGCGCTCGGCAGCCCCCCGACGACGCTCAGCCCGGCATTGGCCGCCAGCCGCTCCGCCCGCTCCCGCGCCGGCTGCCCAAATAGGCGCGCGTCCGTGTTGCCGATCGTGAGAAAGGCCGGGGACGGCACGGGACGGCTGCTTTGCAACATGGCGGGCTCTCAACATAGGAGCTTGGCAAGAAAAGGGCAGCGGAGCTCCGCCTTGTTTATGCCCCGGTTTTCGCGCAAGTCGGCGCGCTATGGCGGCGACCCTGGCTCCCTCCGATCAGCTCAACGGCAGCATCTTCAGCCCAGCCGGCGCTCTCACCATCGTGCGGGCCGGCTCGGTCGCGCGCGAGCTTGAGAACACCCCCGACCCGTTGACCATCGACCTGAGCCGCGTCGAGCGCATGGACACGGTTGGTGCGTGGCTCATCCACCGCTCGGTGCGCGACCGCGGTGCACAGGTCACGGGCGCCTCGTCCGAGCTCCAGGAATTGCTCCGGCAAGTGGCGGAGGCCGATCACCCGGCGCCGGTCCGCCCAGTCGGCGAGCGCGGCGCCGTTGCCGAACTGGGTGCCTGGACGATGGAGGCGGGACGAACGCTGGTCGGCCTGCTCGGCTTCTTCGGTGCAACGCTGGTCGGCTTTCTCAACCTCATCCGCCATCCTAAGCGCTTCCGCTACAATGCGGTGGTGCAGCGGTTCGACGTAGTGGGCGTGCGGGCGCTCGGCATCATCGGGCTGATGAGCTTCCTCATCGGTATCGTCATCGGTCAACAGGGCGCGGTGCAGCTGCAGCAGTTCGGCGCCGAGGTCTACACCATCAATCTCATCGGCCGGATCACCGTGCGTGAGCTGGGGCCGCTGATGACTGCCATCATGGTCGCGGGCCGTTCGGGCTCCGCCTTTGCCGCGCAGATCGGCACCATGAAGATCACCGAAGAGGTGGACGCGATGCGGACCATCGGAGTGTCGCCCATTGAGGCGCTCGTCATTCCGCGGCTGATCGCAACGGTGATCATGATGCCGCTGCTCGCCTTCTGGGCGATGCTGATGGCAATTTTCGGCGGCGGACTGTTCTCCTGGATCAGCCTGGAAATCCCGCCGCTGACCTATGTCCAGCGCATCGCGGAAGTCGTCCCTGCAACCGACCTGTGGGTCGGTCTCATCAAGGCGCCGGTGTTTGGATTCATTATCGCGCTGGCCGGCTGCTTTCAAGGCATGCTGGTTGCTAACGACGCCGAACAGGTCGGCCTCAAGACCACCGCCGCGGTGGTGCAGTCGATCTTCCTGGTGATTATCCTCGACGCGGTGTTCGCCATCTTCTTCAGCTCGATCGGGTGGATCTAATGTCGATCACGCTGCCCGACGGGGCCTCCCCGATCATCAAGGTGCGCAGCTTGGAGAACCGCTTCGGCGACCAGATCGTCCACCAGGATCTCGACCTCGACGTCCGCCGCGGCGAGATCATCGGCGTGGTGGGCGGCTCGGGCACCGGCAAGTCGGTGCTGATGCGCTCGGTCATCGGCCTGCAGACGCCGACGGCCGGCAGCGTCGAAGTGCTGGGCGAGAACATGATCGGCCGCGAAGAGGACGAGGCCAAGAACATCCGCCGCCGCTGGGGCATCCTGTTCCAGAACGGCGCGCTGTTCTCCACCCTGACCGTGGCCGAGAACGTCGAGGTTCCGTTGCGGGAATATTTCCCCAAGCTCGGGACCGAGCTGATGGACGAGATTGCCTGCTACAAGATCTCCATGTCCGGCCTGCCACCCGAAGCGGGCAACAAATATCCTTCCGAGCTCTCAGGAGGCATGCGCAAGCGGGCCGGCCTCGCCCGCGCCCTGGCGCTCGATCCTGAACTGCTGTTCCTCGACGAGCCCACCGCCGGACTCGACCCGATCGGCGCCCAGGCGTTCGACCAGCTGATTCGGTCGCTGCAGAAGAAGCTCGACCTCACCGTGTTCCTGATCACCCACGACCTCGATAGCCTGTACGCCATCTGCGACCGCGTCGCGGTGCTGGCCGACCGGCGGGTGATCGCGGTCGATACTATTGATCGCTTGCTGCAAATGGATCATCCGTGGATCCAGGAATATTTCAATGGGCCGCGCGGTCGCGCTGCGGCGGCGGCGTAGGCGGGGAAACGGACTAACCCATGGAAACCCGTTCCAACCAGGTCCTGGTGGGCAGCGTCGTGCTGGCCCTGCTGGTCGGTTTGTTGCTGTTCGCCGTGTGGATCACCGGCCTCAACACCGAACAGCGCAAGTGCTTCGACATCTATTTCAGCCAGGGCGTCGGCGGGCTCAACCGCGGCTCCAACGTCAGCTTCTCGGGCGTTCCGGTCGGCCAGATCACCCGCATCTCGCTCCTTCCGAACCGGCCCGAGTTCGTCTGGGTGCGGATCGAGGTCGACGAAAACACCCCCATCCTGCAGGGTACTACGGCCGAAATCCAGGGTGTCGGCTTTACCGGCGTGTCGGAGATCCAGCTGACCGGCGCGGTCAAGGGCGCCGCGCCGCTCACCGCGGTCGGTCCGCAGGGCTGCCCGGTGATCCCGTCGTCGTCGGGTGGCCTGGGCGCGCTGCTCAACTCGGCGCCCGAGCTGCTCGACCGGATCCAGCGGCTGACCGAGCGGCTGACCGAGTTGCTCAGCGACCGCAACCAGAACGCCATTTCCGACATCTTGGAGAACGTCGACGCGACCACCCGCACGCTGGCGCAGCGCGCGCCGGACCTGGCGGACGCCGTCGGCGACGCGCGGATCGCCGCGCGCAATGCCGCGGTTGCCGCCAACAATGTCGCGCAGCTGGCGGAAAGCACTACCGACCTGGTCAACCAGGAAGGCCGCCCCGCGGCGCAGGACCTCCGCCGCTCCATCGCCTCCATCCAGCAGACCACCGCCAATATCGACGCGTTGGTGGCCGACGCTCGGCCGGGCGTTCAGAGCCTCACCAAGTCGACCCTGCCCGAGGTCAACCGGCTGGTCCGCGACCTGCGCGACCTGACCAGCAGCCTGGAGAATGTCAGCCAGCGGGTCGAGAGCGGCGGCGTCAGCGGCGTGCTGGGCCAGCCCAAGCTCCCCGATCACAAGCCCGGAAGGTCCCGTTGATGCACGCCGCCCGCCCATTGTTCGCCGCCGCGGCTTGCCTGGCGCTCACCGCCTGCTTCGGTGGCAAAACACCCTCAACTCTGCTGACGCTGACGGCGCAAGCGCCGCCGGCAGCCGACCTCGTGCGCTCGGCGGAGGCGGGCGCGGCGGTGACGATCGAGCTGCCGCTGCTGGCCGAGGAGCTCGACCAGGTCCGGGTGCCGGCGCTGGAAGGACCGGGGCAGGTGACCTACGTCCAGGACCTGCAATGGGTCGATCGCCCCAACCGGATGTTCCAGCAATTGCTGACGGAAACGGTCAAGCGCACCACCAACCGCGTGGTGCTCGACCCGAGGCAGGCCGGGCTTGACCCCGGCGTGCGGGTCACGGGCCGGCTCGACCGCTTCGGCTACGACGCCCAGCTCGGCCAGGTGGTCGTGATCTACGACGCCGCGCTCAGCACGGCCGGCGGCAGCCGCGTCCAGACCCGCCGCTTCCAGGCCAGCGCCCCCGCCGACGGAACCGCCCCTACAGTCGGCCCAGCGCTCAACCAAGCCGCGAACGCGGTGGCGCTGCAAGCGGCGAGCTGGATCGGGGGCTAGCCTATCCCAAACTCTTGCTCGCCTGCTCGAACACATCCTTGCTGAGGCCCGGGGCCGCCAGGATCCGCTCCAATGCCGCCCGCATCTTCGCCGCCCGCTCCGGCTCCAGCTTGCGCCAGCGCCCGAGCGGGGGCACGAAGCGCGCGGCGGTCTGGGGGTTGAGCTTGTCCGCCGCCACGATGGTCTCCGCCAACCACTCATAACCGCGGCCGTCCGGGCGGTGGAAGGCGAACGGCGTCGCAGCGAAGCTGCCGGCGACCGCCCGCAGGCGGTTGGGATTGGCCAAGGTGAAGTCCGGATGCGCCGCCAGCCGCTCGACCGCTTCCAGCGTGTCCTCGCGTGAGGCGCCGGCCTGCACGCCGAACCATTTGTCGACGACCAGCGGGTCGTCCCTGAAGCGCTCGTAGAAGGAGCCAAGCGCCTCCTCCGCCTCGCGGCCGCCGAGCATCGCCAGGACCGCCAGCGCCGACTGCCGCTCCGTCATGGTCTGCGCCTCGTCGAACTGGCGCTTGGCAAGCGTCCGCCCCTGCCCCGCGTCCGCCGCCGCCAGATAGCCCAGCGTCGCGGCGCGCAGCCGCCGCAGGCCCTTGTCCCGTCCGTCCAGGCTCGCCGGATCGGCCGCGGACGCTGCCGCATAACCCGTCTCCAGTTCGCCGCTGAGCGCCCGCCCGATCGCTTCGCGCAGCCCATCGCGCACCGCGTGGATGCGCGCGGGGTCGACCAGCTCCACCCGCTCCGCCAGCAGCGCTTCGGTCGGCAGCAGGATCGCGTCGGCCTTGAACGCCAGGTCGAGCGCGTGCGATTGGAGGGTCGAGCGCACCGCCTCGATCACTGGCTCGGCCTGCACTTCGCCGCCGCCTACCCCCATCAGCAGCTCGCGCAGCATCAGCTCCTGCAGCGCTTCGTACCGCGCGAAGCTGTCCGTATCGGTTTCCGCCAGCCGCTCCAGCTCGCCCGGCCGACGCTCGGCAGCCATGATCACGGGGGCGGAGAAGCCGCGATTGATCGATAGGAGTGCCGGCTCGCTCACGCCCTCGATGTCGAAGCGCTGCTCGGCCTCGGTCAGCAGGATCACCCGCTCGGGCGCGATCTCCTGCCCGCTGTCGCGCCCGATCAACGCCGTGCGCAGCGGGATCACCATGGGCTGCTTGTCGGGCTGCCCCGGCGTCGACGGCACGCTCTGCGCCAGGTGCAGAACCGTCCGTCCGTCCGCCTGCTCCAACCGCGCCCGCACCGTCGGCGTGCCGGCTTGGCTGTACCACCGGCGGAACTGCCTGAGGTCGACCTCGCCCGCCTCCTCCAATGCCCGCACGAAATCCTCGCAGGTCACCGCCTGCCCGTCGTGCCGTTCAAAGTAGAGGTCGGTGCCGCGCCGGTAGGCCTCGGGGCCAAGGATGGTCCGGAGCATGCGGATGACCTCGGCGCCTTTGTTGTACACCGTTGCGGTGTAGAAGTTGCTGATCTCCAGGTAGCTGTCGGGCCGGATCGGGTGCGCCAGCGGGCCGCCGTCCTCCGGGAACTGCGCCGCGCGCAGCGTCCGCACCTGGTCGATCCGTTCCACCGCTTCGGAGCCCATCGCGGCCGAGAACATCTGGTCGCGAAAGACGGTCAGCCCTTCCTTGAGGCTCAGCTGGAACCAGTCGCGGCAGGTGACCCGGTTGCCCGACCAGTTGTGGAAATATTCGTGCGCGACCACCGTGGCGATCGCGTCGAAGTCAGCGTCGCTTGCACTCTCCGTGTCGGCCAGGATGTACCGCGAGTTGAAGATGTTGAGCCCCTTGTTCTCCATTGCGCCGAAGTTGAAGTCGGACACGGCAACGATGTTGAACCGGTCGAGATCGTACTCGCGGCCGTATTCGCGCTCGTCCCACGCCATCGCATTCTTGAGCGCCTGCATCGCGTGGCCAGTCTTGGGCAGATCGGCCTCGCGCACCCAGATGCCGAGCTCGACCTCACGGCCGCTCATCGTGGTGAAGCTGTCGCGGTTGCAGGCGAGGTCGCCCGCGACCAGCGCGAACAGGTAGCAAGGCTTGGGGAACGGGTCTTCCCACACAGCATAGTGGCGGCCCTCTTCGAGCGCGCCCTGCTCGATGGGATTGCCGTTGGCCAGCAGCACGGGAAAGCGCGCCTTCTCCGCGCTCATCCGCACCCGGTAGCGCGACATCACGTCGGGCCGGTCGGGAAAGAAGGTGATCCGGCGAAAGCCCTCCGCCTCGCACTGGGTGCACAGCAGCCCGCCCGAAGCATATAGGCCCATCAATTGGCTGTTCTGCTCGGGCGCGATCGCGACCTCGGTCTCCACCGTTGCCGTGTTCCCCGCGACAAGCACGACCAGCTGACCGCCGTCCATCTCCGGCGCGACTTCCCGACCGTCGATCCTGACGGCGAGCAGCTCGAGGTCCTCGCCGTCCAGCCGTAGCGGTCGATCGTGCTCGCCATTGCGCTCGACCGTCAACAGCGCCCGCACCACTGTGCGCGCAGGATCCAGCTCGAACTCAAGCTCGACCGCGCGCACCAGCCAGTCGGGCGGACGATAGTTCTCGCGGCGGATGGCGGCTGGAACGGCGGCGGCGGGGCGGACATCAAGCATGCCCACGGACTTAGTCAGCCGGTGGCGGGGCGGCAACGGGACGGCGGCTGGACAAGGCGAGCACGATCCCGCCGATCGCCAGCGCTGCCCCGGCGGCGGACAGCAAAGTCCAGCGGTAGCCTTCAAACAAGGTCGACAGCGCCATGGCGACGATCGGCACCAGCGCGCTGCTGTATGCCGCTTTGCCCGGGCCGATCTTGCGCACCACCGGGAAGTAGAGGCTGAAGCACAGGGCCGAGGCGAACACAGCCAGGTAGACGAGCCCGATCCAATAGGACCATGTCCATTCGAATGTCGGCGGGCCCGCCACGGCCAGCGCCAGCACGCCGTCGGCGACCGCGCCGGCCACCATCGCCCAGGCGAGCATGGTCAGCACGGCGATCTGCTTTAATCGCTCTGTCGCCTGCAGCACGTTCGAAATCGAAGCGCCCATGATGCCGAGCAGGGTCCAGCCGATGCCTGCCAGCACCGCGGCATCGCTCGCCTGGTCGCGCCGCAGCTCCTGCAGGAACAGCAGGCCGATGCCGACGATCGCGATGGTCGAGCAGAGAAGGAACCGCGCTCCCGGCCGCTGACCAAGCAGTGCCCAGGCGAGCAGGCTGTTAGGGATCAGTAGCAGCGCAAACACCGTCGCCACCAGGCCCGAGGTGATGAAGTGCTCCGCCACATAGACCGCGTTGAAGTTCACGCAGAACTGGAAGACGCCGACCACCGCGACCAGGCCCCAGTGCCGCCGCTCAAGCAACAGCGGCGCCCGCTTCCAGGCGGCGATGGCGAACATCGCCGCGGCGGCGATGACGAAGCGGTAGGTCACCGACCATTGCGGCGGCACCGTGCCCAGCTGGTCGCGGATGACGATCCAGGTCGAACCCCAGATCAGGGTGAAGATGACGAACGGCAGGATGACGCCGTGGACCGGCCGCCCGTCTGCGCCTTTCACAAGCCGCGGATCGCGTCGGCGAGCTTGTCCACGGCGGCAAGGTCCTGGTCCCAACTGGTCACCAGCCGAGCCTCGTCCACACCCCAATCGTAGAAGTCGTAGCCCTGCCGGCGCAGGTCCGCGGCCTCGTCCGCGCTCAGCCGCAGGAACACTTCATTGGCCTCGACCGGGTGGACCAGCCGCTCGCCTGCCGCCTGCCCCAGCCGCTCGGCCGCCTCATTGGCGAGCCCCGCGTTGGTCAGCCAGATCTCCTCGTCAAGCATGGCGAGCAGCTGCGCCGCCATGTAGCGGCCCTTGCTCAGCAGATGGCCCGCCCGCTTGCGCCGCCGCCGTGCGCTGTCCGCCAGCTCCTCGTTGAACAGAATCAGAGCCTCGGCCGACAGCCCGCCGTTCTTAACGAAGCCGAAGCTCAGCGCGTCCACGCCCGCCCGCCACGTCAGGTCCGCGGGCGAGGCTCCGGTGGAGACCACCGCATTGGCGAAGCGCGCGCCGTCGAGGTGAAAGCCGAGCCGGTGCGTGTGGGCCCACTCGCCCAGTGCCGCCGTCTCGTCGGGCGTATAGACGAGCCCGTATTCCGAAGCGTTGGTGATCGACAACGCGGAGGGCTGCACTTGGTGCACATCCGCCCGGATGCGCCCGCGCGCTTCCGCCACCGCCTCTACCGTCAGCTTGGCGCCGGGTCCGTCCACCAGCAGCAGCTTGGCCCCGCCAGTGAAGAACTCTGGCGCGCCGGCCTCGTCGACGTTGATGTGCGCTTCGCGGTGGCACAGCACGCCTCCATAAGCAGGCACCATCGACGCCAGCGCCAGGCAGTTGGCGGCGGTGCCGGTGGTGACCCACAGCGCCACCACCTCCGTCTCGAACAGGTCGGCGAAGGCCTCGTCGAGCTTCCGGCTCAGCGCGTCGCCGTCGTAGGCGGTGTCGAGCCGGTTGGCCGCGGCCATGGCCTCGAACACGGCCGGATGGGCGGCGGCGGCATTATCGGAGAAAAAGCGCATCACACCCTCAGCTCTCCGCCAGCCTGACGGCTGGCGATCTTCCGCTGCGTCATGCCCCCGGCATGACGCTCACCGCGGAAGATGGTGCTGCCGGTGAGGATTGAACTCACGACCTCAGCCTTACCAAGGATGCGCTCTACCACTGAGCTACGGCAGCATGTCCGGGCCAAGAATGCTGGGGACGCGGGCCTATGGCCGCGGGGCTCCCAAAGTGTCAAGGGAAAGCGATGGGCGACAAGGATAAGGCCGAACGGCTCGCGGCCAAGCTGCGCGAGAACCTGCGGCGGCGGAAGGCGCAGGCGCGGGACATCGACGGCGCTAAACAGGAGCGCACGCCTCCTCCAGCCACGCCCGCTCCGCGCCCCCCAGAGTAGGCCCGACCTTTTCCACCACCTGCGCGTGGTAGGTATTGAGCCACGCCAGCTCCTCCGCAGACAACATCTCCCGCACAACCAGCCGCCGCTCGATCGGCGCGAAGGTCAGCGTCTCGAAGCCGAGCATCTCCTTGTCCGCGCCCGCAACCTCCCGCGCGACGACCAGCACCAGGTTCTCGATGCGGATGCCATACTCGCCCGCCTTGTAGTAGCCGGGCTCGTTGGACAGGATCATGCCCGGCTGCAGCGGCTCGTCGCCGCCGGCGTAGGCGCTGCCGACCGGCGCGATCCGCTGCGGGCCCTCGTGCACCGAGAGGAAGCTGCCGACCCCGTGTCCGGTGCCGTGCGCGTAGTCGAGTCCGGCCTCCCACAGCGGCCGCCGTGCAAAGCTGTCGAGCTGCCCGCCCCGGGTGCCCTTGGGAAACAGGGCGGTGGCGAGCGCGATATGCCCCTTCAGCACCCGCGTGAACCGGTCGCGCATCTCCTCAGTCGGGGCGCCCACCGGCACGGTGCGGGTGATGTCGGTGGTGCCGTCCTCATATTGCCCGCCCGAATCGATCAGGAAGAGCGAGCCCGGCTCCAGCTTGCGGTTGGTCTTCTCGCTGGAATGATAGTGAACGATTGCGCCGTTCGGCCCCGCCCCGGATATGCTGTTGAAGCTGAGATCGCGGAGCTCCGGGTTCTCCCGCCGCAGCGCCTCCAGGGTGTCCGACGCGGCCAGCTCGTCGAGTTCGCCCGAAGGCGCCTCCTCCTCCACCCACTTCAGGAAACGCGTCATCACGGCCCCGTCGCGCAACTGCGCGGCGCGGTGCCCGGCGAGCTCCGCTTCATTCTTGATTGCGCGCGGAAGGACGGTGGGATCGCGGACCGCAATGACCTGGGCGCCGGCCCCTTCCAGCGCCTCGGAGATCGCCGCTACCGAGCGCTCCGGATCGACCGCGACCGTCTTGCCGCCAAGCTCGCCCAGCGCCGCTTCGAACTCCGCCCGCTCGCGCAGCCGAACGCCGTTGCCGAGGTGCTGGCGGACTCCGGGCGTGACCTTCTCGCCGGCCACAAACAGGTCCGCCGTCCCGTCTGCATGCATCAGCGCATAGGCCAGCGCGACGGGTGTATGGCTGACGTCCGTGCCGCGCACGTTGAAGGTCCAGGCGATCGAGTCCAGCGCCGCCAGCGCCGCCGCGTCGGCCTTCTGCTCGGTCAGCCAGTCGGCGATCGCCTGCCGCTTGTCGGCGCTGCTCCGCCCCGCCAGCCGCTCGGGATGCACGGCCAGCGCCGCCTTCGACGCCTCCGGCCGATCCCGCCATACCCGGTCGATCGGATTGTCGCGCACCGGCACCAGCTCTGCGCCGCGCGCCGCAAGCGCCTCGGTCGCTTGCCGCACCCAGTCGCGCCGGTGCAGCCACGGGTCGTAGCCGATGCGCGCGCCCTCCGGCACATGGTCCTTCAGCCATCCCGCGATGCTGGTCTCCGGTACCGACTGGAAGCTCCACTGGTCGCCGTTGACCTGTTGCCGCACCTGCAACGTGTATCGCCCATCGGTGAAGATCGCCGCTTCCTCCGGCAGCACCACCGCCGATCCCGCCGACCCCTCGAACCCGGTCAGCCAGGCCAGCCGCTGCGCGTAGCTGCCGACATATTCGCTCATATGCTCGTCGGTCAGCGGTACGACGAAGCCGTCGAGTCGGTCGGCCTTGAGTTGCTCGCGGAGAGCGGCAAGGCGGTCGGCATGGGAAGACATGAGGCAACTCCGTCAGGCTGAGCTTGTCGAAGCCCGGCACTTATCCTAGCGCTGTAAGGAGGAAATCAGCCCTTCGACAAGGTCGGGCGAGCGGGGTGGACAATGAGCCTTCGTCTGCGAATTCTACCGATCGCCGCCGCAGCCTTGCTCGCGGCCGTTCCAGCCACAGCCCAGAAAGCGCCAATGAACCGAGCCGCCGAACTTCCCGCGCCGCCCAAGGCCGAGCAGCGCCCCTACAGCTACGATCGCCACGGCATTCGCATCGAGGACCCGTATCACTGGCTCAAGGACCAGTCCTATCCCAAGATCGACGACCCTGACGTGCTCGCCTACCTCAAGGCTGAGAATGCCTACTTCGAGGCTTGGAAGAAGCCGCACGAGCAGCTGGTCGAGACGCTGTTTCAGGAGATGAAGGGCCGGCAGAAGGAGGACGACTCCTCCGTTCCGGTCAAGGACGGCGACTACCTTTATTGGTGGGCGTTCAAACCCGGCGCCCAATACCGGCAATGGTACCGCAAGCCAGTTGCGGGCGGCCCCGACCAGCTGATCTTCGACGAGGTGAAGGAGGCCGAGGGCAAGGAGTATTTTCGGCTTGGCGGCATGGCGACCAGCCCGGACGGCAAGCTCGCGGCGGTGCTGGTCGACGACAACGGCTCCGAACGCTTCAAGCTCAGGGTGCGCGACCTCGCCAGCGGCAAGGACCTGGAGACCGTC
Source organism: uncultured Sphingomonas sp. (assembly GCF_902806265.1). Taxonomy (GTDB): domain Bacteria; phylum Pseudomonadota; class Alphaproteobacteria; order Sphingomonadales; family Sphingomonadaceae; genus Sphingomicrobium. The sequence continues at coordinate 54,135 of NZ_CADCVZ010000061.1, read as the reverse complement.
ACCGAAGTCGGCATCGGCCAGCCCGTCTGGACCAATGACAGCCGCGGCCTGGTCTTCACCGAGGTCAACAAGAACTGGCGCAGCTACCGCGCCCGCTACCACCGCGTCGGCGCGCCCGCTGCGCAGGCTCGCACACTCTACCAGGAGAAGCGGGACAAGGGCTTCTCCGTCGGCGTATCTGGAAGCCAGGATCGCAGCCTGATCTTCATTTCAAGCGGCGACAACACCACCAGCGAGGTGCGCTTCGTCTCGGCGGGCGACCCGACGGAGCCGCTGACCTTGATCAGCCCGCGCAAGAAGGACCGCCAGTATGATGTCGATGCGGCGCACGGGAAGCTGTGGATCCTGACCAACGACAATCACGTCAACTTCCGCGTCGCCTCGGCCCACCCGAGCCGCCCAGCGGAGTGGACCGAGGTGATCCCCGGCTCGGACCGCACCTACCTGCGGGGGGTCACCAGCTTCCGCGACCACCTGGTGCTGACGACGCGCGTCGACGGCCTCGATCAGCTGATCCTCAGGGATTATGCGAGCGGCGCACAGGAGCGCATCCCGTTCAAGGAGGCCAGCTACTCAGCCGGCTTCGGCAGCAATCCCGAGTTCGCCCCCGCCGCCTATCGCCTCAGCTATAGCTCGATGGTCACGCCGGCCACCGTGTACGACTACGACCCGAAGGCCGACCAGCTGAAGCCGCTCAAGGTGCAGGAGATCCCGTCCGGCTACGACCCGACGCAGTACGTCACCGAGCGACTGATGCTGCCGACCCGCGACGGCAAGCGGGTGCCGGTCTCGGTTGTCACCAAGAAGGGGTTCCGCAAGGACGGCAGCCAGCCGTTGTTCCTGTACGGCTACGGCGCCTACGGCTACGCCATCCCGCCCGGTTTCTCGACGACGCGGCTGAGCCTGGTCGATCGCGGGGTGGCCTTCGCCATTGCCCACATCCGCGGCGGCGACGATCTCGGCTACCAGTGGTTTCTGGACGGCAAGCTGACCAAACGGACCAACACCTTCAACGATTTCGTGGATGCGGCCAAGGGCTTGGTGGCCGCCGGCTATACCTCACCCGGCAAGATCGGCGCGCAGGGCGGCTCGGCCGGCGGCGAGCTGATGGGCGCGGTGGTCAACAGCAATCCCGAGCTGTTCGGCGCGGTGGTTGCGGACGTGCCCTTCGTCGACGTGCTCAACACCATGCTCGACGACAGCCTGCCGCTCACCCCGGGCGAGTGGCCCGAATGGGGCAATCCGATCACCGACAAGGCGGCGTTCGAGCTGATCCGCAGCTACTCGCCCTACGACCAGGTCAGGCCGCAGAACTACCCGCCGCTGCTGATCACCGGCGGCCTCAACGACCCGCGGGTGACCTATTGGGAGCCGGCCAAATGGGCGGCCAAGCTCCGTGCCACCAAGACCGACAGCAACCCGCTACTGCTCAAGATCAACATGGGCGCGGGCCACGGCGGCAAGTCGGGCCGCTGGGACTCGCTACGGGAAACGGCCGAGGCCTATGCCTTTGTGCTGACGCAACTGGGTGCCGCCAGGGAGTGACGCCCGAGTTCCGCATGGGATTGTTGGCTTTGCCCGAGCACATCGACGAGCTCGGGCACGTCAACAATGCCGTATGGGTGCAGTGGATCCAGCAGGTCGCCACCGCGCACTGGTACGATGCGGCGCCGCCCGAGTATCGCGACGCGTACATCTGGCTCGTGGTTCGGCATGAGATCGACTATCTCCGGCCGGCGCTCGAAAGACAAACGATCACTGCCCGCACCTGGGTCGACGAGGCGCCGCGCGGCGCGCGGTTCGACCGTTTCATGGAGTTCACCGATCCCGATGGAAAGCTGTGCGTCCGCGCGCGCACCGGCTGGGCGATGCTCGACAAGGCAACCGGCCGCCCGCAGCGCATTCGGCCGGAGATCGTGGCGCCGTTTCTCCGGCCGGAGTAGAGCTCCGACATGGTTCATCCTGTCCTTCACGACTATTTCCGCTCTTCCGCCTCCTACCGCGTTCGCATCGCGCTGAACCTCAAGGGTGTCGCTTACGAACCCCACCCGGTCAGCTTAGTTGACGGCGCGCAGCGCTCCGAAGCCTACCGCGCGCTCAATCCGCAGGGTTTCGTGCCGTTGCTCGAGATCGACGGCCTTAAGCTGGCGCAGAGCCTCGCCATCTTCGACTATCTGGACGCGCGTGATCCCGACCCGCCGTTCGGTCCCAAGGATCCGGCGGGCCGAGCCCACGTCCTTGCTCTCGCGCTGACGGTCGCGTGCGACATCCACCCGCTCAACAACCTACGTGTGCTCAAGTATCTGAAAGGCACGCTCGGGCAGGAGCAGGACGCGGTCCACGCCTGGTACCGACACTGGGTGGCGGAGGGTCTCGACGCGCTCGAGCAGCTTGCCGCGCCGCAAGCGGGCAGCTTCCTCTACGGAAACCAGCTCAGCATGGCCGACATCTGCCTGGCGCCGCAGCTCTACAATGCACGCCGCTTTCAGGTACCGCTGGAGCCCTACCCGACTCTCACCCGCGCCGATGCGAACGCGTGCCGCCTTCAAGCGTTTCAGGATGCGCACCCCGACCGCCACGCTCCCGAGGAGACAGCGCCATGAACCGCGTCGACAGCACTACCGCCGGGATGGAGCGGACCCAAGCGCTTCAGTCGGTCGAGATCCCGAGCTTAGCTGGCAAGGTCAGCGACGAGGAGTGGAAGCTCCGCATCGACCTGGCCGCGGCCTACCGGCTGGTCGCACATTACGGCTGGGACGACCTCATCTTCACCCACCTCAGCGTCCGCATTCCCGGCCCTGAGCACCACTTCCTCCTCAACCCCTACAATCTGATGTTCGAGGAGGTGACCGCATCGAGCCTGGTCAAGGTCGACCTCCACGGCAGCCCGGTCGACCCCACGCCCTTCATCACCAACCCCGCGGGCTTCACCATCCACTCCGCAATCCACATGGCGCGCGAGGATGCGCAGGCGGTGATTCACCTCCACACGCCGTTCGGCCAGGCGGTCGCGGCGCACGAGGAGGGGCTGCTGCCGCTGACCCAGACCGCCATGCTGATCGGCGGCGACCTCGCCTTCCACGACTACGAGGGCGTCGCAACCGACCTGGAAGAACGCGAGCGCATCGTCGCCGACCTCGGCAGCCGCAACGCCATGCTGCTCCGCAACCACGGCACGCTGAGCGTGGGCGAAACGGTCGGCGAGGCGTTCATCCGCATCTACTTCTTGGAGCGCGCCTGCCAGGCCCAGGTCTACGCTCTATCCGCTGCCGACCAGTGCAACCACCCGCCCCAGGGCACGCCCGAAGTCGCGGCACAGCAAGGCGCCGCCGGGCTCAAGGTCGCGGCCAAGCTGCTCGCCTGGCCGGCGCTGCTGCGGAAGGCGTACCGGTTGGATCCGGAATTCGCCACTTAGCGGGTTCGCCGGGAACGGTCCGGCTACCGCGTCGCCTTCGGCTGGCCCGGCGCGAAGGCCTCGCCGAAGTAGCTCCCTGCGTACCAGCGTGGGCGCTGCGGGTCGTCGGCCAGGCGGCGGGCTATGCGGTAGTTGAGCTGAGCATAGCGCGCCGCCGCGTCCCACAGGATCGGCTGGCTAAGGTCGTCTCGGACGCTATGGTAACGCTCGTCGAAGAATTTGTCCCAGATTGGCTTGCCGCCACTGCCGTAGCCGGTGAACAGCAGGATCGCAGGCACACCGCGGCGGGCGAGCGGGTAATGGTCGGAGCGGACGAAGATCGACTGCTCGGGCATCGGATCGGGCGATACCGCGACGTTCATCGTCCGGCCCGCAGCGGCGACCGTGCGGGCGACCGTGCTATGATCGGCGCCGAACGCCACCACGTCGCTGAACGGGTAGAGCGGCACGGGCATGTCGAGGTTCACCGCCGCTGCCACCTGCCCGATCGGCACCGTCGGGTTTGCCGCCCAATAGTCGGCGCCGAGCAGGCCCAGCTCCTCGCCGGTATGCGCGATGAACAGGACGGAACGGCGCGGCCGGGTGCCCGCCGAGGTGAACGCCCGCGCGGCCTCGACCATGGTGGCGATGCCGGCCGCGTTGTCGAGCGCGCCGTTGTAGATCCTGTCCTCGCCCGGCTTGGCGTCCTTCTTGATGCCGAGGTGGTCGAGGTGCCCGGTCAGCAGCACATATTCGGACGCGAGCCGCGGGTCGCTGCCCGGGATGAGGCCGAGCACCGCCGGGCTGGTGAAGTCCTCCCACTGCGAGTTGGCGCGCACCGTGAGGCTGGCGGTGAGTGGAAAGCCGGTCGGCCGGGCGCCGCGGGGCGCTGCCTGCGCCCGGACCTGAGCCAGGCTAGCGCGGGCACCGGTGAAGAGACGCGCGGCCGCCTGTTCGGACAGCGCCATGCGGAAGCGCAGTCCGGACGGAGTGCTGCCCGCCGTGCCCCCGGCAACCCAGTCGACGGCAGGACTTCCCGCGAACTGGCCGAGGCGGGTCTGGCCGTTCGGCTGGACCGGGATCTCGATCAACCCGATCGCTCCCGCCGCCGCCGCCATGCGCGCCTTTTGCGAGCCGAGGTGGGCGGCAACCTCGCTGTTGAGGCCGGCCGGGGTCCCGGCGAACACCACCGCGGTCTTGCCGCGCAGGTTCAGCCCGCGGAAATCGTCGGTGCCGAGTGCCCGATCGGCAATGCCGTAACCGGCGAACACCAGCGCCGATCGCATGTCGCGCTGCCGCTCGGTCAGGCTTGGCCGCACGGCAACGTCGCTGGCCCAACGCAGCTTGTCGGTCCGTCCCCCGGCCGTCAGCGTGACCGTTGGAACGCCCTCGTGCGCGGCGCGGCGGAATGGCACGCGCTGGTACCAGCCGCCGCGCTCGCCGCCCGGGCGCAGACCCAGGCTGCGGAACTGACTGGCGACGTAAAGCGCGGCAAGCTCATGCCCGCGGGTGCCGAGGCCGCGGCCTTCCAGCAGGTCGTTGGCCAGGAACTCGACATGGGCCCGGACGCGATCGGCCGAAGCGGCGAGTTCGGCGTCGGGCGCAGGCGCGGCCCCGACCAGAACGGCGGCGAGCGGCGCGAGCGCCCATGAGCGAAGGGTCATGAAGCTCCTGTTTCGGGCAGCCGGCGCTCCCATGCGAGGGCAGTGCCGATGATGTGCTCGATAGCGTCGTGGCGCGGGCTCCAGCCGAGCCGTTCGACCAGGCGGCGGTTGGAAGCGACCAGCTGCGGCGGATCGCCCGCGCGCCTCGGCCCCATCCGCCGCGGCACGGGCGTGCCGTTCACCCGGTCGAGCGCGTCCAGCATCTCCAGCACGGAAAAGCCGCGGCCATAACCGCAGTTGAGGGTGAAGCTCGCTTCCGGCTCGGCGATCAGCTGCTCGAGCGCCGCCACATGGGCGTCGGCGAGGTCGGACACATGGATGTAATCGCGGATGCAGGTGCCGTCGGGTGTTGCATAGTCGGTCCCGAATACGTCCACATGGGCCCGCTTGCCGACAGCCGCCTCACAGGCAACCTTGAGCAGGTGGGTCGAGCCGCGGCCGACCTGGCCCGAGCGTCCTTGCGGGTCGGCGCCCGCGACATTGAAGTATCTGAGCGCCCCATAGTTGAAGCCGTGGGCCGCGGCGCAGTCCACCAGCATGGTCTCCGTCATCAGCTTGGACGAGCCGTAGGGGTTGATCGGGCGGGTGGGATCGGTTTCCTCGATCGGTACCCGCTCGGGCGCACCGTAGGTGGCGGCGGTCGAGGAGAACAAGATGTGCTTGACCCCGCTCGCCACGGCCGAAGCGATCAGGCTGTGCGTCGCGACCGTGTTGTTGCCGTAGTATCTGAGCGGGTTCTCGACGCTCTCCGGCACCACGATCGAGCCGGCGAAGTGCATCACGGCCCGCACCTGGTGCTCACGCAGGAACGGCTCCACGGCCGCGCGATCGGCGATGTCGGCGTGGAGAAAGGGCACACCCTCCGGCACGGTCTCGCGGCGGCCGTTGGACAGATCGTCCGCCACCACGACGTCCCAGCCGCCGTCCCGCAGCGCGAGCACCGCGTGGCTGCCGATATAGCCGGCGCCGCCGGTGACCATTACGGTGGGACGGATCGTTGTCATGCGCGCGTTTGCTCCTCAAGGCCGCCCCTGCAGACCCGCTAGACGTTTCGGCCTTCACGACGCAAGCGGTCGCGCCTAAGAGCCGCGCTCTTGCTTACCAACAGCAGCAATGGGGCCCATGGCGATAACCATTTCGAGTGCGTTCGACTCCGGCAATATCCGGGTCGTCAGCCAGAACGGCGTTCGGGTCGACCTGGAGATCGTGGTGGACCGCGGGGCCGACTTCTACCAATGGTTCCACTTCAAGATTGCCGGCGCCCGCGACCAGGATCTGGTGCTGCGCATCCTCAATTGCGGCGGCAGCGCCTATCCGCATGGCTGGCCCGACTACAAGGCGCGGATGTCCTACGACCGCGAGGACTGGCTGCTGGTGGACGGCACCGGCTACGCGGACGGCGTCCTCACCATCCGCTTCAAGCCTGAGAGCGATCTCGTCTGGCTGGCCTACTTCGCCCCTTATTCGATGGAGCGGCACCACGACCTGGTTGCGACCATCGCGAGCCTCCCCGGCGTGGGATATCGGAGCCTCGGCAAGAGCTTGGACGGCCACGACATCGATTGCCTGACGATCGGCGACGGCCCGCTCACGGCCTGGCTCTACGGCCGCCAGCATCCGGGCGAGAGCATGACCGAATGGTGGATGGAAGGCGCGCTGGAGAAGCTAGCGGACCCGGACGATCCGGTCGCCCGGGTGCTCCGCCGCGAAGTCACCTTTCACATCGTTCCTAACATGAACCCTGACGGGTCGGAGCGCGGCCACCTGCGCACCAACGCGATCGGCACCAACCTCAACCGAGAATGGCACGCGCCTTCGGCCGAGAAGAGCCCCGAAGTTCTATGCGTTCGCGACGCCATGGATCGCCAGCCGCCCGACTTCGCGATGGACATCCACGGCGACGAGGCCATCCCCGCCAACTTCCTGGCCGGGTTCGAGGGCATTCCCTCGCTGACCGAGCGGCAGACCCGCTTGTTCAAGCTGTACAGCGACACGCTGGAGCGGCTGTCGCCCGACTTCCAGACCGCCCAGGGCTATGCGATCCCGGCGCCCGGCCAGGCGAACATGAGCATGTCGACCACCCAATTGGCTGAGCGCTACGGCTGCCTATCGATGACGCTTGAGATGCCGTTCAAGGACAACTTCGATCTGCCTGATCCGCTGCGCGGGTGGAGCGCGGAACGGTCGAAGTATCTCGGTGAGTCCTGCCTGGACGCGCTTCATGCCGTCCTGTTCGAACTGAAGGCCTGACCCGATGCCCATCCTCGTCCTGCTTCGTCACGGGCAATCGCAATGGAACCTGGAGAACCGCTTTACCGGATGGTGGGACGTCGACCTGACGGAGGCAGGCAAGACGGAGGCCGCCGCCGCGGGCGAGCTGCTTCGCGACAAGGGCTTCGACTTCGACTGCTGCTTCACCTCGGTGCAGCAGCGGGCGATCAAGACCCTCAATCTGGTGCTGGAGCAGATGGACCGGCTGTGGCTGCCGGTGACCAAGGATTGGCGCCTCAACGAGCGGCACTATGGCGGGCTGACCGGCCTCAACAAGGCGGAAACGGTGGCCAAGGTCGGCGAGGAACAGGTCAAGATCTGGCGGCGAAGCTTTGACATCCCGCCACCGCCGCTGGAGGAGGACAGTCCGTACGCGAGCCTGCAGCACGACCGACGCTACGCCGAGGTCGCGGTTCCGCAGACGGAGAGCCTGAAGGACACCATTGCCCGCGCTCTACCCTACTTCGAGGCGGAGATCGCGCCGGCGCTGAAGGCCGGCAAGCGGGTGATTGTCGCTGCGCATGGCAATTCGCTCCGCGCACTCGAGAAGCAGCTGTCCGGCATCAGCGATCAGGACATCGTCGGTCTGGAAATCCCGACCGGTCAGCCGATCGTGTACGAATTGGACGAGCAGCTGAGGCGGGTCGACCGCTACTATCTGAGCGAGCGCTAGCCAGTGGGCGGCAGGCCCGCTGCTAAGCCGCCGCCTTTTCCTCGTACATCGCGCGGTCGGCGCGGTTGATCACGGCTTCGCACCGGTCGCCACGCTCGATCAAGGCAATCCCGATCGCCGCGGACAAGGGAATTGCGTGACCATCATGCTCGAAGTCCGTGCTGGCGATCCGGTCCACCAGCCGGGTAGCGGTCTCCGCAGCCTCTGCGCCGTCGGCATGCTCCAAGAGGATGGCGAACTCGTCGCCGCCGAAGCGGGCAACACAATCGCTCTGCCGGGTGCCGGCAGCGAGCAGATTGGCGACATGCAGCAGCGCGGCATCGCCGGCATGATGGCCGAAGCTGTCGTTCAGGACCTTGAGGCCGTCCACGTCCACGAACAGCACCGCACTTTGGTCGCCGTAGCGGTTTGCGCGGTCAATTCGCTTCTCCAGCTCGCGCAGGAACCCGCGCCGGTTCGGCAACGGCACCAGGCTGTCGTAATGAGCCAACAGGTCGAGCTGCTCGATTCGCTGCTCAAGCCGAGCGACCTCGGCGCGCAAGCGTCCGATCTCCTGAACCAGGGCGGGGGCATCAGAGGGGTCTGTCATGGCCGAGCTCCCAACGATACGCGCCACTATAGCGCGGGTTCCTCCACTTGTGGAATCGCTCGCGATTGCACCTCTGCCGCCGCCTTCCTAAAGCTCCCGCTCGGCCGGTGAAGCGAGGGCGGAACACGGGAATGACAAGCGCGGCGGTAGGCATCATCATGGGGAGCGCGTCTGACTGGGATACCATGCGCCACGCTGCGGAGACGCTGGAGGGGCTGCAGATCGCTTACGAGACGCGGATCGTGTCGGCACATCGCACTCCCGATCGACTGTACCGCTACGCCGGGCAAGCGAAACAACGTGGATTAAGGATCATCATTGCGGGCGCGGGCGGCGCCGCCCACCTGCCGGGCATGGCGGCGGCGATGACGAGCCTGCCGGTCCTCGGCGTGCCGGTTGAAAGCAAGGTTCTGAACGGCGTCGATAGCCTCCTCTCGATTGTCCAGATGCCGGCCGGAGTGCCCGTGGGAACGCTGGCCATCGGCCGGGCCGGCGCGGTGAACGCTGCCCTGCTGGCCGCAGCCATCCTGGCTCTGGCCGATCCCACGCTTGCCGAACGCCTCGAGCGCTGGCGGCAGGAGCAGACCGACGGGATCGCCGAGGAACCCGAGTGATCGAGCCCGGCGCAACGATCGGCATCGTCGGCGGTGGCCAGCTCGGCCGGATGCTGAGCGTGGCGGCGGCGCAGCTCGGCTACCGCTGCCACATCTACGATCCGCATGAGCGCCCGGTGGCGGCGGACATCGCGGCCGAGTTCACGCGCGGCGACTTCAGCAACGTGGACGAGCTGCGCCGGTTCGGCGACTCGGTCGACGTCGTCACCTACGAGTTCGAGAACCTGCCGGCAGCGCCGCTGACCCACCTGGGCGACAAGCTCCGGCCGGGCACACGGTCATTGGAGGTCGCCCAGGATCGCGCCGAGGAGAAGAGCTTCATCGAGCGGACCGGCGCTCGCGTGGCGCCATGGCGCCGGGCCGACTCGCTCCAGGACGTGCAGGCTGCAGTCGCTGAACTCGGCTGCCCCCTGGTCCTGAAGACCCGCCGCTACGGGTACGACGGCAAGGGCCAGGCATGGGTCCGCGAGCCCGCAGAGGCCGCGTCTGCGTGGGGAGCGATCGGCGAACAGCCTGCGGTGGCGGAGACGGGGGTCGCCTTTCAGGCTGAGTTCTCGGTGGTAGTGGCGCGTGGCAAGCATGGGAATATCGCCTTCTTCGACTTGCCGGAGAACCGGCACGAGGACGGCATCCTGCGGCGTTCATCGGTGCCCGCAAGCTCCGCGGTGCTTGAGCATGGTCCGTCCGCGCGGGCCATGGCAGCGGGGATCGCGGAGGCGCTTGGGCATATCGGCGTGCTGACGGTGGAGTTCTTCGCCTGCCCCGAAGGTCCGCTGGTCAACGAAATCGCGCCGCGCGTGCACAACAGCGGCCATTGGACCATCGAAGGCGCCGCCACCTCCCAGTTCGAACAACACATCCGCGCCATCTGCAACCTGCCGCTGGGTTCGACGGCGCTGCGCAGCCGGGCCGTGACGATGGACAATCTGATCGGCGACGATGTGCTGCGCTGGCCGGAGCTCGTCTCGGAACCAGGCGCATCCCTGCACCTCTACGGCAAGGGTGCGCCGAGGCCCGGACGCAAGATGGGGCATGTCACGCGCGTCAGAACGTAAGGGTTTGCAAAGCAAACGGGAGCTTACGCGCGCAGAACGCGCGTGTCGGCCGGCCTGCGGCGCAGCCGACAGGACCGACGTCACGAGATTAACTCCAGTGACGTCCGCCAGCAGTGCGGGCGGGTCTCGGACCAAGTCCGGGATGAAGCTTACTGCGGCTGAGCGACCTCGATCGGCAGGCCGAGCCGGTCCAGCTGAGGTCGCACCTTGCCCGCGTCGCCGACTACCACCCACACGAACCCGCGCGGATCGACCGCACCGCGCAAGGCCTGGTCGAGCCCGGTACGGGATAGTCCGCGGTACTTGCCGGCCAGCTGCTCATAATAGTCGTCCGGCCGCTTGTAGAGGTCGTTGCTGATCATTGCCTGCAGCACCGCCGCGCTGGTTTCGAAGCGGCCGGGCAGAGCATCGACATTGTTCGAGATCAGCCGGGTAAGCTCGTCCTGAGTAACGCCCTTGGTGCCCAGGATATCGTTGATCTGGGCGTTGAGTGCTTGGATCGACTCGCCGGTGCGGTCCGACTGCACGGGCGCGTTGATAAGGTAAGGCACGGCATGGACGTTGAGCCCGATGCTGCCGCGCACGCCGTAGGACCAGCCCTTGGTCTCGCGCAGGTCCATGTTGATCCGCGACAGGAAGTTGCCGCCAAGCACCTCCGAACCGCCGCTGACCGGAACGATGTCGCTCATGGGATCGATCGGCGTGACCTGGCCGCCCAGGATGACCGACTGCGGCGAGCCGGGCCGGTCGATCAGCACGATCCGCGGACTGGTCGGACGGGCGGGCGGAGCGGTGAAGCTCTTCGCTCCCTTGGCCGCGGTTGGGGCCTGCCAAGTGCCGAAGCGTGCCTCCAGTTCGGGCATCAGCTCGGCCAGCGGCAGGTTGGATACGACAAAGACCTCGCCATTGTCCGGCCGCAGCCATTGCTGCTGGAAACCAACCAGCTGGTCGCGCGTGGCGGCCTGCACCGTCGCCGCCTGGCCGAGGCCGGTCGTCGCATAAGGGTGGTTGGCACCGTAGAGCAGCGCCGGCAGCGCTCGCGAAGCGATGGAGTTGGGCTCCTTCTGCGCCTGCGAGATGGCGGTCAACGTCTGGGTGCGCACCCGGTCGAGTTCGGCCGGCGCGAAGGTCGGCCGCTGCACCACGTCGGCGAGCAGGTCGAGCGAGGGACCAATGTTGGCGGACAGCGCCGACAGGGTCACCAGGCTGCGGTCCGCGGTGCCGCTGGTGTTGAGCTCGGCGCCGAGCCGCTCCTGCTCCTCGGCGATCTGCTGCGAGGTCTTGCCGTCCGCGCCCTCGTCGAGCAGCGAGAGCGTGAGGTTCTGCAGCCCCCTCGCATTCGGCGCATCGGCGGAGAAGCCCGCGTCGAACGCCAGCGCCATCTGCGTCACCGCCACGGCCGAGCGCTGCGCGTAGTGCACCTCCATGCCGTTCGACAGCTTGACGTGCTGCACCGCCGGGAAGTCGAGCGGGGGGGTTTGCGCCAGGGTCGGGATCGGCCGGACCGTCTTGGGCGTCGCGATATCCGCCTTCCGCTTGGCCTGACGGCGCGCCGCAGCCTCGACGTAGGGCGGGCGATCGCCCGGTTCCAGCCGCACGTTGAACGACGGGCGGCTCAACCACTGCTGCATGGTTGCCTGAATCTGCTGCGGCGTTGCGGCCGCATATTGCTGTAGCGTGCGCTGGTAGAAGTCGCTGTCGCCGGCGTAGACCTGGCCTTCGGCCAGCGCGACCGCCTTGCCCCCGAAGCCGCCGACCTGCTCCAGCCCGCGGATTCGCCCGGCCACGTCGCGGGTGGCGGCGCGGCGGACCTCATCTTCCGTCGGGCCGCTGGCCAGGAACTCGGCCATGATCTGGTCAAGGCGCCGGTCGACCACCGCCGGGTCCACGCCGGGCTTGACCGTCACGTTGATCTCGAACTGGCCGACGCGATGGAACGGCTGCAGCCCGGCGCTGACCGCCACCGCCAGCTTCTCGTCGCGCACCAAGATGTTGTCGAGCCGTGAGCTGGCCAGCCCGCCAAGGATGGCGCCGCCCAGGTCCAGCGTCGCAAGCTGATCGGACAGCAGGCCAGGTACCGCCCAGTAGCGCTGGAGTTGCGTCGCGGCGACGCGATCCTTCATCACGATCGACTTGGGCGCGGCCAGCGTCGGCACGTCCGCCGCCGCGGGCGTGTTCACCGGACCGCGCTTGATCGCGCCGAAATACTTCTCGACCAGCGGCCGGGCCTCGGCAGCGTTGATATCGCCAGCCAGCACCAGCACCGAGTTGTTGGGGCCATAATTGTCGAGGAACCAGCTCTTCACGTCGGCCAGGCTGGCGGCGCTGAGGTCGGCCATCGAGCCGATGGTGCTGTGATGATAGGGGTGGCCTTCGGGAAAGAGGTTGGCGAGCACCTCATACTCGACCAGCCCACCCGGCTGATTGTCGCCCTGCCGCTTCTCGTTCTGGACAACGCCGATCTGGTTATCCAGCTTCTCCTGGGTGACCGCGCCCAGGAGGTAGCCCATGCGGTCGCTTTCCATAAACAGCGCTCGCTCCAGCGCGCCGCGCGGCACCGTCTGGAAATAGTTGGTGCGGTCGAACCACGTCGTGCCGTTGTAGTCGGTTGCGCCGATCTGCTGCAGATATTCGAAGAAGTCGCCCGGCAGGTTCTCCGAGCCGTTGAACATCAGATGCTCGAACAGGTGGGCGAAGCCGGTCTTGCCGCGGGGCTCGTCCTTGGAGCCGACATTGTACCAAGTGCTGACCGCCACCACCGGCGCCTTGCGGTCCTCGTGGACGACCACAGTCAAGCCGTTCTCGAGCTGGAACACCTGATTGGGAATGGCGACCTGACTGACCAGCGTGCTGACGGACGCGGGCTCCGCAGGGGCGGCAGACGCGGCCGGTGCAGACGCTTCCGCAACCGTGCGGGGCGCGGTGGTGGCGCAAGCGGCGAGCGCCGAAGCACCGGCGAGAAGGAAGGCAAGGCGGTTCAGCTTGGTCATAGAGAGTCGATGCTCCAGCAGGCAGTTCGCTCCTGCTTGCTAAGTCCTTGTGCGGACGGCGCAACCTGATTCGACCAACGCGCCGCAAAGATCGACGGGCGGCACGCGGCTGACAGGGCGCACGCGACCTGCTAGCGGCCCGCGCGATGACCCCTCTATCCACCATCCGCAATTTCTCGATCATCGCGCACATCGACCACGGCAAGTCGACGCTGGCCGACCGCCTGATCCAGCGCACCGGCGGGCTGACCGAGCGGGAGATGGTTCGGGGGCAGATGCTGGACAATATGGAGATCGAGCAGGAGCGCGGGATCACCATCAAGGCGCAGACCGTGCGGCTCGAATGGCCAGCCGCTGACGGAAACACCTACACCCTCAACCTAATGGACACGCCCGGCCATGTCGACTTCGCCTACGAGGTCAGCCGCAGTCTGGCCGCGTGCGAGGGGGCGCTCTTGGTCGTGGATGCGGCGCAGGGGGTGGAAGCGCAGACGCTGGCCAACGTCTACCAGTCGATCGAGCACGACCATGAGATCGTGCCCGTCATCAACAAGGTCGACCTCCCCGCCGCCGAGCCCGAGCGCGTCCGCCACGAGATCGAGGAAGTGATCGGCCTCGACGCCTCCGAAGCGGTGCTGGCGTCCGCCAAGACCGGCATCGGCATCGACGAGGTGCTGCAAGCGATCGTCGACAAGATCCCGCCGCCGAAGGGCGACCCGGAAGCGCCGCTCAAGGCGATGCTGGTCGACAGCTGGTACGACCCCTACCTCGGCGTCGTGATCCTGGTCCGGGTGATGGACGGGGTGATCCGCCGCGGCGCGCAGGTCAAGTTCATGGCCGCGGGCACCACTCACCTGATCGACCGCGTCGGCTGCTTCCGCCCCAAAATCGAGCAACTGGCCGAACTCGGCCCCGGCGAGATCGGCTTCATCACCGCCCAGATCAAGGAGATCAGCGAGGCCCGCGTCGGCGACACGGTGACCGACGCCCGCCGCCCCGCCGCGGAAGCCCTGCCCGGCTTCAAGGAAGTGCAGCCGGTGGTCTTCTGCGGCCTGTTCCCGACCGACGCCGCCGAGTTCGAGAAGCTCCGCGACAGCCTCTACAAGCTGCGCCTCAACGACGCCTCCTTCAGCTTCGAGATGGAGACCAGCGCGGCGCTGGGCTTCGGCTTCCGGTGCGGCTTCCTCGGCCTCCTCCACCTGGAGATCATCCAGGAGCGGCTGACCCGCGAATACGACCTCGACCTCATCACCACCGCGCCGAGCGTCGTCTACAAGATGGTCCTGAGCCACAGCAAGAACGAGCCGGCGCAGACGATCGAGCTGCACAACCCGGCCGACATGCCCGACCCCAACCGGATTGAGAGCATCGAGGAGCCGTGGATCGAGGCGACCATCTATGCCCCCGACGAATATCTCGGCCCCATCCTGAAGCTGTGCCAGGACCGCCGCGGCATTCAGAAGAACCTGACCTATGTCGGCGGGCGGGCGCAGCTGACCTATGAGCTGCCCTTGAACGAAGTGGTATTCGACTTCTACGACCGGCTGAAGAGCATGTCGAAGGGCTATGCCAGCTTCGACTACCACCAGATCGGCACCCGCGAGGGCGACCTGGTCAAGATGAGCATCCTGGTCAACGAGGAGCCGGTCGACGCGCTGAGCATGATCGTCCACCGCGCCACCGCCGAGGCCCGCGGCCGCGGGATGGTCGAGCGGCTGAAGGAGCTGATCCCCCGCCACCTGTTCAAGATCCCGATCCAAGCCGCGATCGGCGGCAAGGTCATCGCCCGCGAAACCATCAGCGCCATGCGCAAGGACGTCACCGCCAAGTGCTACGGCGGCGACGCGACGCGCAAGCGCAAGCTGCTGGAGAAGCAGAAAAAGGGCAAGGCCAAGATGCGGGAGTATGGGAGCGTGAGCATCCCGCAGGAGGCGTTCATTGCTGCGCTGCGGATGGGCGACGAGGGCTAGGCGCTTCTTTCTGCGCCAGGGAAGAAGCAAGGGTGAATGCGAGCGAGAAGCGCAGCAGCAGCGACTTGGGAATCTGCTCGCCGCGCAGGGCGCGCTGGTAAAGCTCGTCAATGGCGAGCAGGGCTTTCCAGATCAGCTCTTCCCGGGTGATTCGCACTTGCGCGTGGTAGGAACAAACGAGGAACGCTCGCAAGGCGTCGCGCGCGATAGCTGGGGATTGTTGGGCGAGAGGAGCCGTCACGGGAGTGAATCCCCTGACGTCGAAGCTGTCGGCTAGCGCCGCAGCCCGGCCGGCCGCTCCGCGGCTCTTGGCTAAGCCGAAGCGTCGGCTGCGCCGTCGTTCGTCTTAGCCGCGGCGCTCAGCCGAGCTCCGGCCTGCCCTGCCCGTCCTTGCTCGGCGGGGTGCTGAGGTCGCGGATGACGGGGGTGCGCTCGGGCCGCGGCAGGCGGGGGAGCATGCTGCGCTCGCGGCGGCAGAGGAGGTCGTGGGCTTCCCCGCTGTTCAGGGTGAAGCTGCGGGTGTTGGGGGCGGTGGGCTCCGGTGGGTTGGCATGATTGGGGCTTTCGGGTTGGGGTGGTGAGGGGAAGGGAAGAAGGGCCGTCACGAAGTGAATTGTCCTTCGTTCAGCTTCGCTTCCGTGACGTCAGTCCTGTCCGGCTCCGCCGGCAGGCTGGCCGGCCCTGCGCGGCTCTTGGTCAAGTCGAAGCGTCGGCTGCGCCGTCGTTCGCCTTGGCCGCGGCGCTCGGGCTTCATACTCGCGGCGGGCGTGAGCTTCCCATTGTATGTGAGCCTCCGCATCCCACCGATGCTGCTCCGCCCACTTCGCCCGCTCCTTGTTGAGGTCCACGTCCGGGCCGCCGCTGACGCCTTCGCTGCGGTAGGTGCGGTGGGTGCCGTGGTCTCCGAGCAGCTGGCCGGGCGTGGGCTCGGGGCGGGGCGGCTCGCCGGCGAGGCGCCAGTGCTCGCGGCGGATCCCGTCCAGCAGGCGGGTGGCGGGGGTGTCGGCGATGTCGGTAAGGCGGTGGCCGAGCCGGGTTTCGCGGAGAAAGCCGAGGAGGTCGACGGTGCCGAGCTCCAGGCACAGCTCGATGACCGTGATCTGGCGGAGCGCGAAGTCGGCGGCGGCGATCCGGCCTTCAAGGCGCGCCTGCCGCTCGGCGCAGAGCTTGCGGACATAGTTGTCGAGGATGCGGTCGAACCATTCGGCGCGCGGGTCGGCGTCGGGCTCAGGAAGCTCGGGCTCGGCGGGCGCGGGGCGGGTGAAGTTGCCGCGCTGGGCCGGCGGGCGGCCGCGGGGACGGGCGTCGGCCAGGCCCTGCGCCAGGCGCGCGGCGCGGTCTTCCTCGGCGATGTCGAGCGCGCGCTCCCACGCGAGGTTGAAGTCGTCGGAGCCGTCGGCCTTGCGCAGCTGCTCCGCGCCGAACTGGGCCATGCCGATGGCGTGGCAGGCGCGGCGGACGGAGCCGCAGCCGGCCAGGGCGACGATGAACGCCTGCTGCCGCTCAGGGGTCCAGCCGTCGAACCGCTTGGCCTTGCGCGGCACGGGGGCGAAGCGGAGCAGCTCAGCCAAGTCCGCGAACTCGTCCGTGCCGGCCTCGCCGTTGGCGCGGCAGCGGTCGCAGGTGACTTTGATCAGCGGGTCGGCGTGGTTGGCGGCGGCGGCGGCGAGCATGGTGGGTGCTCCTTTGCCGGCCGGTTGTAACCTGGTTGGTTCGTTGTAGGACAGCCCCTAGGGATGCGGCGTGCGGCGAGTGCGGCGCGGGGCCGTTGACAAGCGGGCGCTTAAGCGGGAGGGAGGCGGCGATGGTCGGTCCGGCTGCCTCTTACGCTTACTCGACCAGCGCTGCCCCGCGCTGGTGGCGGACCGCAATGGGCGGCGCGCGATGGCGTTGGCGGTGAGCTGATCGAAGCAGTTTCCTCCCCAGCCAACCGCGACCCGCCCTTTCGGCGGGTTTTTCTTTGCCCCGAGGTTCTCCCATGCCCGACGCCGCTTTCGCTGCCCTGCCGCTGCCGGCCGCCGCTCCGCCCGCCGATCATGGGCCGGTGCCCAATCCCCTGCCCCGGCTGCTGACCGGCGAGGACCTGACGGCGGAGGATGCGGAGCATCTGTTCGAGCGGCTGGTGCTTGGGCGGCTGGAGCCGGCGGAGATCGCGGGCATGCTGATCGCGCTCCGGATGAAGGGCGAGACGGCGGAGGAGATGGTCGGCGCGGCCCAGGCGCTGTCGGCGGCGGCCCTGCCGTTCGCGCGGCCGGACTATCTCTTCGCCGACTGCTGCGGCACGGGCGGGGACGGGTCGGGGGTGATCAACGTGTCCACCGCGGCGGCGTTCGTGGTGGCGGCGTGCGGGCTGCCGATCGCCAAGCACGGCAATCGCTCGGTGAGCTCGCGCTGCGGGTCGGCCGACGTGCTGGAAGCGCTGGGCGCGCCGGTGGAGGTCGCGCCGGAAGAGGCGCGGCGGCTGCTGGACGAGACGGGCTTCTGCTTCCTGTTCGCGCCCGCCTACCACCCCGGGATGAAGCATGCGGCCCTGGTGCGGCGGCAGCTGGAGGTGCGCACGGTGATGAACCTGCTCGGCCCATGCATCAATCCGGCCCGCCCGCCCGTTCAGCTGCTGGGCGTCGCCGATCCCAAGCTGCTGCGGCGGATCGCGCAGGTGCTGCAGGCAGTGGGGGTGGAAAGGGCGCTGGTGGTACACGGATCGGGGTTGGACGAGGTGGCGCTGCACGGGGAGACACGGGCCATCCGCCTGGCGCACGGCTTGCTGTCGGAAGTCGAGCTCACGCCGGAGGAGGCGGGGGTCGAGCGCGCGCCGCTGAGCACGGTGACGGGCGGCGATGCGGCGGAAAATGCCGAACGGCTGCGGCAGCTGCTCGGCGGCGGCGGGACACGGCCGGAGCAGGACATCGTCGCGCTGAACGCGGGCGCGCTGCTGATGACGGCCGGGCGCGCAGCGAGCTTCGGCGAGGGCGTCGGCATGGCGCGCGACGCCCTGCTGGGCGGGCGCGGCGGTCGGGTGCTCGCCGCTTATGTGGAGGCCAGCCGTGGCTGACGTGCTCAGCGCGATCGTCGAGCGCAAACGGGCGGACGTGGCGCAGCGCCTGGCGGGTTTCGACGGGGCCGGAGCTGAGCCGACGCGGCGCAGCCTCCGCGAAGCCTTGGCCCGGCCGGGGGCGCGCTTCATCACCGAGGTGAAGCGAGCCTCGCCATCGGGGCACCAAGCCCGGCATACGCTCAAAGCGGCGGTGCGGGCCTATGCGCCCGTGGCCGACGCGATCAGCGTGCTGACCGATACGCCCTTCTTCGGGGGATCGCTGGAAGACCTGCGCGCGGTGCGGGCGCAGTTCGACGGGCCGGTGCTGGCCAAGGATTTTATCGTCGATGCCCGGCAGGTCGCCGAGGCGCGGCTGCACGGGGCCGATGCCGTGCTGTGCATGCTGTCCGTGCTCGACGACGCGGCCGCCCGCAAGGTGCTGGCGGAAGCCGAGCGGCTGGGCATGACCGCCCTGGTGGAGGTGCATGACGAGGCCGAGCTGGAGCGGGCGCTGGCGCTTGGCGCCGCAGTGATCGGGATCAACAATCGCGACCTGAAGACGCTGAAGACCGACCTGGCGGTGACCGAGCGGCTGGCTGCGCGTGTGCCCGACGATGTGCTGCTGGTGAGCGAGTCCGGGATCGGCAGCCGCGCGGACGTGGAGCGGCTTGCGCCCCTTTCGGACGGCTTCCTGGTCGGCTCGTCGTTGATGGCGGCCGAGGACATCGACGAGGCGGCCCGCGCCTTGGTGCACGGCCGGGTGAAGCTGTGCGGCCTGACCCGCGCGGACGATGTCTGGGCCGCGGCCCTGGCCGGCGCGAGCCATGCTGGCTTTGTGTTCGTGCCCGACACTCCCCGTGCGATCGAGCCGCGGCTGGCCAGAGCGCTGGCCGAGGCGGCCCGCAAGGCCGGGGTGAAGCCGGTCGGCGTGTTCCGCGATGCGCCGGCGCCTTACGTCATTGCCGCGGCGAACGACCTCGACCTGGCCGCGGTACAGCTGCATGGACGGGAGCAGCCGGAAACGATCGACCGGATCAGGGCAGGCTTCGACGGCGAGGTCTGGACCGCCTGTGCGCCCGGCCAGGACCGCGGCGGCGACCGGCCGGTGTTCGACAACGGGCCCGGGGGCACAGGGCAGGCCTTCGACTGGGCGCCGCTCAGCCAGGAGCGGCGGCTGCCGCAGGCCTTTCTTGCGGGCGGCATTGGTCCGACCAACGCCCGGGACGCGCAGGCGACGGGCGTCTACGGCATCGACGTCGGCTCACGGGTGGAGGCCGCCCCCGGGCGCAAGGACCCGGTCAAGGTGCAGGCATTGTTCGACAGGCTGCGGCCACTGGACCGGAGAGCGGCATGAAGCACGACGGACGCTTTGGCCGCTACGGCGGCTGTTATGTGCCCGAGATCCTGGTGCCGGCGCTGGAGCAGCTGGAGGCGGCGTTCCTGGAGGCGGAGGAGGACCCGCAGTTCGGGGCCGAGCTGCAGGAGCTGCTGGCCACCTATGCCGGGCGGCCGACCCCGCTGACCCGCTGCCGCAACCTCGCCGCGGGCACGCCGGCGCGCATCTACCTCAAGCGTGAGGACCTGCTGCACGGGGGCGCACACAAGACCAACCAGGTGCTGGCGCAGGGGCTGCTCGCCAAGCGTATGGGCAAGCGCCGGCTGATCGCCGAGACGGGGGCGGGGCAGCATGGCGTCGCCACCGCGCTGGCCGGCGCGCTGTTCGGGCTGGAGACCGAGATCTACATGGGCGCCGACGACGTTGAGCGGCAGCAGCTCAACGTGTTCCGAATGGAGCTGATGGGCGCGCGGGTGATCCCGGTGACCGGCGGCGGGCGGACGCTCAAGGATGCGGTGAACGAAGCGCTGCGCGACTGGACCGCGAGCTTCCCGGAAACCCACTATCTGCTCGGCACCGCCGCGGGCCCCCACCCCTTTCCGACCATGGTCCGCCAGTTCCAGCGGGTAATCGGCCGCGAGGCGCGGGCCCAGACGCTGGAGGTCGAGGGACGGCTGCCCGACTCAGTGGTGGCCTGCGTGGGCGGCGGGTCGAACGCGATCGGCATGTTCAGCGACTTCGTACCCGACGAAGACGTGGCGCTGATCGGGGTCGAGGCGGCGGGCAAGGGCCTCAACGGCCACGAGCATGGCGCGACCATCCTGCGCGGCTCGCACGGCATCCTGCATGGGACCGAGACGCTGGTGCTGCAGGACTCGGACGGGCAGGTGGCGGACAGCTGGTCGATCTCCGCTGGGCTCGACTATCCGGCGGTAGGGCCGGAGCATGCGCACCTTAAGGAAACCGGCCGGGCGAGCTACGTCGGAGTGGAGGACGGCGACGCGCTGGCGGCGTTCCAGGCGCTGGCGCAAACGGAAGGCATCATCCCGGCCTTCGAGAGCGCCCATGCCCTCGCCCACGCGCTGGAGCTGGCGGAGGCCGCGACCGAGGAGACGGTGATCGTGGTCAACCTGTCGGGCCGCGGCGACAAGGACATGGCGCAGGCGGTCAAGCTGCTGAAGGGCGCGGAGGCGTGAGCCGCTACGAGGAGATGTTTCTTCGCCTGCACCAGCGGGCCGAGGGGGCATTCGGCGGCTTCCTGATGCTCGGCGACCCCGACGTGGCAACCAGCGCGGCCCTGCTCGACGCGCTGGTCGAGGGCGGAGCCGACATGATGGAGGTCGGCATTGCCTTCTCGGACCCGGTCGCCGACGGGCCGGTGATCCAGGCCGCGGCGGAACGCGCGCTCGGGGCCGGCGTGCGGGTCGACGATTGCTTCGGGCTGATCGCGCAGTTCCGGGCCAAGCACCCGGCGGTGCCGGTGGGCATCCTCACCTACGCCAACCTGCTGGCGGCGCGCGGGCGGGAGCGGTTCATGACGGATGCCGCCGCCGCTGGCGCCGACTCGATCCTGGTCGCGGACGTGCCGAGCCTGGAGGCGGAGCCCTATGCCGCCGCGGCGCGGGCGGCGGGGCTCGATTACGTCATGATCGCCGCGCCGAACACGCCCGAGCCGGTGATCCGCCGCATCGCCGAACTGTCGTCGGGCTATACCTATTGCGTCGCCCGGGCCGGAGTGACCGGCACCCGCGATCGCCTAGCGCTCGACCATGACCAGCTGTTTGGGCTGTTGCGGGAGGCGGGCGCTCCGCCGCCGGTGCTGGGCTTCGGCATCTCGACCCCGGACCAGGTCGGGGAAGCGCTAGCATCAGGCGCAGCGGGGGTGATCGCCGGCTCGGCGCTGGTGCGGCTGGGCGCGGATGCCGACGGCTTACGTGAACTTGTCTTGGCGATGAAGGCCGCTACTGCCCTGCCCGGCAGCCAAGAGGAGCAGCATGGCCGTTTCGCTTGAAGGCAGGACAGCGATCGTCACCGGCGCGGGCGGCGGCCTGGGCCGCACCCACGCGCTGCTGCTGGCGCGGGCGGGCGCACGGGTGATCGTCAACGACGTGCCGCAGAACCTCGCCGCGGCCGAGGCGGTCGTCGAGGAAGTCCGCAGCGCCAGCGGCCAGGCCGAGGCGACCGGCGCTTCGGTCACCGACGAAGCGGCGGTGGCGGAGATGGTGGCCCGGGCGGGCGCGGTCGACATTCTGGTCAACAATGCCGGCATCCTGCGCGACAAGAGCTTCAGCAAGCTGGAGCTGGCCGACTTCCGGCTGGTGGTCGACGTGCACCTGATGGGCTCGGTGATCTGTACCAAGGCGGTATGGGACGGCATGCGCGAGCGCGGCTACGGCCGGATCGTCATGACCACCTCCTCGAGCGGGCTGTATGGCAACTTCGGCCAGTCGAACTATGGCGCGGCGAAGATGGCGCTGGTCGGGCTGATGCAGACGCTCAGCCTGGAGGGCGCCAAGACCAACATCCGCGTCAACTGCCTGGCCCCGACCGCGCGCACGGCGATGACCGAGCAGCTGCTGCCGCCCCAGGCGCTGGAGCTGCTCAAGCCCGAGTACGTGAGTCCCGCGTTGCTGGCGCTAGTGGCGGAAGATGCGCCCAACCGGACGATCCTGTGCGCGGGGGCGCAGGGGATCGAGCAGGCGCAGGTGACGCTGACCCGCGGCATCTCGATCGCCGGCATGGACGATCTCCACGCGGCGCAGGCAATCCTCGATCGCTTGGGCGAGATCGGCGATCCTGCGACGGCGACGGTTCCTGCGTCTGGGCTCGAGCAGGGCCAGGTTGAAGTCGGCAAGGCGCTGGCGGTCTGAAGCTGCGCGCGCACCACGGTGATCCGCTGTCCGGGCGCTTCGCGGTGCCCGGCGACAAGTCGGTGTCGCACCGAGCGCTGATCCTGGGCGGGTTGGCCGAGGGCGAGACCGTGATCTCGGGCCTGCTGGAGAGCGAGGACGTGCAGGCCACCGCCGCGGCGGTGCGCGCGCTCGGGCCGCGGGTGGAGCGGTTCGGGCCGGGGCGGTGGCGGGTCATCGGGGCGCCGTGGCGCTCGCCCGATGCGCCGATCGAGTGCGGCAACAGCGGCACCGCGGCGCGGCTGCTGATGGGTGCGGCGGCGGGGTTTGACCTGACTGCCACCTTTGTTGGCGACGAGTCACTCAGCCGCAGGCCGATGGGGCGGGTGCGGAGGCCGCTGGAGTCGATGGGCGTGCGCTTCGAAGGCGGCGACACGCTTCCGCTGACGATGCACGGCGGCGGGCTCAGGAGCATCGAGCACCTCAACGTGCCGGCCTCGGCGCAGGTGAAATCGGCGGTGCTGCTGGCGGGGCTCGGCAGCGACGCGCCGGTCACGGTGATCGAGCCCCTGCCCAGCCGCAACCATAGCGAGATCATGCTTCGCCACTTCGGTGCGGAGGTCGAGACGGACGGGCGCGTGACCCGGCTCGGGGCCGCGCGGAAACTTGAGGGCCGGCTGGTGAGCGTGCCCGGCGACCCCTCCGCCGCCGCCTTCGCCTGGGCCGCCGCGGCGATCGTCCCGGGCTCGGAGGTGAGGACGGAGGGCGTGCTGCTCAACCCGCTGCGCTCCGGCTTCATCATGGCGCTGCAGCGGATGGGCGCCGACGTGCGGTTGGACAATGTGCGGGGCAGCCAGGGCGAGACGATCGGCGACGTGCGGGTGCGGTTCGGGCCGATCTTCGGGGCGGAGTTCACGCCCGAGGAGATCCCGTCGATGGTGGACGAGATCCCGATCCTGGCGGTGGTCGCGGCCTGTGCGCGGGGCGAGACCCGGATCGAGGGGCTCGACGAGCTGCGGCACAAGGAGAGCGACCGCCTGGCGCTGATGGCCGAAGGGCTGAGCGCGTGCGGGGTCGAGGCGCGGGCGGACGGGGATGCGCTGGTCGTTCGGGGCGGGCCGGTGCGCGGAGGCGCGGCGGTGCGGACGGAGGGCGACCACCGCATCGCCATGGCGCACCTGGTGCTCGGGCTGGGCGCCGCGGAGCCGGTCGAGGTCGACGAGGCCGAGATGATCGCCACGAGCTTTCCGGGCTTTCGCGAAGCGATGCGCGGGATCGGCGCGGGGATCGAGGAGCTGCGATGAGCTGGAACAGCTTCGGCCGGGCGCTGCGCTTCACGACCTGGGGCGAGAGCCATGGACCGGCTATCGGTGCGGTGGTGGACGGCTGCCCGCCGGGGCTGGGACTCGACGAAGCCTGGGTGCAGCGCTGGCTCGACCAGCGGCGGCCGGGCACGGGGCGCAACGTCTCGCCGCGGCAGGAGCCGGACCGCGTGCGCATCCTGTCGGGGGTGTACGAAGGGCGGACGACCGGCACGCCGATCAGCATGATGATCGAGAATGTGGACGCGCGCTCTAAGGATTATGCGGGGCTGCCGCCGCGGCCGGGTCATGCCGATGCGGCGTATGAGGCCAAGTACGGTCTGCGCGATCCCCGCGGCGGTGGGCGGGCGTCGGCTCGGGAAACGGCGGCGCGGGTCGCTGCTGGCGCGGTGGCGCGGTTGATCGTGCCGGAAGTCACGATCGAAGCGCGGGTGGCGGAGATCGGCGGCGAGGCGGACGCCGCGCGCTGGGATGCGCTGCTGGACGAAGCTCGATCAAGCAGCGACAGCCTGGGCGCGGTGATCGAATGCGTGGCGACCGGCGTGCCGGCGGGCTGGGGCGCGCCGGTCTATGCCAAGCTGGACGCGGAGCTCGCGGCGGCGTGCATGGGGATCAACGCGGTCAAGGGCGTGGAGATCGGCGAAGGGTTCGCCGCCGGCCGGGCGAGCGGGCGGGCGAGCCTGGCGGCGATGAAAGCGAGCGGAATTGATGGGGGTATCTCGACCGGACAGCCGATCGTGCTGCAGGTCGCGTTCAAGCCGACGTCGAGCATCGGCATCGGCGGGCGGCACGACCCCTGCGTCGGCATCCGCGGGGCGCCGGTGGTCGAGGCGATGGTCGCGCTGGTGCTGGCGGACCACAAGCTGCTGCACCGGGCGCAATGCGGCTGAGCCGCTGCGCCTAGTGGCACTTGAAGCGGTCGAACGGCTCCAGGCAGCTGAGGCAGCGGAACTGGCTCTTGCAGGGGGTGGAGCCGAAGCGGCTGACCTCCTGAATGTCGGCCGAGCCGCATTGCGGGCAGTGGACCTCCCCTGAGGGCTCGGGCGGCGCGATGCCGTAGCGGCGCAGCTTGTCACGGCCTTCCGCGGTGATCCACTCGGTGGTCCAGGGCGGGGCGATGGCGGTGTCGATGCGGATCTGGCGATAGCCGGCGGCGTCGAGCGCCTCGCGGATGCTCTGCTCTATCGCGTGGGTGGCCGGGCAGCCGGAGTAGGTGGGTGTGATCACCACCCGGCCGGCCTCGACCGACCGGACGATGCCGAGGTCGACCACCGAGACCGCAGGAATCTCGGGGTCGGGCACCTCAGCCAACACATCCCAAATCGGCTGCATCAGACCCGCTCGATCGCCAGCGCGATGCCCTGGCCGACGCCGATGCACATGGTGCACAAGGCGTACTTGCTGCTGTTGCGCCCCAGCTCCTCGGTCGCGGTCAGCGCCAGGCGGGCGCCCGACATGCCGAGCGGATGGCCGAGGGCGATGGCGCCGCCATTGGGGTTCACGCGGGCGTCGTCGTCGGGCAGCCCGAGCTGGCGGGTGACGGCGAGCGCCTGGGCGGCGAAGGCTTCGTTGAGCTCGATGACGTCGAGCTGATCGAAGGACAGGCCGAGGCGCTTCAGCAGCTTCTCCGACGCTGGCGCCGGGCCGATGCCCATGATCCGCGGCGGCACCCCGGCCACCGACGCTCCCAACACTCGGGCGCGCGGGGTCAGGCCGTTGCGCTTGGCGGCTTCTTCCGAGGCGATGATCAGCGCGGCGGCGCCGTCATTGACGCCTGAGGCATTGCCCGCGGTGACGCTGCCGTCCTTGCGGACGATGGGCTTCAGAGCGGCGAGCTTGTCCAGCCCGGTGAGACGCGGATGCTCGTCCCGGTCGACGCGCGTGGGCCCGCCCTTGCGACTGGGGATCTCGACCGCGACGATCTCCGCGGCGAGCCGGCCGTTGGCCTGAGCGGTAGCGCTCTTCTGCTGGCTGCGCAGGGCGAAGGCGTCCTGGTCCTCGCGGGTGATCTGATACTCCTCGGCGACGTTCTCGGCCGTGCTCGGCATGGTATCGTCGCCGTAGGCGTCCTTCATCTTGGGATTGACGAAGCGCCAACCGATGGTGGTGTCGTAGATCTCGGCACGCCGGTCGAACGCGCTCTCCGCCTTGGGCATAACGAAGGGCGCACGGCTCATGCTCTCGGAACCGCCGGCGATGAGCAGGTCCTTGTCGCCGCCGCGGATCGCGCGGGCGGCCATCGCCACCGCGTCGAGGCCGGAGCCGCACAGCCGGTTGAGGGTCACTCCGCCGCTGGAATGCGGCAACCCTGCGAGCAGCCCGGCCATCCGCGCGAGATTGCGGTTGTCCTCGCCGGCCTGGTTGGCGCAGCCGAGGATGATGTCGTCGAGCTCGCCCCAGTCGACATGCGGATTGCGCTCCATCAGCGCGCGGATCGGCACGGCGGCGAGGTCGTCGGCGCGCACGCTGCTGAGCGCTCCGCCGTAGCGGCCAATCGGGGTGCGAACGGCGTCGCAGATGAAGGCTTCGGTCATCCGTTCTTAGATGACGCCTCTTCTCATTTGATCAAGCTCGATCGACTCGAACAGCGCCTTGAAGTTGCCTTCGCCGAAGCCTTCGTTGCCCTTGCGCTGGATGATCTCGTAGAAGATGGGGCCGATCACGTTCTGAGTGAAAATCTGCAACAGCAGGCCCTGTCCTTCGGTCGGCGCGCCGTCGACCAGGATACGGCGCTTCTTCAGCTCGTCCAGCGGCTCGCCGTGGTTCTTCACCCGCTCGTCCAGCAGGTCGTAATAGGTCTCCGGCGTATCCTGAAACGGAATGCCGCGCGCGGACAGGATGTCGACCGAGGCGTAGATGTCGGTGGAGCCGAGCGCGATGTGCTGGATGCCCTCCCCCTTATACTCGCGCAGGAACTCCTCGATCTGGCTCTTGTCGTCCTGGCTTTCGTTCAGCGGGATGCGGATCTTGCCGTCCGGGCTGGTCATCGCCTTGGAGAATAGGCCGGTGACCTTGCCCTCGATGTCGAAGTAGCGGATCTCCCGGAAGTTGAAGAGCCGCTCGTAGAAGTCGGCCCAGTGCGCCATCCGGCCGCGCTGGACGTTGTGGGTCAGGTGGTCGAGGTAAGTGAGGTGGCTATGCGCCTCCCCTATCCGCTCCTGCCAGCCGGGTTCGAAGGTGAAGTCGTCTTCGTAGGCGCTGCCCGCGTCGCCGTAGCGGTCGATCAGGTAGAGCAGCGAGCCGCCGATGCCCTCGATCGCCGGCCAGCCGAGGCCGCGCGCCGTCATGTCGGTAGCGCCCAGCTCCAGTGCCCGCGCATGGGCCGCGGGCGCATCGTGCACGCGAAAGGCCATGGCCACGGCGGACGGACCATGCTCCGACGCGAAGTCGGCGGCGTGGCTTTCGTCATGGGCGTTGATCAGGAAGTTGATGTCGCCCTGGCGGTGCAGCGTGATGTCCTGGGTCCGGTGCCGGGCGATCGCCGGAAAGCCGAGCTTGGCGAACAGCGAACGCAGCAGCTCAGGATCGGGCGCGGCATATTCGACGAACTCGAAGCCGTCGGTGCCCATCGGGTTCTCGAGCCCAAGCGGGGTCAGTTCGGCGGTGGCGGTAGCCATGGCGGGGCACTCCTTGTTTCTTGCCTTTCCCCTGCTCCCCCGAAGCGGGCTTTTCAAGGCTGGCCGACTGGCGCAAGGCATGGCCGATGGACACTCCCGACGGCTGGACCGAGCAGGACGACGCGCTGGCCAAGAGCTTCCGCTTTCGCGATTTCGGGGCGGCGTTTGCCTTTCTCACCCGAGTCGCGCTGCATGCGGAGAAGGTCGACCACCACCCGGAGTTCACTTCGCGCTGGAACCGGGTCGACTTCCGCCTGACCACCCACGATGCCGGCGGGATCACCGACAAGGATCGGGAGCTGGCGCGGGCGCTCGACGCGCTCGCCGCTGGAATGGGGCGCTAGCGAAATCGCCATCTGGCGTTCAGCCGCGCGAGCGAATAAGGAGCCGGTGATGACGCGCACCGTTGCTGCCGCTGCCTACTATTACCGCCAAGAGGTGGGGACCGGCTGACGCGCGCTTATCATACGCGACCTGACCGCCCCGCCCGACACCAATCCGGCGGGGTTTTTTGTGCCCGAGAGGACTTAAGCCCATGTTCCAGCAGTTCGATGAAACCAGCACTTTGGAGAAGCCGGCATGGCAGGCCCATGTGGTGGACCAGGGCTGGGACCGCTTCAGCGCGGAGGACCATGCGGTCTGGGACACGCTCTACGCGCGGCAGGTGGAGCTGCTGCGGACGCGGGTGGTGATGCCTTTTCTGGACGGGCTGGACCTGCTCGACATGGGAGCGCCGGGCGTGCCCGAGCTCGAACGGCTGAACGCGCGGCTGCAGGCGCGGAGCGGCTGGGAGACGGTAGCAGTGCCCGGGCTGGTGCCCGACGAGGCGTTCTTCGCCATGCTGAGCGAGCGCGTGTTCCCGATCGGCAACTTCATCCGCCGGCGGGAGCAGCTCGACTATCTGGAGGAGCCCGACTGCTTTCACGACATCTTCGGCCATGTGCCGATGCTGGCGCACCCCGGCATGGCGGCGGCGATGGAGCAGGTCGGGCGGACGGGTCTCCAGGCGATCGCCGCCGGCAGGGGCGAGTGGGTGGCGCGGCTCTACTGGTACACGGTCGAGTTCGGACTGTGCCGCGAAGGGGGCGAGGTGAAGATCCTTGGTGCCGGGCTGGCGTCGAGCTTCGGCGAAGCGCGGGCGAGCCTGGAGGATGGCGCGATCGAGCGGCGGCGGTTCAGCGTGGCCGAAGCGACCGCCACCCCCTATCGGCACGACGCGATGCAGCCGATGTACTTCGTGGCCGACGGGGTCGATGCAGCGGTCGATGCGATCCTCAGCGCGGAACCGCCAGCCCCTGCTCGCTGAGGAAGCGCGTCGTTTCCTCGACCACCCGGCGGGTGCCGCCCTCGGTGACTGCGAAGCCCATGTGGCTGCAGCCGATCTCCACCGCCTTGTCGCTCTCGTCCGGCAGGCCGTAGGCGGCTCGCGGCGCGACCAGCCCGTCCTTGCGCGACCATAGCGCCAGGGTGGGCACCGGCGGCTTGTCGTGGATGCGCATGACGGGCGGCGCGTCGACCTTGTGGCCGGCGACGAGCTCGTACAGCCGCCAGACGTTGTTCCAGTGGGGGTCGCCGGAAAAGGGCGAGCCGAGCGTCACCACCGCCAGCACCTGTTCGGCCACTTCGCGCGCCAGCTCACGGGCGAACACGCCGCCCAGGCTCCAGCCGACCACCAGCACGGGACCTCTGCCCGCCAGCGAGCGCAGCCGCTCGCGCAGCTGCTCGATGGTGCCGGCCTTGGCGCCGGTGTTGAGGCCATTGGCCCAGCCGTAGGTGCGCCAGCCCGCCGCGCCGAACGCTTGGCGGAGGGCGGCGGTGGTGCGGTCGTGAGCGAGGAAACCGGGAATCACCAGGCAGCGCGGGCCGTCCTTCGGGCCGCGCGGCCCGAGGTGGCCGAAGCTCTTCCACATGCGGGGGAGCAGCGCGCCGAGTTCGTTTAGCTTGGCCAGTTGCGAGGGCGGGATGGTGTCAGGGTCGCGGGTCATCGGTCTGCCCGACGCAGTCAGGCCATTATTGTTTCAACGCGAAGGCGCAAAGGAGCAGAAAGGAAGACGCGAAGGGTGCGATCCTCTTCGCGTCTTCCTTTCTGCTTCGCGCCTTCGCGTTGAAAATCGGGCTCCTGCTTCCGCAGGAGCGCTAAAGATATTCCGCACCACCCAGCAGCGGCCGGATCGCCTCCGGCAGCCGCACGCGGCCGTCCTGCGTCTGGTGGTTCTCCAGCAGCGGCACCAGGATGCGTGGGGAGGCCAGCGCGGTGTTGTTGAGGGTGTGGGCGAAGCGCACCTTGCCATCGGCGTCGCGGTAGCGGAGGTTGGCGCGGCGGGCCTGCCAGTCGTGCAAGGTCGAGCAGCTGTGGGTCTCGCGGTACTTGCCAAGCGAGGGTACCCAACTCTCGATGTCGTTCATCCGGTACTTGCCCAGCCCCATGTCCCCGGTCGAGGTCTCGATCACCTGATAGGGGACCTCCAGCTCGCGCAGCAGCTGTTCCGCCAGGCCGAGCAACCGGGCGTGCCACTCGGCCGAGACCGCCTCGTCCGCCTCGCAGATGACGTACTGCTCGACCTTGAGGAACTGGTGAACGCGGAGCAGCCCGCGCACGTCGCGGCCGGCGCTCCCGGCCTCGCGGCGAAAGCAGGGGGAAGTGCCGGCATAGAGGACCGGGCCGCTCGACAGGTCGAGGATCTCGCCCGAATGGAGCGAGGTCAGCGCCACCTCCGCGGTGCCGGCCAGCCACAGCTCGTCCTTGGGCAGCTGGTAGACCTCTTCCTCGTGGCCGGGGAACTGGCCCTGCTGCAGGAAGGCCTGGACGCGGGCGAGCGCGGGAACGGTGATCGGGGTGAAGCCAGCGTTCGCGATCCTGGCCAGCGCCCAATTCATCAGCGCGCCTTCAAGCAGCGCCAAGCGACCCTTGAGGCAATATTGGCGCGAGCCCGAGACCTGGACGATGCGGGTGAGGTCGGCCCAGCCGTTGCGCTCGATCAGCGCAACATGGTCGAGCGGCTCGAAGTCGAAGGTGCGCGGGGCGCCTTCGATGCGGACGACCTGGTTGAAGCTCTCATCCGGGCCGACGGGGGCGCCTTCGTAGGGGATGTTGGGGAGGCGGAGCATGAGGCCGCGCAGGGCTTCGTCCTTGTCGGCCAGGGTGCGCTCCAATTCGGTCGCGCGCGCCCCGGCCTCCTTGGCGCGGCGGCCGAGTTCCGCCTTCTCCTCGGGTGCGGCGCTCTTGAAGCCGGCGGAGATGGCGTTGCGCTCGGCACGGAGCTGGTCGATCTCGGTCTTGACGGCCCGCGTCTCGCCATCGAGTGCAAGGAGCTCGTCGAGGCTGAGCTCGACACCCTTGTCGCGGATGGCGCGTTCAACGGTTTCGCGGTCGCGGCGGATCAGGTCCATGGCAAGCATGGCCGGGCGGATGCGCGAATTGCGCCCGCGGGGCAAGTTGCCTAACCAGCCGCGACACAACAGGGAGCCACCATGCCGTCCGGACTAGCTGCGCTGCTCGATGACGTGGCGACGATCGCCAAGCTTGCCGCCGCTTCGGTGGACGACGTGAGCGCCGCCGCGGGGCGCGCCGGCTTCAAGGCGGCGGGCGTGGTGATCGACGATACGGCGGTGACCCCGCGCTACGTCACCGGCCTGTCGCCGCAGCGGGAGCTGCCGATCATCGGCAAGATCGCGCTCGGCAGCCTCAAGAACAAGCTGCTGATCCTGCTGCCGGTGGCCATGCTGCTGGCCGCCTTTGCGCCGTTCCTGATCACGCCGCTGCTGATGATCGGCGGCGCCTACCTCGCGTTCGAGGCGACCGAGAAGATCCTGGAAAAGCTGTTCCACCACGAGCAGACGAAGGTCGAGCTGCTCGATTCGGTCGACCCGGGCGAGCTGGAGGACCGGCAGGTCGCGGGCGCGATCCGCACCGACTTCATCCTGTCGGCCGAGATCATGGCGATCGCGCTGGCCGAAGTGGAGGCGAACAGCCTGCCGATGCAGGCCGCGGCGCTGGCGGCGGTGGCGATCGCCATCACCGTCGGCGTCTACGGGGTGGTCGCGCTGATCGTGAAGCTGGACGATATCGGGCTGCACATGTCGACCCGCGGGCCGGGTTTCGCCCGCGCGTTCGGCCGCCTGCTGGTGCGCGCCGTGCCCAAGCTGCTGACCGGGCTGGCCACGCTGGGAACCGCGGCGATGCTGTGGGTCGGCGGGCAGATCCTGCTGCACGGGATGGAGGAGCTGGGCTTCGGGACCATCCCGCACCTGGTCCACGACGCGGCGCACGGCATGGCCGAGGCGCTGGGCTTCTGGGTGCCCGTTTGGGAATGGCTCGGCAACGCGCTGGGTGGCGCTATCGCGGGCCTGATCGTCGGCGGCGCGATCGTGGGGGTGCTGCACCTGATCCCGCGCAAGAAGAGCGAGACCGTGGCCGCGCACTGAGCCTCGCCGGACGCTACTCCGCCGCGACCGCCTGCGCTTCGTGCGTCCGGTGGTCGCCACGGCTCAGCTCCTCGAGGTAGCGGTGAACGAACTGGATGACCACCGAGCCCTCCCCGACCGACGAGGCGACCCGCTCCACCGAGCCTGAGCGCACGTCCCCGACCGCGAACAGGCCCGGCGCGGTGGTCATGAACGGGCTGCCGGCGTTGCCGGTGCAGACGAAACCCTTGTCGTCGGTCTCCGCCAGGCCGGTGAGCCACTCGCTGTTGGGCGCGGCGCCGACCATCACGAACAGGGCCGCGGCCTCAACCGTTTCCGGCTCCTGCCCGCGGACTCGCCAGCGGAGCCATTCCATACCCCGCTCGCCGCCGACCTCCTCGACTTCGCAATAGCGGTGCAGGCTGATGCGCTCGCCCGCGTCGATCCGGTCGATTAGGTAGCGGCTCATGGTGGCGGCAAGGCCGTCGCCGCGGACCAGCAGGTGCACATGGGCGACGTGCTGCGCCATGAACACCGCCGCCTGGCCGGCCGAGTTGCCGCCGCCGACGATCACCACGGGTCGGCCGGCGCAGAGGTTCGCCTCCATGGCGGTGGCGGCGTAGTGGACGCCCGAGCCCTCGAACCGCTCGATGCCGGGCGCCGACAGCTTGCGGTAGCGGGCACCGGTCGCAGCGACGATCGCCCGGGTGCGGATCTCGCCGCCGCAGTCGAGGGTGAGGACGAAGCCTTCCGCGTCCCGCTCGGCCCGCTCGACCGACCGCGCGACCGCCAGCCGCGCGCCGAACTTCTGCGCCTGGACCTGCGCCCGCCCGGCCAGCGCCTGGCCCGAGATACCGGTCGGGAAGCCGAGATAGTTCTCGATCTTGCTGCTGGTTCCGGCCTGGCCGCCGGGCGCGACCGTTTCCAGGATGACGGTGTCCAGCCCTTCGGACGCGGCATAGACCGCCGCCGCCAGTCCGCTCGGCCCCGCCCCCACTACCGCCAGGTCGTAGCGCCGCTCGGGGTCGAGCGGGACGGTCAGCCCGAGCCGGTCAGCCAGGCAGCGGTTGGAAGGGCGGACCAGACGCTCGCCGTCGTGCAGCACGGTGGGCGCGACGCCCGGCTCCGGCTCCACGATATGCGGGTAACCGTTGCGGGTGAGGAAGCCGTCCACGCGGATGAAGTCCGGGTCGCCCGAAGCGCCGACCAGGTGCACGCCACCTTGCTCGTGCCGCATCAGCCCGACGCGCCGCAGAATGAAGGCACGCATGATAATCTCGGCGATATCGGGCTCGGCGGTCAGCATGGTACGGAAGTCGGGGCGGCGAACGCGGACGACGCGGGTCGGCCCGTTGGCGCGGCCGGACACCAGGATGGTGCGGTCGTTGAACAAGTCGAGCTCGCCGGTGAACTGGCTCCCGTGGTGCTGGTGGACGATCCGCTCGCCTGCGCGCTCGTCATGGTCGATGATGTCGACCGTGCCGTTCAACACCAGGAAGAAGTCGACCGAGCGCTCGCCACGGCGGAACAGCAGGTCGCCGTTCGCCAGCTGTTCTTCCGCGCCGAACCGGGCGATCCGGCCGGCCATCTCGGCCGACAGGATGGGAAAGGTCTGCTTCTCGCGGGCGTAAGGGTCGGCAGCGTCGAGCGGCTCGGCAAGCCTGTGCGGTTCCGTGCTCATCGACGCTTCTCCTGCTGGCTTGAGCGGTGGCCCGCCCTAGTCGAAATGCAAGCGGCGATAGCGGCCGCGGAAGTAGAGCAGCGGGTCGAGCCCTGCGTCGAAGCTTGCGCGGAGCACCTCGCCGACGACGATGTGGTGGTCGCCGCCCTCGTGCACAGCGTGCGCGCCGCATTCGAATACGCCCAGCGAGTCGCGCAGCACGGGGGGACCGAACTCGCCCGGGCTCCAGGGGGTCGCGCCGAACCGGTCCTCGCCCTTGGCGGCGAAGCGGATAGAGGCGGGCTGCTGGTGTGTTTGCAGCACGTTCACTGCGAAGTGGCTGGCGCGGATCAGGGCGGCGGCGCTGGCGGCGTTCTTGGCGACGCACACCAGCAGCAGCGGCGGGTCGAGCGACACGCTGGTAAAGCTGTTGGCGGTGAGCCCGGCGGGCTGGCCGTTGCCGTCGAGGCAGGTGACCACCGTCACCCCCGTCGCGAAGCAGCCGAGCGCGTCGCGCAGGGTGCGCGGGTCGGAGCCGGTGCGGTACTCGGACAAGGGCTCGGCGGGTTCGGGCATGGTTTGCGGCTATAGCGGGCGCGGACAGCCGTTGCGAGCGGGCGTGGGCGGCGGCATGCTCCGCGCCATGAGCATCCGAATCGCCATCCTTCTCGCCGCCCTGCTGCTGCCGCTGCCCGCGGCGGCGCAGACCGTCCCGGCCCCGCCCGCTGCCGAGGCGCGGCAGGACGATCTGGTCCGCGTCGCGCTGGACACGGAGAAAGGGCGGATCGTGTTGGCACTCGATCGCGGGCGCGCGCCGGCGACCGTCGCCAACTTCCTCCGCTACATCGATGCGAAGCGGCTGGACGGGGTGGGCTTCTACCGAGCGATGCCGGTCGGAGGCGGCAACGGGCTGATCCAGGCCGGCGTGCGCGACGCGCGGCTGCTCTACCCTCCGGTAAAGCATGAGCCGACCAGCGAGACCGGCCTCAAGCACGAGGCAGGCGCGGTGGCGATGGCGAATGCGGGGCCGGGTACCGCGCAGTCGGACTTCTTCATTCTGGCTGGGCCGATCCCTTCGCTGGACAGGGACTTCGCGGTGTTCGGGCGGGTGGTCGAGGGGCTTGAGGTGGTGAAAGCGATCCTGGCCAGCCCGGTGTCGCCGACCAAGGGTGCGGGCGCGATGCGGGGGCAGATGCTGGAGCCCACGGTGAAGATCACGGCCGCGCGGCGGGTGGAGTGACGGCGCCTTAGTTGGCTCGGTTGACTGTGGATCGGGGGTCTCGCGCTTGCGAATGGTTCCGATGGTCGCGGTCGTCGCGCAGGCTGCCGTGGTGATTGCGGATGTGAAAGAGCCGTGCGGCGGGCCAGCCCGCGGTTGGAGCAGGTGAAATCCTATCGTGCACGGGTGAGTCTGATGTGGGTGGAAAGCGGACATTCAACGACGCGCTCACCACACGGCGTCTAGAACATCGACTGCCGCACGTTGCATCAGCGGTTCGTTCCGCGATTTCACCACAGGTCCAACACGCTTTGTAAACCGCATGAACGTGTCTTGGTCACGTGCTTTCAGAGCAGTGCATACTTGTTGCACTTCTGCGGCGCTCAAGGTTTGCCAGCTTGCGACGAGGTTTCGCTCCCATTCCGCTCCGTGACGTTCGACAGCCGCATCAACGGCCTGCGCAAGCTTTTCGCGTCCCTTGGAGCCATCGCGTGCAGCTGCCATGCCAGCCGTCTGCGTGCGCTCGACGGTCATTGTGAGCATCGACTTGAACTGCTCTCTCGGTTTGAGCGCCTCAACAAGACCTTGAGCATCATAGGAGGCACAGCGAGGCGACTGACCGCAGCCGCCGAGAGCAGCTAATGCGCTGAGGACGAGGAGGGGACACTTCATGCCGAGACCGATAGCGCTGGATAGTTTCGGTGCTCTAGACAGGGCCTAATGTCCGCTTTGGGTTGAAAGCGAACTTCGCGTTGAGCCGTCATGGGAGTGAATCCCATGACGTCGGTCCTGTCGCCGCCTTGCGGCGCAGGCCGGCCGGCTTTCGGCAGCTCTACGCAGAAGGCCCGCCTTGCTCTCGCAAGACGGGCCTTCTGCTCGGTGCCTCAAGCTTAGTCGATCTTCGGGAGGGTCTCGAACTGGTGGTAGGGCGGCGGGCTCGAGAGGGTCCACTCGAGCGTCGTCGCGCCTTCGCCCCAGGGGTTGTTGGGAGCCTTCTTGCCCGCGGCCAGCGACCAGAACAGGTTCACGAAGAACACGCCCATTGCCGCAATCGTGATCATGTAGCCGATCGTGGAAATGTTGTTCCAATATTCGAACGCGTCCGGATAGTCCGGGTAGCGCCGCGGCATGCCGTCGAGGCCGAGGAAATGCTGCGGGAAGAAGATCACGTTCACGCCCACGAACATTACGTAGAAGTGAAGCTTGCCAAGGAACTCGTTGTACATCTTCCCCGTCATCTTGGGGAACCAGTAGTAGAAGCCGGCAAACAGCGCGAACACGGCGCCCAGCGACAGCACATAGTGGAAATGCGCCACCACATAATAGGTGTCGTGCATGTAGGTGTCGACGCCGCCATTGGCGAGCACCACGCCCGTCACCCCGCCCACGGTGAACAGGAAGATGAAGCCGATCGCCCACAGCATCGGCGTCTCGAAGGTGATGGAGCCGCCCCACATGGTGGCGATCCAGCTGAAGATCTTCACCCCGGTCGGGACCGCGATGATCATGGTGGCGGCGGTGAAGTACATCTTCACGTTCACGTCCAGGCCGACGGTGAACATGTGGTGCGCCCATACGACAAAGCCGATCACGCCGATCGCGACCATCGCGTAGGCCATGCCGAGATAGCCGAACACCGGCTTGCGGCTGAAGGTCGCGACGATCTGGCTGACGATGCCGAACGCCGGCAGGATCATGATGTAGACTTCGGGGTGGCCGAAGAACCAGAACAGGTGCTGGTAGAGGACCGGGTCGCCGCCGCCGCTGGCATCGAAGAAGGCGGTACCGAAGTTGCGGTCGGTCAGCAGCATGGTGATCGCGCCCGCGAGCACCGGCAGCGCGAGGAGCAGAAGGAAGGCGGTGACCAGCACCGACCACACGAACAGCGGCATCTTATGCAGGGTCATACCCGGCGCGCGCATGTTGAAGATGGTGGTTATGAAGTTGATCGCGCCAAGGATCGAGCTGGCGCCCGCCAGGTGGAGCGCGAAGATCGCCATGTCGACCGCAGGTCCGGCCGAGCCGGAGGTTGATAGCGGCGCATAGACGGTCCAGCCCGTCCCGGCGCCGAGGCCGGTGCCGCCCGACACCACCGACGAGCCGAGCAGCAGCATGAAGGCCGGGACCAGCAGCCAGAAGCTGATGTTGTTCATGCGCGGGAACGCCATGTCGGGCGCGCCGATCATGATCGGCACGAACCAGTTGGCGAAACCGCCGATGAGCGCCGGCATGACCATGAAGAACACCATGATCAGGCCATGGGCGGTGATCAGCACATTCCAATGGTGCAGCGCTTCGTCGAAGTTGGCGCTGCCCGAACCGAGCGGCCAGGCCTTGGTCAGGATCTGGATGCCGGGCTCGGCCAGCTCGGCGCGCATGATGCCCGAGGCCGCGCCGCCGATGATCCCGGCGATGATCGCGAAGATCAGGTAGAGCGTGCCGATATCCTTGTGGTTAGTCGACATGAACCAGCGGGCGAAGAAGCCCGGCTTGTGGTCCGCGTCGTGGTGCGCGTCGTGGGTCTCGTGAGCCCGGAGCGGGAGGGTGTCTGCGGTGGTCGCCATGGTGTTTCTCTTGTCCGCTCTGGGGCTCTAGTTGGTGCCGTCCGTGGCGCGCTGGGCGACGCCGGGCTGACCGTTGCCCGCCGCTGCGGGCGGAGCGCCGGTCGGGTTGCCGGTCGCGGGCGTCGGGGCGGGCGCGGGCGCGACGTTCTTGGGAGTGACGGTGGTCGCCGCCGTGCTGTCGGGCGCCGGCACCGGCCGTGCGCCGGGCATGGTGCCGCCCTTGCTCGCCACCCATTGGGCGAAGCGTTGGGGCGTTACCGCCTCCACCGCGATCGGCATGTAGGCGTGGCGCGCGCCGCACAGTTCCTGGCACTGGCCAAAGTAGACGCCGGGCTTGTCGACCCGGGCCCAGGTCTCGTTGAGGATGCCCGGGTTGGCGTCGATCTTGGTCCAGAAGGACGGGATGGAGAAGCTGTGGATCACGTCGTTGGAGGTGACGATGAACTTCACCGTCTGGCCCGCCGGGATCACCAGCCGCTCGTCGGCGGCCAGCAGGCGCGGTCCGTCGCGGTCGGTGCGGAAGCGGGCGCCGGCCGCGACCTCGTTCCGCTCCTTGAGCATGTTGGACACGATCTCGAACCCGCCGTTGTCTGGATACTGGTAGGTCCAATACCATTGGTTGCCGATCACCTTCACGGTGAGGTCGGCCGGCGGCGGCGAATATTGGTGGCGGATGAGGCGGATCGAAGGAATGGCGATCGCCACCAGGATCAGCACTGGCACCAGCGTCCACATCACCTCGACAAAGGTGTTGTGGCTGGTCCGCGAGGGCACCGGATGCGCGCTGCGGCGGTAGCGGATCATGGCGTAGACCAGGAGGATCAGCACGAACAGGCTGATCGCCGCGCACAGCAGCAGCAGCCAGTTGTTGTGGAACGCCGCGGCTTCGCGCCCGATCGGGGTGAACTGGTCCTGGGTGCCCATGCGCCCGTCGGGCATGCCGATGCCGGCGACCGGGGCGGCGTACTGGAACGCCGGTCCGGCAACCGCCGGGGCGCCCGGCGCGGCCGGAGCGACCGCGCTCGGACCCGGCGTGGGATCGACGACCGCGCCCGGACCGGGGTTCGGCTGGGCGTTGGCCGGGGCCGCGGTGGTGGTAGTCGCGCTGGCCTCGCTGGACTGCGCGCCGACCTCCGGCGGGGTCTGCGCCGCTGCCGGGGTGAGCCCGGCCGCGGCCAGGGCGAACAACAATCCGATCCGTTTCATTCCAACCCCGAACAGCGATCCAGCAGCTCGGCAAACGCAGAGCCGCGCGCCGACAAGTGGCGGCCTTATAGGAGCGGACCGCCGCGCCCTCAAGCGCTTGTCTGTTCCCTTTTGCAACTGGTTGTAGAGGGCCAGCGCCACGCCTATTCAGCCCCCGGGCGGAGGGTAAGCGGATGACGGACGACGAGATCTTGAACGAGTTCCGGGCGGCGGAAGCGCTACTCGAGGGCCACTTCATCCTGTCGTCCGGCCTGCGCAGCCCGCGCTACCTTCAATGCGCGCGGGTGCTGATGGACGGCACACGGGCCGAGCGGCTGGCGCGGGCGCTGGCGGAGCGGCTGCCGCCGCAAGTGCGCGACGCGGTGGAGGTGGTGGTCTCCCCGGCGATGGGCGGGGTGATCATCGGGCATGAGCTGGGGCGGGCGCTGGGCAAGCCGGCGATGTTCGTGGAGCGGCCGGCCGGCAGCTTCGAGCTGCGCCGCGGCTTCCGCCTGGCGCCGGGTGCCGCCGTACTGCTGGTCGAGGATGTGGTGACCACCGGGCTATCGTCGCGCGAGGCGATCGCGGCGGTAGGGGCGGCGGGCGGACGCGTCATCGGCGGGGCGGCGCTTGTGGATCGCTCGGGCGGGACGGCGGACCTCGGGGTGCCGTTCACGCCGCTGATCCGGCTGGACGTTCCAACCTTCGAGCCGACCGCTCTGCCGCCCGAGCTGCAGGCGATGCCGGCGGTCAAGCCCGGGAGCCGCGCCGGGGCGTGACGGGCGCACTTCGCCTCGGCGTCAACATCGACCATGTCGCGACCGTGCGCAATGCGCGGGGCGCCGGCTACCCCGATCCGGTCCGGGCTGCGCTGCTCGCCGCGGAGGCGGGCGCGGACGGGATCACCGCGCACCTTCGCGAGGACCGGCGACACATCACCGACGAGGACATCGCGCGGCTGTCAGCCGAGCTGCCGGTGCCGCTCAACCTCGAGATGGCCGCCACCGAGGAGATGCTGGCGATCGCGTTGAAGCATCGGCCGCACGCCGCCTGTATCGTGCCGGAGCGGCGCGAGGAGCGGACCACCGAAGGCGGGCTCGACGCCGCGGGGCAGCACAATCACCTGGCCTACTTCGTCGACCGGCTGGGCGCGGCCAACATCCGGGTGAGCCTGTTCATCGAGCCCGAGCCCGCACAGATCGAGGCAGCGATCCGCCTGGGCGCGCCGGTGGTCGAGTTCCACACCGGCCGCTACGCGCACCTCGCGGAGGAGGAGCAGGCGGCGGAGCTCAAGCGGCTGGCCGACGCCGCGGCGCTGGCGACCAAGAACGGGATCGAGCCGCACGCGGGGCATGGGCTGACCTTCGAGAATGTCGTGCCGGTGGCTGCCATCCCGCAGGTGCGCGAACTCAACATCGGGCACTTCCTGGTGGGCGAGGCGATCTTCACCGGGCTAGAGCCGAGCGTGCGGCGGATGCGCGACCTGATGGACAGCGCGCGGTGAGCAACGTGCTCATCGTGTCGCGAATTGTATTCGCAGTACTCAGTTTTGCCGTTCTCGCTTTAGGCACCCTCTGGTGGCTAATATTCTTCTCTGCGCTCGACTTCGGTTGGGGTACCCGTTCGGAGGGCCATAGCTGGCTTATCCTCTTACACTATGGCCTGATTCCAGGTGCGCTCACGCTGCACTTTCTCGAACGGGCGCTTCGAAGCGTCTGGAAAGATCATATTCGAGAGGGCTTTCGCTGGCTGCTGATCTCCATCGCCATGATTGCTGCCAGCTTTCTCAGTGTGCAGCTCGGGCTACTGATGTGATCGTCGGCTTGGGCTCAGACCTGTGCAACATCGAGCGGATCCAGGCGTCGATCGACCGCTTTGGCGAGCGCTTTCTCGCCCGCGTGTTCACCGAGACCGAGCAGGCCAAGGCCGCGCGGCGGCCGTTCACCGCCGCAGGGACGCTAGCCAAGCGCTTCGCGGCCAAGGAAGCGTTCAGCAAGGCGGTCGGCACCGGCTTCAAGCGCGGCGTGTTCATGCGCGATATCGGTGTGGTTAATGAACCTTCAGGCAAGCCGACGCTGGCGCTGACCGGCGGGGCGCGGGCCAGGCTTGACGCTCTGACCCCGCCGGGCCACGCCATCCAAGTCCACCTGACCATGACCGACGATCACCCCTGGGCGCAGGCCTTTGTCATCCTGGAAGCCCGCAAGCTGGAGCGTTGATTGCCCGACGAAGCCCTCACCATGGACGCCCCGGCCGCTGGCCCGGTCGCAACTTCGCAGCGCGGCGGCAAGGGCTCCGCCCTGTGGCGGGAGATCAAGGGACTGGCGCTGGTCCTGCTGGCCGTGCTGCTGTTCCACAGCTTCGTCGCCAAGCCCTTCTACATCCCGTCGGAATCGATGATGCCGGTGCTGCTGAAAGGCGACCGGCTGGTGGTCAGCAAATATCCGTACGGCTGGTCGTACGTGTCGCCCACCATCCCCAACCCGGCGGCGATCTTCCGCGGCCTGGTGCTGCGCCGGCCGGGCGAAAGCTGGGGAATCACCCTGCCCTTTACCGAGGGCCGGCTGTTCGGCCGGCTGCCTGAGCGCGGCCACATCGTGATCGTCACTCCGCCCGGCGCCAACGAGGACTATATCAAGCGGGTGATCGGCCTACCGGGCGACACGCTGGAGGTTCGCGGCGGCCGGCTGATCCTCAACGGGCAGCCCGTCCGCCGCGAGATCCGGCCCGATGCCATGATCCCGGTCGACCCCAATGCGCCGTGCGGGATCGAGTTCATGGGCTTTGGGGTGCAGGCCGCTGACGGCAAGCGCTACTGCCGCCTGCCGATCGTGCGCGAAACGCTGCCCAACGGCGCGACCTACGACACCATCGACGTGGGCGAGAGCCCGGGCGATGACTACGGCCCGGTGCGCGTGCCTGCCGACCATGTGTTCCTGATGGGCGACAACCGCGACCGCAGCGCCGACAGCCGGTTTCAGACGGGCGCGGGTGTCAACGGGCTTGGTGGAGCGGTGCCATGGGAGAATATCGGCGGGCGGGCCGAGTTCATCACCTTCAGCCTGGACGGCACCACCGAGGTGCTGAACCCGGCCAGCTGGTTCGGCGCGCTGCGCCCCGACCGCGCCGGGGGTTCGTTGCGGGTGCACAAGCGGAGCTGAAGCCGCTCCGCCGAAGGCTTACTGGCCGGGCGGCGGAGCCATGCCGCCCATCATCGCGGCGGCGTTGGGCACGACCTGGACGACATGCACGTCGAAGTCGAGGTCGGCGTTGGGCGGGATCGGCGCGCCCGGCGGCGGGGTGGCGCCGTAGGCCAGCGCGGAGGGGATGTGGACCTTGTAGCGGCCACCCCCCTGCATCTTCTGCAGCGCTTCCGCGAAGCCGGGGATGGTCTGGCCCGGGATCATCGGTACGGGGCCCTTGCCTTCGGTGGTGTCGAACACGGTACCGTCGGACAGGCGCGCTTCATATTCGATCAGCACGCCGTCGTTGGCCTGGACGAGCGGCCCCTTGCCCGCTTCC
Organism: uncultured Sphingomonas sp.; assembly: GCF_902806265.1. GTDB lineage: Bacteria > Pseudomonadota > Alphaproteobacteria > Sphingomonadales > Sphingomonadaceae > Sphingomicrobium. The sequence goes on along the minus strand of NZ_CADCVZ010000061.1, from coordinate 12,203 downwards.
ACCGTGCGGATCTGGAGCCCGCTGGCGGTGGTCTCGCCGCGCAGCCGGCCCGCGCCGAACCAGGCTAGCGCGATGCCGAGCAGAACCAGCAGGACCAGCCCGCCGAAAACCCGGACGCGGGTAGCTCGCGCGACCGGACGAATCGGCACCTGGGTTGCGCTCATCAGCCGCTGGTCCTTATCGAGGAGAGTGGATTCGCCCGGCTCAAGCGCCGGACGCGAGCCGCTTAGCGGACGCCTTCGCGCTCCGCCCGCTTGCGCTCCAGCTTGCGGGCGCGGCGGATGGCAGCGGCACGCTCACGGGCGCGCTTCTCCGACGGCTTTTCATAATGACGGCGCAGCTTCATCTCGCGATAGACGCCCTCGCGCTGCAGCTTCTTCTTGAGCGCGCGCAGCGCCTGGTCGACATTATTGTCGCGAACGATGATCTGCATAAAAAGTCGTTCAACTCCTTTGATCGTTTGCCGACCAGGTGCCGGCGGCAGGGCGGAACGCGCGAGGCATGCGGAGACCGCCCAACAAACATTGCCGTCGCGAGCAGAGCTCACACCGAAGCCGCGGCCCTTACCAGCGTGATCCGGCATGATCAAGCCAGCCTTGAGCTGTCGTGCTGCGATGAACTGTGCGCTCCCTGCGCCGGGATCGCCCAACTCCCGATAATGGTTATCGCCTGTTAACCCTTTGTGAGATAAAGAGTTCTTCCAATAACGGAGGGCCACGGATGACGATGAATCGCCGGGACATGCTGCGCTGGGGCACGATCGGGGCGGGCGCCGCCACGCTTTCGAGTGCCGCCAATCCCGCCGGTTTGCCTGCCGCGATCTTCGCCGCCGCGCCGATCCTGCCGCCGCCGCCCGTTCCCGTCGCGCCGACCGCGCCGGCCGGGATCGACCCGCAGCTGTTCGGGCGCGCCAAGGCCGCGCTCGACCGCGAATTCGCCCGCGGCACTGTCCGCGCCCGCGACTTCATCGGCATTGTCGATTTCTCGCAGAAGAGCCGCGAAGCACGCTTCCATGTGGTCAACATGCTGAACGGCAGCGTCGAAAGCCACCTGGTCGCCCACGGCCGCGGGTCCGATCCGGCGCACAGCGGGTATCTGGAAAGCTTCTCCAACACGCCCGGCTCCGAGGCGAGCAGCAATGGCGCCTATGCCACGAGCGACTATTACCACGGCAAGTACGGCCTCTCCATGCGGGTCCGCGGGCTCGATTGGTCCAATAACAACGCCGAGGCGCGCGCGATCGTGATCCACAACGCCTGGTACGCCGAGCCCGACGTGGTCGCGCAGCACGGCAAGCTCGGCCGGTCGGAGGGCTGCTTCGCCTTCAGCAAGCAGAGCCAGTGGGCGGTGATGAACCGGCTGGCCGGGCAAAGGCTGATCTACGCGGATAAATTGGCGTAGCGCCGAGCGTAAGGCAGCGGTTGCGCAGCGACCGTCGACTTAGGCGAGAGACGCGAATCCACGGCCGGCCTGCGCGACGGTAGGAGCGACAGGACCGACGTCACGGGATTTACTCCCGTGACGGCTCCCCTCGCTGATGGAAAGTACAAGGCGGACCCCGGATCAAGTCCGGGGTGACGGCAAGGTCATGCAGTCGGAACCGGCGTTGGCCCCTCCACCATCCACCTACGCCTGCGGCTTCGGCTGACGGTCCCCCTCCCCACCGCTGCGCGGCAGGGAGATTCTTATTTCGCCGCAGTCTTGGTCGCCGGCTTGCCCGGCGAGCCCGTGTCGTTCAGCGCCGCCAGCACCCGCCCGTCGCGCTTGTACAGGTCATTGTACTGGACGAGCTGGCCGTCGGTCAGCGCGGCGGTGCTGAAGTACACGATGTACACCGGCACCGGTCGCACGAAGTTGGCCTGAAGCGTCTTACCGCTCGCCAGCACCTCGTCGATCTTGGCCGAATTGTACTCGCCGCCATCGTCGCTGAGCAGCTCGGCGGCGAGGTCGAGGATGTTTTCCGTGCGGATGCAGCCGTGGCTGAGGAAGCGCGCGCGGGCGTCGAACAGGCTGCGGTTGTTGGTGTCGTGCAGGTAGATGGCGTGCGGGTTCTGCATCACGAATTTGATCTTGCCGAGCGCGTTGCCCGGCCCCGGCGGCTGCCGCCAGCGCTGGACCTTGCCGTCCTTGCCCTTCACCGCGACGTAGCCGCGCTTGCCCGCGACCTCGCCGGCCAGGCTCTTGGGCACTTCCCACCAGGGATTGAGGATCACGCCGGTGGCGTTGACCGACAGCTGGGGTGTCGGGGTCTTCACCGCCCCCGCGATCGCCCGGTGCTTCCAGCGGGTCTGCGCATTTTCGACCAGCGTGGCATGCTCGCCCGGGACGTTGACGATGATGTAGCGCTGCCCGAGGTCGCGCGGCAGCCAGCGCCAGCGGTCCATGTTCAGCCGAATCTTGCCGATCGCCGCCGCGCCGCCCGCCTGCTCCACGGTCAGCGCATGGCGGAGCGCGCCATATTGCGGATGGGTCGGCAGCAGGCCGCGCATCATCTCCGTTACGCCCCCGCGGGTCACGGTCTGCATCAGCAGCTGGTCGAGGCGCCCGCCCGCCAGGTCCGGGTCGGTCACGAACCATTGGTGCCGGGCCGAGCCGCGGACGTGGCCGAGCGCGAGGTCGGAAGCGAGCTGCCTGAAGGTACGGGTGGCGACCTCGGCCAGCAGCTGCGGATTGCCGCTGCGGATGGCCGCGTCGAGCCGGTCGGGCCCGTAATCGCGCGGGTCGAGCCCTTCGCTGCCGACGGTGCGGATGTAGGCCGCAAGCTCCTGCGCGACCGGGAGCGGCCAGGCCGGCGGGGGCAGCTCGACCGGCGCAGGCGCGAGAGCATCGGGCTGAGCGGGCACCGCCGTGCCTGGACCCGGTGCAGGCTGGATGACGGGAGGCGGAGCCAAAGGCGGAGCCGCGACCTGCGCCAAGGCCGGCACCGCGGCCGCTGTAACCAGGAGCGTGGTGAGAAGAAAACGCGTGCTCATGCTGCCCAACCTGTTCGAATGTCCCGCCGGAGCGACCTGGAGCCGCCGCGATGCTTGTGCCCGCCTCCACCAATACAACCGATGAATGCGCCTCGCCAGTGTCGCGCGCGCCACAGTGGAGCGCGCTTGATACCCATTGTTAAGCGCCGGCAACCATAAGGGTGGCGAAGGGAACCATCCGGTGGATATGTACGCTCAATTCCGGCCGTCGGCCGAGATGGAGGATCGTCCGTGCAGGGACGAGGAGCCTAGCAGGGTCATGATCGACGCCCGGATCGCACAGCAAGCTTCGGCCGACGACCGCCGGATCGCGCCGCGTGCCCCGGTGGCGGTCGACGCACGGGTGCGTGAGCTGGGCAGCGAAGGCGCTGAAGCGACCGTGCTCAACATCTCCAGCACCGGCTTCATGGCCGAGACCGGGGGCGAGTTCGCAGCGGGCGCGCGGGTGTGGCTGATCCTGCCGGGCCGCGAGCGGGCCAACGCAGTGGTGCGCTGGGTCAAAGGCAAGCGGATCGGCGCCGAGTTCGCGCAGCCGGTCGACCTGTCAGGGCTGCTCGGCGCCTAGGCCGCGGCGCGGCGGGAAACGCGGGCGAGCGCCCGTTGAACCGTCGGCAGGATGCCGGTGACCACCCGTTTCACGCCTTCGAAGTTGGGGTGAACCCCGTCGGGCAAGGCCAGCGCGCGGTTGCCGGCGACGCCCTGCAGGAAGAACGGATAAAGGGTCGCGTCATACTTGCGGGCGAGCGTCGGGTAGATCGCCTCGAAGCGGCGGCGATAACTCGGGCTGAGATTGGGCGCCGCCAGCATGCCGGCGAGCAGCACGGGGATCTCGCGGCGCTGAAGCTCGCTGAGCATGGCGTCGAGGTTAGCTTCCGTCACCGCCGGATCGACGCCGCGGAGCATGTCGTTGGCGCCGAGCTCGACGATCGCCAGATCGGGCTTGCGTGGCAGTCCATCGAGCGTCCAGCCGAGCCGCTGGCGGCCGCCAGAGGTCGTATCGCCCGACACGCCCGCGTCGTGGACGTGCGCCTTGATGCCATGACGGCGGAGCGCGTCCTCAAGCTGCGGCGCGAAGCCGAGGCCGCGGCCGAGACCGTAGCCCGCGGTCAGGCTGTCGCCGAATGCCAGGATCAGGGGTTCGCCGGCGGGCACGGAGACGGGCGCCTGGGCGGGAGCTGCGGCCGGAAGCGCGGCCAAAGCGGCAAGCATGTACCAGTTGAACATCGGCTCAATCTAGGTCGTCGTGGCCGAGCTTCAATCTTTGCCGGCGGAGCGCGGCAAGCGTGCGGCATTGCGGATGAGGGGTCCCGTCCCTAGCTGAAGGCCGCGCATGGCCGACCCGCTGATCGACTTGTCCGACATCCGTCTGACCCTAGGCCGCGGCGCGGCGACGACCGAGATCCTGCGCGGCATCGACTTTCGCCTGGACGAAGGCGAGACGGTTGCGATCCTCGGCGCATCGGGCTCGGGCAAGAGCTCGCTCATGGCGGTGATCGGCGGGCTGGAGCGCGCGTCCGCCGGCAGCGTCCGGGTGCTCGGCGAAGATGTCGGCGTGCTGGACGAGGATGCGCTGGCGCGGCTGCGCGGCCGGGCGATCGGGGTCGTGCTTCAGGCCTTTCACCTGCTGCCGACCATGACCGCGCTCGAGAATGTCATGGTGCCGATGGAGCTGACCGGGCAGCCGGAAGCGCGCGGACGGGCGGAGGCGGAACTCGCGGCCGTGGGACTGGGCGAGCGGCTGACCCACTACCCCACCCAATTGTCCGGCGGCGAGCAGCAGCGGGTGGCGATCGCCCGCGCGACCGCGCCGCGGCCCAAGCTGCTGCTGGCCGACGAGCCCACCGGCAACCTCGACGCGAAGACCGGTTCGGCGATCGTCGACCTGCTGTTCGAGCGGGTGGCGGCGGCGGGCGCGGGCCTGTTGGTGATTACCCATGACCTGGCGGTGGCCGATCGGGCGGGCCGCATCGTGCGGATCGCCGACGGCCGGATCGCGCACGGATGACCGCCTGGGCGCTGGCCCGGCGCGACCTGCGGGGCGGGCTGGGCGGGCTGGGGTTGCTGCTGGTCTGCCTGACGATCGCGGTTGCGGGCCTGGCCGCGGTGACCAGCGTCGCCAGCGCGATCCGCTCCACCATCGACACCAACAGCCGCGAGCTGCTGGGCGCGGACCTGGTGCTGAGCACGGCGCAGCGGGCGGCCACTTCCGAGGAACGCGCCGCCATGGCCGAGCTCGGGCCGGTGACGGAAAGCCAAACGCTGCGGTCCAACCTGCTGACCGCGAACGGCAGTGCGCTGGTCGAGCTGTCGGGCGTGCCCGCAGGGTGGCCGCCGGCGGGCCGGCTGCTGTTCGACGCCGGGCGAGCGCCGCGTAACGGCGAAGCGGCGATCGGGCGGGAACTGGCCGAGCGCTTCGACCTCAGGATCGGGGCGCTGGTGCGGCTCGGTTTCGCCGAATTCCGGGTCAGCGGCGTCCTCCGCCAGCTGCCTGCCGTGTCGGGCTTCGCCCTGGCGCCGCCGGTGCTGATCACGCCTGAAGGACTGCGGCAGACCGGCCTGATCCAGCCCGGCAGCCTTTACACCAGCAGTTACCGCCTCCTGCTGCCGCCCGCTACCAATGGCATCGAAGTGGGCAAGGCCTTTCAGGCGCGATTTCCCGAAGGCGGCTGGCGGGCGCTGGACAAGGGCGATGCGGCGGGCGGGACCCGGCGGTTCGTGGACCGGGTCGGGCAATTGCTGCTGTTGATTGCGCTGGGCGCGCTGGGCATCGGCACCATCGGCATCGCCAGCGCCACCGCGGCCTTCGCGGCATCGCGGCGGCAGAGCATCGCGGTGCTCAAGATCCTCGGCGCGCGCCGGCGCGACCTGGCGCTGATGCTGGGGCTGTCGGTGGCGGCACTGGCGGCGGTGGCCATCGCGTTTGGCCTGGCGATCGGCAGTGTTGTGCCTGCGCTGGTCGGGCGAGCGGCCGGAGACCTGCTGCCGGTCGCGGTCGACCCGGCGCCGCAATGGGGCGCACTGTTGCTGTCGGCTGCGTTTGGTGCGCTAGTCACTGTGGCCGCGGCCTGGCGCCCGATCGCCGGCGCGATCGCCGAGCGGCCCGCGCGCATCCTGCGCGGCGATGCCGGCGGCGAGGACCGACCGAGCTGGCGCGGGTGGCTGGTACCCGCCCTCGCAGCGGCGGCGGTCGCCGCGCTGGCCTTATGGAGCGCGGGCGACCGCTGGCTGACGGTGCAGGCGCTGATCGGGGCAGCGGCGCTGGGAGCGATCTTCGCCCTGCTCGGCTGGGCGGTCGGGCGGGTCGCGCGCGGGTCGGCAGGCCGCGGCGGTCCGATCACCCGCCTGGGAGTCGCCGCGCTGCATCGCCCGGGCTCGGCCACCGTGCGGCTGAGCGTCGCCCTGGGACTCGGCCTGTCGCTGCTGGTCGCGCTGAGCGGGATCGGCCGCAGCCTGTCGGCCGAGCTGCGGGGAACGGTGCCGCAACAGGCGCCCGCGCTGTTCACGCTCGACATTCCGGCAAGCGCGGAAGGGCAGTTCAGCGGGCTGGCCCAGCGCATTCTGCCTGGCGCCGAGCTGCGGATGGTGCCGTCGCTGCGCGGCCCGGTGACCGCTCTCAACGGCCAGCCGGTGGCTTCGCTGAAGTCCATCCCCGAGGGCGCCTGGGTGCTGCGCGGGGACCGCGGGCTGACCTTCGCCCGCGGGCTGCCGGACGGCAATCGCGTCGTCGCCGGCAGTTGGTGGCCCGCCGACTATCGCGGGCCGCCGCTGATCTCGCTCGATGCGGAAGCGGCGCGGGCGCTTAATCTGAAGGTCGGGGACAGCATGACGGTGGCGGTGCTCGGCCGGCCGATCGAGGCGCGGATCGCGTCGCTGCGGGAGATCGACTGGCGCAGCTTCGGCTTCAACTTCGCGATCATCTTCGCGCCGGGTGCGCTGGAGCAGGCGCCCTATACGCTGATGGCCACGGTCTCGCCCGGGGCTGGCCGTTCGACCTTGCCGTTCGAGCGGGCGCTCGCTGCCGAGCTGCCGATGGTCAGCACCATCCGGGTGGCCGAGGTGGTCGAGCGGGTCGCCACCATCCTGCGGGCGATGGACGCCGCGATTACCCTGGCGACCGCGATCGCCATCCTGATCGGGGTGGCGGTGCTGGCCGGCGCGGTGGCGGCAACCCGGGCCAGCCGTGCCCGCGAAAGCATATTGCTGAAGCTGGTCGGCGCGACCCGAAGGCAGGTGCTGACCGCGCAGCTGATCGAGTTCGGCGCGATGAGCGGGGCAGTCGCGCTGGCCGCCTTCGTCTTCGGCACCGCGGCCGCCTGGGCGACCGTGACTCAGCTGTTCGAACTGCCCTTCCGGCCCGGCTGGGCGGGGCTGGCCGCGCTGCCGCTGGTCGGTGTTGCGGTCGCGATCCTGACGGCGGTGGCGGCGGCCTGGCCGGCTTTGCGGGCCCGTCCGGCCGAAGCGTTGCGGAGCTTGTAGCCGCCCGTCCCGCGCCGGGACCTTGCAACTTTCCGGAACGATCCATCGTTAAAGGGTCCGAAAGGAATAACTGCGATGTCGAACTTCCCGAGTCTTGGCGAATTGGGGCTGAAGCACGACCCGGCCGGCCGCGGCTATCATGCCGTGTACCGCGAGCATGACGTGAACCATTGCCCCGGCTGCGGGCGGACCCACTGGATCATCGGGCGGGTTTCCGCCGAGTGTGCTTTCTGCGCCACGGCCCTGCCGCTGGCCGAAGCCAGCATGCGCCATCACAGCGCGCCGGTCATCATTCAGCATCGCAATCGCGAACAAGGACAGGCCTGGGCGGCCTAACCCCACTCTCCCCCCGGCGCCCTCTCGAGGGGTGCGTACAGCGAAGTCCCTGTGCGGCCAGCGTACCAGGCCGGAGGGGGAGACTAACCCGAGCGACGCCTAGCGCGCCGGTGTCCGACGGACGGGCACCGGCGCATTGCATATGTCCACGCCGCCGGCGGGTACCTGGTAGAAGTCGTCGCGGCGGTTGGCCCGGGCCTGCAGATAGGCGGCGAAGCTGGGGCCCGTCTCGGCCATGTACTGGAAGCTCGGCCGTTCGGCGCCGGGCAGTGCCGACGCCAGGCGTACCGCGGTGATCCGCTTGGCCACTGCGCCTTCCTTGTAGAAGCCGAGCGCTTCCGTTCCGCGCGGCAAGGCGCTCAGCTGCTCGATGCCTTCCACCACCCGGCCGACTGTCGCGATGTTGCGCTCGAGGTGGCGCGGCGCGTGGCCGATCACCGCGTAGAGCTCGCCGCCCATGCCGGTATCGGGTGCGAGGTCGCGGCCGACCCCGACGGTGCCGTAGCAATGGGTGAGACTGGCTTGATCGCCGGCATAGACCGCCACCGGCCAGCCGTTCGCGTGCCCGACCCTCGATGCATAAGGATCGGCATGCGGGAAGCGGCGGATGGTCAGCCCGCGCACCGGACGGGTGTACTCGGCGGGCGGACGCTTCACCACGCCGGTCGGCAGGGCCGCCTTCTCGTCGTTGGTCCCCCATTGCGCGACGTAATTGTCCTGCACCCGGTAGACCGACGCACCGCGCCAGTAGCCAGCCCCAGCCAGTGCGCGGATGTTGGCGACGTGCACCGGCGCGAACTGCGGGGCGAGCTGAACGATCGTCCGCCCGCCGCCTTCGAAATCGATGACCAGCAGGTCTTCTGCCGGGATCGTCCGCCAGTCGGCCGCGGGCGCCTGGGCAACGATCTCGCTCGGCGTCAGCGGCTTGGGCGCCTGAGCCGCGGCGGTGGTGAGAAGAGCGGACAGGCAAAGCAGTCGGCGCATGGATGCTCCTGGATGACGAGGGTGCGGACCCTTGCTAACGCCCATCCATGTTCATCGCAAAGCTGATGCTGCTGGGTTCGGGCGAGCTGGGACGGGAGTTCGCCATCGCTGCCAAGCGGCTGGGCTGCGAAGTGGTCGCCTGCGACCGCTACGCCCGCGCGCCGGCGATGCAGGTCGCCGATGCGGCGGAGGTGTTCTCCATGCTCGACGGCGCGGCGCTGCGGGCGGCAGTGGAGAAGCATCGGCCGGACGTGATCGTGCCCGAGATCGAGGCGATCGACACCGATACGCTGGCTGCGCTGGAGCGCGAAGGCTGGCGGGTTGCGCCGTCGGCCAAGGCGGCGCAGCTGACCATGAACCGCGACGGCATCCGCGACTTCGCTGCGGCGGAGCTGGGGCTTGAGACCAGCCGCTACCGCTTTGCCGAGAGCCGGAAGGAGGCGCTGGCGGCCGGGCAAGCGGTCGGCCTGCCCTGCGTCGTCAAGCCGGTCATGTCCTCTTCGGGCAAGGGCCAGAGCACCGCGCACACGCTTGGGGAGGTCGGCGCGGCCTGGGACCATGCAGTTGCCAACATGCGCGGCGACCGGCCGCGGGTGATCGTCGAGGAGTTCATCCGCTTCGATACGGAGATCACGCTGCTGACGGTGGCGGCGGCGGACGGAGTCCACTTCTGCGCGCCGATCGGCCACCGGCAGGAGGGCGGCGACTATCGCGAGAGCTGGCAGCCGGCGGAGATCGGCGCGGCGACCCTGCAGTCGGCGCAGGACCAGGCGCGCCGGGTGGTCGAGGCGCTCGGCGGGCGGGGCCTGTTCGGCGTCGAGTTCTTCATCGCCGGCGAGCGCGCGATCTTTTCCGAGCTCAGCCCGCGCCCGCACGACACCGGCATGGTGACGCTGGTGAGCCAGTCGCCCACCCAGTTCGAACTGCACCTCCGCGCCATCCTCGGACTGCCGGTGGCGCCGATCGTCCCCGCGGGCCCGGCCGCCTCCGCAGTCATCCTGGCTACCCAGGACAGCGATGCTTTCGGCTTCAACGGCGTGGCCGACGCGCTGGCGACCGGCGCCGAGCTGCGGCTGTTCGGCAAGCCGCGCACGCTCCCCAACCGGCGAATGGGCGTGGCGCTGGCCCGCGGCGAGAGCGTGGCTGACGCGCGCCGACGGGCCAGCGATGCAGCCGCCTGCGTGCGGCTTCGTTACCACGATTGAAGATAGGAGGCGCAGCGATGCGGAACAGCTTGGGCGTGGTTCTGGCGATGAGCCTGGCGGGGTGCGGCGGCGAGCGCGGCGAGCCCGGTCAGCCGGTCAACGAACCGCAGATCGTGGTGCGCTCGCCCGAGCAGGACCGGCTGCACGAGCTCGACGACATGGGCCGCGACATCGGGCTGAAGCGCGCGATCCTGGCCAGCGGCCTGCGCTGCCGCCGGGTGACCCAGTCGGGCTATGTGCAGGAGTATCGGCGCTTGTCGCTGTGGACGGCGAGTTGCGACGACGGCCGCAGCTGGGCGATCTTCGTGGGCCCCGACGGCAGCGCGCAGGTCCGGCCGTGCAAGGACATGCAACAGCTTGGCCTGCCCGGATGCCGGATAAACCCGAGCCCGAGAAGGCCCGCCAGCGGCTAGACGGCGCCAGCCCTCACGCGCCCGAGTGCCGCCGGACGATCAGTCGCAGCGGCGGGTTTCCTTGTACTCGCCGGTCGCGCTCTTTTCCTTGATCGTCACGCAGGAGCCCTGGCGGGATTCTTCGCGCCAACTGCCGTCGGGCTTGACCAGCCGGTTGCCGGGCTTGGGCACCCGCTTGCCGTCCCTGATCTCGTAACGGAAGTTGTTGGGGGTCTTCTGCGCCGATGCCGCAGACGCACCCGCACCGGCGAGCAACGCCGAAGCGGCCACCAACGACAATGCACGAACAACGGTAATCATCGAACAACTCCTTGCATCCTCCATATAGACGCAAAGAGCTTAACCGCCAATGACGGCGAGATGTTTAACGCCAGCGATGAACCGAGTTGGGACAGGCCGCAGCGGCATGCCTTGCCGGCGGAGCTTAGCCCTGCCGCGCCTTGAAGCGCCGGTTCGTCTTGTTGATGACGTAGGTCCGCCCGCGCCGGCGGATCACGCGGCAGTCCCGGTGGCGGTCCTTCAACGACTTGAGCGAGTTGCGAATCTTCATGGCCGGACCGCCCGTTTCTGATCAAAAGATGTTGGCTGATGCTCGAAAGCTCGGACGCGCCCCTATTGAAGGGTCCGGGCGAAGTCAAGGCGACACTGGACGGTGCGGCAGCGGGCGATTAGGATCCGGTTAATCTCAACAGCTTGAAGGTGATTGCCACCGGACACTGCCGAGGCCACGCGGAATGATAAAGGGGAGCACATGGATCGGCCCGGCCGCAGCCCTGCTATGGGCCGCCGCCGACGGACCTCCCCGGAGTGCTTGGGCAATGGATCGGGCAAGTGACGGGGATTGGTGCCAGATTCAGGGCGCGGAGCAGCTGCCGGCCGAGCTGAACGGCGCCGATGCCGTGTGCTCCATCCTCGAAGCGCACCTTGGCAAGTTCTCGCCCCGGGTGGTGGCGGTGAGCGTTCGTTCACCTTTTCTTGTTAAAGCCGACGTTACCGCTGCCGATGGCAGCCGCCTGCGGACGGTCACCGTTGGCAGCTCCGACCGGCCACTTGGCGCGCGTTCGCTTCGGATGCTCGCCACGGCGATCGCGGCGGAGCTCGCGGCAGGGCAGCAACAACAGGGACGGGAGTAAGGGCGTTGGCGGATATCGCGGGGGACAGAACAACCACGGCCGTCATTTCCGTCGGCGGAACAGCTTCCAACACCCTGGAAGTGGCGGGCGACCATGACTGGTACCGCATCAGCCTCAGCCAGGGTCAGTCGATCACCGTTACCCTGACCTCCGCCACCATCGACTGCTACCTACGGATCCTGGATGCCTCCGGGAACGTGCTGTTCGAGAACGACGACAGCGGTGGGACGATGGACTCGCGCGTTGCGTTCACCGTCCCGGCGAGCGGCACCTATTATATCGATGTGGCGGCTTATGACGACGAGGCCGATCAGCTCGAGGTCGGCCCCTATCAACTCGCGGTCAACAACTACACGCCGCCCCCGACGGGAACCGTTGACCAATTTTCCGACCAGCTCGTAAGCGGTTATTGGTACGGCGACTCCCACCATTTCGCGGTGAGCCAGGGCGGCAGCCTGACCGTGAACCTCACCGGTCTGACGACCGAGGGGAAGACCTTTGCGCGCGAAGCGCTGAAGCTGTGGTCGGACGTCATCGGCGTGCGCTTCGTGGAAGTGACCAGCGGTGGCCAGATCACCTTCGATGACGATGAGGAAGGCGCGTTTGCCGACGGGGTCTGGACGGGCGGGATCAACCAATCGGCGCATGTGAACGTATCCAGCCAATGGCTGGCCGACTACCGCG
>NZ_CADCVZ010000060.1 GCF_902806265.1 uncultured Sphingomonas sp. | reverse complement strand
TCGGGCGAAGGCGTCGGCCGCACCGCGCCGCCGTTGCCGGCGGTCACCCGGTGGGTCTCGCCCGTGTCCAGCTCGTAGCGGTCGATCGCGAACAGCGCGCCGTTCGAGTCCTGCGCATATTCGAAGCGGCCGCCCGGCGTGATGTTGCGGGTGAAATAGACGTGGCGGCCGCCCGGCGCGAAGGTGGGCTCGCCCAGTTCCTTCTGATGCTGCTCGTTGACGCGCTTGACGAGCTGGACGCCGGTCCCGCCGTCGACATGGTAGAGCCAGACCTCGCCGGTGCCGAGCGAGCGGCCGGTGGTGAAATGCTTCTTGACCGCCAGGTAGCGTCCGTCGGGGCTCCAGCTCGGCTGGTTGAGGAGGCGGAAGTCCTCCTTGGTGAGCTGCTTCTTGTCCGACCCATCGGCGCGCATCAGCCAGATGTTGTCGCCGCCGCCGCGGTCCGAGACGAAGGCGACGCGGCTGCCGTCCGGCGACCAGCGCGGCTGCTGCTCATAGGCGAGACCCTCCGCGATGCGGGTCGGGGTGCCGCCGGAGATCGGCATGACGTAGATGTCGCCCAGCATGTCGAACGCAAGGCGGCTGCCGTCGGGCGAAACGTCGACGTTCATCCAGGTGCCCTCGGCCGTGTCGACCCGCACCTTGCGCAGGGTCAGTCCACGCGGCCGCTCCACGTCCCACTTGGGGACCTCGGGCTCCTGGGCGGGCGCGGGCGCCGCAGCGCCTTGCGGAACCGCATGCTGGGTCGCCGCTTCACTTTCCGACTGCTCGGGCGGCGGCTCGCTCTGCGCCACGGCGGAGCTGCTGCTGGCGAGAAGCAGGGACAGGAGCGACAGTTTCTTGAGCATGTTCTGGGGAGACCTAGTGCTTGGGTGATAGGCGCCGATGCCGGGCAACCTGAGCGCTCGGTCAAGCCGCGGAATCAGCCGATGTCAACTTCCCCCGCCCGCCTGATCGCCGCCGCGAGCGCCGCCATGTTGAAGGGCTTCTGCAGCACCGACAGGTCCTCGGGCCGATCGCCGATCGCGTCCGCGTCGGCGTAGCCGGTGATCAGCAGCGCGGGCATGCCGGCGCGCGCCTGGCGGGCGAGGCGAACGACCTCCATGCCGCTGAGGTGGGGCATGGCGTAGTCGCTGACGATCAGGTCGAAGGCGGTTGGATCGTCCTTGAGGAGCGCCAGCCCGTCCGCGCCGCTCGCGACCTCCGTCACCGTATGACCCAGGTCCTGCAGCATGCCCGCGGTCATCGCGCGCACTTCGTGGTGATCGTCGACGAGCAGGATGCGGAGCAGCTTGGCAGCCGCCGTCCCTCCACCGTCCGCCAAGTCGGGCATCGGCGCCTCCGCCGGGGCCGTCGCCCGCGGCAGCCAGATCTCCGCGCAGGTGCCCTCGGCGACCTTGCTCTTCAGCTTGAATGCGCCGCCCGACTGGGTGGCGAAGCCGTAGACCATGCTGAGGCCGAGCCCGGTCCCCTTGCCCACTTCCTTGGTGGTGAAGAACGGCTCGAGCACCTTTTCCAGGTTGGCCGGCTCGATCCCGCAGCCGGCATCCAGCACCTCGAACAGCACATAGTCGCCCGGCGGAAGCGCGGCCGCGTTCTCGCCTCGGACCGAGCGGTTGCCGGCGGTGATGGTGATGGTGCCGCCCTCGGGCATTGCGTCGCGGGCGTTGATGATGAGGTTCATCAGCGCAAGCTCGAGCTGGGCCGGGTCGGCGTAGGCCGACCAGGCGTCTTCGGGCACCCGCCAGTCGAGCTCGACCAGGCCGCCCAGCGTATGCGCCAGCAGATGGTCCACCGCTTCGGCGAGCTCGCGCGGACGGATGTTGCCGGGCTTCAACTGCTGGCGCCGCGCAAAAGCGAGCAGCCGCCCGACCAGGTCGGTGCCCTGCTCGGCCGCATGCTTGGTCATGGCGAGGATCTTGAGGTGCTCGGGCGCGAGCTCGGCGCGGCGCTCGATCAGGCCGATCCCGCCCAGCACTGCGGCGAGCAGATTGTTGAAGTCGTGCGCGATGCCGCCGGTCAGCTTGCCGATCGCGTCCATCTTCTGCGCGTGCACCAGCTGATGTTCCAGGTTCTTGCGCTCGCTTACGTCCGTCAGCGTGCCCGCGAACTCGAGCGAGTCGCCGTTGTCGTCCTGCAGCAGCACGGCCTGGTCGTGGAAATGCTTGAAGCTCCCGTCGGCGCAGCGCCAGCGGTACTCGACGGACAAGCGGCCGGTGCGGTCGCGCTCCTCGACCGCGGCCAGCACGCGAGCCCGGTCCTCGTCATGCAGCCGTTCGGCCCAGAGTTCCGGGCTCTCCAGCACCTCGGAGAAGCGATAGCCGGTCATCGCCTCGAAGTTGCCGCTGACGAAATGGGGGCAGCGCGTGTCGCAGGCGAGCGGCTCGAGGTAGAGGATGATCGGCAGCGAGCGGATGATCGCCGCCTGCCGTTCCTCCGCGCGGCGCAGTTCCTGCTCGGCATGGAGCCGCTCGGCATTGGCGCGCAGGGCAGCGTCCAGCAGCGCCTGTTCGTGCCGGGCCTTTCGCTCGATCTCCTTGGTCTTGGCGAACAGGTCGACGAACACCGCGACCTTGGAGCGAATGATGGCCGGATCGACCGGCTTGAATACATAGTCGACCGCGCCCATCGCGTAGCCGCGCAGCAGATGCTCGGCCTCCTTGTTGACCGCCGACAGGAAGACGATCGGGATGCGCTTGGTCTGCTCGCGCTGGCGGATCACCTGAGCGGTCTCGTAGCCGTCCATGCCCGGCATGTAGACGTCGAGCAGGATTACCGCGAACTCGCCCTTGAGCAGGTGCCGCAACGCTTCCTCGCCCGAGCGCGCGAGCACCACCTCGCCCACCTCTTCGAGCACCGTTTCGATCGCCAGCAGGTTGCGGTCGTCGTCGTCGACCACCAGCACCCGCGGCCGCTCGGGCGGCGGCGCGTTCGCGGCCTGCGGACGCTCGCCCGTCAGGCCGGGCAGGTCGGGGCGCAGTTGCAGGTTCATTCAGCCGCCTCGACCCGCCGCGCCACTGCCGTAGATCGCGAGCGGGCGATCCATACCCGCAGCAGGGCGAGCAGCAGCTCGATATCGACCGGCTTGGCGATGTAATCGGACGCGCCCGCATCCAGGCACTTCTGCCGGTCTTCCTTCATCGCCTTGGCTGTTACGGCGATCAATGGCAGGTCGGCAAGCATTGGCCGCTGCCGGATCTGGCCCATGGTCTCGTATCCGTCCATTTCGGGCATCATGATGTCGATCAGCGCGACGTCGATGTCCGGGCTCGCTTCCAGGATGGCGATGCCTTCCTTGCCGCGCTCGGCATGCTGCACCTCCACGCCGTAGCTTTCCAGCACGCTGGTCAGCGAGAAGATGTTGCGGATGTCGTCGTCGACGATCAGCACCTTGGCGTCGGCCAGTTCGGCCGCGTCCCGGATGTCAGCCGTCGCCTGGAGCCGCTGCTCGGCGGGCTTGTTCTTTCGCCTGGGCTTTTGGGCGGCGCGAAGCAGCTTGGTGAACACCTCCCTGAGCTCGCGTTCCTCGATCGGCTTGGTGGACACGCCAAATGCGCCCAGCGCTACCGCCGCGGCCGCCTTGTCGGTGCCGGTGATCACGTGAACGGGCAGGTTCGTCGTGTCTGGGTCATGCAGGAGCAGATCGAGCAGCACGAGCCCGTCGATGTCGGCCAGATTGAGGTCCAGCGTCAGCGCGGTCGGCTTTAGCTTGCGCGCCATCTGCAGCGTGCCCGCGCCCGCGGTCGACACCACGCCCTTCATCCCGACCGAGCGCGCGGATTCGAGCAGAATGGCGGCAAAGGTCGGATCGTCCTCGACGATCAGCACGAACGGCGTCTGGCCCAGCTCGTCCCGATCGTCGGCGACTTCGAAGCCCGTGGGAAGCGCGGTCGGCACCACGGCGCCGCTGTTGTCGTAACGCGGCGGCGTGCGCATCACCGTTGCCGGCAGTTCGCTGGTCGCCGCAGCGACCTGCAGGGGCACGAACAGGGTGAAGGTCGAGCCTTCGCCCGGCTTGGAGCGGACCTGCAGCTCGCCGCCCAGCAGCCGCGCGATCTCGCGGCTGATCGACAGGCCGAGGCCGGTTCCGCCGTATTTGCGGCTGGTGGTTCCGTCCGCCTGCTGGAAGGCTTCAAAGATCAGTCGCTGTTTCTCCTCGGGGATGCCGATGCCGGTGTCCGTAACCGAGATGGCAACCGCCTGCTCGCCCTCACGGAGCACGGGGTGACTGGCGCTCCAGCCCTCGGTGGCAGTGCGCACGTCAAGGGTCACGCCGCCTTTGGCAGTGAACTTGAAGGCATTGGCGAGCAGGTTCAGGACCACCTGCTGCAGCCGCTTCTCGTCCGTGCGGATCGCGGGCGGCAGGCCGCGCTCGATCGCCACGGTGAAGTCGAGGCCCTTGTCGGCCGCGAGCTGGCGGAAGGTCCGGTCCATGTGCTGCTTGAGGGAGCTCAGCTCCATGTCGCCGACCTCGATGGTCACCGTGCCGGACTCGATCTTCGACAGGTCGAGGATGTCGTTGATAAGGCTCAACAGGTCGGAACCGGCCGAGTGAATCGTTTTGGCAAACTCGACCTGCTTGTCGTTGAGGTTGCCCTGGCCGTTGTCGCTGAGCAGCTTGGACAGGATCAGCAGCGAGTTGAGCGGGGTGCGCAGCTCGTGGCTCATGTTGGCCAGGAACTCGGACTTGTATTTGGAGGTGAGCGCCAGCTGCTCGGCCTTTTCCTCCACCGCCGAGCGGGCCAGTTCGATCTCGAGGTTCTTGGCCTCGACCTGCCGCTTCTCGTTCTCCAGCGCGGCGGCCTTTTCCTGCAGTTCCTCGTTGGTGGCGTGCAGCTCCTCCTGCTTGGTGGTGAGCTCGGTCTGCCGCGCCTGCAACTCCTGCGTCAGCAGCTGCGACTGCTTGAGCAGCCCTTCGGTGCGCATGGTGGCAGCGATGGTGTTGAGCACGATGCCGACCGATTCCATCAGCTGGTCGAGGAAGCTCTGGTGGGTTTCGTTGAACTCGTTGAATGAAGCGAGCTCGATCACCGCCTTGACCTCGTCCTCGAACAGGGCCGGCAGGATGTTGACGTTGGCCGGCTTGGCATGGCCCAGGCCCGAGCCGATGCGGATGAAGTCGGACGGTGCATCCTTGAGCAGGATCGGCCGCTTGTC
>NZ_CADCVZ010000059.1 GCF_902806265.1 uncultured Sphingomonas sp. | reverse complement strand
GACGCGGGAGCGTCCAACGCTAATATCTGCTTTCCACCCAAAGCAGACATCCAGCCCGAAATATCTCTCCTACAGCCCCCGCATCTGCCATTCCGTCCGGGATGGCGACGTCTAGCTCACTCAAGACGATCGGGTATGAAGGTGACGGAGGTCACAAGAGTCACGCGAAGATCAGCGATCAAGGTCAAGCGAGTCAACTTGGGCGAGCGCGTGAGTGCGACCTTTCGGACCTTTCTCGGCACTCGTGGAGGGAATCAGCGCGTCTTCTCTCCTTCCTCTCCTTCCAGAGCGAACGCCATCACCATCGGCCCGAGCGCGGCGAAGCTGTCCATGCGGTGGTTGACAGGGTCCCACAGCGAACTCACCGAGCCATCGAAGTAGAGCGCGTTGCGGCACTTCAGCCCGTCGCGGAAGAAACGGGCGAACTTGCCGAAGCTCACCGCGTCCTCGCTGATAACGAAGACCAGCGTGCCGTCCGGAGCGATGCCGACGCCGTTGCGGACGAAGCGGGAGCGGCCGTCGGGCTCGAACGCCGGGTGGAGCTTGCCGTCGATCACCAGCATCGGCCCGGACTGGGTGGCGAAGGCGATGTCCGCGGCCGGCTCGAAGGCGGCGCTGGTGACGATCTCCGCCTTGCCGCCCTCGCGAACCAGGAACACGCCGTTGGGCAGCAGGTGAAAGTTACCGCCGCCCTCCCGCCGGTTGATCGGGTGCAGTTCGCGCCCGTGCTCGATAAGCAGGCCGATCGCTCGACCGTCGGCGTCGAACATGCCGGCGTTCATGGCGAAGCGGACCCGCCCGGCGTCGTGTCCAAGCACATGCTCCAGCGCCGCGAAGCTGCGGAAAGGACGGCCGTCGCGCCCTGCCGTCCGGACCTCCACACGGGCGCGGGGATCGCGGCAGACGGTAAAGCGGCTGCCCTCGAATAGCATCTGCCGGCACCGACTGTCGGCGGCTCTCGCGGAGTCGTCGGCCGGTGCGGAGTCCGCCTTGCGGCAGGCGGCCAGCAGGAGGAGGAGGGCGACGATCAGCTTCATCGCCGAAACGTGGCGGCTTCAGCCCAGGTTGTCGATGCCCAGTTCGCCCAGCTTGCGGTACAGGGTCGAGCGTCCAATTCCCAAGCGCCGGGCGACCTCCGTCATCTTGCCTCGGTAATGGCCGATCGCCAGCCGGATCACATCCGCCTCGATCTCCTCCAGCGTACGCAGGTGACCGTCGCTCTGGAACAAGGTGATCGCCGGCGCACCGGCTACGGCCGCGTCCTGCGAAGCCTTGCTAAGCTCGGGAGGGAAGTCCTGCGAACGACCGGAGAAGCGAGACTGGATCGCGATGTGCGGGAAATCCTGTCCGGTCAGCGCCGCGCCCTGGCACTGCAGCGCAGCGCGAAACAGCACGTTCGAAAGCTGGCGGACGTTGCCCGGCCAGCCGTAGCGCATCAATACCGCGAGCGCGTCATTGGCGATCGAGAGCGGCGGTATGCCGGGCTGCCCGGCGATCCGGGCAAGCAGGTGCCGCGCAAGGGCAGGGATGTCGCCGCTACGCTCACGCAGCGGCGGAACTGGCACCACCGTGCCCGAGAGCCGCTGGGCCAGCCCCGAATGGAACTGTTCGCCGAGAAAGCTTCCGGAGGTTGCGATCACGCGCACGTCGACCGAGTGGCTGCCGTTGCACCCGACTGGGCGCACTTCACCCGTTGCCAGCACCCGGTCGAGCATGGCCTGGGTCTCGGCCGGGAGGCTGCCGACCTCATGGAGCAGCAAGGTCCCGCCATCGGCCTCGACCAGCTTGCCGACCCGCTCGGCGAAGGCGCCGGGAAAGGCGCCGGCAACGTGACCGAACAGCTCGGAGTCGATGATGTTCGCAGGGACGGCTTTGCAGTCGATCTGGTGAAACGACCCGCGCGCCCGTTGCGAGGCTGCATGAACGCCGCGGGCGATCGTCTCCTTACCGGTTCCGGGCTCACCGACGATCAGCAACGGCAGCCGGTGACGCGCTGCCTTTGCGGCAACCGCCAGGGCCGCGCGGAACTTGGGGGCGGCGCCGACCAGTTCTTCCAGCGCCAATGCCGGCGCTAGCTTCTCAGACAAGGGTGCGAGTTCGCCTGCCGCGCGCCGGCGGTCCGCGTTGACCGACAATGCTCCGAGCAGCCGTTCGGGAGCGACCGGGCGCGACAGGAAGTCGGAAGCGCCAGCGCGCATGGCTTCAACGGCTTGGGCGATCGAGCCGCTCTCCGCCAGAACGATGATCGGCAGACCTGGACGATCGACCCGAAGTGCCCGCACCAGCGCGGGACCGTTCACCGAATCCCAGCCGCCGATCAGCACCGCCCTGATCTCATGCCCGTGCGGGCCGCTCAGCAGCTCGGTCGCCTCGCTCATCCCAGGAGCACCGAGCGTGTTCCATCCTGCTCGGCTGGCCGTCGCGGCGACCAGGCGGCGCTCGGCGGCATCGGCATCGACCAGCAGCAGGAAACGAATGGTATCGGCGCGCATGCCGCTGAGATAGCCGCAGTCGGTAAAGATGGACTTAAGGGCTTGGGGTCGGCCGAGCGGCTTGTTATGGCGGAGCCCGCGATATTCCAGTTCGGGGAGGCACATGGCGGACCAGATCAATAACAATGGGGGCGGCGAGGTCGATTTCAGGCACCACGCCCGCGATTATTCCCTTATGATCAAGCTGCTGAAATACGGCGCGATCATCTCCTTTGTGATCGCACTGCTCGTGCTGATCATCATCTCGAGCTGAACGCACGGCATTGAAGATCGCGGTTCTTGCCGAAACGGCATCCGGTGAGACCCGGGTCGCGGCAATCCCGGAGACGGTGAAGAAGTTCATCGCGCTGGGTGCCGAGCTCGCGGTCGAGGAGGGCGCCGGACTCGCGGCGGCGATCACCGATGCCGAGTTCGCGGCGGCCGGCGCCATTACCGGGCCGCGATCCGCGGTGCTGGCGGGAGCCGACATCATTCTCAGCGTGAGCGGACCGGAAGCTGTAACCCTGGCGGGCGCGGCGCCAGGGGCGATATTGGTCGGGGCGCTCGACTCAATCCGCCGGGGTGACGCCATCCAAGCCTATGCCGCGGCCGGGCTCCAGGCTCTCTCCCTTGAATGGATGCCGCGGATCACCCGTGCGCAGTCGATGGACGTGCTGTCCTCCCAGTCCAACCTCGCCGGCTACAAGGCGGTGATCGACGGGGCGGCCGCGTACGGGCGGGCGTTCCCGATGATGATGACCGCGGCCGGGACGATCAGTCCCGCCCGGGTGTTTGTCATGGGGGTCGGGGTCGCCGGGCTGCAGGCGATCGCGACGGCGCGGCGGCTTGGCGCTCAGGTCAGCGCGACGGACGTCCGTTCCGCGACGAGGGAGCAAATCCAGTCACTCGGAGCCAAGCCGGTCTTCGTGGAGGATGTGGCGGGGATCGAAGGCGAGGGCCAGGGCGGCTACGCGACCGAGACGTCGGCCGAGTATCAGCGCGCTCAGGCCGAGCTGGTGTCCGGGCACATCGCCAAGCAGGACATCGTGATCACCACGGCGCTGATCCCCGGCAAGCCGGCACCGAGGCTCATCTCCGACACCCAGATCGCCTCCATGCGTCCCGGCAGCGTTCTTGTGGATCTGGCCGCGGATGCCGGCGGCAACGTGGAAGGAACCGTAGTCGGCGAGCGGGTGCAGAAGCACGGCGTCACGATCCTGGGCGCCGTAAATCTGGCGCGCAGCCTGCCCGCCGACGCATCCGCCTTGTTCGCCCGCAACGTTTACAACTTCCTGTCGGCGTTCTGGGATAAGGAACTGGGCGGGCCGGTTCTCCCGGACGATGACGAGATCGTTCGCGGCATTCGAGTGACCAAGGATGGTGTGATCGTCAACGAACGGCTGCTGGCAGCTCGGCCGACTGCCTGAGCAAGACCAGCGCTTCGTTTTATCGAATGTTATTCGCCGATCAGGTGTAGCCCGATCTCCCGGCGCGATGGGCGTTGGCGATGCTCGAACAGGTAGATGCCTTGCCAGGTCCCGAGCCATAGCCGGCCGTCCTGAAGCGGGATGCCGAGGTGCGTCTGGGTGAGCGCCGTGCGCAGGTGCGCGGGCATGTCGTCTGGGCCTTCCTCGTCATGCTCGTAGGCGGCGGACTCCGGAGCGATGCGGGCGAAGTAACGCTCCAGATCGCGGCGGGCCGCCGGCGCGGCGTTCTCCTGAATCAGCAAGGAGGCAGAGGTATGATGGCAGAAGACGGTCAGCAGACCGGAGGAAAAGCGCTCCTCGTTTGTCCAGCTGGCGATCCGGTCGGTAATGTCGAACAGCCCGGCCGCGGGCGCAACGACCTCAAGCAGGCCCCATACTTGTTTCATCGCAGTAACTTAGCCCCAAAACACTAGCGCGCCAGCCGTAGGGCCAGCGCGCTTCATGTTCGGCACTCTAAAAGATTCGGTAACAGCCGGTGATGTTCAGCGGCTCCAGCCGCAGCCCAAAAGCCAGTTCCAGAAAGTCACCTTTGCCGTACCTTGTCTCACTTTAGCCATGCCGTATCTCCCTGTTGCGCACAGCATTGATTCGCGCTGCAACACGGGCACGTTAACCTTAATCGATACGGTTAGCAAATGATTAGGGATGTTCTTTAGGCAACTCTCCTGCCAGTGCGCATTTGCAGGTGCTGAACCAGTTCGCGAACGCCCATCGGTCGGCCGATCGCATAACCTTGGGCCACGTCGCACTTCAGTTCAGCGAGCTGGTCGAGCAACGCCCTGTCCTCCACGCCTTCGGCAACTACGGTACGGCCAAGGGAATGTGCCAAAGCGATCGTTGACTCGACCATGATCAGATCGGAGCGGTTATGCCGCATCGCCTTCACGAACGTTTGATCGATCTTGATCTCGCTTGCTGGTACTTTCCGGAGATACTCGAGGGTCGAGAGCCCAGTGCCATAATCGTCGATGGCGATCCTGATGCCGGCTGCCCGGAGCGCTTCGAGCACGGCGGGGCCGCTGGTGGAGCTTTGCAGAGCTTCGGTTTCGGTCAGCTCGAGCGTCAGCCGCTCCGGAGCAAGGCCGTGGGTGCGCAGGAGGCGCTGAACGCGATCCACGAGGCCCTTGTCGTTCATCAGGCGGGCCGAGATGTTGACGGCCACCGTGAACTGCAGACCGCGTCGGTTGATTGCGGCAGCGGTGGCAATGGCGCGGTCGAGAACGAAGTCGGTAAGCTTGCCGATGCGGCCCTGCTGTTCGGCGGCGGCGATGAACTCTACCGGCGAGATCGGTCCTTTCGTCGGATGCGTCCACCGCGCCAGGGCTTCGGCACCCATGATGCACCGCCGGCGAAGGTCGAGCTGCGGCTGGTAAGCGACCCAGACTTCGCCATTGTCGATCGCGGCATCCAGCTGCCCTAGCAAGGACAGGCGCCAGCCCACCTCCTCCTGTCGGGAGGGGTCGTGATACTTCCATTTGAGACCCTCGTCCCAAGCTTCATCAGCCGCCACAAGAGCGCTGCCGAGACGGTTCTGCAGGGCGCGCGCGCTGCCCAGCTCGACGCCGAAGGTCACCGCAGCGTCGATGGTTTGGCCGCCTACGTTCAAGGGCGACCGGAACAAGGCGTGCAGCGCCTCCAGGTGGTTCGCCAGCGGCGCTCCGGGATCCACGAACCAGGCGAAGATGCCTTCGTCCCCTTGATAGATGCGCGCATCAGCGCCGCCGGCAACCGTCAGCCGTTGCACTAGCTGCTGGGTAAGCGCCGCTTCCTCGTTCGGGCCGAGCGTGGATGCAATTTCCGCATAGTTGTGGATGCGGGCTGCCACCAAGGCTTGGCCGTCGACCGCACGTTCGGCGCGCAAGGCAGCGAGATTGGGCAGGCCAGAAAGGCTGTTGATGAGGCCACCGCTTTGCCAGCGCAACCAAGCCAAGCGACTTGCAACGATAAGAAGCGCGAACAAGGCTGGGGTGACGTCGACGAAGATGAGGTTGGCTTCGAGCACGGCCGGGCCAAACAGCAGCAGCAGTGCCGAGCTGCCGAGGAGAACTGCCGTGCGATGTCCTTTGGTTCGGAGCGAAGCAAAGCCGGCAACAGCCAAGCCAATCAGCCATGCTGGCACGAAGCCCAGGTTGAGGGGCGATCCCCGGGTCAAGGTCTCGGCGCCGATGATGTGGACCATTGCGCTCGCCATCCGGCCTTGACCCGGTATCCAATACTCCTTGCCGATCTGGTCGGTGAACGCGCTCACCACGACCTGCTTGCCGTTCAGCAAGTCCGGCCTGACGCGACCTGCAAGGACATCGCTTGCCCGCACATAGGGCACGGTCTTCGGATCGATGGAATAATCCAGCCGGTAATCGCCTCGCACAAGGTCTGGTTTCCCGGCGATGGCGGCTGACAGGCTTGGCAGAGGGAGGCCCTGGACCGGCGCGGAATACGGCAAGCGCCACACGGCATTCTGATAGTTGTAGAAAAGCGAAACACTGGCCACTTTGGCGTGATCAATGAACATCGGCATCGGCAGGGCTGCGATCAGCTTGCCCGTCTGCGGGCCAACTCTGGTGCGAGCCGACATTGTCACGCGGCCCGAGCGGGCAATCGCGTCAGCTAAGATCCGATCGTTGTAAGGATCGGTGGGGCTCTCGTGCAGTGTCTCCACGAAGATGTTGCGCGCGCCAAGCTCGGTCGCAGTAGCTATGAGCTGTGCATTTCGCGCACGTGGCCAAGGCCATTCGCCGACGTCGCGCAAGCTGGCATCATCGATGCCGACCAGAACGATATCGCCGCTGGCTTCGGTTCTATGCAGCGAATTGCGAGCTACCCGCGCTTGGTCCTCGAGGATCTCGCCCAAGCCGAGAAAGCCGAAAAGCAGGGAGGCGACGGCCGTCCAGAGCAGCAGCTTGCGCGGCTGCCGGGAGGGGGCGTCCTTCGCACGTGGCTTGCTCAAGCGCATCTCGGGTTGGCTATCGAAGAAAAAGGTTATCAAAGTGGAAACCCTTTCTTGGTGAATCGCCTTGTTCGCAGTTTGCGGCGCACTCGACAGGCAGATGGGCGCACGCCAAGGTGCGCAGCGAACCCACGGGCGGAGGTAAGCCTTGGACCTGATCTCGATAGTTTCGATCTTCGTACTCGCCTGCTTCGTCGGCTACTTCGTGGTTTGGTCGGTTACTCCGGCACTGCACACGCCGCTGATGGCGGTGACCAACGCGATCTCTTCCGTGATCATCGTCGGAGCGCTGATCGCCGCGGCGGCGGCTGGTAGCGCCCTGGCCAAGTGGCTCGGCCTGCTCGCCGTGGTGCTCGCCAGCATAAATATCTTCGGCGGCTTCGCGGTGACCAGCCGCATGCTGGGAATGTACAAGAAGAAGGAGCGCAAGGATGCCTGAGGCGGTGCACGAACAGCCCGCCTGGGTGTTGCTCGCCTACCTGGCTGCGGGCGTGTGCTTCATCCTAGCCCTGCGCGGGCTGTCGCACCCGGAAACGAGCCAGCGCGGCAACCGGCTCGGCATGATCGGCATGGCGATCGCCGTGGTGACCACGCTGGTCACGCATCTTCCCTCGACCGCGAGCTTACCTCGGGACATGCTGTTCGGAAACGACGGTGTCGACTGGATCACCCTCGCTCAAATCCTCGGCGCTGTCGCTCTCGGCGCCGCCATCGGCCTCGCGACTGCGCGTCGCATCGCAATGACGGCGATGCCCCAGCTCGTCGCCGCCTTTCACAGCCTCGTGGGCTTGGCCGCAGTGCTGGTCGGGGCGGCCGCCTTCCTCAACCCCGAAGCGTTCGGGATCGCCGCCCGCATCACGCCGATCGCCAGCCCCTCGTTCCTCAGCATCGACCCGGTCAGCCGCATCGAGCTGGGCCTCGGTGTTGCGATCGGCGCCATTACCTTCTCGGGCTCGGTCATCGCCTTCCTCAAGCTCAACGGCAACATGGGCGGGGCGCCGATCCTGCTGCCCGGGCGGCACCTCATCAACCTCGGTACGCTCGCCGCCATTCTCGGCCTGATCGCCTACTTCACCGTCGACCAGAGCCCGTGGGTGTTCTGGACGGTGACGGCACTGAGCTTCGCCATCGGCTTCCTATTGATCATCCCTATCGGCGGCGCCGACATGCCGGTGGTCGTGTCGATGCTGAACAGCTACTCGGGTTGGGCCGCGGCGGCGATGGGGTTCACGCTGCACAACAGCGCCATGATCATCACCGGGGCGCTGGTCGGAAGCTCGGGCGCGATCCTCAGCTACATCATGTGCCGCGCGATGAACCGCAGCTTCCTGTCCGTGATCGCGGGCGGCTTCGGCGCCGTCGCGAGCAGTGGCGGCGGGGAGGTCATCGACCGTCCCTACAAGCGTGGCTCGGCCGAGGACGCGGCGTTCCTGATGAAGCAGGCCGACCAGGTGGTCATCATCCCCGGCTACGGCATGGCGGTGGCGCAGGCCCAGCACGCCCTGCGGGAGATGGCCGACCAGCTCAAGGCCGAGGGCGTGCGTGTTAAATATGCCATCCACCCCGTCGCCGGCCGCATGCCCGGGCACATGAACGTACTGCTGGCGGAGGCCAACGTGCCTTATGACGAGGTGTTCGAGCTGGAGGACATCAACTCGGAGTTTGCCCAGACCGACGTCGCCTTTGTGATCGGCGCCAACGACGTCACCAATCCCGCGGCTAAGACCGACAAGACCTCGCCCATCTACGGCATGCCGGTGCTGGACGTGGAAAAGGCGCGCACCGTGCTGTTCATCAAGCGCAGCATGGGCGGGGCCGGCTATGCCGGCGTCGACAACGAGCTCTTCTACCGCGACAACACGATGATGCTGCTCGCCGACGCCAAGAAGATGGTTGAGGAAGTGGTCAAGGCACTGGGATAGGTCCCCGAGGAGCTATACCCTTGACCATTGTCAAGGCTGTCGGCCGAGCCTCGTCCGGCCCGCCCGTCGTTTCGCGGCAACACTCCGGCGCGTTATCAACTGTTTTGCTTGCTCAGCCCCCGCGAATGCTTGCCGAGCCTCGCGAGATGGTGAATGAGCTCCTGATAAGAGGGTTGGGTAAAGCTCTCGAACAACAATCGTTTCTGGGTTGAAGCCCCCAGCCGGTCGCCGGTGCGGGGCGTACGGGTAAGGGGAACTAGGGTGCGCAAGCTGGGCATCATCGGTGGGGCGAGCTGGTCCTCCACCGTCTTGTATTACGAGCAGATCAATCGTGCGGTTGCCGCACGGCTGGGCGGGCTGCACAGCGCTCGGCTGGTTATCGAGAGCCTCGATTTCGAGAGCGACTACGCGGCCTATCACCGCAGCGGCGACTGGGCCGGGGCGGACCGAGTGATCGCCGGCGCGGCCGAGCGGCTGAAGGCGGCAGGTGCAGAAGGTCTGCTGTTGGCTTCAAACACGATGCACAAGAATGCCGAGGCGGCGCAGCAGGCTTCCGGGCTGGCCTTGGTGGACATCCGCCAGGCAACGGCCGACCGGCTGCAGGCTGAGGGGCGCACCCGCGTCGCCCTGCTGGGCACCCGCTTCACCATGACCGAAGCTTGGGCCCGCGAGCACTATGAGAAGCGCGGCATCGCCGTTTGCGAGCTCCTGCCGGAATGGCGGGCGGAGGTGGACCGGATCATCTACGAGGAGCTGGCAGCCGGCCGGGTGGTGCGCGACAGCCAGCGCAAGCTCAAGACGCTGATCACTGAGCTGCAGAAGCAGAAGGTGCAAGCTATCGTGCTAGGCTGCACCGAGCTGGTGATGGCGGTCGACGTTCGCGCCAACGTGCTTCCGGTATATGACACCACTGCTATCCACGCGCGTGCCGCCGTCGAGTGGATGCTGGAAGAGGCTGAAGAGGCGAGGGCAGCGGCCTAGCGTTGGCCAGCTTGCGTGCCGCTCCGTGCGGCCTAAGTACGAAGCATGAATCGCACCCCCGCCGACCGCCCGGAGCACCCCCGAGCGACTGAGCGCTTCAACGAGGACCAGGCTACCTATACGGTCCGGGGCACCGACGCCCCGGACTTGGAGGCGGGGGTCGCGGCGATCCGCAACGTAGTGAAAACCCTTCCGGCGAGGCCCGGCGTGTACCGGATGCAGGATGCCAAGGGCGACGTGCTGTACGTCGGCAAGGCCCGGGCGCTGAAGCAGCGGGTGACGAACTATACGCAGGTCGCGCGGCTGTCGAAGCGGCTGCAGCGGATGGTCGCGCAGACCCGCTCCATGACGGTGGTCACCACCCGCACCGAAGCCGAGGCGTTGCTGCTAGAGGCGCAGCTGATCAAGCGCTTCAGACCACCTTACAACGTGCTGCTGCGCGACGATAAGAGCTTCCCGTTCATCCTGCTACGCGAGGATCATCAGTTCCCGCGGGTGCAGAAGCATCGCGGCGCACGGCGCATCAAGGGCCAGTATTATGGACCCTTCGCCAGCGCGGGCTCCGTCACCCGCACGCTCAATGCGCTGCAGAAGCTGTTCCTGCTCAGGAGCTGCTCCGACAGCTTTTTCCAGAACCGCTCGCGACCTTGCTTGCTGTACCAGATCCGCCGCTGCTCGGCGCCATGCGTCCAGCGCATCGACCCGGCGCATTACGCGGAACTGGTCGAAGACGCCAAGAACTTTCTCACCGGCAAGTCGACCAATGTGCAGACGCGCCTCAGCAAGCTGATGGCCGAGGCGGCGGAGAAGCATGATTACGAGCTCGCCGCGGTCTACCGCGACCGGTTGCGGGCGCTGACCTTCATTCAGGGCAGCCAGACAGTGCATGCGGAAGGGCTCGGCGATGCCGACATCTTTGCGCTCGCTTGCAAGGCCGGGCAGATGTGCATTCAAGCCTTTTTCATCCGCGGCGGGCAGAACTGGGGCCATCGCGCCTTCTTCCCTGCGCATACCAGCGACGTGCCGGAAGCTGAGGTTCTCGCGAGCTTCCTAGTGCAGTTCTACGAGGACATGCCGCCGCCCAAGCGCATCCTGGTCGACCGCGACCTGCCGGAGCCCGAGCTGATCGCTGAGGCCCTTTCCGAGCGCGCCGAACGCAAGGTGCTGATCGAACGCCCGCAGCGCGGCGACCGGCGCAAGCTGATGGACCAGGCGACCCGCAATGCCGAAGAGGCGCTCGAGCGGCGCATGGCCGAGAGCACCACTCAGGGTAAGCTGCTGCGCGAACTCGCGGATACCTTTGAGCTGCCCGACGTGCCCAAGCGGATCGAGGTCTACGACAACAGCCACATCATGGGGACCAATGCGACCGGTGCGATGATCGTCGCCGGCCCGGAAGGCTTCCGCAAGAACAGCTACCGCAAGTTCAACATCAAGTCGGGGATCACGCCTGGCGACGACTTCGGCATGATGAAAGAGGTGCTCGAACGGCGTTTTGCCCGGCTGGAGAAGGAGGACCCGGACCGGCAGGGTGGCGAGTGGCCGGACCTGCTGCTGATCGACGGCGGCCGCGGCCAGCTCAACGCGGTAATGGAGATCTTGGAAGACGCGGGGGTCCACGATGTGCCGGTGGTCGGCGTGGCCAAGGGACCGGACCGCAACGCCGGACGCGAAGTATTTCACCTGCCCAACGGCCGCGAGGTGACCTTCCCGCCGAACAACGCGCTGCTGTTCTACCTGCAACGGTTGCGTGACGAGGCCCACCGCTTCGCCATCGGCACGCATCGGGCCAAGCGGGCCAAAAGCCTGACCACTTCGACGCTGGACGAGGTTCCGGGGATCGGTCCCAATCGCAAGCGGGCGCTGCTGATGCACTTCGGCACGGCGCGGGCAGTCAAGGGGGCGGCGCTTGACGATCTTGAGCGGGCGCCTGGGATCAGCAAGGGGACTGCGCGGCAGCTCTACGACTATTTCCATCCCAACGGATGAGACTGACCACTCCCGCCATCGTCCTCGGGCTCCGCTCGCACGGGGAACATGGCGCAGTGGTGCGGCTGCTTACGCCCGAGCATGGGCTGCAGGCCGCCTACGTACGCGGCGCGCGCGGGCGGCGGATGCGGCCGGTGCTAATCGCGGGCAATCTGGTAGAGGCACAGCTCGTCTCGCGAACGGACACCCAGCTGCCGCAGGCGATCGTGGAGCTCACTCACAGCCGCGGATCCTTGCTGGGCGAACCACTCCCGGCTGCAGCCATCGAGTGGGTTGCCGCCCTGACCGCCGCCGCATTGCCGGAACAGCAGCCCTACAGGCACATCTACTCCGGCCTGGCAGGACTGCTCGAGGCCATCGAAGCGGCACCAACCGCGGCAGGCTGGGCGGCGGCACTGGTCCGGTTCGAACTGTTGCTGTTGGCGGAGCTGGGCTTCGGCCTGGACCTCAGCGAATGCGCGGCGAGCGGGCGCACCGACCAGCTGGTGGCGGTCAGCCCGCGCTCAGGCCGGGCGGTCAGCGCCCCAGAAGCGGAACCCTACGCCGGTCGGCTGCTAACGCTGCCCCCGTTCGTACTCGCAGGCGGTCCGGCAAGTTGGGTGGACACCTTGGACGGGCTGGCGCTCTCCGGACACTTCCTGGCGCGCGATATCCTGACTGACCGGGCGGAGCCGCTGCTGGAAGCGCGCTCCCGCCTGCTTGATCGCTTGCGTCGGGCGGCCGGGCTGGCCTAGCGTTCCCGCCATGGCCATTTCCGACACGCTGGCGGTGCTTTTCCCGCATGAGGCCGAGACTCGCGGGATCATCGTTCGGGTGGCGGTCAGCTATCTTGCCGAACAGTCGGCGCCGGCCAGCGGTCGCTGGTTCTGGTCCTATCACATCCGAGTCGAGAACGAGGGGCCCAAGTCCGTCCAGTTGTTGTCACGCTATTGGCTGATCGCCGACGGCCGCGGCGCTGTGCACGAGGTGCGGGGCGAGGGGGTTGTGGGCGAGATGCCGCTGATCGCGCCCGGGGCCAGCTTCGACTATGTCTCGGGCTGCCCGCTGGCGACGCCGACCGGCTCCATGCACGGCAGCTACCGGATGGTCGACGAAGACGGCGAGGCCTTTGATATCGCCATTCCCAAGTTCGCGCTGATCGGGCCGGTCTGAGGCACGGTCTCTTGCACCTCTTCACCATCGGCTACGAGGCGGCCACCGTTGCCGATTTCCTTGCAGCGCTGAAGAATGCTGGCGCCGAACAGGTTATCGACGTTCGCGCACTTCCGCTTTCGCGGCGGCCGGGCTTCTCCAAGACCCCGCTGAAAAGCGCACTGGGCGAGGCCGGGATCGGCTACGTCCACCTGCGCGCGCTCGGTACCCCGGCGGCGGGGCGGGAGGCGGCGCGCAAGGGCCGACAGGCGGAGCTGGAGCGCATCTACTCGGGCCAGCTGGAGCTACCGGAAGCGATCGCCGCGGGCGCGCAGATGCTGGAACTGGCCGCGGAAAAGCCGAGCGCGCTGCTGTGCTACGAACGGGAGCCGGCTTGCTGTCACCGCAATCTTCTGGTGAGGTGGGTGGCCCCGCAAGCCAGGGTCACCCACCTGTTCGCCTGATCAAACGTCCGCGGGCTCGGACGCCTTGGTCTCGCTGACGATCAGCGCCTCGATGTCGGGAATCGGACGGCCGCTCATCTCCTTGTTGATGGAGCAGACAACCCGCTTCTCGACCTCCTTGTGCAGTTCCTTGCGCAACACGCCCAGCGCCTTGGGCGGAGCGATGATGCACAGGTGCTGGAAGTCGTTCTTAAGCGCCCGCATGCGCAGGTTCTCAGCCGCTTCCTTGACCCAATTGTCTTCTTCCTGCTGCTTGAAGTCGGTCTCTTCCATCGATGGTCGGCCCATGCCGGCACTGGTCGATGCGGTGCCCTGCGCGTCGGTCTTGATCTCCCGATTGTAATCGGCGTCGTCGCGCTCGTCGTGCGCTTCCGTGCGCAGGTCGATCTGGTTCTCATCGCCTTGGTTGCGGAAGAACAGCATCTTTCGGCCGTCGATGACGAGGACAAGTGCGCTGTTGGGAATGGGCATTCGGGTCTCCTTCTTGCCATAGTAGAACGAGACCCGCTGCTGCCGCGTTCCGCTACTCGCCGCTCGGCTCGTCGCTGTTGGCGTCCTCCAGGCCCGGGTCAACCGGCTTGTCGAGCTCCTGCTCGCCGGTTGTGGCGCCATCGTCCGGCGCCAGTTCGTCCGCCAGCGTTTCAACCTCGACCTCGTCGCTTTCGTCGATCTTGGCGACGCTCACCACATGCTCAGCGTCGGCCACGCGGAAAATGGTCACGCCCTGCGTGTTGCGGCCGGCGATGCGGATGGAGCCGACCGTGGTGCGGATCATCTTGCCCTGGTCGGTCGCCAGCATGATCTGCTCGCCCGGCTTCACCGGGAAGCTCGCGACGACCCGGCCGTTGCGGGCGGAAGTGTCGATGTTGGTGATACCTTGGCCGCCCCGGTTGGTGCGGCGGTATTCGTAGGCGCTGGTGCGCTTGCCGTAGCCGTTCTCGGTGACAGTCAGGATGAACTGCTCACCCTCGGCCATCTCGGCGATCCGCTCGGCGGGCAGGGTGCAGTCGGTGCCCTCCCGGTCGCGCCACGGCGGGCAGCGGAGATAAGCCTCGCGTTCCTCCTGGGTGGTGCCCACCCGGTGGAGGATCGACATGGAAATGACCTCGTCATCCCCGAGCAGCCGGACGCCGCGCACGCCGGTCGAGGTGCGGCTCTGGAATTCGCGCACATCAGTCGACATGAAGCGGATCGCCTTGCCGTTGCGGGTGGCGAGCAGCACGTCGTCCTCTTCGCTCAGCAGCGATACGCCGATCAGCCGGTCGGTCACGTCCTCGCCTTCGCCCTCCTCGGCGACTCCGAAGCGCATGGCGATCTTGCCGGCGGTCGGCACGTTGCGAAACGCGTCCATGCTGTTGCGCCGAACGGTGCCATGGGCGGTCGCGAACATCAGGTGGAGGTCGCCCCAGCTCTCCTCATCCTCGGGCAGCGGCAGGACGGTGGTGATGACCTCGCCCGTCGCCAGCGGCAGCAGGTTGACCATCGGCCGCCCACGCGCGGTCGGCCCGCCCTCGGGCAGACGCCACACCTTCATGCGGTAGACGCGGCCGAGGTTGGAAAAGAACAGTACCGGATTGTGGGTCGAGGTCACGAACAGGTTGGTGACCGCGTCCTCGTCCTTGGTGCTCATGCCCGAGCGGCCTTTGCCGCCGCGGCGCTGCTCGCGGAACAGGGCGAGAGGCGTGCGCTTGATGTAGCCCGTCATGGTGACGTTGACGACCATCTCCTCGCGCTCGATCAGGTCCTCGTCGTCGATCCCGTCGGCTGCGGCGGCAATCTCCGTCATCCGCGGCGTGGCGAACTCCCGGTCGACCTCGTCCAACTCCTCGCGCATCACTTCGTACAGGCGGGCGCGGTTGCCGAGGATCTCCAACAGCTCGCCGATCGTGCGGGCCAGGCCTTCTAGCTCGCCGCCGATCTCGTCGCGGCCGAGCGCGGTCAGGCGGTGGAGGCGCAGCTCCAAGATCGCCTTCACCTGCGCTTCGGACAGCCGGTAGGTCTCGCCGAGCGCCTGCGGCTCGACCGCCTCCACCAGCTGGATGTAAGCCCGGATCTGGTCGCCGGGCCACTCGCGTTGCAGCAGCTTCTCACGCGCTTCGGCGGGAGAGGCGGAGCCGCGGATCAGGCGCACGACCTCGTCGAGGTTGGTGACCGCGATCACCAGTCCGAGCAGGATATGAGCCCGGTCCCGCGCCTTGGCCAGCTCGAACTTGGAGCGGCGGGTGATCACCTCCTCGCGGAATTTGACGAAGCTCTCGATAATGTCGCGGAGCGTTAGCGTTTCCGGGCGGCCACCGCGGATCGCCAGCATGTTGGCGGGGAAGGAGCCCTGCGCCGGGGTGTGCCGCCACAGCTGGTTGAGCACCACTTCAGGCGTGGCGTCGCGCTTGAGCTCGATGACCACCCGCACGCCCTCGCGGTTGGACTCGTCGCGGATGTCGCTGACGCCCTCCACCCGCTTGTCTTTCGCCGCTTCGGCGATCTTCTCTACCAGCGCGTTCTTGCCCTGCTGATAGGGGATGGCGGTCAGCACGATCGAGCGCCGGTCGCCGCGGACTTCCTCGATCTTGTAGCGGCTGCGCAGGACAATCGAGCCGCGGCCGCTGGTGTAGGCACTGCGGATGCCCGCGGTGCCCAGAATAATGGCGCCCGTCGGGAAATCCGGTCCCTTGACTTGCTCCATCAAGCCTTCGGAGGTGACCGTCGGATCGTCGATGTAGGCCCGGCACGCAGCGATGACCTCGCCCAGGTTGTGCGGCGGGATGTTGGTCGCCATCCCCACCGCGATGCCGCCCGCGCCGTTGACCAGCAGGTTGGGAAAGCGCGCGGGAAGCACCTGCGGCTCGCGCTCGCTGGCGTCATAGTTCGGCTGAAAGGTGACGGTGTCCTTGTCGATGTCGCCCAGCAGGAAGTTGGCGACCCGCGCCAGCCGCGCTTCGGTGTAGCGCATGGCCGCGGGCGGATCGGGGTCCATCGACCCGAAGTTGCCTTGGCCGTCGATCAGCGGCACGCGCATCGACCAGTCCTGGGTCATGCGCGCGAGCGCGTCGTAGATCGCGCTGTCGCCGTGCGGATGGTATTTACCCATGACGTCGCCGACGATGCGGCTCGACTTGCGGTATGGTCGCCCGGCGACGTACCCGGCTTCCTGGCAGGCGTGGAGGATGCGGCGGTGCACCGGCTTCAGCCCGTCGCGCACGTCAGGCAGCGCGCGGCTGACGATCACCGACATGGCATAATCGAGGTAGCTGGTCTTCATCTCCTCGACGATGGATATGGGGGCAATCGCGTCGCTGCTCGGGGTTTCCGCCGGCGGTTGGGTGGCCAAGAAGCTATCCTGTTCTGTTAATCTGATGGGCGCGGAGCCCGTTCGGAGCGGCCTAGCAGCCCGCGCGTACGCGCGCGAGAGGAAAGGCGGTCACCCGCGGACGTAGAGCGGCTTGTTGGGGGTGGAGCCTTCGGCTTCGAACCGCCAGCCGTCCGCATCGAAGAAGCGCAGGGCAGCAGGATCGGTGATCCGTTCCTCACAGACCCAGCGGGCCAAGGTACCGCGCGCAACCTTGGCCGTGAAGCTCTGGAACTGCATGCCTTTGGCGGTGCGGACCCGGAAGTCGGCCGCGATGACCCGCACGCCGCGGCGCGGCAGGTGCGGCCGGACCGCTGCATAATATTCGTTGCTAGCGAGATTGAGGATGGTGCCGGAACCCTCTTGCTTAAGGTCGGACAGCACCGCCTTCATCACCTTGGTCCCCCAATGATCGGTCAGCTTGTCAGCTTTGGGTGCCCACTTCGTTCCCATCTCAAGCCGGTAGGGCCGAATGGCATCGAGCGGCCGGAGCACACCGTACAGGCCGGACAGGATGCGCAGGTGCTCCTGGGCGAAGCCGATGGCATCTTCGTTCAGGCTCGAGGCATCGAAGCCGCGATACACATCGCCGGCAAAGGCGCGGATGGCCGGGCGTTCCTCGGCTTGTGCGAAGTTCTTGAACCGCGCGGCGTTCAATGCCGCGAGCTTGGGCGAGATGTGCATCAGTTCGGCCAGCCGCTCGGGCCCGAGCTTGGCCGCGGCGCGCGCGATCCTGTTGGCTTCGGCGGCAAAGCGGGCTTCGGTCGGGCGTTCCGCATAGGGGCTGTCGAGGTCGAGCGTCTTGGCGGGTGAAAGAAGGATAATCACGGCAAGGCGCTAGCAGTGCTGCTCCGCCTGCGTCAAAGCGAGGGCTCACGGGGGAACGGGAGCAAGCCCCTGTTCCCCGAGCAGGTAGAGCGTGCCGGAGTAACACCACCGCTTGCTCTTGTGTCATTACGGGATAGTTAACCTGCAGGTCATTTATTCTTACATAACGGCGCGCTTACAAGCTGCGCTGAACATCATCCCCGCGCACGAGGCACCATCTGCGGTTCGACGATCGCCTGTCCACGGTACTTGCCCTGTCCGCCGACGCCCCGCGCGACCGCGCGGTGCAGTGGCGCCAGCTGGTCGAGCTCGTCGCGCGTGGAGCAGGCACCTCCGACCCGGCGCTGCTCGATCGTGCCCTGGAGCGGATCGCCGTCCTGTCCAGCGAAGTGCCGGACGCCGTACGCTTGGCCGCTGCCAAGGCGATCGCCGGGCCGGGGGTGCCGCGCGCGCTGCTCGCCGTCTTCCTTGATCGGCCTGAAGTCGCCGCCCCCTTGCTGGCGGCTGCCCAACTCGACGACCTCGACTGGGCCGAGCTGCGCGAGAAGGCCGCTCCGCAAGTGCAAGAGCTGATGAGCGCGCAGCGCTCAGACAGGCGGGATGAAGGAGCAGCGAAGACCGGTCTCGCCGAGCTGTCGGTTGCGGAAGCAAGGCAAGCGCCTGCCGCGCCGAGCAACGCCGACCCTCCGGGCTTGTTTCGCTGGGAGTGCGGGCCGACCGGCGAGATCGACTGGATCGAAGGCGCCGCACGGGCGGCCCTGATCGGACGTTCGCTGGCCGAGGATTTCGGGCAGCGCTTCGCCGCGCGGCTGCCGTTCAAGGATGAAGCCTTGGTGATCGCCCGGGAAGGCGAGATGGCGGGGGAGTGGCGGTGGAGCGGCACGCCGGCCTTCTTCCCCGACACCGGCCGCTTTGCCGGCTATCATGGTTCGGCGCGGCGGGGGCCCGACGAAGAGACCGGCGCCGGCGAACCGCCCGTTGAA
This sequence comes from uncultured Sphingomonas sp., assembly GCF_902806265.1. GTDB lineage: Bacteria > Pseudomonadota > Alphaproteobacteria > Sphingomonadales > Sphingomonadaceae > Sphingomicrobium. The sequence continues at coordinate 59,501 of NZ_CADCVZ010000059.1, read as the reverse complement.
GCCCCGTCGCTCGACAGCGATCACCTCCGTGAGCTGATCCATGAGCTTCGTACACCGCTGAACGCGATCATCGGCTTTGGCGAAATCATCGAGGGCCAGATCCTGGGTCCTGCCCATCGCGCCTATCGCGATCGCGCGGCCGAGATCGTCCGCCAGGCGCGGCGGCTGGTGGCGGCGGTCGACGATCTGGATCTTGCCGCCAAGTTGCAGTCGGGTCGCCTCGACGGAGAAGACGCAAGCTCTCTCGCCGAGCTGCTGGCCGACGTCGCGCAAGCGCTGGAACCCGCCATGGCTGCCAAGCGGGTCAGGCTGACGGTCGAGCCGACGGGACGGACTGTTCGGACTGCCCTTCGCCACGATCTCGCCACGCGCTTGCTGAACCGCTTCGTGGACGCCGTGCTCGGCGCAGTTACCGAAGGCGAGGAGCTCAGTTTGCGCGCCCAGCGCCAGGCCCGGCTGATCGCGGTATCCTTGGATCGACCCAGGGCCTTGCGGGGAGTGGGCGAGCAGGAGCTCTTGGATCCGACGTTCGATGCTGGCGCTGACTCCGGGCTGGGCACCGGCTTTGCATTGCGGCTGGTCAGAGGACTGGCGATCGTCGCCGGGGGACGATTGGACATCACGGCCGACCGGCTCAGTCTGCACTTGCCGGCCGCACGCAGTTGAGTGGTGGGCCCGGAGGGATTCGAACCCCCAACCTGGCCGTTATGAGCGGCTGGCTCTACCATTGAGCTACAGGCCCCGGCATCGCGGATAGCGTCGCGGCGGCGCTGCGCCAAGGGATGTCGAGTTTGCCGTGCGATGCTAAGGGAAAGCATGTCCCCGAAGACCGCGCCACGCCTGGAAGACTTCGCGCTGTTCGCCGAAGCCTGCGCGGCGCTTACCCTTGCGAGCCTGGCCGTGCGCTTCTGGCCGTTTCGCTGGATCGTGGCAAGCACCCGGATCGGGGCCGGCCGCCAGACCGCTCTCGATCCCGCGCCAATCGCGCTTGCCGTCCGCAGGGCGTCCCGCCGGCTGCCGTGGCGGATCGTCTGCTTCCAGGAAGGCCTGGCGACGCACTGGATGCTCCGGGGGCGAGGAGGGGCGGCTCAGCTGCATTATGGCGTCAGGAGCGATGCCGACCGTCTATCTGCCCATGTCTGGGTGAGTTTGTGGGGGCAGCCGGTGATCGGGGAAGAGCAGGCCGATCCGCACCGCTGCGTAGCCACTTTCCCGACGCCGCCGCTGGACGCTTGAGCAGCCGCTTCCTATAGCCCGGAGCTACCGCGGGCGGGGCGAAAGACGTGTTCCCTTACTGGTTGCTGTTCGCCTTTTTTGCCGTTGGCGCCTTGCTTTCGCGGAGTGCGCCCCAGCAGCCCGTGCCGCTGAGCTCCGGCGCCGCTCCGGTCGCCGAACCCGCCCGGCCCCATCCTTCATTGATGCTGCTGCTCGGCGCCATGCTGATCGCGCTGCTGGTGGGTCTTCGTTACCGCGTGGGTGCGGATTGGAACACCTACGAGTTCTACTTCGAATGGGCGAGCTATGCCTCGCTCAGCCGGGTGCTGCAGCTGAGCGACCCTGCCTACCAGTTGCTGAACTGGAGCGTGCAGCACCTCGGCGGCGAGATGTGGGGCGTCAATCTCCTGTGCGGCCTGATCTTCAGCTGGGGCTTGTGGCAGTTCGCCCGCGTGCAGCCGGAACCGTGGCTCGCCGTGCTGGTGGCTGTGCCTTATCTCACCGTAGTGGTGGCCATGGGCTACTCGCGGCAGGCGGTCGCCATCGGGATCCTGATGGCCGGGCTGGCGGCTCTCGGGCGAGGCGCGTCGGTCATCAGGTTCGCGCTGTATGTCGGCTTGGCCGCCCTGTTCCACCGAACCGCCATTGTCGTCCTGCCACTGGTGATCTTCGCCGGCGAACGCAACCGCTTGCTCAACTTCATCGCCGGTGGCGCCATGTTCCTGCTCCTCTACGACGCACTGCTGGCAGAATCAGTCGATACGTTGGTCAAGAACTACCTCGTGGCCGAGTACAACTCGCAAGGTGCGGCGATCCGAGTTGGAATGAGCCTGCTGCCGGCGCTCATGTTCCTCGCCGCTCCACGGCGCTTTAACTTCCCGAGCCAGGAGGAACGCTTGTGGCGCATGTTCTCCTATGCGGCGATCGGCTTTCTCGTCCTGCTGCTGCTGCTTCCCTCCAGCACCGTGGTGGATCGGCTGGCGTTGTACATCTTCCCGCTTCAGCTCGCCGTCCTGTCGCGGCTGCCCCTCGCGCTGGGCAGCGAGGGGCTGGGGCGCCTGCTCGTGATCGCCTACGCCTTTCTGGTGCAATTCGTATGGCTGAACTTCGCGGCACATGCCGAATATTGGATCCCCTATCGCCTGTTTCCCATGTGAGCGCGGAAGCAAGTTGCGGCCGCTGCCGCCATCGGTCTAGAGCCGCAATTGGGCAGCGGGAGTGAATGAAGCGTGAGAGGGATCGTCCTCGCCGGCGGGAGCGGCAGCCGGCTGTACCCGGCGACGCTAGCGGTATCGAAGCAGCTGCTGCCGATCTTCGACAAGCCGATGATCTATTACCCGCTTGGCACCCTGATGCTCGCCGGCATTCGCGAAATACTGGTGATCTCCACCCCGGCCGACCTGCCGCGGTTCGAAGCGCTGCTCGGCGACGGCTCGGCGTTCGGCGTGCGACTGTCCTATGCGGAGCAGGCTGCGCCTAATGGACTGGCCGAAGCGTTAATCATCGGCCGAGAGTTCGTCGGCGGGGAGCCGGTCGCGCTGATCCTCGGGGACAACGTCTTCTATGGTGCGGGGCTGGCTGCGACCGTCCGCACTGCTGCGGAGCGCAAGGCCGGGGCAACCGTGTTCGCCTACTCGGTCGAGGACCCGCAGCGCTACGGCGTGATCGAGTTCGACCCGTCCTCCGGCACGGCCCTGTCGATCGAAGAGAAACCGGCCGTGCCGAAGTCAAATTGGGCGGTCACCGGTCTTTATTTCTACGACAATGCCGTGCTGGAGATTGCGGCGGGCCTGGCGCCCTCGGCACGCGGCGAGCTGGAGATAACAGACGTCAACCGCGCCTACCTCGACCAAGGTTCGCTGCAGGTGTGCCGTCTGGGCCGCGGCTATGCGTGGCTCGACACGGGCACTCACGACAGCCTGCACGACGCTTCGTCCTTTGTCCGGACGATCGAGCACCGGCAGGGCCTCAAGATCATGTGCCTGGAAGAGATCGGCATGGAGCTTGGCTATCTGCAGCCGGAGCAGTTGCTGGAACGGGCGGACCAGCTTGGCCGCACCGATTATGCCGATTACCTGCGCCGGCGCGCCAGGGATCACCTCGTCCATGCTTGAAATCGCCGAGATCGGGCTCGGCGTGCGGGAGGTGCGCGCGCGCCGCTACTCGGACGAGCGCGGCTTCTTTTCCGAGGTCTGGAACGCCGCGATCTGGGCGGAGCGGGGTCTCGACCTCGTCTTCGTCCAGGACAATCATTCGCTGTCGCGGGACAAGGGCGTGCTTCGCGGCCTCCATTACCAGGTCCCCCCCTTCGCTCAGCAGAAGCTGGTCCGGGTTACCCGCGGCGCGGTGTTCGACGTCGCGGTGGACATCCGCCGGAGCTCCCCCACCTTCGGGCACGCGGTTTCGCGTACCTTGTCGGCCAGGGAGTGGAACCAGCTGCTAATCCCGTCGGGCTTCGCTCATGGCTTCATGACCTTGGAGGAGAACACGGAAGTCCAGTACAAGGTCACGGCACCCTATAGCGGTGCGCACGACCGCGCGATCCGCTGGAACGATCCGGCCATCGGCATTGTCTGGCCGATAGCTGAGGCCGAGCTGACGCTGTCGCCCAAGGATCGGTCCGCGCCGCTGCTGGCCGACGCGGAGCTGTTCAGCTGATGGACCGGGTGCTGGTGACGGGCGGCGCCGGCTTCATCGGCAGCGCGGTGGTCCGGCGCCTAGTCGGCCGCGGCATGCGCGTGGTAAACCTCGACAAGCTCGCCTACTCGGGCAGTCTCCAGTCGCTGCGAGAGGTCGAACGAGCGCCTGGCTACCGCTTCGTACAGGGCGACATCGGCAATCAGCAGATGGTCGGCGCGCTGCTCGCCGAGGAGCGGATCGAGGGCATCCTGCATCTCGCCGCGGAAAGCCATGTCGATCGGTCGATCGACGGACCTGCGGCGTTCGTCGAGACCAATGTGATCGGGACCTTCCGGCTGCTGGAGACCGCGCTCACTTACTGGCGCACGCTTACCGGCGATGCACGGACACGGTTCCGCTTCCACCATGTGTCGACCGACGAGGTGTTCGGCGACCTTCCATTCGACCAAGGCACCTTCACCGAAACCACGCCGTACGCCCCATCGTCGCCCTACTCCGCCACCAAGGCCGCCTCCGACCATCTCGTGCGCGCCTGGCACGCGACCTACGGTCTGCCGGTCGTGCTCTCCAATTGTTCGAACAATTATGGACCCTACCACTTCCCCGAGAAGCTCATCCCCTTGGTCATCCTCAATGCGCTGGAGGGCCGGCCATTGCCGGTCTACGGGCGCGGTGAGAATGTCCGCGACTGGCTGTACGTCGACGACCATGCCGCAGCGCTGGAAGTGGTGCTGACCCGCGGAGCCGTGGGCGAGAGCTACAACGTCGGGGGCAGGGCCGAACGGACCAACCTGCAGGTGGTGGAGGCGATCTGCGCCCTGCTGGACGAGCGCGTGCCGCTTACGTCGGGACGATCGCGTCGCTCGTTGATCCAGTTCGTGGACGACCGGCCCGGCCATGACCGCCGTTACGCCATCGACCCGGCCAAGATCGAACGGGAGCTGGGCTGGCGCGCCGAGCAGAGCTTCGAGAGCGGGCTCGCCCGGACGGTCGACTGGTACCTGGGGAGCGATTGGTGGTGGAAGCCGATCCGGGACGGCAAGTACGGCGGCGAGCGGCTGGGCACCGCTGGATGAGACTGTTGGTGACCGGCAGCGCGGGCCAGCTTGCGCTGAGTCTAGCGCATCGAGCCGGCGGCAGGGACGACCTTGAAGTCCGGTTTGCCGCGCGTCCTGCAGTCGACCTCACCCAGCCCGGTAGCGTCGCCGCGGCGATCCTTAGCGAACGGCCGGGCGTCGTGATCAACGCCGCGGCTTACACGGCGGTGGATGACGCGGAAAATCAGCCGGGACTTGCGCACCGCCTCAACGCCGAGGCGGCAGGCGAAGCGGCAGGCGCCGCGGCGGAGGTCGATGCGGTGATAGTTCAGATCTCCACCGACTATGTCTTTGGCGGCGGCCGCAATGACAGGCCTTACCGCGAGGACGATCCGGTGCAGCCGCTGGGCATCTATGGGCGCAGCAAGCTCGCGGGCGAGGAACTCGTGCGCGCGGCCAACCCGCGGCATGCGATCTTGCGCACGGCCTGGCTCTACAGCCCGTTTGGGCGAAACTTCGTCAAATCGATGATCGCTGCGGCGCAAGCTCGACCGGTGTTGACGGTTGTCGACGACCAGCACGGCAGCCCGACCTCCGCTCTTGACCTGGCCGATGCGGTGCTGACGCTGGTTGATGCGTGGCGCGGTGGTGCGGAGCCGGCAGGCGGGGCGACCTACCATGTAGCCAGTTCCGGGGTAACCAGCTGGTGCGGACTGGCCGAGGCGGTCATGGCGGAGTGCCGCCAGTTCGGCCTGCCCGCGGCGGAGGTGAGGCCGATCCGATCGGAGGATTGGCCTACCCGGGCCGAGCGGCCGCGCTATTCCGCGCTGGACAGCAGCAAGTTCGCTGCTGAGACCGGCTTCAGGATGCCGGATTGGCGCGCTTCGGTCGGATCGGTCGTCCGGCAGTTGGCTGGTGAAGCCGCGGCGTGAGCAGCGACCAGCGGCCGACGGTCGTGATCGTCGACTCCTCGGTAGCCGTCACCGGAGGTCTGCGCTGCGCCCAGCGCATGGCCAGGCTGCTCGCGCCGTGGCTGCGGTTCGTGCTGGTCCTGCCCTCCATGGCGCAGATCGATGCTAGCGAGTTGCGGCCCTTCGCCGAAGTCGAGCGGCTCCCGTTGGTGCAGCTGCGCAAATCGCCGGGCGCGATAGCGGCGTACGGCCCGGCCTTGCTGGCCAGTGGTGCTGGATTGCTGAGGCTTGTGCGCAAGCACCAGGCGCAAGTGTTGGTGATCAACGACTTCTTCCAGCTGCAGGGCTGGGTCGTTCGCCGCCTCGGCTGGCGCGGGCGCTTGATCACCTGGGTCCGCTTCGATCCCTCGCGCTTTCCCCGGCCGATCGCTAGGCTGTGGCTGGCGGCCGGACGCCAGGCTTCGGACGAGGTAGTCGCGGTGTCGCGTTTCATCCTGCAGCGACTGCCTGCCGATATGAAGGCCGCATGCGTTTACGACTGCGTCGACCCGGAGCTTGGTCCCGGCTCAGACCCGGGCGGGCGTCGGGACGACATCGTTCTTTTGGGCAATTACATCCCCGGCAAGGGTCAGAACGACGCGATCGAGGCCTTTCAGGAGGTTGCGGCGCGTTTCCCGACGGCTCGGCTGATCTTCCATGGCGGCGATATGGGCCTGGCCAAGAACCGCATGTACCGCGCCGGTCTCCAGCGTCGAGCCCACGAACTTGGCCTGGGCGAGCGCGTGCTGTTTCATCCGTTCTCAGACAACGTTCCGGCGGCTCTGTCGACTGCGCGGGTGGCCCTCAATCTATCCCGATCCGAGTCATTCTCGCTGACGTGCCTTGAGGCGCAGCAGCTGGGGGTGCCCGTAATCTCCTATCGCTCGGGCGGCCCCGAGGAGATCATAGTGGATGGCGAGACCGGTCACCTGATCGAGTTGTGCGACATCGCGGGAGTAGCAGCGGCGACCATAAGATTGCTCGAACAGCCGGGCCTGGCCGAGCGGATGGGTGCGGCAGCCGCACAATCGACACGCGAGCGCTTCGGGCCGGAGCAGTTCATCCGGGCGGTGCTCCCGCTGCTGCGCGGCCACGCGGCTTGAACTGGGCACGGCTTTATGCTGGACCGCCGCGGGGCAGACGGAAAGCAGGGCCTTGTCTCGTTATCTGGTAACCGGAGGCGCCGGCTTCATCGGCTCCCACCTTTGCGACCGTCTGGTGCAGGAAGGGCATGACCTCGTCATCCTGGAAGATTTCTCGTCGGGCAAGCAAGCCAACCTTGCCGGGCCGGCTTCGGCGGCGAAGCTGGTGCAGGCCGATGTCCGGAGTGGCCTCAGTGCTCAGGCGATCGGTCCCTGCGACGGCATCATCCACCTGGCGGCGCTGATCAGCGGCTTTGACAGCCTCCGCTCACCAGACGACTACCTCCAAGCCAATCTGCAGGGATTGCTGCGGGTCATCGACTATGCGGCCGAAGCGTCCGTTCCGAGAGTCCTATTCGCCTCCAGCTCAACCGTTTATGGCTCCGCCGCAGCGCCGCGTCTGGCCGAGCAAACGCTGCCTCAGCCGATGAGCGTCTATGCGGCCACCAAGCTGATGGGCGAGCAGCTGCTGGCCATGTACGGGCGCTTGCACGGCTTCACTCATTGCTCGCTCCGCCTGTTCAACGTCTATGGCCCGCGGCAGGCGACCGATCATCCGTACGCCAACGTCACCTGCAAGTTCTCGCATGCCGCCGCCAATGGCCTGCCAATCGATCTCTACGGCGATGGCGCGCAGAGCCGCGACTTCATTTACGTCGAGGATGTGGTGGACGCGTTCTTTGCCGTCTTAGATGCCAGTCCTTCGTCCGTGTACAACATAGGAACCGGACGCGAGACCAGCATCCGGGAGCTCATCGGCACGCTGGAGAGCATCGCAGGGCGTCCTTTCCAGATCAGCCAGCAGCCCGAATGGCCCAACGACATCCGCAGCATCTCTGCGGATTGCAGCCGTGCGACGGCCGAGATCGGCTTCATGCCCCGGGTGAGCGTCGAGCAGGGACTTGCGAACACTGTCGATTTCTTCCGTCCGCGGGGCTGACCGATGGAGGCGGGAGCGCTTGGAAGCACGGTGGTCGCCGTTTCCGCTTTCCGGTCGGACGCGGCGGTCCTGGCATTGCTCGAGCGCATCTTCGCGGAGGGGGGCGTTCAACCTGCCGCGGTGGTCGTGGTGGACTCGCTTGGGAACGGCGAATTGGCACGGGCGATCGCCGACCGCGGATGGCCGGTCCGTTACGAGAACGCGGCGGTGAACCTCGGGTCGGCCGGCAACCTCGCTCGCCGCCTGCAACTCGCGAGTGAGGTGCCCAAAGCCCGGTGGTGCTTCGCCCTTAACCACGATGGCACGTTTGACCGGGCGATGGTCGAGACGCTGGTGCGACGAGGCGAACAGGCGGAGCAGGTCGGTGCAGTGTTTCCTCGCCGGATCATGGTGGACCGCGGGAACTGCGTCCTGCGACCGCACCGTCATGTGTTCGCCACGCCTCGCTTCGATGGAAGTGATCGGCCGCCGCAGGAGGTCGCCTGGGACAGCTCCAACGGCGCGCTTTATGGCCTTTGGCCGATCCGGCAGGGGCTGTTGCCATGGACCGACCTGTGGATGGGGTGGGAAGACCTGGCATTCGGCTGGCTCTTGCAGCGGCACGGGTGGAAGCAGTTGTACAGCCCTGATGCCGACTACCATGACAATTATGAGTATGCCCGCGTAAGGCTATTGGGGCGGCAGCTTTTTATTACCCGCAAGCCAGCCTGGTACGCGTACTACGTCACCCGCAACCTCCTGCTGATCATTCGCCGGACGGGCGGAGGCTTCGCTCCCTGGCGCTTCTTCGCCACGCGGCTGGCACGCGAGTTGCTGTTCACACTGCTGTTCCGATCCGAGAAGCGCCGGCGCTTGCGACTGCTGTGGCGGGGGCTGGCCGACGGTCTGCGCGGGGTCACGGGGCAGGGTAGGAGATTGTAGTGGCCACGCGCGTGCTCATGCTGGTGACCGAGCTGGCGATGGGCGGCGCCGCCAAGGTCGTGCGCGAACTCTCGGCCATGCTCGCGACGCGGTTCGAGGTGCATGAAGCGGTGTTCAACGTTGCGGACGGCGTCGATTTCGACGGCATTGCCACACCGTACAGCCTAAACGTGAGCGGCGGCGGGAGCGTGCTCAACAAGCTCGCGAACCTCCGGCGACGCATTCGCCGGACCCGCGCCCTCAAGCGGAAGTTGCGCATCGATGTCAGCATCAGCCATCTGGAGGGCGCGCACTGGGTCGACGTGCTCAGCCGCCGCGGCGAGAAGGTCGTGCTGTGCGTTCACGGGTCTACCCTCAACAATGGCGAGATCCGTGGGCTGTCGGGCTGGCTGCGCGCCCAGGTGGTGCTGCCCCTCATCTACAACCGGGCCGACCGGATCGTCACCGTTAGCCACGGCATCAGGTCCGAGCTGATCTCCCTCGGCGTGCGGGCGGAACGCATCAGCACCATCCACAACAGCTTCGACCTCCCAGGCATCGCCGAGCGCAGCCGCGAGCCGCTGAGCCGAGCGGAGGACGGACTGTTTGGTAGTGCGCCGGTGCTTGTGACCGTTGGGCGGCTAGCTCCCCCGAAGAACCAGGCGGCGTTGCTGGATATCTTCGCGGAGGTGCTGGCGCAGCGACCCGCCAAGCTGCTCATCCTGGGCGACGGCGAGCTCCGAGCGACGCTGATCGAGCGTGCCGTGACCCTGGGCCTGAGGGTCTGTTCGGGCTGGAACGGGCGCGCTCCCACGCCTGACGCCGACGTCTACTTCCTTGGTGTCCGCAGCAATCCGTTTAACTTGGTCAGCCGCTCAGACCTCTTCCTGATGACGTCGAGCTGGGAAGGTTTCCCCTTGGCATTGTGTGAGGCGATGGCCTGTGGAACGCCCGTCCTGTGCACCGATTGCTTCACCGGCCCGCGTGAGATCCTGAGCCCCGACACGCCGATGCCGGCTGAAGCGATCACGGCAGCGGAGTGGACCAACCGTGGTGTCCTGCTGCCGGTGCTGAACGATCCCGGGAGCTACGTGCAGGCCCGTTCGGTATGGGCGCAGACCATTCTCCGCTTGCTCGCCGAGCCGGCAGCGCGGGAACGGCTAACCATGGGCGCGCAGGCCAGGGTGCAGGATTTCGGCCGCGAGGAGAAGGCTGGCGAATGGGCCGACTTGATCGATCAGCTGGCGACCGGCCGCAGGTGATGCTCTCCAGTGGAAGTCGTAACGGAGGCGAACGCTAGCTCGCCTCAGCCGACCGCGCTAAAGCCGGCCACATGGGACGCAGATTCTTCGGGACGGATGGCATTCGCGGGCTGACCAACAGCGCGCCGATGACGGCCGAGACGGCACTCAAGGTCGGACAGGCAGCCGGGGCGCATTATCTTCGCGGCCAGCACCGGCATCGGGTGGTGATCGGCAAAGACACGCGGTTGTCCGGCTACATGATGGAGTCGGCGCTGGTCGCGGGCTTCTGCAGCGTGGGCATGGACGTTGTGCTGCTCGGCCCGATGCCGACGCCGGCCGTGGCCATGCTGACCCGCTCCATGCGGGCCGACCTCGGCGTGATGATCTCCGCCAGCCACAACCCGTTCGCGGACAATGGAATCAAGCTGTTCGGACCCGATGGATACAAGCTCAGTGACGAAGACGAGCTGGCGATCGAAGCGCGAATTGACGCCGAGCCGGCGCTGGCCAGCCCCGAGCTGATCGGCCGGGCCAAGCGGATCGAGGACGCGCGCGGCCGCTACGTCCACTTCGCCAAGTCGACCTTTCCCGAGCGGCTCAGCCTCGACGGGCTCAAGATCGTGGTCGATTGCGCCAACGGGGCCGCCTACCATGTCGCGCCCGACGCGCTATGGGAGCTTGGCGCCGAAGTTGTTGCGCTGGGCACCTCGCCCAACGGGACCAACATCAACGATGGTTGCGGGTCGACCCACCCTCAACTGCTGCAGGAACGGGTTGTCGCCGAGGGCGCCGACCTCGGCCTGGCGCTGGACGGTGATGCTGACCGGCTGATCGTGGTGGACGAAACCGGCAAGGTGGTGGACGGCGACCAGCTGATGGCGCTGATCGCCTTGGACCAGGCCCGCCAGGGACTGCTCCGCGGCGGCGGTGTGGTCGCCACCGTCATGTCCAACCTCGGGCTTGAGCGGAAGCTGCGGAGCGAGGGCCTGCGGCTCGAGCGGACCAAGGTCGGCGACCGCTACGTGCTTGAAGCCATGCGGGAGAAGGGCTGCAATGTCGGCGGGGAGCAGTCGGGCCATATCATCCTGACCGATCATGCGACCACCGGAGACGGGTTGGTCGCAGGGCTGCAGATTCTCGCGGCACTGGTCGACCAGCGCCGGCCGGCCAGCGAACTGCTACGCCAGTTCGAGCCGGTACCGCAATTGCTCAAGAATGTCCGTTTCGCCGGCGGCGCTCCGCTTGAGAAGGACGGCGTGAAAAGCTGCATCGCCGACGCGGAAGCGGAGTTGAACGGCAAGGGGAGGCTGGTGATCCGCAAGTCCGGCACCGAACCGTTGATCCGGGTGATGGCGGAAGGCGACGACGAGGCGCAGGTCCAGGCCGTGGTTGAGCGCATCTGCGAGGCGGTCGCGCGGGCTTAAGGAAGTTTTGGGCTTTTACCGCCATTGCGGGACGGCGCGGCGTTGTAACTCCGCCGGTACAAGGGCGTCGACAACGGAGATGGCCTCCCGCCTATGCGGGGGAACGAGGGGTGAAAGGCTCGAATGACCGCACTATCCACCCCCCGCATCCTGATCGTCGCTGGCTCTGATAGCGGCGGCGGCGCTGGCATCCAGGCGGACATCCGCACGGTCACCATGCTCGGCGGCCACCCCACCACAGCCATTACCGCGATCACCGCGCAGAACACTTTGGGTGTGACCGCGGTGCACCCGGTTCCGGCCGAGATCGTGCTGGCGCAGATGGACGCGGTGCTCGACGACATCGGCACGGACGTCGTCAAGATCGGGATGATCGGCAGTGCGTTCACCGCGCATGTTGTCGCGGACCGGCTGGAGCAGCTGGACGGAGTGCCGATTGTCTTCGATCCGGTGATGGTCGCGACCAGCGGGGCCGACCTGGCCGACGAGGCGACGATTGCTGCCTTCAGCCGCTTGATGGACGTCGCCACCATCGCCACGCCCAATCTGCCCGAACTGCAGCGGCTGACCGGCAAGGACGATCCGGTTGATGCAGCGCTGAGCCTTGTCGGCGCGCACCGGTGCGCGGTGATGATCAAGGGCGGGCACGACGAGGGCGACGCGCTCGCCGACGCCCTGATCGAAGAAGATAATATGACCAGCTGGCAGGGCCAGCGCATCCACACGCCGCATACCCACGGCACCGGCTGCACCCTGGCGAGCGCGATTGCGGTGGGGCTGGCCGAGGGCAAGAGCCTGGCCGACGCGGTCGCGACTGCGCGGGAGTTCGTCCGCATGGGGCTGCACGAAGCGCCGGGGCTGGGGCAGCAACATGGACCGCTAGGGCATCACCGAGTGCGGTTGGACGTCGGCGGGGGTCCGCGGCTCAATCAGGTCACGATCACCGGCAAGGATTACGGCAAGTCGGTCCAGTTCTACCGGCGGCTCGGTCTCCGACAAATCGTCGACAGCCCCGATAACGGCTACGCGCGGTTCGAGACGTGGGGCGGGGTGACCCTGTCCGTGCAGATCGACCCCGAAGCGGAGATCGCGCCGACGGCCGCCATCTACCTTGAATGCAACGACCTGGACGCGCGGGTCGAGCAGCTGGCCAAGGCCGGACTGCCGTTCGAGCACGGGCCGCGCAACCAGCCCTGGATGTGGCGCGAAGCGCGGCTGCGCGATCCATCAGGCAACATCGTGTTCCTCTACAAGGCCGGGGAGGCGCGGCGCTTCCCGCCATGGCGGCTGGCGGATGCGCTTCCGGCGGAAAGCGACGAGCCGAGCGCGCAAGCGCTCGAACCCTCTTCCGAGGTGCTGCGCGCCGCCTTACCCTAGGGGGCGTGGGACGGCCCTGTTTCAAGCTTGAGCGCAATCATCCGCTGCCGCTGGCCGGCGTCGACGAGGCCGGCTGCGCGCCGCTCGCCGGTCCGGTGGTCGCCGCTGCCGTGGTGCTCGACCGCAACAAGTTCCCGCGCGGGATCGACGACAGCAAGAAGCTGGACCTTGCAATGCGCGAGGCGATCTTCGCCAAGCTGCAGCAGCAGGCGCGCTTCGGCGTCGGCATCTGCACGGTCGAGGAGATCGACACCCTCAATATCTATTGGGCTCGCATGCTCGCGATGATTCGCGCGGTGGAAGCGCTCGGCTTCGAGCCGGCGATGGTGCTGGTCGACGGGAATCGCTGTCCCAAGTGGGAGCGGCCGAGTGTGCCGATCATTGCAGGCGACGCCAAGTGCCGGTCGATTGCCGCCGCGTCCATCGTGGCCAAGGTCACCCGCGACCGGATCATGGCACAGTACGCCGAGGAACATCCCGGTTATGGCTGGGACAGCAACCGCGGTTACCCGACCCCAGATCACCGCCGAGCCTTGCGTGAACTCGGGCCGACGCCGCTGCATCGCCGTAGCTTCGGCTTGGTGCGGGAAGCGCTCGCGGCGGCTGCCCAGCCGATGCTATTCGCCGCGGAATAGGCGAAAGGCGAAAGGCGAGTCCTCCGCGCCACACCACCACGGATCGAGTCTCATGCACGAACTCGGACTCAACATCTTGTGCTCGGATGCGTTCGGACTCGTTCCGTTCATGCAACGGCTTTGTTCCCGTTAACTCTTCTTCTGTTGACCTCCAGCCCGGCCGGATTCAGCATGGGTGGCAACAGGGGACACCATCCATGAACCTCATGACGCCACTCCGGCCGGCGCGCGTCCGTGCGCCGGCGAAGGACGCTTCGTCTCTAATTGCTGACGGCCGGATCATTCAGGGCGACTGCATCGCCGAGATGGCCAAGCTGCCGCCCAAGTCGGTCGACATGATCTTCGCCGACCCTCCCTACAATCTGCAGCTCGGGGGCGACTTGTTCCGGCCGGAAGGCGGCCGGGTCGATGCGGTCGACAACGATTGGGACAAGTTCGACAGCCTGGCCGCCTATGACGCATTCACCCGCGCCTGGCTCCACCAGGCGCGCCGGGTGCTCAAGGACGATGGCACTCTGTGGGTGATCGGCAGCTACCACAACATCTACCGAGTCGGATCGCTGCTGCAGGACGCCGCATACTGGATCCTCAATGACATCGTCTGGCGCAAGGCCAACCCTATGCCGAACTTTCGCGGCACCCGGTTCACCAATGCGCACGAAACACTGATCTGGTGCGCCAAGGACGAGCGGGCCAAGTACAGCTTCAACTACCAGGCGATGAAGGCGCTGAACGATGACCTGCAGATGCGCTCGGACTGGGTGCTGCCGATCTGCTCGGGCGCCGAACGGCTGAAGAACGTGACTGGGCATAAGGCGCACCCCACGCAGAAGCCCGAGGCGCTGCTCTACCGCATCCTCCTCGCCTGCACGGAGCCGGGCGACCTGGTGCTCGATCCATTCTTTGGAACCGGCACCACTGGGGCGGTGGCGCGGCGGCTCGGCCGCCGATGGATCGGGATCGAGCGCGAACCGGATTATGTGTCGGTCGCTCAAGAGCGTATCGCCGCTACCCTGCCGCTCGACGAAAGCGCCATGCAGGTTGTGCCCGACAAGCGCCGCCAGCCGCGAGTGGCCTTCGGGCTGCTGGTGGAAAGCGGATTGGTCTCTCCAGGGACGACGCTGTTTGACGCCAAGCGCAGGTGGCGCGCGGCGGTACGCGCCGACGGTTCGCTCAGATGCGGCCCGCACCAAGGCTCGATCCACAAGGTCGGGGCGGGCCTGCAGAGTGCGCCAAGCTGCAACGGCTGGACCTTCTGGCACGTGGAGCGGAACAAGCGCCTGGTGCCGCTGGACGTGCTACGCCAGGAGCATCTGGCAGGGCTGGAGTGAGCACGCGCACCCTGCTTCGGCCAACCGGGTTCGTCGACTCGCCGTTTGGTCACGACGGCAAGGTCGAGCGGTTGGCGGGGGGTCTCACTTGGTTCAGCATGGTCGAGGTGCTGACGGTCACCGCCGATCGCGTGGGGACGGAGCTGGTTAGCGTCGAGCGGGTCAACGAAACGATCGGCAACCTGCCGGCTGATGCCGAGGAGCAATGGGAGCGGCTGACGATACCCCGCGCTCCGTTGCTGCTGGGCGACCGCACGGTTCGGCTCGACCAGCCGCAAGTGATGGCGATCCTCAATGCCACCCCGGACAGCTTCTCCGACGGTGGGCGGTTCGCCTCGGCGGAGCAGGCGGTCGCAGCGGGGTTCGACGCGGCGGAGAACGGCGCGGCGATCGTCGATGTGGGTGGCGAGAGCACCCGGCCGGGCGCCAAGCCGGTGTGGGAAGGCGACGAGATCGATCGCGTCGAGCCGGTGATAGGCGCGCTGGCGAGAGGCGGGGTGGCGGTCTCGGTCGACACCCGCAAGGCGGTGGTCATGGAGCGCGCCGCCGCCGCCGGAGCGCGGCTGATCAACGACGTGTCGGCGCTGACCTGGGACCATCGCTCGGCTGAAGTGGTCGCGCGCTCGGGTCTTCCAGTCGTGCTGATGCATCATCAGGGGCAGCCCGATACCATGCAGCAGAACCCGAGCTACCGGCGAGGCGCGCTGGTGGAGGTCTATCTCTGGCTCGAACAACGCCTCGCGGAGGTCCAAGCTGCCGGCATCCCGCGCAACAAAATCCTGATCGATCCCGGTATTGGATTCGGCAAGACGGTCGCGCATAATCTTGAGTTGCTCAACGGGCTGGCCCTTCTCCATGGGCTCGGCTGCCCCCTCTTAGTTGGAGCCAGCCGCAAACGCACTATCGGCGCACTCCATAACGAAGCGCTGGCGGACCAGCGGCTCGGCGGCAGCATCGCGCTGGCGATCAAGGCAATGGAGCAGGGCGCCCAGCTCATCCGGGTGCACGACGTCTACGAAACGGTGCAGGCACTCAAGGTCTGGCGGGGGCTGCGCGACCAGGCCCTGACGCCGCGGCTGGCTTAGAGCAGGTAGCCCCCGTCGCTAACGAACACCGAACCGGTCACGTTACCGCATGTTTCGTTCGAAAGCAGAAAGGCGATCTGCCGGGCGATCTCCTCGGGCTTGTTGAAACGCCCCAGCGGTGTGGCGTGCGCGGCGATTTCATTGAACGCCGCGTCGCGGCCGACCTCCGCCACTCGCGCATCGAATTGAGGACTTTCCCACATGGGCGTTTCCACCCCGCCGGGAGCGATGACGTTAACCCGGATGCCGCGGGCAGCGCTCTCCTTGGCGGCGACGCGCGCGAGTTGCAGCAGGCCGGCCTTGGATGCGGCATAGGCGCCGATGCCCTCTTCTGCCTTGAAGCTTGCTGCGGAAGCGACGCAAACGATCGAGCCGCCTTCGCGCATGCCCCGGAGCGCCGCCTGCAGGCTGAGGAACGCGCCGTCGAGATTGGTCGCTATCACCCTTCGCCAATCATCAAACGACAGGTCGGTGAGCCTGCCGACCCCTGCAATCCCCGCGTTGATCACCGCACCTCGGACGCCGGCGAGGTCGACGCCCGCCCAGAAGTCCGGGTCACCAACATCTCCAGTCAGCACGGAGGACGGACGACCGGAATCCGTTTCCGCAAGCGAAGCTGGGTGGCGGTCGACCAGGATCAGCCGAGCCGCGCCAAGCTCCGCCAGGTGATAAGCGGTGGCCAAGCCGATGCCCGACGCCGCGCCCGTAATCAGGATGGAGTCGCTAAAGCCTTGCTGCATTGAATGCCCTCAAAATCGGGAACAGCTCGCGCCCAGTTAGCAAATCCTTATCGATTGCCCGTTAACAAACGGGCGATCGGGTTCGGAGAGCCGGAATGCAACAGCTTGTCTACATCAGCACGTCCCGCAGCGAAGTTCCCAGCTTGACCGAGGTCGAGAGCATCCTCAGCGCATCGCGCCGCAACAATGCGCGCGATGGGCTTACCGGATTGCTGATCGTCGGCGGGCGCCGGTTCCTCCAGGTGCTGGAGGGACCGGACAGCCGTCTCGCCGACGCTTACGCCCGCATCAAGCGCGATCCGCGGCACTTCGCGGTCGTGGAGCTCAGCCGCAAGCCGATCGCCAAGCCGAGCTTCCCAGACTGGCACATGGGGTATGAGGCGGGGCAGGGCGATCTGGCCGAACTGGTCTATCAGCTCACCTCCATGATCGACGAACCGTCGCTTCAAGCCCAGCTCCGCGGCTTCGCCCAGCTGCACTGCAAGGCGGCCTGACCGCCGCCTTTCTCCAGCAACGAGCATCTGCTATCGCTTCTCGGCTCGGCTCTGGGGAGAGCGGCCATGGTTGAAGAGAACAGGACCTACTTCGCGCGCCGCGCCGCTGAGGAGCAGTCGCGCGCCGAGCAGGCAACCGACCCACACGCGGCAGAGGCGCATCGCAAGCTGCAACGCGCTTACGTGGAGCGCGCCAGCGTCGGCAATCGCTGGCCGGAGCCGGAGATCGTGGGCTAGCCCGGCCCGAGCAGCCGTTCCCGCGTGCGTTCGAGCACGCCGCTTCGCGCTTTGAGCCTGGCCTGGCGTAAACGGGGGTAATCGGCGGCCGCTTCTTCCCCCAACGCCTCGGCGAAGACGCCGTCCCTGACCTCCCGCAGAATCGTCCGCATGCGCGCATGAACCGACTCGTCGACGATGCGCGGGCCCCCCAGCAACGCGCCCAGTTCCGCGGTGTTGCTGATCGCCTCGGCCATGCCGGCCATGCCCCGCGCCTCGATCAGTTCGGCGATCAGCTTCAGCTCCGACACGCATTCAAGGTACGCCACTTCCGGCTTGTACCCAGCCCCAACCAGCGTCTCGAAGCCGGCCTGGAGCAAGGCGGGAACGCCGCCCCATACCACCGCCTGCTCGTTGAACAGGTCTGCGACGCATTCCTCCTCGAAGCTCGAGGCGATCACACCGGCCCGGCCACAGCCAATTGCAGAGGCATAGGCGAGGGTGAGCGGCCAGGCGGTCCCGCTGGAGTCGTGCGCTACCGCCGCCAGGGCCACCATGCCGCGGCCGGCCTCGTAGAGCGAGCGCAATGCGCTGCCGGGTCCCTTGGGGGCGACCATGATCACCGCGAGATCGGGCCGTGGCCTGATTAGCCCGAAGTGGATCGCCAGTCCGTGGCTGAACCCGAGCGCGGCGCCCGGCATGAGCGCTGGCTCAACCTGGTCGTACACTGCGGCGAGCTGCTCATCCGGCGCGAGCAGCATGATCAGGTTCGCGCCGGCTGCCGCTTCGGCCGGCGGCATGACGGCAAGGTCATAAGACTGCGCCTCGATCCGGCGGGCGCTGCTTTCCCGCAGCCCAATCCGAACCGAAATTCCGGTATCCCTCAGGTTGAGAGCCTGGGCGCGGCCTTGGTTGCCGAACCCGACGATCGCTACCGTTTGGCCCCGTAATGGCGTGAGGTCGATGTCGGGATCGCGGATCATCGGTTGCAGCGCTAGACCGCGGCACCGAGCAGCGCCAGTGCCCGCTCCGGTGCGTCCTCGGCGTCGAGCGCGTCGGGGAAGCGGGGCCACTCGGACGGCGGCTGGTGCGCAAACCAGGTATATTGTCGTTTGGCGTAGTTGCGGGTCGCTTGGCTGCCTGCGGCAAGCGCTTCCTTGCGGCTGAGTTCGCCTGCGAGCAGCGCCGCGATCTCGCGGATGCCGATCGCGCGCATCGCGGGGAGGGCCGGATCGAGCCCCCGTGCAAGCAGCCGTTGGACTTCGTCGGTGGCACCTTCGTCAAGCATCGCGGCGAAACGCTCGTCGCAGCGGCGGTAGAGCCAGGCGCGAGGCGGCAGCAGGATGAGGGGGCGTAGCGCGACCTGGTCGCCGATACCCCCCATGGGCTCCGCCTGCCAGTGGCGCAGCGAGCGGTCGGTCGACAGCAGAACCTCCAGGGCCCGCGCAACTCGGGTGCTGTCCGACGGCCTGAGGTCCTGGGCGCTCGCCGGGTCTCGCTGCTGAAGCTCGGCCCAGTTCTCTTCCAGCGGGCGAGTCCGCACAGCCGCACGGATCGTGGGATCGATCGGCGGCACCGGCGCGATGCCGTTGAGCAGCGTACGCAGGTAAAGGCCCGTACCGCCCACCACGATCGGCAGCCTGCCGACAGCATGAGCTTGCCGCACCTCGGCCCGCGCGGCCTCGGCCCAATCGGCGGCCGAGAAAGGCAGTGCGGCATCGCGGAAGCCGAACAGGCGGTGCTGGGCGCGCTGCAGTTCGTCATCCCCGGGCCGTGCACTGAGGACCCAAAGGTCTGCATACACTTGGGCGCTGTCGGCGTTGATGATGATGCCGCCCGTGCGTTCCGCCAGCGTCAAGGCAAGTGCCGACTTGCCGCTCGCCGTCGGACCGGCAATGACGGCCACAGGAGGACGCGACTTGATCATTGCGACGCTGATAGCAGCCGGCAAGCTCGACCGGGACCGTATTCACCAGGTTGCCACCATGCTGGAGGACGCGCGCCTGCGCCTGCGCGGCTGGAACTGGCTGGACGAGGGGGATGCGGCGGATATCGAGATCGAAGGCGGGGACGTGAGCGCCATTCGCCGGCTGCTGGAAGGCAAGCTGCCGGGAACCGATGTGGTGGCGCAGGCCGCGGACGGCCGCGAGAAGAAGTTGCTCGTGGCCGACATGGACTCCACGATGATCGGGCAGGAATGCATCGACGAACTGGCCGATTATGCGGGCATGAAGGAGGAGATCGCCGCCGTGACCGACGCGGCGATGCGCGGCGAGATCGAGTTCACCGAGGCGTTGCACCAGCGGGTGGCGGCGCTGAACGGGTTGGGCATGGGTTGCATCGAACGCTGCCGGACCGACCGCATCCGCGCCAACCCGGGCGCGCGGACGCTGGTCCAGACGATGCGGGCGCGGGGCGCGGGCACGTTGCTAGTGACCGGCGGCTTCCACGATTTCGCCGACCCGATGGCAGCCGAGCTTGGCTTCAACGAGGTCCGGGCCAACTGGCTGGAGAGCATTCACGGTCACCTGACCGGGCGGGTGACGGGCGAGATCGTCGACGCCGGCGCCAAACGGCAGGCGTTGGTCGACCTACGCAGCCAGCTCGGTCTGCCGCGTGAGGCGGTGCTTGCCGTCGGCGACGGCGCAAACGATGCCCCAACCATCGAGGAAGCGGGGCTTGGCATCGCTTATCGCGGCAAGCCGAAGCTTAGGGAGGTGGCGGACGCGGTTATCGACCATAACGACCTGACCGCCTTGCTGTGGGCGCAAGGCATCCCCCGCCGCGAGTGGGCGAACGGCTAACGGATCCGAACCGGTACGCAGGCCTGCCGGGCCAGCGAGCGGCACGCCGCCGCCGCTTCTGACAGGGAGGAATAAGGGCCGACCTGTAGCCGCAGCAGCGATCCGCCGGCAACATAGGCCGGCAGCTTGCCCGGCAGCCGCGGCGCAAGCTGCGCGAATAGAGCCTGACCGGCGCCGGGCTGGCGAAAGGCGCCCAACTGGATGCGCCACGGACCCGGCGTTGAGGGTGCGGCCTTCGAGCGCCGCCGGCTTGAACTGCGGGTGCCAGTCGTGCGGACCACGGCAGGCGCGGCCTCTCTCGATGCGGTTTCGCCGACTTCTTCCGAGCCCGAAGCTCGCTCCAACTCTGGCATAACCAATTCCATCTCGGACTGGGTGGCCCGAGCTTCGGAGGAGCCTTGCGCGGCCGCGCGGCGGACCATCGCGTAGCCCCTTCGGCGATGGGGCGCGACGCCGTCACCGTTGAACATGGCGGTGCCATAGATCAGCAGCGCCCGCGGCTCGCCGGCTTCCGCCGCTTGCTTGAGCCAGGGCATGGCGCCCGCCCGATCGCCTTCCTTGAACAGGAGGATGCCCAGCGCCGCCTGGGCCGGAGCGTAGCCTTGGCGTGCCGCCCGTTCGTAGAGCGAGCGAGCCCGCTGGGGTTCGCGGCGCTGAACGCGATCCGCTTGGCTGGTGAGCGCGGCGGCACTAGCCGGCGGCAAGGCCGGCTGAGCCGTCGTGACCAGTAGAAGAGAGAGCACCAATTCGAACACAACTTCCTCAGTTCCGATTTTCCGCGATGCAACAGCCTAGAACAGGGCAGCCGCAACGTTAACCGGATTTTAGCTGCAGATGGAGCATCTCACCAACAACAGAGCCAATCAGGCGAGGGGATGGGAATGCGCGTTCTGGCTATGGCATCGCAGAAGGGGGGCTCGGGCAAGACCACGCTTTCCGGTCACCTGGCGGTGCAAGCGCAATTGGCAGGGCACGGCCCGGTCTGCCTGATCGACATCGACCCGCAGGGCAGCCTTGCCGACTGGTGGAACGAGCGGGAGGCCGATATGCCGGCCTTCGCCCAGACCACCGTGGCTCGGCTGGCTTCCGACCTGGAGGTGCTTCGCCAGCAGGGTTTCCGAATGGCGGTGATCGACACGCCGCCAGCCATCACCATGGCCATTCAGAGCGTCATCGCCGTGGCCGAGCTGATCGTCATCCCGACTCGCCCCAGCCCACACGACCTGCGCGCGGTCGGTGCTACCGTCGACCTGTGCGACCGCGCCGGCAAGCCGCTGATCTTCGTGGTCAACGCCGCGACGCCCAAGGCCAAAATCACCAGCGAGGCCGCGGTCGCCTTGTCGCAGCACGGCACCGTTGCCCCCGTCACCGTGCACCATCGCACCGACTTCGCTGCGTCCATGATCGATGGCCGAACCGTGATGGAGGTCGACCCCAAGGGCCGCTCCGCCCGTGAGGTGGTCGAGCTATGGGACTACATCAGCGAACGGCTGGAGAAGAACTTCCGTCGCACCGTGTTCGCGGCGCCCGCCGCAGCATCAGGTGCCAGCGCGGTCGCCGCTCCACGACCCGTCGGCGGCTTCGGCCGCCGCGTCGTCGGCCAGTAACGGGAGACTGCTCCAGTGACGAGCGAACCCAAGGCTTTCGCCTCCTTGTCGTCCGGGCTGCTTGCCCGCAAGGGCTCGGCCCGGCCAGCCATGCGACCGCAGGGCTTCGGTCAGGGCGGCGGCAACCTCGACGACCTGGGCTGGAACGACATGGGTCACGAGGCGCAGCGGCCGGTGCTGACGGCGGTGGCCCCTACGAACGAGCCCCATCCGGGTGCGAACCACCCTGCACCGCCGCTGTCGCGCACCCCGCTCGCGGGACTGACGCCGATCTCGCCGGTGCATGACCAGCAAGCCGAGATCGAGCAGCGCTTCGGTCAGCCGGACGAGGAAGTGTTCGATCCGTTCGATACGGCGGACGGCGACGCTCATGCCGAGACGAAGGCGTACGAGCAGGACCTTCCGGATGAGCTTGAGGCGTTGGAACTGCTCGACGCGTTGCCCGTCGAGGCAGATTGCCAAGTTGAGAATCCCGTCGTGGCGGTGGCACCGGTCGCACCGGTCGCTGCTTCAGCCAGCCCGCGCCCCGCACCAAAGCGTTCGCGGGAAGCGCGGTCCGAGCAGAACGCCAAGGACAAGGCCGCCTTCACCCTTCGTCTCGACTCCAATCGCCACCTGAAACTGCGTCTCGCCTGCGCGGTCAACGCCAAGTCAGCGCAGCAACTCGTGACGAAGGCGCTCGATGAGCTGCTGTCCTCCATGCCCGAGCTTGAAGCGATGGCCAGCCAGGCGCCCGAGCGGGCCAGCCGAAAGGGACAAGCATGACCAAGCTGCTTCGCGCCTCGACCGCCATATCATCACTGGCGATTGCCGGCTTGATCGCCGGCTGCGCCAGTCCGTTCGGTCGGGGACCGGAGCGTGGCAGTCTGGCGGTGAACGGCAAGGACGCGGCCGTAGGCGTCGCAACCCGCGCGCACCTGGCGCTGGCCACCGGCGACTACGCCGCTGCGGTGAGCTGGGCCGAACAGGCGGTCGGGAACGCACCTCGCAACGCCAGCCTGCGGAGCCTGCTCGGCAACGCCTACCTCGGGGCGGGACGGTTCGCTTCTGCGGCGACGGCGTACAATGATGCGCTAACCTTGGCTCCCGGCGAGCCACAGCTCATGCTGAAGCTGGTGCTGGCCGAGATCGCCGGGGGAAAGCACGCCTCAGCGACCCAGCTGCTTGATCAGCTACGCGGTTCAGTCGACCCTGCAGATATCGGTTTGGCGATGGCGCTGGCGGGGCAGCCCGGCAACGCAATCGCCCTGCTGGACGAAGCCGCGCGGCAACCTGCGGCTGATGGCCGCACCCGGCAGAATCTGGCGCTTGCCCATGCCCTTGCGGGGAACTGGGAGATGGCGCGTACGGTCGCCAGTCAGGACCTTCCGGCCGATCAGGTCGACGCTCGGCTCCAGGGCTGGATGGCGCTCGCCACACCGCAAAGCTCCGGGGCGCAAGTGGCCTCGTTGCTGGGCGTGAGCCCGGCGGCGGCCGACCCGGGTCAGCCCGTGCGCCTGGCCTTGGCCGAAACCCAGGTCCGGCTGGCATCGGCAGCGGCGGTGCCGTCGGCCCCGCCTCCGCCTGTGGCGCTGCCCGTCGCCCAGCCAGAGCTGGCCGCGGCCGAGACTACCGTCATGAACGACCCCGGCTTCGCCGCGGCACCCGTGCCCGCGGAGCCAGTCGCCGTAGCGGCAGCCTCTGTGACCGTGCCGCTGCCGGCCGCAAGCCCCGCACCTGCTCCGGCTCCGATGGAAGTGCCGATGCGGCTGGCGGACATCGCCTCCGAGCTGGACTCGATCCGCCGCGAACCGGTGCGGCCGGGCGGCGCGTTGCCCAAGGTCGCTCAGCTGCGCCGCAGCGCTGCCGTCCGCTTCGCCCGCAGCGGAGTGGTGGTGCAGCTCGGCGCGTACGGCTCGCTCAAGCGTGTCCAGATGGCTTGGAACGGCATCGCCCGGCGTCATGGTGCGCTCAGCCGCTATACTCCGGCCAGCGCTCGCTTTGAGAGCGTGAGCGGAACCGTGTACCGCCTATCGCTTAAGGGTTTCGCAAGCGATGGCGAAGCCAGGGCTCTGTGCCAGCAACTCAAGCGCTCGGGCTCGGCCTGCTTCGTCCGGAACGTCGCGGGCGATACGCCGGTGCGCTTGGCGTCGCGCTAGGCGCTCAGCAACAGATCAAGCACCGCCATTCGCATCGCCACCCCGTTCGCGACCTGGCGGAGAATCAGCGAGCGAGGATGATCCGCGATCTCGTCCGCAATCTCAACCCCGCGGTTCATCGGGCCGGGATGGAGCACCACGGCATGGGGCGCGGCCTGGGCCAGCCGTTCGACGGTTAGCCCGTAGCTCGCCAGATACTCGCCCGGCGAGTCGCCAAGCTCCTCGGCCAACCGCTCTCGCTGGATCCTCAGCATCATCACCGCATCCGCACCTCGAACCGCCTCGTCGATCGCGCCGCCGCCTGGCAGATCGTCGGGCAGGAGTGGGGGCGGGCCCGCCAGCCGGACCGTGGCGCCGAGCCGCTCGAGCAGCTTGCGGTTGGACCGCGCCACCCGGCTGTGGCGAATGTCGCCGCAGATAGCGACGGTCAGACCTTCGATCCGGCCGAAATGCTGGCGCAAGGTCAGGGCATCGAGCAGGGCCTGGGTCGGGTGCTCGTTGGTCCCATCGCCGGCATTGAGCACCGGGCAGTCCATCAGCTGAGCGACCTCGGCGACCGAGCCGTCCTCGCCGTGCCGCATGACCAGGGCGTCGGGTCCCATGGCGTTGAGCGTCCGCGCGGTGTCGGCCAGCGTCTCACCCTTCTTTATGCTGGATTGCTCGACCGGAAGGGTGAGCGGTACGGCGCCGAGCCTGGCTGCGGCGGCGGCGAAGCTCATCAGGGTGCGGGTGCTGTTCTCGTAGAACAAGTTGAAGACGATCCGCCCGGCATACCTGGTGGAACCTCCGCCTCGCCGGGTGAACAGGTCAGCGGTCTCGAGCAAGCCGTCGATCTGCTCATCGGTCAGGGAGTCGATGGAGAGAAGGTCCACGAGCCGCTCCGCTAATCGACTTGCGGCAGGTTAGCCAGCGCGTCGATTGCGCCCTGGAGAATGTGCGCAGCAGCAAGCTTGTCGACCGCCGCCGAGCGCTTGGCCCGGCTGACGTCGGCCGCCACCATGGCGCGCTCGACGGCTTGGGTGGACCAGCGCTCGTCCCACAGGAGGATGGGCAATCCTAGCGGAAGGCAGTTACGGGCAAAGGCCCGAACGGATTGGGTGCGGGGCGAGTCGGTTCCGTCCATGTTGAGCGGCAGGCCGACCACCAGACCTTGCACCCTGTGCGCCTCGATCACTCTCCCGAGAGCCTCGAGGTCCTGGGTGAACTTGGTTCGGCGGATGGTCTCGGCCGGTCCGGCGAAGCTCCAGCCTTCGTCGCACATCGCTACACCAAGGGTCTTGGTACCAACATCCAACCCGGCGAGCTTGCCGCCGGGCACCGCCTTGGCGAACTCAGCCGGGCTCGCGGTGATCAGCGCTGCCGCCATGCCGCCAGCCGCCCCAGCGCGTCGCGGCGGATGTTCGCCCAGAACAGCGCGTAGTCGTAGACGTGGTAGTTGTTGCCCGGCAGCACATAGGGGCCGATCGCCGGCACCTCGCCGTCGACCAGGAGAAAGCCGCCCTCGCAGCGGGCGCCGACCTGACCGATGGCCAGGGTGGCGTTGGTCAGGTCGCCGTTGGGCACCAGCGTGCCGAGATTGGCTGTTGGAGGCGCGGCGCCGTTCCGGGTGCCGGTCAGCGGATTGACGCACAGCAGGTCCTCGCGCCGGCGCTTCTGCCCGGTGGGGCCAACCGAGCCGTCGTAGACGTCGGTGATGAGGTCGGTGTTGGCGGGCTCGCCAAAGGTCTCCCAGCTGAGCACGCAGCGAGGCTGGTCGGCCCGCTCGCAGGCGGGCAGGCCGAAGGTGGGAACGTCCGCCGTCACCGAGATCGGCCAGCCGACGACGTAGGCCGCCGCGACCCGCTGAGCGACCGGCCGGCCGGCAACCCTTTCCCGCAGCAGGCGTGTGAGGTGCAGCGCGCCCTGACTGTGGCCGGCGAGGATGATCGGGCGGTCGCCGGCTTCGAGGAGGAAGCGGTCGAACGCGCGGGCGACGTCGCGGTAGGCGAGGTTGAGGGCCTGGGTCGCATCCTCGCTTTCCAGCAGAAAGGCACCGAACGCGGCCTGGCGGTAGCGCGGCGCCCAGACCTGCCCGGCCGCGGTGAGCGCACTGGACTGGCTGCGAACGAACAGGGCGGCGCGGTCCCGGCTCTCCCCGTCGTCGAGCGGCGCGTTCCAGCGGTCCCGCCGGAGGTAGGTGGTCGGATGGATGTAGAAGACCGCCGCATCGCCGCCGGCTGCCGCCGTTCCGGCACCTTGCGGCACCCAGCTCGACGGGTCGCCGGCGAGGCCGGGGCGGGCGATCCAGTTTTCCTCCTGCCCATAGTCGGGGCCGCTGGTGGGGGGCTGCTCCTCGAAGCTGCCCTGCGGGGTCGCCTGGCGGACCAGCACCTCGCCGCCATATTGGAACAAGGCAAAGGCGCCCGCGACCACCAGCAGGGTCAGGAAGAAGACGATCAGGAGGAAGCGGCGGGCGCACATGGGTCGGCGGACCTAAGGGGTGCGGGGGACGGCGGCAAGGCGGGGAGGAGGGCGTCGCAAACGGCGGTGTCGCGAGAGCCGGCTTGACTCCGGTTGACCGTGAGCAGCGTTCGCCGGGGAAACGCCACCCCTGTTACCTTGGTTGAGGGGGCAGCCGTCACCTTCGGGCCGCCCGAGCTGGATGCGGCGCGCGCCTCTCCGTGACCTTTGTCACCTTCGCGCTCGCCGCCGGCCAGGCCGATCGGAGGCTGCTGCAGCGCCCGCTCCCAACCGGCGGCGAACAAATCGTCCGTTCGCTCGGGCGCGAAAGGCGTAGGCGCTCTTGCGGCTGATGCCCGCAGCCGCAGCGGCGCGGCTAACCGAACGGGTGATGCGGAGCGTCGCCAGGAAAATGGCCTGCCGGTGGGGCGTCCAGCCGTCGTGGCGGGGGCGGGATGAGTGAGGCATGCGGAGGGCACCAAGCACGGCAGAGGGGCTGTAGGACAGGTTTTTGTGCTGGTGGGGCGGTGGACTGCGCGGGCCGCTGCGGATGTTGCACGTTGAGCAGGCATGGTAAGCAGGTTGCGATGGCGGACCAAGAGCAGATCCCCGGCGGGGTCGTCCATGATCTTCCAGCGGACCTGGCCGTGGCGCTGGCGCGTGACGGGCAAGCGCTACTGACCTGGCGGGACATCACGCCGCTCGCCCGAAACGAATGGATCTGCTGGATCGAGTCGGCCAAGAAAGCTGAAACGCGGCAGAAGCGGGTGGAGTGGGGCCGCGAGAACCTGCGCGACGGCAAGCGGCGCCCCTGCTGCTGGCCAGGCTGCCCGCATCGCCAGCGGGGGTGAGTGCTGGGGGCGACTAGGTTTGCTATCGACCCATTGCGGACTTTAGCTCGCTCGGGCAGCCTTGGATACATGACCGACGATTTTGCCGCGCTCATTCCTGAGCTTCCAAGGTGGAACAATGGCGCAGATATCGACCCGGAAAGCTGGATCGAGTGTGTTGGCAACTATGAACTTGCGACTGGCTACAGTCTCATCTTCTGGCCCAAGTTCGTTCAGTTTGACGGCTACGTTCTCCGGCGGTTTTTCCGCGGAATCGCTTCGGGATTTCAAAGACGCGACCGGCTGTGACCGGATGGCAGTGGAGACCGTCATGAACCACCCCCACATCGCCGATATTCATTGCGATGTTGAGCCATCCGAAGGTCAGCTCCGTTATCTTGGTCGGATGCTCAAGGAGATCCACGAGGTGAAGCTGAGCCGAGATTTCCCGCACGTGCGGTTCGCCGTCTCGTTCAATGACGAACCCGGCTTAAACTCAATCGATTACGAACTGACGTTCTGGCAGGCTGCGGATTGACGACCTTCGATGTCCGCTTCCCACCCAATCCGACATCGGCGGCCTAAATCTACTTTCGACCAATTGCAGACATTCGCCTGCAGGAACACTTCTGTTCCACAGAAAGGTCGAGGGCGAACGTCGCGAAGCTTCATCCGGCTGGAATGCGGATCCTGTGCGCACCTGCGCTAGGCTGCTCGCCCGCTGCTGCCCTGCACCCATCATTGCTGCTCCGCCGGAGACGCCCCCGACTGCCGCCGCGGATCGCCTGCAGGACCGCCGGCGGCTCGAACTAGCGGGAGATGCGGAACGCGACCCCCACTTAGCACGACCAACAGGGAGCCCTCGGGTCCCGGTTGACTAGGCCGGACCAATCAGCGACGGCCGCTTAATATAGCGTTGCCTCAGAGCAGCCAACAGGGAGTCAACATGTCCAAATTCATCTTAGCCGGCGCAGCGATCGTCGCCATTAACACCGCGGACACCGCGGCGGCGCAAAGCGCTGACTGGACCGGAGGGTATATCGGGGGTCGTGTGGGCTATGCCGCAGGCCTCGACGACAATGACGAACGCATCCTGTTCGACACCGATCTCGACGGCACCTTTGGCGACACCGTCAACACGGCCGCCGGCGCCGATGCATTTTCTCCTGGCTTCTGCGGTGGCAGTCCCGAGAGCGCGGTTGCCGCCGATGGGTGCGACAAGGACAACAAGGGCATCGATTATGGCATTTTCGCCGGTTACGATTACGATTTTGGGGCGATCGTCGTCGGCGCCCTGGTCGAATATGGCCGGAGCAAGGTCGAGGATGCGGTCACCGCCTTTTCTACCACCCCAGCGAATTACGCGTTCAACCGCGAGCTGAAGGGCACATTTGGCCTACGCGGTCGGCTCGGCATCGATGCCGGCGGGTTCATGCCTTATGTGACAGCGGGCGTGGTGCGCGCCAAGATCAAGGACAGCTTCGTCACCAGCAACGCTGTTAACGCCTTCGCACTCAATCAGCGCTCGCACCGGGAGACTGGATACCGTCTTGGCGGCGGCGTCGAGGCGATGGTCGGGCCGGTAGCGCTCGGCCTCCTCTACCTACGCACCAACGTGAAGGACGAGGATGCGCGCGTTGCGGTGACCCAAGGCACGGCCGGTCCAACCAACCCGTTCATCCTGGTCAATCCGAGCGGCACGGCCTTCCGCCGCTCGGAAGACCGCTTCAAGACGCACGCGTTGAGCCTGACCGCAAGCTATCGCTTCGGTGGTCTTGCCGCGGCGCCGCCGCCGCCGCCGCCGCCGACTCCTCCTCCCGTTCCGGTAGCGCCGGCAACACAAACCTGCCCGGATGGGTCGGTGATCCTGACGACCGACGCCTGCCCAGCGCCTCCGCCGCCTCCGCCGCCACCGATCGCTGCGCCCGAGCGAGGCTGAAGCTAATAAAGGGCCGGGTCAGAGATGGCCCGTCCCCTTCCACGTCTCAGGTCCAATAGAGGATGCGGGCGTAGGGGAGTTGGCGGGCGATCTCTTCTTCGAAGAAGCCGCGGAGCTCGGCCATGGTCGCCTTGTCGTAGACCTGCTTGATCGCGCCGAACTTGGTGCGCTTCTCCGAGCGGTTGGTCTCGCTCATGTCGAGGTCGGAACCGGGATACCAGCTCTGCAGCACCGCCTTGGAGCCGGGGGTGTAGCGGTGAGTGATGAGCTCGATGGTCAGGTCGGGGTCGGGGAGGGCGGACAAGGCCGCGGCGGCCTGGGCGATGAGCTCGGCATAGGCTTCGCGCCAGCCTTCGGCGGCGATGATGGGGGCGACCGTAAGGCCGATCGGGTAGCCCGCGGTGCCCATGTGGGCGAGGGCGGCAAGCCGGGCGGCGACGGGGCTGGTGCCGCCTTCGAAGCGAGCGAACACCGCCGGGTTGACTGACGCGCGCATGCGGGTGCGGCCATTGTGCTCGAGACCGAGGAATGGGTCGACCGAGTCGAACTTGCTGGTGAAGCGCAACTGCGCCGGCGCGTCCCACTCGCCGAACCAGCGGATCAGGGCGGACAGCGAGCCGGTGAGGTGCTCCAGCGCCAGCGGGTCGGTGTAGCAGCTTGCTTCAAAGGTGGTGCCTTCGTGGGCGCGGGTCTTTGAGCGGGAGGTGATGGTACCTTGGCCGAGCTTGGGCGGGAGCTGGGCGAGGATCTCCGGCAGGTTGGCGTAGGCGCGGGTGATCGGCGGGCCGTTGAGCGAGCCGGCAAGATAGCAATAGTTGCAGTGGGCGGGGCAGCCCTCGGCCAGGTCAACGCGCCAGTCGGCCGAGGGGGCGATCGGCTGGAGGCGGAGCTTGGACGGCGGCGCGACGGTGACGGCCAGGGTCTGCTTGGCCAGTGCATAGGCCTTGCGCGGGTCGTCCGGCAGGCCGAGCGACAGGCGGTCGGCGGGGAGGCGCTCGACCGGGATGCCGAGAGATTCGCAGTTGTCGGCAATGGCGCGGCCGTGCTCCCATTCCAGCGAGGAGCGGGTAACCAGCACGCGCTTGGGCCGCCACAGGCGGGAAGCGGTCGGTCGGGAGAGAGCGGGGGCGTTCATGCGGGGACTGATAGGATATGGGGATCGACCTTGCTCCCCGGAACCCCTCTCGCTAGGGCGCGGGCCATGTCCGTCGATACCGCAACCGTGCGGCACATCGCCCGGCTCGCGCGGCTCAAGATGAGCGATGCGGAGGTCGAGGCGATGGTGCCGGAGCTGAACAACATCCTCGGCTGGGTCGAGCAGCTGGGCGAGGTCGATACCGATGGGGTGGAGCCGCTGACCGCCGTGATCGACTTGGGCCTGCGGCTGCGCGACGACCGGGTGACGGATGGGGGCATCCAGGACGAGGTGCTGGCGAACGCGCCTGAGGCGCAGCATGGGTTCTTCGCGGTGCCCAAGGTGATCGAATAGTGACGGAGCTTACCCGCAGGACCATCACCGAACTACGCGACGGCTTCCGCTCGGGCGACTTCTCCGCGCGGGAGATCGCCGAGCAGTTCAACGCGGCGGTGGCGGGTGCGCGGGCGCTGAACGCCTACACGGTGGAGACGCCGAACGACGCGCTGGCCGCGGCGGACACGGCGGATGCGGCGCGGGTCTCGGGCGATCTGCAGCCGCTGTCGGGCATTCCGCTGGGCATCAAGGACCTGTTCGCGACGGCGGGCGTGGATACGACGGCGGGCTCCAACATCTTGGCGGGCTTCAAGCCGCCGTACGAGAGCACCGTTTCGGGCAATCTTCGCCGGGCGGGCGCGGGGATGCTGGGCAAGCTCAACATGGATGAATTCGCCATGGGCTCGTCCAACGAGACCAGCGCCTACGGGCCGGTGCTGTCGCCATGGAAGCGGAACGACGGCGGCAATGCGGCGCTGACGCCGGGCGGGAGCTCGGGCGGGTCGGCGGCGGCGGTGGCGGCGGGGCTCGCGCCGGGGGTGACGGGCACGGACACGGGCGGGTCGATCCGGCAGCCGGCGGCGTTCACCGGCATCTCGGGGATCAAGCCGACCTACGGGCGCTGCTCGCGCTGGGGGATTGTGGCGTTCGCCAGCTCGCTCGACCAGGCCGGGCCGATGGCGCGAACGGTGCGCGACTGCGCGATCCTGCTGGAGGCGATGGCCGGGTTCGATCCGAAGGACTCGACCTCGCTCGACTTGGCCGTGCCGCGATGGGAAGCGGGATTGTCGAGCGATCTCAAGGGCAAGCGGGTCGGTATTCCGACCGAGTATCGCATCAAGGGCGTGCCGGACGAGATCAACGCGCTGTGGGACCAGGGCATCGAGTGGCTGCGCGACGCGGGCGCGGAGCCGGTCGAGATTTCGCTGCCGCATACCAAATATGCGCTGCCGACCTACTACATCATCGCGCCGGCGGAGGCCTCGTCCAACCTCGCGCGCTATGACGGGGTGCGGTATGGTCGGCGCGAGGCCGGCGAGGGCGGGCTCGAGGGCATGTACTCGGCGACCCGTGCGGCTGGCTTCGGGGCGGAGGTCAAGCGCCGGATCATGATCGGCACCTATGTGCTGAGCGCAGGCTTTTACGACGCCTATTTCAACAAGGCGCAACGGGTGCGGGCGCTGATCAAGCAGGATTTCCGAGCGGCGTTTGAGCAGTGCGACCTCATCCTGACCCCCACCGCGCCGAGCGCCGCGTTCGGGCTGGGCGAGAAGCTGGCCGACCCGATCGCCATGTACCTCAACGACGTATTTGCGGTGCCGGCGAGCCTGGCCGGGCTGCCGGCGATGAGCGTGCCGGGCGGGTTGGACGACCTCGGGTTGCCGCTCGGGCTGCAGATCATCGGGCGGGAGCTGGATGAGCAGGGCGTGCTGATTGCGGGTCTGGCGATCGAGGAGCGGGCGGGGTTCAGCGCTCGGCCGGAGAAGTGGTGGTAATGGCTGACGCAACCGCGCCCTATCGCATCCGCGGCGAAACCGGCGAGTGGGAGGTCGTGATCGGCCTTGAGGTCCATGCGCAGGTGACCTCCAACGCCAAGCTGTTCTCTAGGGCCGCGACGGCTTTCGGGGCGGAGCCGAACACGCAGGTGAGCCTGGTCGACGCGGCGATGCCGGGGATGCTGCCAGTACCGAACCGCGAGTGCATCCGGCAGGCGGTGCGGACGGGGATGGCGCTGGCGGCCACCATCAACCGCTGGTCGCGATTCGACCGGAAGAACTATTTCTACGCGGACCTGCCGCAGGGTTATCAGATCAGCCAGCTATACCATCCGCTGGTGGGCGAGGGGACGGTGCACGTCCTCACCGACGAGAAGGACGAGGGCAGCGCCAAGGCGATCGGCATCGAGCGCATCCATGTCGAGCAGGATGCGGGCAAGCTGATGCACGACCAGCACCCAACGATGAGCTACGTCGACCTTAACCGCTGCGGCGTGGCGCTGATGGAGATCGTGTCCAAGCCGGACATGCGTTCGCCCGCCGAAGCAGGGGCTTACCTCAGGAAGTTGCGTGCGATCCTGCGCTACGTCGGCTCGTGCGACGGGAACATGGAGGAAGGCTCCATGCGCGCCGACGTCAATGTGTCGGTGCGGCGGCCGGGTGATCCGTTCGGAACCCGGACCGAGACCAAGAACGTCAACTCGGTCCGCTTCGTGCAGGCGGTGATCGAGCATGAAGCGCGGCGGCAGATCGAGGTGCTGGAGGAGGGCGGCGCGGTTTTGCAGGAAACGCGGCTGTACGATCCGGGCCGGCAGGAGACGCGGTCGTTGCGGTCTAAGGAGGATGCGCACGACTATCGCTACTTCCCCGATCCGGACCTGCTGCCGCTGGAGCTAGACGACGCGTTCCTGGCGGACTGCCGAGCGAGCCTGCCTGAGCTGCCCGACGCCAAGCGGAAGCGGTTCGAGCTGATGGGCATGTCCGCCTACAACGCTTCGGTGCTCACCGCCGAGGTCGAGACGGCGAGCTGGTTCGATGTCCTGCTGAGCCACGGCGTCGACCCCAAGCAGGCGGCGAACTGGGTGGTGGCGGAGCTGTTCGGCGCGCTGAACCGGCTGGGCGTGAGCATCGCCGAGTGCCCGGTCTCGCCGGCGCATGCGGCCGAGCTGCTGAAGCTGGTAGCCGACGGCACCATCAGCGGGTCGATCGCGAAGACGGTGTTCGAGAAGATGCTGGAGAGCGGCGATCCGGCGGGCGCGATCGTCGAGGGCGAGGGGCTCAGGCAGACCAGCGATACCGGCGCCATCGATGCGGAGATCGAGCGGATCCTGGGTGCGAACGCGGACAAGGTCGAGCAGTACCGCGCGGGCAAGCAGCAGCTGTTCGGCTTCTTTGTCGGGCAGACGATGAAGGCGATGGCAGGCAAGGCCAATCCGCAGGTGGTGAATGAACGGCTGCGGGCGAAGTTGGGCTAGTCATAGCGATGCAACCGGGCCGCTGCTATGCGGCCGATCATGCCTAAATTGCTCCTTGTCGCGGCCGCCCTCTTCGCCACTCCCGCCGCCGCCCAGACTGCCGCGCCCAAGCTGATCGTCGCCATTTCGGTCGACCAGCTGTCGTCCGACCTGTGGGAGCAATACCGGCCGCTGTTCACCGGCGGGCTGGCGCGGCTGGCTAACGAGGGGACGCTGTTCGTCAACGGCTACCAAAGCCATGCGGCGAGCGAGACCTGCCCGGGCCATTCGACGCTGCTGACCGGCCGCCATCCAGCCGCAACAGGGATCATCGCCAACAATTGGACCGACCAGGGCGCGGCGCGGGCGGACAAGACCATCTACTGCGCGGAGGACGAGACGGTCCCCGGCACCACGTCGGGCAAGTACAAGGTGAGCCCTGCGCACCTGCGGGTCACCACCTTGGGCGACCGGCTAAAGGCGATCAGCCCGCGGAGCCGCAACGTAACGGTGGCGGGCAAGGACCGGGCGGCGGTGATGATGAGCGGGCGGAGCGCGGACGGGCGCTGGTATTGGGACGGCAAGAGCTGGGCGACCGACCTGACGGGCGCGGCGACTCCGCGGACCATCTCGGCACTGAACCAGGTGTACGCCGCGAGCCTGGCCGCGCCGCGTGGGCCGCTGGAGCTGCCGCCGCAATGCCAGGCGCGTGCGCGGGCCTATACGGTCGCGCCGGGGCTGACCGTCGGGACGGGGCGGCTCGACCGGGTGGCAGGCGATGCGCGCGGGGCGCGGGCGCATCCCGAGTTCGATGGCGCGGTGCTCGCGGCGGGCGCAGGCCTAGTGGGAGAGTTGCAACTCGGGCGCGGGCCGGCGACCGACGTGCTGTCGCTCGGCCTGTCCGCCACCGACTATGTCGGGCACAGCTTCGGCAGCGGCGGAACCGAGATGTGCCTGCAGATGCTGGCGCTCGACCGGTCGCTGGGCGACTTTCTACGGCGGCTCGATGCGACGGGCGTAAACTATGCCGTGGTGCTGTCGTCGGACCATGGGGTGATGGACCTGCCGGAACGGCTGCGGGACGGAGGCGTAGCGCAGGCGCGACGGGCGGAGCCGGCACTGGCGGCGGAGCAGGTGGGCAAGCTGCTGGCGCCGCAATTCGGGCGAACGGAGAGCGTGCTGCGCGGCGAAGGCATCGGCGGCGACATATGGATCGACCGCACCTTGTCGACGGCCATCCGCGCGCGGGTGCTGCGAGCCGCGGTCGAACGCTACCGCGCTCACCCGCAGGTCCATGGCGCCTACACCGCAGACGAGCTGCGCAAGCTGGCGATGCCCAGCGGTTCGCCCGACAAGTGGAGCGTGATGGAGCGGGTCCGCGCCTCGTTCGATCCGGCCCGCTCGGGCGACCTGGTCGTGGTGTTGAAGCAATGGGTGAGCCCGATCGCTGCCCCCACGAAGGGCTATGTCGCGACCCACGGCAGCCCGTGGGATTACGACCGCCGGGTGCCGATCGTGATTTGGCGCAAGGGCGTTTCCGGCAGTGCCCGGAGTGAGGCGGTCGGGACGGTCGACATTCTGCCAACCCTAGGGGCGCTGATCGGCGTGCCAGTGCCTGCCGCTTCAATCGATGGGCGCTGCCTGAACGCCGCCGCGGGAGTGCGTTGCCCAAAGTAGATGCGCGCTTCGTTCATCTTGTAGAAAGCTTCTCCAGAATAGCTCAACTACTTGGTTAAATGATTGAAGTGAACGGCTTTTCGGCTCGGGAAAGCTGGCGCAAGCGGGAGAAGTGCATGCGTCGTCCACTATTGCTCGCGGCCGTGGCCGCTTCGGTCGCGACGACCGGTTGCGTGCAGACGCGGCAGTTCGCCGACCTGCAGTTCTCGCCGCCGCAGGGCGACTACAAGCTGTTGGTGCTGCGGCCGGACGTGCAGGTGAGTTCGGTTACCACGGGCGGCCTGTCCGAGCCGCGGGCCGACTGGACCGAGCAGGCGCGGGGCCACGTCATCACGGCGCTGCGTGAGCAGCAGGCCGGGCGGGGCGGCAAGACGCTGATCATGGAGCGCCGTGACGCAATCTCCGGCGTGACCGCCGAGCAGGTCGCGGACGTGGAGCGGCTCAACGCCGCCGTCAGCCAGTCGGTCGCCTTGCACAAATATTTGGGGGTGACCCTGCCGACCAAGCGCCGCCGGGGCCTCGAATATACGCTGGGGCAGGAGGCGGTGCGCTTCGGCCAGCGGACGGGGTACGACTACGCGCTGTTCATGCATGCGGAGGACAGCTTCGCCAGCACCGGCCGGGTCGCGCTGCAGGTGCTGGGGATCGCCGGCTGCTTTATCGGCTTTTGCGCTCCCAACATCGGCGGGGCAGGGCAGTTCGCCTATGCCAGCCTGGTCGACCTGCGCACCGGCGACGTGGTGTGGTTCAACGTGGTCCAGGCCGGCAGCCAGGTGGCCGGCATCAAGTTCGGCGACATCCGCAGCAAGGAAGGCGCCGCGCAGATGGTCGACCGGCTACTCGGCCGGATGAAGCCGGGCAAGGACATCCGCCGGCAGCAGCGACAGCAGCGGGCGCAACGCTCGCAAGGAGCCGCACAATGAGCGCCGAGCTTTCCCGCCGCGCCCTGCTCGCCGGGGGCGGTGCCGCGACCGCGGCGCTGGCGACCGGCATGGCCGAGGCCCGGATCCCGCCGGCTTCGCTGAACCCGTTGATCGGGCCCGGCTATCGTCCGACCGACCGTGACGAGCTGGGCCTATGGGCGCAGATGCAGCGGGTCGAGGAGGAGGTTGCCGGCTCCAACATCCTGGTCAAGGACGACAAGCTCAACCGCTACCTCCAGCAGCTGATCGGCAAGGTCGGCGGTCCGGCGGCGCGCGACATGCGGATCTATCTCGCCCGCATTCCGGACTTCAACGCGGTCATGTTCCCGACCGGCTTCACCGTGATCTTCACGGGCCTGCTGCTACGGATGCGCGACGAAGCGCAGCTTGCGGGCGTGATCGCGCACGAAGGCTCGCACTTCCTGCTGAAGCACCAGATCCGCCAATACCGCAGCATCCGCGGCAAGACCGACATACTGAGCTTCGCGGCGATGCTCGGCGGGATCGCGGGCGGGGCGGCCGGCTACAATACCGGGGACCTGACGCAGCTGGCGCAGCTCGGGACCATCCTGTCCATTCTGCGCTACAGCCGTGACCTGGAGGCGGAATCGGATGCCTTGGGGCTGAAGCTCATCAGCCAGGCCGGTTATGCGCCCCTGTCGATGTCGGAGACGTGGGAGCAGCTGATCGGCGAAAGCGAGCTCAGTGCGCGAGTGCGCCGCAAGCGGCCCGACCGCGGCTATTCCATCTTCTCGACCCACCCGGCGCCGCGCACCCGGATGAACGACCTCAGGGTATCGGCGACCGAGCTGACCGTGCCGGGGCGGACCTACGACCGTGGGCGCGAGCGCTACCTGGCAGCGATCGGCGACATCCGCCCGACCTTGCTGGACGACCAGGTCAAGCTGAACGACGCGGGCTCGACCCAATTCGTGATCGAGACCT
The DNA here is from genome assembly GCF_902806265.1 of uncultured Sphingomonas sp. GTDB lineage: Bacteria > Pseudomonadota > Alphaproteobacteria > Sphingomonadales > Sphingomonadaceae > Sphingomicrobium. Next base: position 22,408 of record NZ_CADCVZ010000059.1, on the reverse strand, counting down.
TGGCCAGGGACGGCTGGAACGGGCAGCTGCGCTTCTACCAGGGCGAGTCGCTGCGGCTCCGCAACAGCCCGCAATATCACCAGCGCGCGGCGCAGAGCTATACGGCCGCGATTGCCTATCCCGATGCTCCCGCCGATGCCTGGCGCTGGCATGGCATCTACCTGATGAAGGCCGGGCGCCAAGCCGAGGGCCGTACCGCGCTGCAGCGCTACCTCACGATGGCGCCCAACGCGCCGGACGCGCCGTTCGTTCGGCAGATGCTGGTCAGTTGAGCAGGAGGATTGCTTTGAGGTCGAACCGTCTTCTCCTTGCCGCAGCTGCCGGCGTCACGCTCGGCTTGTCGGCCTGCAGCAGCGGGCTCGGCGGCGTTGGCGGGTTTGGCGTCTACCAACTTGTCCGTCCGGCCAAGGTGATCAGGGTCGGCAACGGCGCCATGGCGGTGGTCGCGCCGCGCGAGTGGAACCGCACCAGGCGCAACGGCTTCACCGACATCCGCTATGTCGAAGACTGGACGCTGAACGGTCCGTACCTCGATGGCGTGACCTTCGTGTCCGGCCTGCCGGACGACCGGCGGATCATCCGCCAGGAGCGCCGGGCCGACCGACAGGTGCCCAAGTTCCGCTCCAACATGACCGCCCCCGAGGTGGCTTCCCTCCTGGAGACGCTCTACCGGGTCGAGGGCGGGACCGTCGACTGGCGAACGCTGGCCCTCGTTCCGCGCCCCTTCATGGGGTATGCCGGTTTCCAGTATGATTTCGAGCACCTCGACGGCGACGAGCTGTGGCGCAAGGGCCGGGCGGTCGGTGCGGTCATCAACGGCCGGCTGTACATGATGCTGTTCGATGCGGCGCGCTCGCACTATTATCCATCGGCGCTGCCCGACTTCGAGGCGATGGTCGCTTCGGCCCAGTTGCGCCGTTGAATCAGGAACTTGTTGGGCGTGGGCCGGGTTTTCGGGGCATGACCAAGCTGGAACTGCCGGAGGTGGTTGCGTCGACCCCGATTGAGGAGGTGGATGCGGCTGTTGCGACCGTGCTTGTGCCTTATGCCGAACGCGGGCTGGTACAGCTGGTGGGCGATGCCAGCGACCTGAGCGACCAAGAGCCGCTGTATGCCGCGGCGGCTGCGGTGATCGGCACCGGGCTGGTGATGCGAGATGTGCGGACGGTGCGGGCGGGAACGCGGATGCTGGCTGCGCACTTGCTGGCGACTGCGCTACGCGGCGTGGTCAAGCAACTGGTTGTCCGTACCCGCCCGGATGCGGCCGCGCGCCGCGGTGAGTATCAGTTCGCCCCGGGCGAGCGGCGCGAGTCGGACTTCAGCAGCTTTCCGTCCGGGCACACTGCGGGTGCCGTGGCGGTGGCACGGGCGCTCGGCCGCCACTATCCGGGCAGTCACCATGGGTGGCTCGGCCTGGCCGGAGCGGCGTCGATCGTACAGGTCCTCCGCTCCAAACATTATGTCACGGACGTCGCCGCGGGTGCAGCGATCGCCTTGGTCGCAGAAATCGCGATCGACCGTCTGATCCGCAGGGCCGAGCGGGTTTAGCGAACGACCGGATCGGGACCGGGCGGCGGCTCGGGCTCGCCGGGCTCCACCGGCGGGATCTCCGGCTCGGGCGGGCAAGTCGCCATCAGCCGACCGGTGAGATGGGGGTGGGCGAGGGATCGTTGCCAGGCGAAGCGGGCGAAGGCACGTCAATCGACGGGGTTGCACCGGGCTCCTCGGCGGGGGCGGGCGTAGGCTGGCCGGGCTGGCTCGGCTGTCCGGGTTCGGACGGCTGGGCGGGCTCGAACCCGGGCGCGTCGTCGGGGAAAGGGGGCAGCTGCTGCATCGGGATCTCCTTTGCCGCATCAACGCTCTGCCCTGGGCTGCGGTTGCTCCGCCCGGCCCGGCTTGCTCCGAAGCCCAGCCTTGCTATAGGCGCGCCACCTCTTGGGTCCGCGCGCGCGTGGCGGAATTGGTAGACGCGGCAGGTTTAGGTCCTGTTGTCGAAAGATGTGGGGGTTCGAGTCCCTCCGCGCGCACCATTTCAGACGATTGGCGAACCCAGGCCAGCAACGGGATAGTGACCAGAAACAATGCAGACCGTCGAGATCGAGAACCAGGGCCTGAAGCGGGCTTACAAGCTGACCATTCCGGCACGGGACATCGACGCCCGCGTGGATCAGGAGGTCAAGCGCATTGCCCCGCAGGTGAAGATGCCCGGCTTCCGTCCCGGCAAGGTGCCTGCGAACCTCATCCGCAAGATGCATGGCGAGTCCCTGCAGGGCCAGGCGCTGGAGAGCGCGGTGCAGCAGGGCGTGCAGCAGCTGCTGGCCGACCAGAAGCTGCGCCCGGCGATGCAGCCGCAGGTCGAGCTGGCCGGCGATTATGCGCCAGGGCAGGACGCCGAAGTAAGCGTCAGCCTGGAAACGCTCCCGGACGTACCGGCGCCGCAGATCGACGGGCTGAAACTCGAGCGGCTGACGCTGGAAGTCGACGAAAGCCAGGTCGACCAGCAATTGCAGCAGCTTGCGGCGGGCCAGAAGAAGTGGAGCCCGGCGGAAGATGGCCGCGCGGCCGAAACCGGCGACCAGCTCCTGATCGACTTCGTCGGTAAGGTCGACGGGGTCGCGTTCGAAGGCGGCACGGGGACCGACATGGCGGTGGAGCTCGGCTCCGGCAGCCTGATCCCGGGCTTCGAGGACCAGCTGGTCGGTGCGAAGGCAGGGGAGAGCCGGACCATTGAGGTGACGTTCCCGGCCGACTATCCGACCGAGAACCTCAAGGGCAAGGCGGCGACCTTCGACATCGAGGTCAAGGGCGTGAACACCGCGGGCGAGCTGTCGCTCGACGACGAGTTCGCCAAGAGCCTGGGCCTGCAGGACCTCGAGCAGCTAAAGGGCCTGCTGCGCGACCAGCAGAGCCAGGAGTTGAACGGGCTGACGCGGACCCACATGAAGCGGCGCCTGCTAGATCAACTGGCCGACACGCACCAGTTCGAGGTGCCGCCATCGATGGTCGAGGCCGAGTACCAGAACATCATGCGCCAGCTGGAGCATGAAGCGAGCCATGAGGCCGATCCCGAGGCCGCCAAGGCGGAGATCGCCGGGGAAGCCGACGACTATCGCCGCATCGCCGAGCGCCGCGTGCGGCTTGGCCTGTTGCTGTCGGACATCGGCCAGGCGAACGGCGTCGACGTCTCCCAACAGGAAATGCAGCGGCTGATCGCGCAGGCGGCGCAGCAGTATCCGCCGGCCGACCGGCAGAAGTTCGTCGAGTTCATCGGGCGCGAGCCGATGGCCGCCGCCCAGCTGCGCGCGCCGTTGTACGAGGACAAGGTCGTCGACTTCCTGTTCGGCAAGGCGGAGATCACGGACCGCGCGGCGAGCCGTGCCGAGATCGAAGCCGACCTGGAGAGCGAAGAAGGCCATGTGCACGGCCCGAACTGCGGTCACGACCACGGGCATGAAGCTGCGCCTGCCGCGGTCGAGACCAAGGCCGCCAAGCCGCGCAAGAGCAAGACCGAGAGCGCCCCTGCCGAAGCAGCGGAGACCGCGGCCGAGGTGAAGCCGGCCAAGGCCGCCAAGCCCAAGAAGGCGGCTGCCGAGGGCGCGGCGCTGGAGGCCGCGGGCGCCGCGGCAGAGGCGAAGGCCGAGGCGGCACCGAAGAAGCCGCGGGCGGCCAAGCCGGTCAAGGGCGCGGTCGAGGAGGAGCCGGCGACGGCGGAGCCTGCCGAACCGGCCAAGGACCATGCTCCGGCCAAGCCGGCGGGGAAGAAGTCGAAGAAGGCGGAAGCTTAGCGTCGCCTCGGGATCTGCCTTTCTTAACCCGGTGCAGACAAAGGAAGGCGGATCCCGGCTCGCCGCGACGCGGCGGTTTATCCTGAGCGACGCCGGCAGGCGGCGTCGAAGGGCCGGGATGACGGGGGCTGAAGCATGACCGATCAGCAACAGCCGCGGATCGCTGTGCTGCTGCCTTGCTACAATGAGGAAGCGGCGATCGCGCAGACGGTGGCCGGCTTCCGCGCCGTCCTGCCGACCGCGACCGTTTACGTGTACGACAACAACAGCCGCGACCGGACGGTCGAGGTCGCTCGGGGCGCCGGCTCGGTGGTCCGGACCGAGCGGCAGCAGGGCAAGGGCCATGTGGTCCGGCGCATGTTCGCCGACATCGACGCCGACGTGTACGTGATGGCGGACGGCGACCTGACCTACGATCCCGCCGCCGCGCCTTTGATGGTCGAACAGCTGCTGACCGAGCAGCTCGACATGGTGGTCGGCACCCGCCAGCACGAAGCCAAGGAAGCCTATCGCGGCGGGCATGTGCTGGGCAACCGGCTGTTCACCGGCATCCTGGCCGGCCTGTTCGGGCGCAGCTTCAGCGACATCTTCTCGGGCTACCGGGTGTTCTCCCGCCGCTTCGTAAAGAGCTTCCCGGTGCTCTCGTCGGGGTTCGAGATCGAGACGGAGATGAGCGTCCATGCGCTGGAACTGCGCATGCCGGTTGGCGAGGTGACCAGCCGCTACCTTGCCCGGCCGGAGGGCTCCGCGTCCAAGCTGTCGACCTTTCGCGACGGCTGGCGCATCCTGTCGACCATCGCCACCCTGTACCGGATCGAGCGGCCGGTGCTGTTCTTCGGCGGGATTGGCGCCGCGCTGCTGGTGGCGGCGCTGGTCCTGTCGGTTCCATTGGTGCTGACCTACATCGATACGGGACTGGTACCGCGCTTTCCAACCGCCATCTTAGTAACCGGCTTAGCGATCATCGCGACCCTGTGCTTCTTCGCCGGCCTGATCCTCGCCACGGTCACCCGCGGCCGGCGCGAGGTGCGGCGGCTGGCCTACCTCGCCTATCCCGCGCCTGGCGGCCTGTAACAGGGAAGTCACACCCGGCGCCCGTTCTGCGGATGGAGGCGTTTACCGCTGGGTTAACCATCCTTTCTCTGCCTAGCCTCTGACTCGCACTCGCTGGGGGCGGGCGCGCAGCAGGGGAAAGCTCATGACGATCACGCAAGCCTCGCTTCGGCTCTCGGGCGCATCGTTCGCCCTCGCCGTGGCGCTCGCCTCGCCGGCCGCGGCGCAGAGCACCCTGCCTCCGGACGACGTCCAGGAAGCGCAAGCCGCGCCCAGCCAGGAGACCGAGGGCGAGGAGATCGTCGTTACCGGCTCCCGCATCCGCCGCGATCCGCTGAGCCAGGACGCGCCGATCGTGTTCGTCGACGAGGAGGACATCGCCAAGACCGGCCTCAACTCGATCAATGATGTGCTCCAGCGGCTGCCGAGCAGCGGCGGCGGGCTCAACACCAGGTTCAATAACTCGGGCAACTTCGGCAACCCGCCGGATGGCGGCGGCGTCGGCGCGGGCTCGGCGGAGATCGACCTGCGTTACCTGGGCTCCCGCCGCACGCTGGTGCTGGTGGACGGGCTGCGCTTCGTCAACGCCGCATCGGCCTCGGGCGTGCCGGGGTCGGTCGATCTCAACGCCATTCCCGAAAGCATGATCGAGCGGGTCGAGGTGCTGCAGGACGGCGCGTCGGCCATCTACGGCTCGGACGCGATCGCCGGGGTGGTCAACATCATCACCAAGCGGCGCCAGCAGGGCTTCGACGCCTCGGCCCAGCTCGGCGTCTACGACGAAGGCGACGGCGCCACGCAGAATTACCAGCTCAGCTGGGGCAATGGCGACGGTCCGACCGAGATCGTGGTCGGCGCGAACTTCGTGAAGCAGGACCCGATCAGTTCGGGCAGTCGCGACATCTCGCTGTTTCCGGAACCCTTCGCCGACGCCTGCACCTCCAGCTGCAGCTCCGGCATTCCAAACGGGCGGTTCATCCTGCTCGGCCAGGATCTGACGCTGGTCGCCCCGGTGATCGGGCGAGCACCGACTCTGGCCGACTTCCGGTCCTTCGTCAGTCCGCAGGACCGGTTCAACTTCGCGCCGTTCAACTTCATCCTCACGCCGCTGAAGCGCTACGGCGCCTTTGCCAACGTCCGGCACGAAGTGACCCCCGACATCAACCTGACGGTGAAGGGCCTGTTCAACCGGCGCGAGTCGAAGAATCAGGCCGCGCCGCTGCCGTTGTTCGTCGGCCCGGATGCGGGCAACGGCAACCTGCTCGACACCATCGTCATTGACGCGAGCAATCCGTTCAACCCGTTCGGAGTCACGCTGGACTCGACGAACTTCGCCTTCATCGGCCGGCGCGTGGTCGAGGGCGGGCCGCGGCGCTACAACCAGACGGTCAACACCGCCTATGGTACGGCGACGCTCGACGGGAAGTTCGGGCTGCTCGGGCGCGACTGGTTCTGGGACATCAACGGCATCGCCGGCCGCAACCGGGCGCGCCAGACCGTGCTCGGCAACCTCAACGCGGCACGGTTGCAGCAGGCGCTCGGACCGGTCGCCAACTGCACCGGGGCATGCGTGCCGTTCAACATCTTCGGTGGGGCTGGCTCGATCACGCCCGAGATGCTCGATTTCGTCAGCTTCACCCAGCGCGATCGCAGCCGGCAGCGGCTGTGGGGCGTCAGCGGCAACCTGACGGGCAGCCTGCTCGAGCTTCCGGGCGGCCCGCTCGGCCTGGCGGTCGGCGTCGAGCACCGGGACCTCAGGGGCAGCTTCGACCCCGACGAGACGGTCGCGGCGGGGCTGGGCGCGGACATCCCGGCGCAGCCGACCAGCGGCGGGTACAACATCGACGAAGCCTATGCCGAGATCAACGCGCCGCTGTTGGCCGACCGGCCGGGCTTTCAGTTGCTCGAGCTGAACGGAGCGGTCCGCTACTCCGATTATTCCACCTCTGGCTCGACCACGACCTTCAAGGGCCAGCTCAACTGGAAGCCGATCCGCGACCTGCGGCTGCGCGCGTCGTTGGCCGAAGGCTTCCGGGCGCCGTCGATCGGCGAGCTGTTCGGCAGCGCCTCGCGCTTCGACCAGGAGATCCTCGATCCCTGCTCGGCCGACCAGAACCCGACGGGCCAGGTGCTCGCCAATTGCCAGGCACAGGGCGTTCCGGCCGGCTACCAGCAGCTCAACTCGCAGATTTCGGTGCTGACGGGCGGCAATCAGGAGCTGGAGCCGGAGACGTCCAAGAGCCTGGTGCTCGGCGCGGTGTTCAGCCCGGGCGCCATCCCGCGGCTGTCGCTGGAAGCCAACTACTACAAGATCAAGGTGGACAACGCGATCCAGGCGATCAACGCCAACACCACCCTGCAGCGGTGCGTGCTGAGCAACGATGCGGCGGCCTGCGCGCTGGTCAACCGCTCGGCCTCCGGGTCGGGGCAGATCTCCAACATCGCCGGCTTTCTGGACAACATCGCCAGCATCAAGACCAAGGGTTTCGACGTGAACCTGGCCTACCGCACGGCGCGGACCAGCCTCGGCACCTTCGGCTTCACCTGGAACAACAACTTTCTGCGCAACTACGACATCCTGGTGCCGACCGCGAACGGCACGCAGAAGATCAGCCGGGAGGGAACGGAGCAGGGCAGCCCCGACCAGGCCTTTCCCAAGTGGAAGTCGATCGGCATCCTCGACTGGGATCTGGCGAACTTCGGGGCGACTCTCACCGGTCGGTACATCAAGAGCGTGCGGGAAACGGAAGCGGACAACAACAAGTTGAACAGCCGGCTCTACACCGACCTGCAGCTGCGCTGGTTTGGCATCGACGAGAACCGCTTCGGCTTCGCGCTGGGCGTCAACAACCTGTTCGACAAGGACCCGCCGGGCTGCATCAGCTGCGGCCTCAACAACTTCGACCCGACCACCTACGACGTGCCGGGGCGCTATCTTTATGCCCGGGCGACGGTGAGAATGTAAGCTCTTCAAGGGCTTGAGATGGTGAAGGGCGGCTCCGGCGCGGGCCGCCCTTTTCCGTTGCAAGGACGCCGCTTGAACAAGCCGACGGACCGCCCGATGTAGGCCCGGCACAACCACAAGGATAAGTTACCCGTCATGGATCATCAGGACATTCTCTCCGGCCTCGTTCCCATCGTTATCGAACAATCCAACCGGGGCGAGCGCAGCTTCGACATCTACTCGCGGCTGCTCAGGGAGCGGATCGTCTTCATCACCGGTCCGATCGAGGACCACATGTCCTCGCTGATCACCGCGCAGCTGCTGTTCCTCGAGTCGGAGAACCCGAAAAAGGACATCTTCATGTACATCAACTCGCCGGGCGGCGTGGTGACGGCTGGCCTCGCGATCCACGACACCATGCAGTACATCCGCCCGCGGGTCGGCACCGTGTGCATCGGCCAGGCGGCGTCCATGGGCAGCTTCCTGCTGGCGGCCGGCGAGCCGGGCATGCGGGTCGCGCTGACCAACAGCCGGATCATGGTCCACCAGCCTTCGGGCGGCGCGCAGGGCATGGCGTCGGACATCGAGATCCAGGCCCGCGAGATCCTGCGCATGCGCACGCGCCTCAACTCGCTTTACGCCAAGTTCACCGGCCAGGACATCGAGGAGATCGAGAAGGCGATGGACCGCGACAAGTTCATGGAAGCCGACGAAGCCAAGACGTTCGGCCTGATCGACGAGGTATTCGAGAAGCGGCCGGATGCCGCCGAAGGCGAGGGCGGGGCCGGCGCCAACAACGGTTCTCCGGCCTAAGGCAGGGCCGGCCGCCGCTCCGCCGGCTCTTGTCGCCCGCCGGCCTTCGCTCCATATTCCACACATATTCTTCGGGTCCGGCAACGCGTTAGAAACCCCGAGAGTTTGATAATGGAAGAAAGCGGGGTAGCATCACCCCGCTAGGGCCGCCTCCGGGTGTCACGAACAAGGACGAACATGACCAAGCTTTCCGGCGGCGACAGCAAGAGCACGCTTTACTGCTCCTTCTGCGGCAAGTCGCAGCATGAGGTCAGGAAGCTGATCGCCGGGCCGACCGTGTTCATCTGCGATGAGTGCGTGGAGCTGTGCAACGACATCATCCGCGAGGAAAGCAAGTCGGCGCTGGTCAAGACCCGCGACGGCGTGCCGACGCCGGCGGAAATCTGCAAGGTTTTGGACGATTATGTGATCGGCCAGAGCCGGGCCAAGCGCGTGCTGTCGGTGGCGGTGCACAACCACTACAAGCGATTGAACCACGGCGCCAAAACCGGCGCGGAGGTGGAGCTCGCCAAGTCCAACATCCTGCTGATCGGCCCGACCGGCTGCGGCAAGACGCTGCTCGCGCAGACGCTGGCGCGCATCCTGGACGTGCCCTTCACCATGGCCGACGCGACCACGCTGACCGAGGCCGGTTATGTCGGCGAGGATGTCGAGAACATCATCCTCAAGCTGCTGCAGGCCTCCGACTACAATGTCGAAAAGGCGCAGCGCGGCATCGTCTACATCGACGAGATCGACAAGATCAGCCGCAAGTCGGACAATCCCTCGATCACCCGCGATGTGTCGGGCGAGGGTGTGCAGCAGGCATTGCTGAAGCTGATGGAAGGCACCACCGCCTCCGTGCCTCCGCAGGGCGGGCGCAAGCATCCGCAGCAGGAGTTCCTGCAGGTCGACACGACCAACATCCTGTTCATCTGCGGCGGTGCCTTTGCGGGCCTCGACAAGATCATCGGCGACCGGCTGCAGGGCAAGTCGATCGGTTTCGGCGCGCATGTCGCGGCGCCCGAGGAGCGGCGCACGGGCGAGGTGCTCAAGAGCTGCGAGCCCGAGGACCTGCTCAAGTTCGGCCTCATTCCCGAGTTCATCGGCCGCCTGCCGGTGATCGCGACGCTCGAGGACCTGGACGAGGAAGCGCTGGTCAAGATCCTGATCGAGCCCAAGAACGCGCTGGTGAAGCAATACCAGAAGCTGTTCGACATGGAGGACGTCGAGCTCGGCTTCTCCGACGACGCCCTCCACGCGGTCGCCCGCAAGGCGATCGACCGCAAGACGGGTGCCCGTGGGCTGCGCTCGATCCTGGAGGGCATCCTGCTCGACACCATGTTCGACCTGCCGAGCATGGACGGGGTCGACGAGGTCCATGTCGACAAGGAGGTCGTCGCCGGCACTAAGGAGCCGGTGCGGGTATATGCCGAAAAAGCCAAGCAGGGCGACGCCGCGTAGCGTCGCCTCCGCGGCCGTTCCTTGAAGAGTAGCTTGTTAAATCAGCCAGGACCGGCCCCTCGCCGAAGGCAGGGGCCGCGCGTCAGCGCTGCCGGAGGGGAAGGACGTCACCGGTGGTAGATCGGTGACGTTGATCGACACACCTCCGGTGGTCGTCCGGCGGCAGCGTCAGCTCTTCGCGCTACAACGCCGACGCTGTCGCGCCGGCGTTGTAGCGCTCGCTTAGCGCTTGCTGAATTGGAAGCTGCGGCGGGCCTTGGCGCGGCCGTACTTCTTGCGCTCGACCACCCGCGGATCGCGCGTCAGGAAGCCCGCGCGCTTCACCGCCGTGCGCAAGGCCGGCTCGTAACGCGTAAGCGCCTGCGCGATGCCGTGCAGCACGGCACCGGCCTGACCGGACAGTCCGCCGCCCTTGACGGTGCAAATCACGTCATATTGGCCATCGCGCTCGGTCATGCCGAACGGCTGATTGATGACCAGCCGCAGCGTCGGCCGGGCGAAGTAGACCTGCTGGTCGCGGCCGTTGACCTCGATCTTGCCCGAGCCGGGCTTGAGCCAGACCCGCGCCACTGCATCCTTGCGGCGACCGGTCGCGTAGGCGCGGCCGAATTTGTCGAGCTGCTGTTCGCGTAGCGGAGCCTCGGGCTGCGTCAGAACGGGGCCGGCATCGGCCTGCGACTCTTCGGCGGGAGCCTCGGCCGGAGTTGGTGCGGGCGCCGGCTCGGCAGCGGTCTGGCTGGTCAGTTCGCCGAGATCGGACAGAGACTTCTTGTCGGCCATGTTATGCGCCCACCTTGTTCTTGCGGTTCATCGACGCGACGTCGAGTGGTTCGGGAGCCTGACCGGCGTGCGGGTGCTCGGTGCCATTATAAAGGTGCAGCGCACGCATCTGGTCGCGGCCGAGCGGCCCGCGCGGGATCATGCGCTCCACTGCCTTCTCGAGCACGCGCTCCGGGAAGCGGCCGTCCAGCACCTTGTCAGCGCGGACTTCCTTAAGGCCGCCTGGATAGCCGGTGTGCTTGTAGTACAGCTTCTGCTGCAGCTTGCGGCCGGTGAAGCGCACCTTGTCGGCGTTGATCACCACTACATGGTCCCCGCAGTCGACATGCGGGGTGAAGATCGGCTTGTGCTTGCCGCGCAGGATATTGGCGATGATCGTCGCCACCCGGCCGACCACCAGCCCGTCGGCATCAATCAGATGCCACTTCTTCTCGACCTCCGCCGGCTTGGCCGACTTGGTGGTCTTCATCAGCGCCTTCATGGGGCTTGGGACCTCTTGCTAAACGAAAGAGCGCCGCCCCCATACCCAGCGAAGTTGCACTTCGATGGAGACAACGCGGGCAGCGCCTGTGGCCGCGCTTTTGCCGGTGAGTGCAGGAAAGTCAAGGGAAAGCGGCACTTTGCCGACGGGTACTATGTTACCTCGTACTCTCCTCGACCCATTGCGCATAGCCCGCCAACAGCTTGTCGATCGGCCATACGGTGATCGCCGGGACCTGGTAGCTGTGCAAGGAGGCGATGCGGGCGATGAGGCCGTCGACTTGGCGCGCGGCAGTCTTGAGGATGGCGGGGACCTCCTCGGCGGTCTCGATCGCGCCCTGCCAGCAGTAGATGCTGCGACAGGGGCCTAAAATGTTGATGCAGGCGGCGAGGCGCTCCTCGACGACGATGCGGCCGATGCGCTCGGCTTCCGCGGCGTTGGCGAAGATGCAGTAGACCGACACGACGGCCATGAAGCGAGACCTAGCCGGCGGCTGCCGCTGCGCGCGGCCGAGCGTCGCGGAGGAGCTGCGACTTATGCGCGGCCATCAGGGTCGTCGCCAGCAGCAGCACGCCCATACCCTGGTGGGCCACCGCAATGGTGATGTCGACGCCGCTCAGCAGAGTCCAGATGCCGAGCAGGATCTGCGTGCCAACAGCCGAGTGAATCAGCGCGGACTCGCGCCGTCCACCGGCCGCCTTCACGCGCCGGGCGAGAACGGCCACGAAGGCGAGTACTACGAACGCCCACCAGCGATGCACGAACTGCACGGTGATCGGATTGTCGACGAAGTTGCGAAGCATCGGTTCGAGCCAGGGCGCGGCGGCCGGGTAGAGCTCGTCGCCCATCAGCGGCCAGCTGTTGAACGCGTAACCCGCATCCAGACCGGCGACGAACGCGCCCAGCATCAGCTGAAGTCCGAGCGCAGAAAGCGTCCAGATGCCGAGCGTCGGCATACGCCTTCGCGTGGCTCCGGGCGAGAGGAGGTCGAGCGCGGTCCAGACGATCACGCCGAAGATGAGCAAGGCCATCAACAGGTGAACGGCCAGCCGCACATGGCTGACGTCCGTACGCTGGGCGAGGCCGCTCACCACCATCCACCAGCCGATCGCACCCTGCAGGCCCCCGAGCACCAGCAGCAGGAGAAGGCGGGGGCCGTAGCCGCGTGGAATCGCGCGCTTCACCGCGAACCACAGCAGCGGCAGCGCGAAGGCCAGGCCGATCACCCGCCCGAGCAGCCGGTGCAGATACTCCCAGAAGAAGATGTTCTTGAACTCAGGCAAACTCATTCCGCGGTTGACCTGTTGGTACTCCTGGGTTTGCTGGTACAGCGCGAAGGCATGCTCCCACTGCGCCTGCGTCAGTGGAGGGATCGCTCCGGTCACCGGCCGCCATTCGGTGATGGACAGCCCGCTTTCCGTCAGCCGGGTGATTCCCCCGACGATTACCATGAGGAAGATCAGCCCGGCGACCAGGAGCAGCCAATGGGCGACGGCGCGGGGGCGGGCGCTCGCCGATTGGGCAAAGGGGGTCAGCGGCAGAACGGTGGTGGTCATCCGGGCGCGATATGGCGCTGTGGCCAAGGAGGCACAAGCGGCCTTTCGGAGCCCCGCAACGACCGATGTGATGTTGTAACTAGAAGCGGGCGCTACTATAACATCGCGCAATGCTGCAGCACACATATTCGACTCACCGGCTCGACCGGTTGGCGATCGGTCTTTCGGGCCTGTGCCTGGTGCATTGCATCGCCACTACCGTTTTGCTGGCGGTGCTGTCGGCGGCGGGCGGGATCCTGGGCGCTCACTGGATCCATGAGGTCGGACTGAGCCTGGCGATGATCCTTGGGACCTTCGCTCTGGGACGCGGCATCGTCGAGCATGGCTTCATGATGCCGAGTGCGGTTGGAGGTCTTGGACTCGGGGTCATGGCGGGCGCGCTGTCTATGCCGCACAACGGGTCGGAGGCAGCCTTAACGGTTGTGGGCGTGCTGATCCTCGCGCTCGGCCACGACCTGAACCGGCGCGGGACGGTAAACCCCTTTTAGCTCTCGCCCTCCACGATCGGAGCTTCCGTGTGGTAGCGCGGCGTCCGGGGCGGCAGCACCAGCGAGAAGGTCAGCAGCAGCGACAGGGCCAGCCCGCTCGGCCAATGCAGGAACACGAGCGCGATCGCCGCCGTGTTGAGCAGCACGAACCACCAATAGCGGCGATTGAGCGCGGCGACATAGTCGGTCTCCAGCCGGCTATCGACTTGGCCGCGTTTCCAGCCCACCGTCCATTTCAGCAGCCACGTCCAGGCGAGCACGGTTGCCGAGATCACCCAGAACACGGCCCCCGCCTCCCGCGCGGCGGCGTCGGCGAGGTGCTCCGCCAGCACTCGGCTCGGAAAGGCGATGAAGCCGATGGCTCCAAGGAAGATCACGGTCGCGACCAGGAACCAGTGTCCGGTGGTCCGATAGATCGCTCCGGAGAAATGGTGATGGACCCAGTAGAGTCCGATCACCGCGCTCGCCAGGAGATAGCCGAGGTAGGACGGCCACAAGTGGATTAGGTCCGCGGCCAGCGTCGCGCCCGGGCGCTCGACCTCCGGCAGGACGATCTCGACCACTGGAAGGGTGAAGGCGATGGCGAACACGCCGTCCGCAAATGCTTCCATCCGGCTGGTGCCCCGGGTCGCGCCTTCGCCCTTGTGGTCGTCGCGGCGGGCGGGGGCATTGGGATCGTCGCGAACTTCATCTCGGGTTTCAGGCATGGACTACCTAACGTTGGGAATAGGTAGTGGTTCGAAACGAACCGGAGCCGCAACGCTTGTTCCGCCTCAAGCGGTGCTCTATCTCATGGGAATGGGCAGCCACCAACATCATCTCCATGCCGGCGAGGACCTCAAGGAGGCCGCCAAGGTCCAGCTCACCGAGGCCGGCGAGCAGTGGACCGGCATGCGCGAAGCGGTGTTCGAAGCGCTGTCCGGTTTCGACCGGCCAGCCAGCGCTTACGATATCGCCGAGGCCGTTTCGGAAGCGCAGGGCCGGAGGGTGGCGGCGAACAGCGTGTACCGGATCCTCGACCTGTTCGTGGCCTCGAACCTGGCGATGCGGGTGGAAAGCGCCAACGCCTACGTGGCGAACGAGCATCCTGGATGCCTGCACGACTGCATCTTCCTGATCTGCGACAGCTGCGGGCACACCACCCACATCGACGACGACCAGGTGACCGGCGGCGTCCGCCAGGCGGCCAGCAGCACGGGCTTCGCGCCCAAGCGCCCGGTGATCGAGGTTCGCGGCACCTGCGGAGATTGCAGCTAGCTCTACCCGAGCGTCGGCCTGGGTTCGACATGGCGGCTCTGTGCGTTTACAGGCATCGTCATGTCCGACCGCCCGCATACGCCGCTGCTCGACACCATCCAGTCGCCTGCCGACATCCGGGCACTGCCGAAGGACCAGCTTTCGCAGCTATGCGATGAGCTTCGCCAGGAGGTGATCTCGGCGGTGTCCGTGACCGGCGGGCACTTGGGCGCGGGGCTGGGGGTGGTCGAGCTGACGGTCGCCATCCACTATGTGTTCGACACTCCGCATGACCGGCTGGTGTGGGACGTCGGCCATCAATGCTACCCCCACAAGATCGTAACGGGCCGGCGCGACCGCATTCGCACCCTGCGCATGGGCGCGGGCCTCAGCGGCTTCACCAAGCGGAGCGAAAGCGAGTACGACCCGTTCGGCGCGGCGCACAGCTCCACCTCCATCAGCGCGGCTCTGGGCTTCGCGGTTGCAAACAAGCTCGCGGGCAATCGCGGCCGGGCGATCGCGGTGATCGGGGACGGCGCGATGACTGCCGGCATGGCCTATGAGGCGATGAACAACGCGCATGCCGCCGGCAACCGGCTGATCGTTGTCCTCAACGACAACGACATGTCGATCGCGCCGCCGGTCGGCAGCCTACGCAACTCGCTGGCGCGGCTGGTGTCGTCGGGCAAGTACCTCACGCCTCGGCGGCTCGCGGCGAAGCTTGCGGCCAAGATGCCGGAGTCGCTCCACCGCGCGGCCGAGCGGCTGGAAGAATATGCCCGCGGGATGGTGACCGGGGGCACCTTGTTCGAGGAGCTCGGCTTCTACTACGTCGGCCCGGTCGACGGCCATGACGTGGTCAGCCTGGTCGAGATCCTGGAGAATGTCCGCGACGCGCCCGAAGGCCCGATGCTGATCCACGCGGTAACGCAGAAGGGGAAGGGCTATGCTCCGGCCGAGAGCAGCGCCGACAAATACCATGGCGTGGTCAAGTTCGACGTTATCTCGGGCAAGCAGGACAAGGGGCCGTCCGGCGGTCCGCCAAGCTACACGCAGGTGTTCGCCGATGCCCTGGCGAATGAAGCCGAGCGCGACGACAAGATCGTCGCCATCACCGCGGCCATGCCCTCCGGCACGGGCCTCGACCGGTTCGAGCAGCGCTTCCCCGAGCGCACCTTCGACGTCGGCATCGCCGAACAGCACGCCGTGACTTTTGCTGCGGGGCTGGCGGCACAAGGCTATCGCCCGTTCTGCGCGATCTACTCGACCTTTCTGCAGCGCGCCTACGACCAGGTGGTCCATGACGTCGCGATCCAGAACCTGCCGGTGCGCTTTGGCATGGACCGGGCGGGGCTGGTGGGTGCGGACGGAGCGACCCATGCCGGGGCGTTCGACCTCGCTTATCTTTGCACCCTGCCGAACTTCGTGGTGATGGCTGCGGCCGACGAG
Organism: uncultured Sphingomonas sp.; assembly: GCF_902806265.1. Classification (GTDB taxonomy): domain Bacteria; phylum Pseudomonadota; class Alphaproteobacteria; order Sphingomonadales; family Sphingomonadaceae; genus Sphingomicrobium. The sequence goes on along the minus strand of NZ_CADCVZ010000059.1, from coordinate 6,380 downwards.
GTCGAGCTGACGCACATGGTCCATACCATGGCGCTCCACGACAGCGGGCCGATCGCCGTCCGCTACCCGCGCGGCAACGGCCTCGGCCTCATCATGCCCGCCGAGCCCGAACGGCTCGAAATCGGCCGCGGGCGGGTGGTCCGCGAAGGCAAGACGGTGGCAATCCTCTCGCTCGGCACCCGGTTGGAGGAAGCGCTCAAGGCGGCGGATCAGCTCGAAGGCATGGGTCTCAGCACCACGGTCGCCGACCTGCGCTTTGCCAAGCCGCTCGATGAAGCACTGATCCGCCGCCTGCTGACCACGCACGAGGTGGCGGTCACGGTGGAAGAAGCCGCGGTCGGCGGCTTCGGCGCCCATGTGCTGACGCTGGCGAGCGACCAAGGCCTTATCGACGCCGGGCTGAAGCTGCGCACCATGCGCCTGCCCGATCGCTTCCAGGACCAGGACAAGCCGGACAAGCAGTATGACGATGCGGGCCTCAACGCCCCGCATATCGTCGACACGGTGCTGAAAGCGCTGCGGCGGAACAGCGTGGGTGTGGAGCTGGAAGAGAGCGCTCGGGCCTGATTGCCATGAAGCAGCGGGTCGACCAGCTGCTTGTCTCCCGTAGCCTCGCCGAAAGTCGCACCCGCGCTCAAGCGCTCATCATGGCCGGCGCGGTGTTCAGCGGCGAGCGGAAGGTCGCCAAAGCCGGCGAACTGCTGGCCGAGGACGCTCCACTGGAAGTGCGCGGCAAGGACCATCCCTGGGTATCGCGCGGCGGGATCAAGCTCGACCATGGCCTTACCCACTTCGGCTTCGACGTGACCGGCGCGATCGCACTGGACGTGGGCAGCTCAACTGGCGGCTTCACCGACGTGCTGCTCACGCGCGGGGCGGCCAAGGTCTATGCGGTGGACGTCGGCACCAACCAGCTCGCCTGGAAGCTGCGGCAGGACCCGCGGGTGGTCGTACACGAACAGACCAACGCCCGCCAGCTGACCCGCGAGCAGGTCCCCGAAGCGGTCGATGTGGTCGTCTGCGATGCGAGCTTCATCAGCCTGGCCAAGGTGCTCGACGCCGCCCTCGGTCTCGCGGAGCCGGGCGGCAAGCTGGTCGCGCTGGTCAAACCGCAGTTCGAAGCGGGACGTGGGGAGGTCGGCAAGGGCGGCGTGGTGCGCGACCCGCAAGTGCATCGCCGCGTGTGCGACGAGGCGGCAGCATGGATCGCATCACGCGGCTGGCGGGTTCTTGGGGTAACGGAAAGCCCGATCACCGGACCCGAGGGCAACGTCGAGTTCCTGGCGGGGGCGATTAAGGAGGACGCTGGTGGCGACGGCAGCTGAAGGAAACCGCCCGCGACGGCGGCGGCGGTGGCTGAAGGTAGCGCTGGTCACGGTGCCCGCGATCGTGCTGGCGGGCTCCTTGTCTGGATACCTGTCGAACAGCGGCTATTCGAACGAATGGTTCGCGGCGCTGCGCAAGCCCGGCATCATGCCGCCGGGCTGGGCCTTTCCTGTCGCCTGGACAACCCTGTACGCGCTGATGGGCGTCGCAGTGGCGCGGGTGATCACGGCGACGCCATCTCGCCCGCGAACGATCGGCCTCGCCCTGTTCGCCGCACAGCTTGCGCTCAACTTCAGCTGGTCGCCCGTGTTCTTCGGCGCGGGCATGATCGATTGGGGCTTCCTGATCATCATGGCAATGAACGTGGCCGTCACGGCGACGATCATCGCCTTCTCCCGCGTTAATGGGGTGGCGGGGCTGCTGCTGCTGCCCTATCTGGCCTGGCTGTGCCTGGCGACGGCTCTCAACTGGGAGATCGGCAGGCTGAACCCGGGCGCCGACCGCGCCCCGCTGGGCATAATGGGAGCTTGAGTCCGATGCAGTCGCAGAACCGCCTGTTCGAAGACTTCGTGAAGATGATGAACGGGGCGGCAGGAACCTTCGCCGGGATGACTCGTGAGGGCCAGGAGTCGATGCGCCAGCGAATGCGCGAGTGGATCGGCGGCATGGATTTCGTGTCCCGCGACGAGTTCGAGGCAGTGAAGGCGATGGCCGCCACCGCGCGCGAGGAAGTGGAAGCCATGCGCAACCGGCTCGCGGCGCTCGAGGCCGCGACAGGCCGCGGGGGAGCGGCGGGGGCGCAAGCTTCCTCGGCCGCCAAGCCCGGCGCCACCAGCGAGATTGAGACGCCCGAGGAGTGAGCAGCCTGGCAAGCGAGGATGAGGGCCAGGACGAACGGGACGATGGCGCCCCGATCGAAGTGCTCGAGGCCTATTTCGAAGCGCGTGGCTGGGCCTGCGAACGCTCGGGCGAGGGGGAGATCGTCGCTTCCGCGCCCGGCAGCTGGGCGCAGTATGAGCTCCGCGGCGTGTGGCGGCCGGAAGACGGCGTGCTGCAGTTCCTGGCTTTTCCGGACATCAAGGTCGGCGCGGACAAGCGGGCTGCCATTTACGAGACGCTGGGGCTGGTCAACGAGCAGCTGTGGCTCGGTCACTTTGAGCTGTGGTCCGGTTCCGGGCTGGTGGTGTTCCGCTACTCCACCTTGCTCGACACGAGCGATGACGAAGGCCTGAGCTTCGAACAAGCCGAAGCGATCGCCGAAGCTGCGCTCGAGGAGTGCGAGCGCTTCTATCCGGTATTCCAGTTCGTGTTGTGGGGCGGGAAATCGCCGGCCGAGGCGATCACGGCGGCCTTGATCGACACTGCGGGCGAGGCCTGACGCGCATGGATGTGGTGAATGTAACCGGCGCCGTGCCGGCGAAGCAGCAGCGAACCGACGCCTTGTGGCTGGTCGGGTGCGGCAACATGGCCGGCGCGATGGTTGAAGGCTGGCGCTCGGCCGCTACCGATCTGTCGGGAGCCGTCGCGATCCGCCCGAGCGGCACTGCGGTCCCGGGTGTGCGTACCGTCCGCACGGTCGCCGAAGCGGGCCCACCTCCCGGCATCGCGCTGCTCGGGTTCAAGCCGCAGAAGCTGTCGGAAGTCGCGCCGGAGCTGGCGGGTGCGATCGGCGGAAGAACGGTCGTTCTGTCCATGCTTGCGGGCGTCGAGGTCGAGACGCTCCGCCAACGCTTCCCCACCGCAGCCGCGGTGGTCCGGGTGATGCCCAACACGCCCGTCGCCATCCGGCGCGGGGTCATCGCGGTGTACGGTGAAGGGCTGGACCAGGCTCAGCGGACGCAGGTAGGCTCGCTGCTCGCCCCGCTCGGCTACGTCGCCTGGTGTGGGAGCGAGGCGGAGCTTGGCACCATCGGCCATGTTGCGGGTTCGGGGCCGGCGTACGTCGCGCGGTTCATCGCCGCGCTTGCGGCGGCCGGTGAGGGGAAGGGGCTCGATCCGGGTCTGGCGCTGACGATCGCCCGGGAGACGGTGCTCGGAACCGGCTGGCTTGCGGCCGCCGTGAGCGACCCGATGGACGAGATCGCCCGGCGGGTCACCAGTCCGAACGGCACCACCCAGGCCGGGCTGGCTGTGCTCGACGCGGAGCTGCCGGGCCTGATCGAGCGCGTGGTCGCGGCTGCGGCACGCCGGTCGGCGGAACTGGCGGCGGACGCGCGTGCCATTGATTCCTCACCCGCCCGCACGTAAGCGGCGGCATCCATAAATGAGGATTTAATGGCCGAGCAGCGCAGCTTCGACGACCGTGACGGTTTCATCTGGTTCGACGGTAAGTTGGTGCCGTGGCGCGAGGCCAACGTCCACATCCTGACCCATGCGATGCATTATGCGTCCAGCGTGTTCGAAGGGCAGCGCGCCTATGGCGGGCGCATCTTCAAGCTGCGCGAGCATAGCAAGCGGCTGCGGCGCAGCGCGGAGCTGCTCGGCTTCGACATACCCTGGTCGACCGAGGAGATCGATGCGGCTTGCGGGGAGGTGCTGGAGGCGAACGGCCTAACCGAAGCCTACCTGCGCCCGGTATCGTGGCGCGGGTCGGAATCGATGGGGGTCAGCCCCAAGGGCACTAAGCCGCATCTCGCCATTGCCGCCTGGAATTGGGGCAAATACTACCCGCCCGAAAAGGCCGCCGCCGGAATCCGCCTGGACATCGCGCCCTGGCGGCGGCCGGCGCCCTACACCGCTCCCGTGCACAGCAAGGCGGCCGGCCTCTACATGATCGCCAGCCTGTCCAAGCAGCAAGCGGACGCACGCGGCTTCGACGATGCACTGATGTTCGACTGGCGCGGGCAGGTGGCCGAGGCGACCGGCGCCAATGCCTTTTTCGTTCGCGACGGCGTGCTGCACACGCCGACCCCCGACTGCTTTCTCGACGGGATCACTCGCCGCACCGTGATCGATCTCGCCCGCAAGCGGGGGATCCCGGTTGAGGAGCGCGCGATCTGGCCGGAGGAGTTGGAGAGCTTCGAGCAGTTCTTCATCACCGGCTCGGCCGCCGAAGTCACTCCGGTCCAGTCCGCAGGACCCTGGCGGTTCGAGGTGGGCGAACTCTCGCGGCAGCTGGCCCGGGATTACGACGACCTGGTGAACGGCCGCCAAGCCTGACCCTTGCTCCCCGCCGGCGGGCGGCTAAGCTCCGGTTCGGGGAGAGGGCATGAGCACAGCGGCGGCGGAGCTGGACGGGCAGGGCGCGATCGATCCCAAGCGTGACCGGCTGGTAATCGTAGCGTCTGCACTCGGCACCGTGTTCGAATGGTACGACTTCTTCCTTTACGGCATCCTGGCGGCGCTGCTGGGCAAGCTGTTCTTTCCGGCGGACAATCCCACTGCCGCGACCCTTGCGAGCTTGGCCGCGTTCGGCGCGGGGTTCGGCGTGCGCCCGCTGGGGGCGCTGCTGTTCGGCTGGTTCGGCGACCGGATCGGTCGCAAATACACCTTTCTCGTCACCATCACGCTGATGGGCGGAGCCACCGCCGCCATCGGCTTCCTCCCGACCTTCGCCACCGCCGGCCTGTGGGCGCCCGCGCTGCTGGTGCTGCTCCGGCTGCTACAGGGTCTGGCGCTCGGCGGCGAATATGGCGGCGCCGCCATCTACGTCGCGGAGCATGCGCCGCCGGACAAGCGCGGGCAGTATACCAGCTGGATCCAGGTCTCGGTGGTCGGCGGCTTTCTGCTGTGCCTGCTGATGGTGCTCGCGACGCGCCGCGCGCTTACCCCCGAGGACTTCGAGACCTGGGGCTGGCGCATCCCGTTCGTCGCCAGCCTGCTGATGTTGGCGATCTCCCTCTACATCCGCCTGAAGCTCAAGGAGAGCCCGGTCTTCCAGGCAATGAAGGAATCGGGGGAGGTCAGCCGCAATCCGTTCCGCGACAGCTTGACGTTCCCCGGCAACGTCAAGCGGGTGCTGGTCGCGCTGTTCGGCGTCGCGGCCGGCCTGACCGTCATCTTCTACACTTCGCAGTTCGGCACCCTCTACTTCCTCCAGGGCACCGCCCGCGTCGGCGAGGAAGAAGCGCTGCTGTACATGGCGGCCGGAGCCCTGCTGGCCGCACCGCTCTATGTGGCGTTCGGAGCGTTGTCCGACCGGATCGGGCGCAAGCAGCTGCTGCTGGCGGGTTACGCTCTGACGCTGGTGCTGCTGTTCCCGCTGTTCAGGATGATGGCCGACGGCGCGAACCCGGCTCTCGAGCGGGCGCGAGCGACGTCGCCCGTCACGCTGGAGCTGCCGGCCGATTGCGACTTCGACGTGTTCCGGCCGCGCCAGGACCAGCCTTGCGCCCAGGCGCTCAACTATCTGTCCAAGCGAGGCGTCAGCTACCGCAAGGCGGATGCGGAGCAGGTCGTACTCACCGTCGGACAACAGCGTGTCGCCGGCTTCGATCAGGCCGCCTACACCGCCGCGCTTGAGACGGCCGGTTACCCCGACAAGGCGGACCCGGCGCAGAAGCGACCATGGAAGATCATATTGGCGGTGGCCATCATGGTAGCGCTGTCGGCCATGACCTTCGGCCAAGTGGCCGCCATCCTGGTCGAGCTGTTCCCCGCGCGGATCCGCTATACCTCCATGTCGCTGCCCTACCATATCGGCACCGGCTACTTCGGCGGCTTCCTGCCCTTCATCTCGCAACTGATCGTGGTCCGCACCGGCGATGCCTACGCCGGTCTGTGGTACACGATTGGGGTCGTCGCCATGGCGTTGGTGGTAAGTGCGATCTGGCTGCCCGAGACCTACCGCAAGCCGCTCGACTAGCCTCTTCCCCCGCCGCCCGCGCACGCTATAAGCCGCGCGGGCTGGTGGGGCGTCGCCAAGTGGTAAGGCACCGGTTTTTGGTACCGGCATTCGCAGGTTCGAATCCTGCCGCCCCAGCCAAGCTCAGATCGAGCGGGCAACCAGCTCCTTCATGATTTCGCTGGTGCCGCCGTAGATGCGGGTGACCCGCGCGTCGCGCCACAGCCGGGCGATCGGATATTCGTTCATGTAGCCAGCGCCGCCGTGGAGC
>NZ_CADCVZ010000058.1 GCF_902806265.1 uncultured Sphingomonas sp. | reverse complement strand
ATCTTGGAGATGATCTCGAGATTGCGGTTGGCCTGGTACGGGATGTGCCTCAGGTCATGGTGGAAGCGGGCAACATCAGCGCGGGTGACCTCCAGCACCTTGTGCCGTCCCAGCACTGGAAGGATGAAGCGACGCAGGTTGCGTCGATACTCTCGCGCCGTGCTCTCCTTCAGGTGCACCGCAATGTGCTCGGCATCGAACCGAGCGGCCAGCTCCTGCACGTGAGTGCCTCGCGGCGTTCCTTACGCTTTCCGGCCGGATCGCCGCCTGCTCTGACCTCCGCAAGCGCCTCGATCGCCATGCCGCGAGCCCGGTCGGCCGTGAGCACGCCGTGCGGCCCGAGTGTGATCCTTCGAGAGCGACAACCGACACGGTACTGTACAAGATAGCTCCTTCGGCCCGATGGGGATACACGCACACCGAAGCCTGGCAGATCGCCATCCCACAGCATGTACTCGCCCACTCGAACCTCAGCTGCTTCGACCGTTCGCTTGGTGAGCCTCGCCAATTGTTCCTCCTGCTTCCATGCATCCGATCTGCTGCCGCTCCGGAAGCTTGGCGGAAGCAAGCGGGAAGGAATGGAAGCGAAACCGCGAGAAGCACTGACGCTCGGCTAGGGCTGGACAGTCAAGCTAAGTCGCTGGGAACGCGAGGAAGAACGAGCTGGAGCGTAGAAAAGGGTAGCGCGCTCAACAGCACTCATAACCTGAAGGTCGTAGGTTCGAATCCTACCCCCGCAACCAACAGAAGCCCGCAAGTGGAAACACTTAGCGGGCCTTCGTTGTTGGCCAATCTAAGCCTGCAGCGGCAATGTAAGCACTACTCAAGCAGGCGGGCGAGTGGGCTACGTGAATACGCGTAGAGGAGCGAATGGCCGGGTTGCGCTCATCGCAGTCATCCGAGCGGCGCCGCAAGGGCCCGTAAGCGGACCCTCGTTAAGCTAAGCAGCTGATCTCCGCTTTCTACCCGAAGCAGAGATCCGTGGCCCGCAGATCGCGGCCGCAAACCTTCGCATGCGTGCTGGCAAGCTGTGGCAACACCTTAGGAGAAGACCTGCTGCAGATCACCCATGCTTCCGCCTTCTTTGGCATCGCGCAGGTCGACGTACATGGACGGCGCGAGCGTGCCCCAGAGAGCGCTGAACAGAGTCCCCGTTATGATGTTGGTGACCACGAAGCTGGCCGTTAGCGACGGGCCCTGTTCAGCGCCGAAGACGGCCGCTGCGCCCAGGAACAATCCGGCTACCGCATTCAGGAGAAAATAGCCTATCAGCAGGATCAGCAGCACAGCCAGCACCCGCCAGCGGTTGCCTTTGGTAAGCGCCCGGCTCCGGCCGAAGGCAGTGCCGATGCCAACCCGTTCGTCGACCATGACCGGCACCGCCACCGCCCACATGCACATCAGAATGACGGCCGGCACCAGCAAGAAGAAGGCCGCGAAGATAATGCCGAGCGCCCACAGGATTACCAGCCCGACCAGCGGCAGGGCGACCGGCAGCGCGGCGCTCAGGCACTCGCCGAGGCTGGCCTTGCGCCCCTCGCTCTCTGCCACTGTTGCCCGGGTCAGCGAACCCTGCACAAGGGCCGTCAGGATGAGGGTGACGACGTAGCTTAGCAGAAAGATCGCGCCGACGCCGATCGCGTATCCGGGTGTACGCTCCGCGAAGTCGGTCTGTGCAGTGGATTGCATCAACCAAGTCATGAGGAGTCCCGGTAGCGCTCCCAGCAGCAGCGCCAGCCCCAGGGTCGCTACCGGATTGTGCGCGATAGTTGCGAACGCCCGCGCGTACACGCGGCCCACCGACACTGCTTCGTCGCCGAGCGATGCCCCGATTGTTGCCATTCCCTGTTAACTCCCTGTTCCAATCCCATTGCTGCTCCAGCGCCTTTCGGCTGTCCAGCCCTCTGGTGCCTTGCACGTCACGAGCGGTCGGTTATTGCTTGGGCGTAATCTAAGGGGAGGGGGACATTTCGGGGGGCAGCACCGCGACCGCGGAGGGCGGCACCGGATCGTTCGATGCGGCCTATCGTGCCCTCCGAGCGGATCCCTCGATCCAGTTCGACCTGCAGCGCGCACCCTCGCCGCCGGAGCCGCCGGCATGGCTGGAGGCACTCGGGCGCTTCCTGGAACAGATCTTCTCCCCAGTGGCCCGCTTTTTCGGCTGGCTGCTGAGCCTCCTCCCCGAAGGTCCTTTTGCCCGTGCGCTTCTGTGGGGCGTTATCGCGCTGGCCGCGGCGGTCCTGTGCTGGGCGGTGTATCGGCGGCTGACCACCGGCGGGTGGCGGCTGTGGATCCGGCGTCCGGCGCTCGCAACCGAACCCATCGACGAGTGGCGCCCCGACGCCGCGCCCGTGCGCGCCTGGCTGGACGAGGCCGATGCGCTGGCCCGGCAGGGCAGGTTCGCCGAGGCTATCCATAGCCTGCTTCTCCGCTCTGTCGACGACATCGCTGCCCGCCGGCCGCAGCTTGCCAAGCCTTCGCTGACCGGCCGGGAACTCGCCTCCTCCGAGCTCCTGCCCCCTTCGGCACGGGGGCTGTTCGCCGGGATCGCCCGACTGGTGGAGCGCAGCTTGTTCGGCGGCCGTCCCGTACATGAGGGGGATTGGCTCGAGGCCCGCCAGGCGTACAGCCAGTTCGCGCTGGCGGGCGCCTGGCGACTATGAGCGAGCTTGCGATCGGCCGCGAGGCGACCCGCCGTGCGGGCCCGTTCGACGCCAAGGTTATGCTGCTGCTGGTGGCCGCGGGGGCGGTGGCGTTCGTGGCCGCCCTGCTGCTCGCCGCCTACGCCCCCGACCTGCAATCGGGCCGCAACGGCGGATCGCACGCCCTCTCAAAGGGAGCGACGGGGTTCAGCGGGCTGGTGCGCCTTACCGAAGCAACCAACCGAAATCCCGCAGTGATCCGCAGCGAAGACATGCTGGTCAGCGAGGATCTGGCGGTGATCACGCCGGACAGCGGCCGCGCCGACCTCAGCAAGATCGTCTCGGCTCGCGGCGGCAGGACCACCTTGTTCATCCTTCCAAAATGGAAAACCGAGCCCGATCGGGACCGCACGGGCTGGGTCCGGGCCCGCGGGCTCCTGCCTCCCGCCGATCCCGGGGCCACGCTGGCGCCCGGCTGGCCGCTGGAGGTCAGGCGGCACAAGGGGCAGGGCCGACCGCTGCGCGCGGCCAACTCCGTCGGGGCCGCCGTGACCTCGGCCGGGGACTTCCGGGAACCGGGCATCGTGCAGACGATCAGCGGAAAGAGGCTACAGCCGCTGGTGACGGACGCGGACGGCCGCGTCGTCCTCGGCGTTCTCAAAGGCCGGGCGATGTACATCCTGGCCGAGCCCGACCTCCTCAACAATCGCGGCATGAAGGACCGTGGGGGGGCCGCCGCCGCGCTCCGGCTGCTCGACGACCTCAATAGCACCGGCGCCGACGGTATCCTGTTCGACGTGACCGCCAATGGCCTCGGCCGCTCGCGCAGTCCTCTGAAGCTAGCGTTCGATCCGCCGTTCCTGGCAGTCACCTTGACCCTGTTCGCCGCCACCCTGCTGGCCGGCTGGCAGGCGCTGGTCCGCTTCGGTGCTCCGCGGCGGGCCGAGCGCGCCATCGCCTTCGGCAAGGCGGCGCTGGTCGATAACAGCGCGGCCCTGGTTCGCCGCGCGGGACGCGAGGTGCAACTCGGCGGGCGCTATGCGGAGGTCGTCCGCCAGCGCGCCGCGGCGCTGTTTCGCTTGAAGGCCGGGATGGCGCCGGACGAGCAGGATCGGGAGCTGGACCGGCTCCGCCCCGATCGCCCCTTTTCGCCGCTGGCAAATGCAATGGAACAGTCCCGCAGCCGTGCCGAGCTGATCGCCAACGCCCGCGCCCTGCACCGTTGGATCAAGGAGGTTGATGCGTGACGATCGAAGAAGTTCAAGCACTTGGGGCGGCGATCAGGGCGGAGGTCGCCAAGGCGGTCGTCGGGCAGGAGCTGACCGTCGAGCTCATGCTGGTGGCCTTGTTCGCGCGCGGGCACGTGTTGCTGGAGGGTCTGCCGGGCACCGCCAAGACGCTGCTTGCGCAAAGCTTCGCCCGCGCCATCGGGCTGGAGTTCGGGCGCATCCAGTTCACGCCCGACCTCATGCCGGCGGACGTCATCGGCGCCAATCTGTTCAATTTCCAAACGTCTAGCTTTACCCTGACCCGCGGGCCGATCTTCACCGAAGTGCTGCTTGCCGACGAAATCAACCGCACCCCACCCAAGACTCAGGCCGCGCTGCTGGAAGCGATGCAGGAACGCCAGGTGACGATCGACGGCACGACCCACGACCTCGGCGAGCATTTCACGGTTGTCGCGACCCAGAACCCGATCGAGCAACAAGGCGTTTATCCGCTCCCCGAAGCGCAGCTCGACCGCTTCCTGTTCAAGCAGGCGGTCGATTACCCGTCGGCCGATGAGGAGCGGCGGATCATCGCCACCCACGGTGCCAGGCGCCAGGCGATGGAGCCGGCGGCCTGGGGTGTGGAGCGTTGCGCGGACGCCGGCCGTATCGCCGCGGCCCTGGCGACGGTAGAAGCCGTCAGGCTGGTCGACGAGGTCGTGGACTATATCGCCGCCCTCATCCGCGGCACGCGCCAACTGCCCGACCTCCAGTCCGGGGCCAGTCCCCGGGCCGGCTCCATGCTCGCCGGCGCCGCCCGTGCCCGCGCCGCGCTGGATGGCCGCGACTTCGTTGTTCCGGACGACGTGAAGCGGCTCGCGCCCGCCCTGCTTCGCCACCGTGTGCTACTGTCGCCCTCGGCGGAGATCGCCGGTCAGCGGGTCGAGGACGTGGTCGCCTCTATCATCGAGACGATCGAGGCGCCGCGTTGATCTATCCTACCCGCCGGGCCGTGCTGGCCGCCGCCGCGGGGGCGCCGGTCGCCCTGACGGTGGCGGCGGTTGCGCCGGAGCGCTGGTTCCTGGCCACGGCCTGGCCGCTCCTGCTGTTGCTGCTGTGCCTGGTGGATTCCCTGCGCAGCCGCGGCCCGGCCCTTGCCGAAGCGAAGTTTCCCCCGTCTGCCTACGTCGGCGAAACCCGGGAAGCATCCGTCAGGATCGCCATCGCCAGTGCGCCCGCGCAAGCCGAGGTCGCGCTCGACGCCGATCCCCGGGTCGTCGTCAGTGGCGGCAGCGCGACGTTCTGGCTCCAGCTTCAGGACGGACGGGGCCGGGCCGGCATTCCGCTCGAGATGGTGCGCCGCGGTACTGCCAGCTTCGACCGGCTTACCCTGCGCTGGACCGGCCCGCTCGGCCTGCTGTGGCAGCAAGCCGAGGTGGAGCTTGGCGTCCGGTTCCCGATCCTCCCCGACCTTCGCCCGACCAGCAGCCACGGCATCCAGCTGTTCGAGCGGCATGCGTTTGAAGGGTTGCTTGCCCACCTGACCAGCGGCGAGGGGTCCGATTTCGATACCTTGGTCGAATATCGCACGGGCATGGACCGGCGGACGATCGACTGGAAGCATTCGGCACGCGACGGCAAGCTGGTGGCCAAACGCTACCATGGCGAGCGCAACAACCAGGTCGTGTTCGCGGTAGACTGCGGGCGCCAGATGTCCGAGCCGATCGCCGGCCTGCCCCGCGTCGACCGGGTGGTGGCCGCCATGCTGCTGACCGGCTGGTTGGCGCTCAAGCTGGGCGACCGGGTGGCCGTCCATGCCTTTGACTCGCGCCCGCGGCTGGCGAGCGGGCTGGTCTCCGGCAGCGGCGCTTTCGCCGAGCTTCAGCGCGCGGCGGCCGCGATCGATTATAGCGGCGAGGAGACCAACTACACCTTCGCGCTGACGACCCTCGCGGCCGGGCTCACCCGGCGCTCCATGATCATCCTCTACACCGAGTTCACCGACCCCGTCTCCGCCAGCTTCCTGGTCCTGGCGATGCGGCGGCTGGTGCGCACGCATCTGGTCTTGGTGGTGGTGCTCCGCGACGAGGAACTCGCGGCCATTGCCGAGCGCGAGCCCCGGACCGCCGACGACGTGACCCGCACGGTTACCGCCGCCGCGCTGCTGAAGGAACGGCGGGTCGTGGTGACGAGCCTTCAGCACCTCGGCGTCCATGTCGTCGAAAGCGAACATGACCGCGTAAGCGAGCGCCTCGCCCATGCCTATCTCGATCTCAAGCGAAGGGACCTGCTGTGAATGCCTCCGCGACCGGCATCGGCCCCAGCGTCAACGCGACCCGCTTTCGCGCGGAGCATGCCGCCGACTGGGAGCGGCTGGGTGCGCTGGTCGCGCGCATGGAGAAGGGATCGCTGCGCTCGCTCGGCGACGATGACCTGCTCGATTTGCCACGGCTGTACCGCACCACCCTGTCGTCGCTGTCGTTGGCCCGCGACACCTCGCTCGACCGGGCGTTGGTCGCTTACCTCGAGCAGCTGTGCACCCGCGCTTACTTCCAAGTCTACGGCGTGCAGTCGTCAGCCACGCGTCAGTTAGCGGAGTTCTTCACGGGCGGCTGGCCGCGGGCGGTTCGCGACCTTTGGCGCGAGACATTGTTCTGCGCCGCGCTGATTGCCGGTGCCGCGGTTGCCGCCTTTCTGCTGATCCGCAGCGATCCCACCTGGTTCTATAGCGTAATCCCGCCGGGCCTGGCAGGCGGCCGCGATCCGTCGGCTTCGGCCGAGATGTTGCGCGGCACCCTTTACGAACGTGGGGAAGGAGGCCTCATGGTCTTCGCCACCTTTCTGTTCACCCATAATTCGCAGATCGCGATCTTCGCCTTCGCTCTGGGCTTCGCCTTCGCCATCCCGACCGTGCTGCTGATCATGTACAACGGGCTGATGCTCGGCGCCTTGTTCGCCGTCTTCGCTGCGCGGGGCCTAGGCTACAACCTGACCGGCTGGCTCATGATCCACGGCACGACCGAACTGCTCGCCATCGCCATTGCCGGCGCGGCAGGGATCAGGATCGGCCTGGCCATCGCCTTCCCCGGCGAATTGTCGCGGATGGACTCGGCGGTGAGGGCGGGCCGCATCGCGGCCACGGCCATGCTGGGAACCGTGCTGATGCTGCTGGCGGCCGGCCTGCTGGAAGGAGTCGGCCGGCAGACGATCACCGACGACGTGCTGCGCATGCTGATCGGCGGAGCGATGCTCGCCGGGTGGATCGTCTATTTCTACCTTTGGCCTGCCTTCCACGGGCGCAATGCGCGCTAAGGGCCGCTCCCTCCAGCGCGCCTTCGTGACCCCCGAAGGCGTCGATCTCCGGCTCACCCTGGCCGCTGCCGGCACCAGGGCCGGCGCCTTCCTGCTGGACGGGTTGCTGATGCTCGTCATCCTGGTCGGGGCGACGGTCGCGTTCGTGTACCTGGCGGTGGAGCGCACCGGCGAGCTGTTGACGATCCTTTGGCTGGTCGGCTTCTTTCTGCTGCGCAACTTCTGGTTCGTGCTGTTCGAGATGGGCAGCCGCGGGGCCACCCCTGGCAAGCGCGTCATGGGCATTCGGGTGGTCGCCCGTGACGGGGCCCGGCTGACGGGCGCGGCGGTGGTGGCGCGCAACGCCATGCGCGAAATCGAGGTGTTTCTTCCGCTCTCTTTCCTGGGCGCCCGCGCGGCGGAAGGTGCGGCCGACAGCTTCCTGACCCTCTTTTCCTTCGGCTGGGCGGCGATCTTCCTGTTCTTCCCCTTGTTCAACCGCGACCGGTTGCGGGTCGGCGATCTGGTCGCCGGGACCTGGGTGGTGCAGCTCGCCAAGGCGCCGCTCGCCTTCGACCTCGTCGGGAGCGGGCATACTCACCGCCGCACCTTCCCGGAGGAAGCACTTCGGGCCTACGGCATCTACGAACTGCAGATGCTCGAACAGGTGCTGCGCAACGAGGAGCCTGCCGCGCTTTCAACGGTGGCGCACACCATCCGCGGCAAGTTCAACATGGTGGATGACCGCGATGACTATGGGTTTCTGGCCGACTTCTACGCAACCCTATGTTCCCGGCTCGAGCACTCGATGTTACTGGGACGCCGCCGCGAGAGTAAACATGACAGCTCGTGAGCGCGCGAAATCGCCAGCAGGGAACGTCTGCTCCATCGATTTTACGGCATCCAGGCTGAAGGTCCGAAGATCGGCTCACTGATCTCGATAAAGCCGCGCTTACGTCTCGGCTGGTGCGCGGTCACAAACGAAGCTGGTGCCAGACTGAAAAGCAGCTCCGCTTCCGCCGGCTTGGTTCCTCTGGGCCGCCAGCTCGAGCAGCAGGCCGCTTAATCGTCCAAGGGCGGCATGGCCTCGGCGAACCATGCCGCTCTCCTAGCGTTCAGGCCGCATGCTGGTCGTTGAAGACGTCGCGCTGACCTACCCGGATGGCACGGAGGCGCTGCGGAGCATCGACCTCCGACTGGGCCGCGGGATCTTCGGCCTCCTCGGTCCGAACGGCGCCGGCAAATCCAGCCTAATGCAACTCCTCGCCACCCTGCACCGGCCGAGCCGCGGAACCATGCGCTTCGACGGCATCGACCTGCTGGCCCGGCCGCAGCAGCTGCGCCGGCAGCTCGGTTATCTGCCGCAGGACTTCGGCGTCTACCCGAACGCTTCTGCCGTCGACCTGCTTGACCAACTGGCGGTGCTCAAGGGCATCGCAGGCCGTGCCGAGCGGCGCTCCGAGGTCGAGCGGTTGCTTACCCTGGTCAACCTGTCGGATGTTCGAAGCCGAGCCGTCGCGAACTTCTCCGGTGGCATGCGGCAGCGCTTCGGCGTGGCTCAGGCCCTGATCGGGCGGCCACGGCTGATCATCGTCGACGAGCCTACGGCAGGGCTCGATCCGGAAGAACGCAACCGCTTGTACGACGTGCTGGCGGAGGTCGCGGAAGATGCGGTGGTGATCGTCTCCACGCACATCATCGAGGATGTGGCCAGCCTGTGCGACCGGCTGGGGGTGCTCGCAAGCGGCGGGCTGCTGTTCACCGGCACGCCGGAAGAGCTTGTCGCCCCGCTCAGAGCACGGCTGTGGACCACGGAGCTGGAACCCCAAAACGGGCTGCTGCTGTCGTCGCGGCTCGTCGGGCGGCGCCGGCACTATCGGGTGTTGGCCGACACTCCGCCGGCGAGCGCGACGCGCGTGGAGCCCACGCTGGAGGACGGCTATCTGGCGTTGCTCAAGGCCGACCGTCCATGCTGACGGCGCGGCTCGCTGTTCAGGAGCTCCGGCAACAGCTGCGCGGTCCCGTCTTCCGTATCGTTGCCGCCGTGTCGCTGCTGATGGTGATGGGGGCCGCCGTCATCGACGCGCTCCGGATCGATGCCGTCAGCAACCTTGGCAGCGGCCCGCAGCTGGTCGTCCGGGTGCACTTGGTCTGGACGCTCTTCTACCTGTTCACGGCGGCGGCCTTCGTCGGCGAGGCGGTGACCAGGGACATCCAGACCGGCTTCGCCCCGCTCGTTCGGGCGACGCCGGTGCCGCGGCCCGCCTACCTGCTGGCCCGCTTCGCCGGCGCCTGCGCGGCGGTGCTCTTATGTTTCCTGACCGTCCCTGTCGGCGTGCTCGCCGCACGGCTGTTGCCCGGCGCAAATCCGGACTGGGTAGCTCCCGTCCTGCCGTCGACCTATGCGCTGGCGCTGCTGGCACTGGCCGTGCCGAACCTGCTGCTCGCCTGCGCGCTGTTCCTGGCGCTGGCCACCGCCACCCGGTCGATGAGCGGCTGCCTGGTCGGAGCAGTGGCGCTGCTCAGCCTCTACGGACTGCGTTCCGGAGAGGGCGGCGTCGCAGCCCTGTTTGAGCCGTTCGGCTTCGTCGCTGCGGAGGCCGTGCAGGCAGGCAACTCAGCCGCGCTGATCGCCAATCGAGCGCTATGGTTGGGGATCGCGCTGCTGCTGGTGCTGGTCGCGGTCTGGCTGGATGCCCGGACGCCCTATGGCATCGCGCAGGGCAAGGCGAGCAGCCCACTCCCAAGCACTGCGACTCGCGCCCCGGCATCGACGTTGACGGATGTCCAGCAGCGCGACGCCGCGGGAGCCCGGCCATTGCAACTGCTGGTCCGCACCCGCCATCATGTCACGGAGATCCTGACCGCGCCCACTTTCCGGATCCTGCTGCTGCTTGGGCTTGCCAGTTGCCTGGTAAATTTGTGGCCAGCCGTGCAGCAGCAAGCGTCGGTGAACGACCTGCTGGTCACTCTGATCCGCTCCTTCGCGCTCGTGCCTGTAGTCGTCGTGCTGTTCTTCGCCGGCGAGGTCCAATGGAGCGACCGCGCGCACCGCATCGACCGGATCGTCGAGGCGACGCCGGTGCCGCGAGCCATCCTGCTGCTTGCGCAGGTGCTGGCGCTCGGTGCCGTCCTGCTGGTGCTGGCATTTGTAACCAGCCTGGCGGTTCCGACACTTCTGCTTGGCGCCGGCCGCGATGCCGGGCTCGGGAAGCTCCTCGGCGCCTATGTCCTTCCGAAGACGTATGACTGGCTGTTGCTCGCCATACTCGCCTGGTTCCTGCAGGTGTTGAGCCCAAGCAAGTTCGCCGGCTGGGGATACTTCGTGCTGTTCCTCATTGGCACCCTAGCCTTGGATCAGGCAGGCCTGACGAACCCTGCATTCCATTACGGTCGCTATCCGGGATGGCCACTGCCTCCAGCGCTGACCGGTGACGATCGGGCCGCCAGCTACCGCGCCGCCTGGGGATTGATCGCCTTGTTCATGCTGGCCTTGGCCGTGACGCGAAGAAGAATGCAGCGGTAATCGTGCGGGCGACTGCTTGACCCGCCACAGCGCGGAGCTAAGGGGCCGCGACAGAGCCGTTGAATGACGCCCGTTCGCGCGCCGCAGCGTGATCCCTCCAAGCAACCATAAAACAGGAACGATGCCGCATGGCTGACGATCTCCACCTTCATCTGGCCTCTGCGGAGCCGACCGAGTCGGAACTTCATTATCCTCGGCCCGGATTGCGCCGCGAGCGCTGGACCGACCTGTGCGGCACGTGGGAGTTCGGGTTCGACGACGCTAACGTCGGCATATGCGAAAGGTGGTTCGCGCCATTGCCGCCAGCCGGCGTGTTCGATCGGCAGATCATGGTACCTTTCCCGCCGGAGAGTCGCGCCAGCGGGGTGCACGAAACTGGCTTTCACCCGGTGGTCTGGTATCGCCGTGCCTTCACCGTCCAAGATGCCGACCGCTCCGGGCGGCTGGTGCTCCATTTCGGTGCCGTGGACTACCGGGCACAAGTTTGGGTCAACGGCAGCATGGTCGCGAGCCATGAGGGAGGGCACACGCCCTTCTCGGCGGAGATTGCATCCGTTCTCGTTGACGGCCCGGAGCAGGTCGTGGTGGTCCGGGCGGAGGACCAGCCGACCGATCTTCGCCAACCGCGCGGAAAGCAGTTCTGGCGCGAGGAGCTGCGCTACATCTGGTACCATCGCACAACGGGCATCTGGCAGCCCGTGTGGCTCGAGCCGGTGCCGATCACGGCGATCGAAGAGATCCGCTGGACGCCCAATCTCGATCACTTCGGCGTGGAGATGGTCGTCCGCCTCAACCGCGACGCGCCCGAAGGCGCGCGCCTGCAGGTGCGCATGATCGGTACCGAGGAGCAGATCCTGGCCGACGACACGCTGGCGGTGGCGCGGGACGAACTTCGCCGACTCGTGCTGTTCAACCGCGACCGCCAGATGGGCGCGGGAAGACTGCTTTATTGGTCCCCGACAACCCCCAATCTGATCGACGTTGAGCTCACCCTGTTGGCCGCCGACGGAACGATTTTGGACCGGGTGGACAGCTACTTCGGTCTGCGGTCCGTGGAAGTGCGCGACCGGCGGGTCCATCTGAATGGCGTGCCGATCTTCATGCGTTTGGTGCTGGCGCAGAACTATTGGCCCGACACGCTGCTGGCCGCTCCGTCCGCCGAAGCGCTGCGCGAAGAGGTGCTGCTGGCCAAGTCGATGGGGTTCAACGGCGTTCGCATCCACCAGAAGATCGAGGATCCCCGCTTCCTCTATTGGTGCGACCGGCTGGGGATGATGGTGTGGGGCGAAGCGGCCAACGCCTACGTCTACGACGACCAGGCGGCGGAGCGCTTAGCGCACGAATGGCTTCAGGCGGTGCGTCGGGACTACAACCACCCGAGCTTGGTCGCTTGGGTGCCGCTGAACGAAAGCTGGGGCGTTCCCAACCTTGACCGGGCGCCCGAGCAGCGCAATTTCGTCAAGGCCCTGTACCACATGACCAAGGCGCTGGATCCGACCCGCCCGGTCATCGGCAACGACGGCTGGCAGCATGCGATCGGCGACCTGTTCGGCGTTCACGATTATGCGTCGGACCACAAGGTGCTGCGCGAACGCTACGGAAGTCGGGCAGCGCTCGAATATACGTTCCGCGAGGTCAGGCCCGACCATTATCCGCTGCTCAGCGGTGGCCATGGCATCGGCGACGAGGCCGTGGTGCTCAGCGAGTTCGGCGGGTTGTCGTTCAAGCCCGGGGCCGGGGCCAACTGGTTCGCCTACGGCAAGTATGAGAACGCCGAGGATTTGCTGACCCGCTACCGCGAGCTCGTCGAAGCCCTGCTAGACTCGGAGGTCCTTGCCGGCTTCTGCTACACCCAGCTGACCGATACGGAGCAGGAAACCAACGGGCTGCTGACCGCCGAGCGCGAGCCCAAGCTGGACCCGGACGTCCTGCGCGACATCAACACCCGGCCGGCAAAGGCGGTGCCGAGCGAGATCATGGCGACCGTGATGAAGAACGAGATCGAGCGCCGCCGGCGGGAGTCCCAAGGCGAGCTGGAGCGGGGCAGCTGACTTACAATACCCGCTGAGGATCATCCGCCTCCCGTTGCGGATGACTAACGAACGTCTACGGTGGTTCGATTGTCGACCTGAGTGGAAGTTCTATGAGCGGCAGATCAGACAGGAGGGTGCCGGCACCGCGCCGCGTCCTCGGCTTCTGGATGTGCCTTGCACTCGTCATGGGCAACATGATCGGCTCGGGAGTCTTCCTGCTCCCCGCGAGCCTTGCGCCGTTCGGCTGGAACGCGGTCGCGGGCTGGATCGTGACGATCGCTGGGGCGCTGGTGCTGGCCTACCTGCTCGTCAGGCTCACCCGCGCCCTGCCGGCTGAGCCGGATGCGGTAGGGCTGGTCCGCCGAAGCCTGGGTCCGACCCCCGGTTTCATGATCGGCTGGAGCTACTGGGTCTCGGTGTGGACCGCGAACGTCACGCTTGCGGTCGCCTGCGTCAGCAACTTCAGTGTCTTGGCTCCCGGTTTCTCGACCGTCCCGTTCGCGCCGGCAATGGCGGCGCTCGCACTGATCTGGGCCCTAACCTTGGTGAGCCTCAAGGGCGCACAGGCCGCGGGCGGGCTGCAGGTGGCCACGCTGCTCCTCAAGCTCATCCCGCTGGTGGTCGTATCAGTGATCATCGCGCTGGTTCTCGCGCGATCGGGAGTCGCGGAAGTCGCGCCCTTTCCGGACGGCGGGCTCACGCTCGGCGCCGTCGGGGCAAGCGCGACCCTGACCTTATGGGCCCTGCTCGGCTTCGAATCGGCGAGCATTGTCGGCGGCAAGGTCGACAACCCCGAAAAGACCATAGCGCGGGCAACGATGGTCGGGACCGCGGCGACCGGCCTCGTCTACCTGATCGTATGTTCGGGGATCGCGCTGATGCTCCCGGTGGCGATCGCTTCGGCGTCCGACGCGCCGTTTGCGACCTTTGTCGAACGCTACTGGGCACGCGAGCCTGCGCTGCTGGTCGCCGCCTTCGCGGGCATCGCCGCGTTGGGCGCGCTCAACGGTTTTATCCTGCTCCAGGGAGAGGTGCCACTCGCCATGGTGCATGCCGGAACGTTGCCGCGCTGGTTCGGCAAGATCAACGGGAAGGATGCCCCCACCCGTGCGCTGATCCTGTCCAGCCTGCTCGCCTCCGTCCTGTTGCTTGCGAACTCCAGCCGATCGATGGGTAGTTTGTTCACCTTGATGGCCTTGCTGTCCACGTCGGCGACCCTGTGGCTGTATCTCGCGATCGCCATTGCGGCAGCGAAGCACCGGATCGCACTCCCGCTGGCGCTCATTGGCATCGCTTACGCCCTCTGGACCATGTGGGGCGCGGGCATCCAGGTCAGCCTGCTGAGCCTGGCACTGATGGTGAGCGGCCTGCCCCTTTACTTCCTGGCCCGCCGGTCAGCCGCGGCGGAGCAGGCGTCCCACCAGCGAGCGATCGGCTAGGATCTCGCGCGCCGCATTGTGGCCCGGGGCGCCGGTGACCCCGCCGCCCGGATGCGCGCCGGCCCCGCACATGTACAGGCCTTTCAGCGGACCGCGATAGGCGCCGTTGCCGAGCACTGGCCGGGCGGACCAGAGCTGATCCAGCGTCATGTTGCCGTGCATGATATCGCCGCCCGCCAGCCCGAACTTGCGCTCGAGATCAAGCGGCGAAAGGATCATCCGCCCGAGCAGCGAGGCCTTGAACCCCGGAGCATAGCCTTCCACCGTATCGATGATCGTGTCGGCCGCGGCTTCGCGGTGGCGGTCCCAGTCCAGCTGCGGGTCGAACTGCTGGCAGAACAGGCTCGCCACATGCTGCCCTGCCGGCGCGAGGCTGCTGTCCACCGTCGAGGGGATGAGCAGCTCGACAATCGGCTTCCGCGACCAGCCATGCCGCTTCGCGTCGGTGAACGCCTCGTCCATGTAATCGAGCGTGGGCGCGATGATGATGCCGGACTGAAGGTGCTCGCCAGGCTCGGGCAGCGCGGTGAAGCGTGGAAGCTCGGACAAGGCGACGTTCATGCGGAAGGTCCCGGACCCGGCCTTGAACGCCTTGACCCTCCGGCGGAACTCCGGCGACAGATCGGCGGGGTCCATCATCCGTTCGTAGAGGATCTTCGGACCGACGTTCGCGATCACCGCATCCGCGTGGATCTCCTTGCCACCTTCGAGCCTCACCCCCGCGGCCTTGCTGCCGTCCACCAACACCCGGGCGACCGGCGCTCCGAGGCTGATCTCCACGCCGGCCTCCCGACAGACGGTGGCCATGGCCTGCGTGATCGCGCCCATGCCGCCGACGCTGTGACCCCAGGCACCGCGCTTGCCGTTCACCTCGCCGAAGACATGGTGGAGCAGCACGTAAGCGCTGCCGGGTGTGTCGGGGCTCGCGTAATTGCCCACCACGGCGTCGAAGCCGAACGCCGCCTTCACTGCCTCGCTCTCGAACCAGCTGTCGAGGAAAGTCCGGGCGCTCTTCACGAACAGGTCGAGCACGTCGCGCTGCTGGTCTAGCGGCATCTTGGCCAGTCGCCGGCCCTGGCGGGCACCGTCGATCAGGGTCTTGAAGCCGTCGCCGATGTTTGGCGGCGTCTGCAGCGCAAGGTCGCGCAGCACATCCGCGACATTCTCCAGCGCCTCGTAATAGGCGGGCAGCGTCTCCGCATCGGCGTTCGAGAACTTGGCGAACTCGGCCTGGGTCCGCTCGACCCCACCACCCAGCTGAAGGTAGCTGCCGTCTTCCTGCGGCAGGAAGTTGGAGATGGGCCGTTCGATCACCCGGTAGCCATGATCCACCAGCTTCATGTCGCGGATGACCTTGGGCTGGAGCAGGCTGACCGTGTAGCTCGCCACCGAGTTGCGGAAGCCGGGATGGAACTCCTCTGTGACCGCCGCGCCGCCGACCACCTCGCGCCGCTCGACCATGCGAACCTTCAGGCCCGCCCGCGCGAGATAAAAGGCGCACACTAGGCCGTTGTGGCCCGCGCCGATGATGACGGCGTCATACCGCACGGTCATCGGGCGCGGCTCACGGCGGCACGGCTGCTCCAGCCGGGCTCAGGCGGCTGGTGGAGGCGGGCCTCGGGAATGAGGCTGCGCATCCTGCGGCAGAAGCTGCGCAGGCAGACCTCCTCCTCGCTGAGCGGCCCGACTGTGAAGCTGCGCGATTGCATGCCCGCCTGAACCCGTGCGATCAGCGTCGAGTCCTCGGCATTGACCTGCCGGTTGATCCGCCAATTCAGATAGCGTGCGGCCTTCATCTCACGCCGGTCGTCCGGCAGGACGTAGCTGATCTCGCGGACCAGCGTCTCAGTCGGGGAGACCGGCAGGAACTGCATGAAGTCGACCTGGTCGGGGTAGATGTCGAACGCGACGTTCGGCCACAGCTTGAAGTAGAGCCACAGCCGCTGAGCATCCTCTGGCAGGTGCGGCACGGCCGGCAGCAGCTTCTGGTACATCCGCTCCGAAAGGTTGGCCGACGGACGTTCGATCAGCGCTCCCCACATACGATCGACGTTCTCTTCCGCTTCGATGCCGTACCCCCGGCCGAACAGGCGCGTGAGGCCCGGATGCGCGATCGGGATGTGCAGGCCGTCCGAGTAATTGTCGGCGACATTCTTCCAGTTCACCCGCCGGGGACGGAGCGTCACGCGGCCCAGCGCCCGCAGCTCCTCGAACCGGTAAGGCGCGATCCGCTGTTCGTAGGGCGCCATCATCTCCGCCACCGAAGGGCCTCCGGGCACCAGCCGAACGAACACGAACCCGCGCCATATCTCCATCTCGACCGGGGCAAGCCCATGCTCGCTCATGTCCAGCGCGCCGTAGCCGTCCTTCCCGGGAACGCCGGCCAGCGTTCCATCGAGATTGTAGCTCCAAGCGTGATAGGGGCAGACGAGCTTCCTGGCGCAGCCCGAGCTGCCGTCGACGATGCGGGAGCCGCGGTGCCGGCAGACGTTGGTGAAGGCGCGCACGACCTCATCCTTGCCGCGCACGACGATGATGCTCTCGCCCAGGAACTCAAGTGTATGCCAAGCGCCCGGTAAAGCGATGTCGCTGAGGTGGCAGACGACCTGCCAGCTCGGCCGCATGACCCGCTCGGTCTCGACTCGAAAGAACTCCGGGTCCCGGTATACCCAGGCAGGAAGGCTCCAGCCGTCGTCGGGATCAAGGTCGGACCTGGCTGCGGCGAGTTGCGGACGGCTCATTTGTACAGTCGTACAATAGGACGGGAAGGCGAGCAATGCGGGCGAGGGAAGCTGCGGACGTCAGGCGGCAGTCGTTGATCGATGCGGCTGCTGCGACCCTTGCCGAGCATGGCGTTGCCGGTACCTCGGTTCGCTCGATCTGCGCGCGGGCAGGCGTGTCGCCGGGCTTGCTGACCCACTACTTCGCCGGGGTGAGCGCCCTCATCGCCGAGACCTACCGGGTGACCGCAGAGCGCGTTGCGGCAACGCTGGAGACCGCGGTGGAGCAGGCTGGATCAGATCCGCGCGCCCGGGCGGCTGCGTTCCTGACGGCCAGCTTCCGGCCGCCCATCGCCGAACCCGCGCTGTTCGCAACCTGGTTGGCCTTCTGGAGCGCGGTCAAGGCCGATCCGGCGATCGCTGCCATCCACCGGCAGACCTACCAGAATTACCGTGGGCAGCTGGAGCAATTGCTTCGCAGCTGCGGCATCTCGCCGGTCGAGGCCGGCGCTGCTGCCCTAGCACTCAGCGCGCTGGTAGACGGTTTGTGGCTGGAACTTTCGCTGGATCCCGGACCCGTCTCGCACGACGGAGCCAGCGACATAGTTGTGCGCTGGCTGGACGTGACCCTCGAGCGACGGGAGGCTACTTCGCCAGCTCCACTATGATGGAGCGGTAGTGGGCCAGCGCCGGCGCAATCTGCGCAACCGGGATGCGTTCGTTAAGCCCATGGGCAAAGCTGTCTTCCGCCTTCTGGAACAAGCCCGACACGCCATAGACAGGGACGTTGGCGGCGCGGAAGATGGCCCCGTCGGTCGCGCCTGCCGACATGCTGGGCGTGACCTTTAGGCCCGGGTAGCGCTGCTTCACGGCCTTTTGCACGGCCTGCATTACATCGGGCCGGAGTGGAGACGCACCGCTGGCGACGGCATCGTTGAGCACGGTGATCTTGGCGCTTGGGTCGCCGCTTACGCGGCTCAGCTCCTGCCGGACCGTCTCAATCGCTACTCCCGGGAAGATGCGGCAATTCACGTTGGCGGTTGCGCGTTGCGGCAAGGCGTTCTCGGCGTGCCCGCCATTGATGGTGGTTGCGACGCAGGTGGTGCGGATCTGGCCGACGAACTCGGGCTTGGACGCGATGATTTCGGCCGCGGCAACATCCTTCGGGTTGGCCGCATAACGCTGCATCGCAGCCCCCAGCTCGCCGCCGACCTTCCGCGCTGTATCCCTGAGTGAAGCTTTGGTCAGTTCATTGGCCATCGGCGCGAACCGGTGCCGGGCCAGGCGGTCGAGCACGGTGGACAAGCGGTGGATGGGATTGCCAGGGGTCGGCGTGCTCGAGTGCCCGCCGGCGTCGGTCGCTTCGATTTGGAAATCCGCATAGGTCTTCTCGCCCGCCTGAAGACCGTAGAAGATCGGCCGACCCTTGGCGTCGAGCAGCCCGCCGCCGCCGTCGCCGTTCAGGACCAGCTCGACGCCCTTGAGCTGGTCGGCGAGAACGCGCGTCGATTCCCAGCTCGTTTCCTCTGAGCCGGACAAGGCGAAGACGATGTCGCGGCGCGGCTTGAATCCCTCGCGCTTGAGCTGCGCCACCGTCGCAAGCATCATTGCGATGTCGAACTTGTTGTCCTCTGCGCCGCGGCCATAGATGAAGCCGTTCTCCTCGATGGCGGTGAATGGGTCGCGTTCCCAGTCCTTCGGATCCGCCTCGACGACGTCCATGTGGCCGAGCAGCACGAGTGGCTTCGCCGACGTGGTTCCCCGGTACCGCGCGGTCAGCACCGCGGTTTCGCCGACCGGCGTGATCTTGATGTCGCCCGCCGGAAGACCGGCATCCCGGAGCACCGAGGCGAGCCAGGCGGCATAGCGCGGAACCTGGCCCTGCCCCTTGACCGTCTTGAACGCGATCGAGCGCTTCAGGATGTCCTTGGCTTCAGCCGAGTTATCCGCGGCCGCCGCCGGGACACTCAGCGAGGCAAGCGCGCCCACCAGCAAGCTTGTCGTCCAACGGCCCCAGCGCATCTTCAAACCTTTCCGCAAGTTGGTCCCCGCTTCGGCCGCCCCCGTCAGAAGCGGGTGCCGACGCGAAAGCCGATCGTCCGCGGCCGGCCCGGGAACACTCGCGTCTGCGTGCAGATGCTGCAGGCGACAAAGCGCGCTAGCTCGTTGCGCTCGTCAAACAGATTGGTGACGAACAACTCCGCAGTATAGTCGCGCCAGCCATAGCCCAGGAAGGCGTCAACCAGGGTCGAGGCGCCGATGCGCCCGAGATAGTCGTTGGGGTTGACCCCGTCTCCGGTCCGGTCCTGGCGGATGTCGGCGCTGGCCGAGCCCTTGTAGGTGACGGCGCCCTGCACATGCGCCCGGCCCATTGCAAAGGGCCACGAATAGCGGGCGGTTGCGGACGCCTTGAACTTGGGCGTGATCGGCAGCCGCGTGCCCGATGGCGTCACCACGTATGACTGCGAGCAGTCCTCATCGTCCAGGATGCTTTGGCAGATGTTGCCTTTGGTCTTGGCGTCGTTGAACGCGGCAGCCGCGTTGAGCGTCAGCCCGCCCGCGACATAGCCGACATCCGTTTCCACGCCGCGGATCCTGGCGTCGCGGCCGTTCTGGATAACGGTGAGGCTGTTCTCGCCGAGGAAGCTGAACTGGAACTTCTTCCAGGTCTGGCGATAGAAGGCGCCGTTCCACCGGAACGGGCCGAAGTTTGTTTTCCAGCCAAGCTCATAATTGGTGAGGTAGTCGGGATCGTAGGCCGGTGCGCTCGGCTGCCGGTTGATGCCGCCCGGCCGGAAGCCGCGCGACCAGGTCGCATAGAACATCAGGTCGTCGGTCGGCTTGTACTGGGCGTTGAGGCGGTGGGTGAAGCCGTTCCCCTTGCTTCGTCTGGGCACCGCCTTGCCGTCCACGACGTTGCCGACGTTGGTACAGGGCGTCCCGTCCACACCCCCGCTTGCCAGCGGGGAGTCTTCGTCGTCGCGCAGTTCCAGCCCGTTAACCGTCAGGCAGCGCCTCACGCCCGAGCTGCCGCCCGCAGCGTTCGGCGGCACCAGCCCGGTGTCTTCATCGAAGTTCGGATTGCGCCCGAAACCGGCGAAGCCGAACAGGCTGTTGTCGTACTTGAACAAGCGTCCGCCCGCGGTCAGCGTCACCTGCGGCGTCACGTCGACGCTGGCCTCGCCGAACAGCGCGTAGTCTTTGTCCTTCCGCTCCTGCAGGGTCAGCCACAGCGTGCCCGGATAGCCGTTGACCGACAGGTCCGGCGCCAGGTCATCGATCAGGTAGTTCTGGTAGATGTCATTGGTCTGGCGCTGGTAGAAGGCGCCGACCAGCATCCGGAAGGGCCAGTCCTGCGGAGTGGCGATCCGCACCTCATGGCTTATCTTCCTGAAGTTGTCGGTCGCTTCGATGTACTGGCGCGGGTCGATCGTGTTGCCGGCCGCGTCCTGGTAGTAGAAGTAGTTGGCGAGCCCGCCGACGCTCTCGTAGTAAGAATCATATGCGTCCGAATAGTCGGTGTAGTCGGTTATCGAGAAGGTCGGACGGCGCATGTAGGCCCCGGCGTAGGTCAGGTCGAAGTTCGAGATCTTGCCTTCGATCGTTAGCGCCACCTGCGTGAACTTGTCGCGTCGGACCTCGTCGCGGAACCGGTCGATGTTGAGGTCTCCCAGTTCCGGGTCGAAGGCGTAGAAGCCATCGCTCTTGGAGTTCTGGTGCATGATCGTCGGGGTGACGGTCCAGTTCTCGTCGAGATCGACCTTGAGCGCCGCGCGGCCGCCGTAGACGCGCGTGTCGTTGAAGTTGTTCTCGACGAAGACGTCATTGGTAACGGTAATGCCGTTGCGCACGCAGCCATTGACCTCGCCATTGGCATCGAAGGTCGGATCCCCACAATAGGTGCGGCTGCCGGCAACGCCATCGATGAAGCCGCCCTCGCGGCGGAAGAAGCCGACCGTTCTCAGCGCGATGTTGTCGGCGATCGGCAGATTGAACATACCCTCCAGGCTGCCGCCGAAGCCGCCATGCGCCACCTTGTTTAGTTCGGCATCGACGCGCCCGCTGGTAACGCCCAGTTCGGGCTTGTTGGTGATGATGCGGATGGTGCCGGCCTGGCTCGACGCGCCGTATAGCGTGCCCTGCGGTCCCGCGAGGCTTTCGATCCGCGCGATATCGTAGATGTGGACGTCGAGATTGCCGCCGATGGTCGTGACCGGCTGCTCGTCCAGGTAGGTGCCGACCGACGGCAGCGAGCCGGAATGATTGCCGTCGCCGCCGGTTGCGACGCCGCGCATGTAGACGACAGTGCCTCCGCCCTGCGAAGCCTGAAAGCTGACGGACGGCAGCTGCTTGGTATAATCCTCGAAGCTGGAGATGTTCAGCTGGTCGAGCCGCCGCGTGCCGATCGCTTGGATGCTGACGGGCACGTCCTGCAGGTTCTCCTCGCGTTTCTGTGCGGTGACGACGATCTCCGTGGCGTCCTCGATCTGCCCGTCGTTCGCGGTCTGCTCCTGTGGAGTTTCGCCGGTCACGTTGGTCGCGTTGGTTACCGGAGCCGGCGAGTCGCCCGTGCTCGTCTGGGCAAGTGCCGGAGTGCCGATCGCCGTTGAGGCCAGCAATCCAAAGGTCAGCGCGTGGATCGTCCTGCCAGTCACCCGATGCCCCCATTCGCTATGTTGGATCATTGCGACAGAGCTTCGGTTGATTGTCAACGCATGCCCCATGGCCCTGCGCGCGAATGTTACGTTAACGTTGCAACAATGACGCGGGCGCTTCCGGATAGGCGTCCAGCACCGGACCCAGTGCGGCGCGCAACGGCCCGAGATGCTCGGCGTAGAGCTGCCATTCATCTTTGGCGCCCTGGTATATCGGTTGCCGCACCTGCTCGGAGCTAGCGGTCCTGACTGCACGTTCGGTCTGGTGGAAGCGGAGGCAGGCGGGATCGAATGGGAGGCCGCAGTAAGCCAGCAGGTCGCTAACTTCCGCCTCCGTGTCCTCGACCATCCGTTCGTAGATCACCCGGTGGACACGGCCCGGCAGCAGCTGGTCGACATGCGCCATCAGCCGCACGTAGTCGGAGTAGTAGCGGCCCAGATCGGCCAGATCGTAGGTGAACTCCTGACCCCGCGCGAAGTGCTGTCGGAAGTTGGACACGCAGCAGCCCAGCGGGTGGCGCCGGGCGTCGACGATCCTGGCGTTTGGGAGAACCAGCTGGACGAACGGGACGAACAGCCAGTTGTTGGGCAGCTTGTCGATGAAGAAGGGTCGGTCCGTCCGGCGTTGCACGGCCGTCCGCTTCAGGTACGTCTCGCCGGCCGCCTGCCGATCTTCGCTTGACATCCGTGCCGCGGAGCCAGGATAGGGCCCGATCTCGCGCGCGATGACCGGCATGTCGGGAAGCTCGGACGTGCCCTCGACCAGCGGGTGCGACGACAGGATCTGCTCCACCAGAGTGGACCCGGCCCGCGGCATGCCGACGATGAAGATCGGGTCTGCCGCTCCGCAGCCACCGGCACTCGACAGCAGCTCGGGGGTGAACAGCTCCAGGCAGCGGTCGACCGTGCGGGTCAGCTCCTCCCCCCGGAACGGCTGCCGTTCCCGCCGCAGCGCATTGCCCCGGGCATAGTGGCCGAACGCCGCGTCGGCGCGGCCGAGGTCGTGCATCGCCTTGCCCAAGGCGAAGTCAAGGTGGAACCGGTCCTCCCCGCTCAGATCGGAAGCGCCCAAGCTCGCGCGCATGGCCTCGATATCGGCTTCGTCGAAGCGGAGGGTCTTGAGGTTGGCAAGGCTCCACCAGGCCTCGCCCAGCGTCGGCTTCAATGATATGGCCCTGCGGTACGCGTCGACACCGTCCGCCTGCCGTCCGAGAGTCTTGAGCATATGACCGTAGCTCAGCCACACTCGAGGCTGCGCGGGCGCGCGTTCCAGCACGCCCTCGTAGATGCGGATCGCCTGGTCGAAGTCCCCCAGCCGGCCAAGGCTCGCCGCCTTTAGATTGAGGTGGCCGATCGCGTCCGGCTCAGCCTGCAGGACGGCGTCGAGCAGTTCCATGGCTTCGGCTGGACGCCCCATCCGGCTCAGTACCAAGGCAAGGTTCGCCCGTGCCGCAACGAAGCCGGGCGCGATCTCCGTTGCCCGCCGCAACAAAGCCTCGGCATCGCGCAACCGTCCGATCCGTCCGGCAAGCTCGGCAAGCATGCGGATGGCGCGCACATCGAAGGGATCGGCCTTGAGGTGCGGCTTCAACAATCGTTCGGCGACGTCCAGCCGGTCGTCATGCAGCGCTAGCGCTGCCTCGACCAGTCGCGGGTGCCAGCGGCTCGATCCGGGAAGCCTTGCGTCCACAACTAGAGAGATAGCGCCGATCCGCGACGAAGAACAAGCGGGCGCTCGCACCCGCCTAGGTTGTCCTAGGGATGACTGTCACCCATCAAACGCCAAGCCGCACATCCGGGGTTTGTCAGCTGCTCGAATGAAGCTGGGCGTGAGGCGGCAACCTCCCAGCTCTTAGCGTTGCTTGCGCTTCTCTCGCAGCGCTTAGGGGGAACGAAGGTCCGCTTACGGTACGGTGGTAGCTTCCGGAAACGACCGCTGGCGCGGCGCGCTGCGCAAACAGCGATCATAAGAAAGGTGGTTACCGAGCGCTACGAACGTCCGCTGACTCTCGACTAACTCAACAACGGCAAATCTGCAGCCCTCGACGAACAGCACAACTCGGAAGGGCTGATCGATGCGCTGCAATTCCCGTGTCTCTAGTAGGTACAAGGCCACCCTGCGTGCGGTCACTGCACTTGCGGCGGCGATCTGCCCAACTGTCGCTACGGCGCAGGCGACCACCGCTCCGGAAGGGGCCAAGCCGCTCTACGGGACGATCAACCCATTCTACCGCACGATCAACCCGTTCTGGGGACCATCAATCCCTCCATGCGCGGATCGCCATTGCCGCAGAGCACGCGCACTGTGGGGCGGGGAACCTGAACCCCAGGCTTGTATGCCCCTTTCGTCAAAGCCATTGAGCCTGGATGCGCATCGCTCTTTTCGAACCGGAAATTGCCGGAAACGTCGGTGCCGTCCTGCGGCTAGCCGCCTGTCTCGGGGTGGCCGTGGACCTGATCGAGCCGCTGGGATTCCGGTGGGATGATCGGAGAGTACGCCGGACCGCCATGGACTATATCGATCATGTCGCCGTTGCACGTCATCCCGATTTCACCGCGTTCAAAGATGGCACTGGTTCGCAAAGGCTGGTTCTGTTCACCACCAAGAGCCGTCAATCGGCGTACGACTTCAGCTTCATGGCTGACGATGTTCTTCTGTTCGGAAAAGAAAGCGCAGGCGTGCCGCTGGTCGTAGCGGACGCCTGCGATGCACGGGTCCGCCTTCCAATGCGGCCGCAAGTACGCTCCATGAATCTCGCTACATCCACGGCGCTCGCGTTGGGCGAAGCCTTGCGCCAGACTGCGTCCTTGCCGGCTTGAGGTGCAACACGGGCCCCTAAGCCTTTGCGCCAGCCTCCAAGACCCGCTCTGCCCAGGCGGCGATGTTGAGCGCAAGCGCGTCCTCACCGTAAGGGGTGACGATCTGGAGGCTGACCGGGAAACCGGCGACGCCACCGAACGGAATGGCAGCGACCGGCACGCCAGTCATGCTGAAGGGCGCCGTTAGAGCTAGTTGAGCCTCCCGATGCGGCAAAGACCCGCGCTGGAGCGTCACTTCCGTTTCACCCCTGCGCAGGGGCGGTGTGGGCGTTGTCGGCAGGAGCAGGGCGTGGACTTCTCCGGACGAGAAGGCTCTCCGGAGACCCTCGGTAACCCGGCTCCGCTGCGCCAAAGCCTCGGCATAGCGGGCTTGGGTTATAGCGGCGCCGCTTTGGAGCGCTCGCCGGACGGGCTCGGAGAAGCCCTGCGGCGTCGTACCGAGAGCTGCCCGATGCACCTGCCAGGCTTCGGCACGCACGATGGGCGTGTAGGCCGCAAGCGTAGGATCCATATCCGGAACAGCGATGGCGGAGATCTCGGCTCCGGCGGCGCTGAACTGTTGCAGCAGCTGCTCGAACGCAGATTTCATCGGATGCGAGAGGCGCCCGTTGAGATAGGCTGCCGGATAGCCGAGCCGCGGCTTCCCTATATGCCGGTATGGAAGCTCGCGTGCCGTAAGCACTTGGGTAAGCAGCCTTGCATCCTCGACGCTGCGGGCGATCGGTCCCGCATGGTCGCAGGTCGGAGAAAGGGGCAGGGCACCGTCGAGAGGGACGAGGCCATAGGTCGGCTTGAACCCGACCACCCCGCAATTAGCAGCGGGAACGCGGATCGACCCCCCCC
>NZ_CADCVZ010000057.1 GCF_902806265.1 uncultured Sphingomonas sp. | reverse complement strand
TGCGACGACGAGCACAAGCTCAGCCTTGGTGCACCAGCGCGCTTTGCCGCCCACCTCCATCCTTTGTTCCTCTTGCAGTATCTTGGCGAGCAATTCTGTCCTGCTCGGAGGCGAAGCCGTGCGCTTCTTGCGAGGTGCTGGTTTCTGCCCGGGTCTGAATTGGTACTCGGCCAGAGGCCGCTTGTACCCAACATCGATGCGCTTAGGCTCTGGAGCGTCATCGTCACTCATCTTGGTTCTCCTCCTTAATTGATTAAACGTGTGCGAGAGCGCCGTTCAGGAAGATCTAGACGTGGGTTCGGGAATTGGGGGCGAGGCACGGGTCTTTGGCCATCATTTGCAGCAGCTGTTTGATCTCGCGCACCTTCCCTTGAGTTGCTCGATCAACCAGCACTCTTAGGAGCACCTCAGTGCGCGTCATTGTCACTTCCTGCCCGGCGATCGTTGCTTTGCGAGGCTGGTCAGCGATCATGCCGAGCAATTCATTGAATGTAGCGTATGAAGCGGTCTTCGCGTTGTGCGGCTTGGGAGGTGCTCGCCGGGCACCTGTCCCCTTCTCCACTTAACGGCCCTCCTTCTCGATCTGAGTGAACGTGCGCTCGTCCTGGGCGAGTCCTGCTTTCCCCGCAGCGTCAGCTTCCCATTCACCCTGCGCGCTCGCTGGCAGACCAGCGCCCGCTGATTTCGTGGGACGGGCATGACTTTCATGGGGACGGTCATGGAAAAGCGCCGGCCGACACGAGAAATATTTTCGGCGGTTTGGGAGTCGAGTGACCGGCTGCCGTTTCGCGCAAGGTTGGAACCGCGATCCGGAAGTGTCGCGAGCAATCTCCCTGTTCGCGCCAAGCGGTTCGGCAGAGCGAAATGGCAGTTTCAAAGCGTTGAAGCAGCCACCAAGCGATAGGCTCTTGATCGAAACGCGCGTGAGATCCCGTAAATCATGCAGCTAGCGGGATTTCTGCTGAGACCGGTTCGCTCGCGACTGCGTCCCGCACCATCCCTCCGGTCTTCCGTGCTTTCTGCTCGCCGCAGGGCTAGGAACAGCCGGATGATGCGACGCTTGAACAACGGCGTGCGTCCGGCCCTTCGAGCGGTGGCGGAGAAGTGGCGGGCGAGGCAAGCTCAGCGGGAGCTTGACCCGCTGCTCCGCCACTGCGGTCGCGGATACCGGATCACACGAAGCCTCGGCGGTCAGGCGCGATCGACCTGGCTGGTCGACAACGATGGTGAGCGCTTCGTCCTGCGCGCTGCCGGCGGCATGTACGAGATCCTGGCGCTGCAGCACCTTGCCGCTCAGCCGGTGCCGTACCGTTTCCCGCAGCTCATCCCGACTATGGCGGGTGCCACTCACGTCCTGTCGCCGTCCGAACGTCAATGGACCCTTTACCCGCTGGTCACCGGGGAACCGCCGCCGACCCGCAAGTCGCTCGAGCTTGTCGGTGAGATCGGCCGTCTGGCGGCGACCGTCAACGCGCTGCTGGTGGACCTGGATCTGCCGGCCCATGAAGGCGACTTCAGGCTGAAATTGTTCGAAACGCGCGGCCTGCCAGCCCGAGCCGCGGCAAGTGGCGGGCCGCTGCGGACGCGGTGCCGGGCGGGGCTGCCGGCCGCGCTTGCCTGGCATGCTGCCCGGCGGGAGGACAACCTCCGCCGCGTCGCCGAGCTGCCGAGCCAGACCGTGTACGATGACTTCCATGACAACAACATGCTCTGCCACGCAGGCAAGCTCATCGGACTGATCGACTTCGACAGCCTCGCTCATGGACCGCGAGCGGTCGATCTTGCCAGCGCCCTGCTTTACCTGCTGACGGAGCCTGCCCACCGGCAGGCGGACCACGTTCGGGCGCTGCGCGATGGCTTTCAATCGGTCGTGCCGCTGACTGACGCCGAGTACCGGCTGGTGCCTCAGCTCATCATAGATCGGCTGCTGGTGATGGTGGAACGGCTGCTTGGTGAACGCCAAATGCCTCCGCACCGCGCGCAGCTTGCCGGGCGGTTCCTGGATCTTCTGGGCTGGGTGATTGCTGAGGAGAGTTTGGCCGATCGGCTGGCTTTGCCCGACTGATGACGCCTGCGCCGCTCTGCGCTATGCTGCACACCGCCGATGTCGGCGTGCCGAGTTAACGCGTTACTAACCACTGGATTATACTGGCGGTAAGCGGCTATGCGGTAACCGGCTGTTATGAACGGGTGGAGTACGCATGCCGTCGTCGAAGCGCTCCATGGGAAAAGGCTGTCCTACCCCCGCGCGGTGCGGCGCAAACGCGTCGAGCCGCGCATGATGGTGGGCACGGTAGCGGCTTCGAGGGCCGAGGAGAAAACTTTGCGAGTGGCCGCGGTCGTGGTGACCAGGAACAGGCGCGTCCTGCTGGAGGAATGCCTCGAAGCGGTTGCGGGCCAGACCCAGGCGCTTGAGCGCATCATCGTGATCGACAATGACAGTACCGACGACACTGCCAATTATCTCCGAACGCTCCGCGACCCCGTTTACCAGATCGTCCGCTTGAACGAGAACACGGGCGGTGCAGGCGGCTTTGCGCATGGCATCCGCCTGGCCGCGCAATTCCCGGTCGATCTGATCTGGATCATGGACGACGATTGCATCCCCAATGCCGACGCGCTCGCCGAACTGGTGGACGCAGCCGGCGAACTGGACGCGGCCAGCTTCGATTATTCGTTCCTCTGCAGCCGGGTAGTCGACCTGGCAGGCGTCGCCTGCAATCACCCGGTGCCCTCCGGTACCAAGAACCAGTCCGGCTGGCCGCGGTGGGCCGACCTGGCGGACCGCGGCTACCTGCTGGTCGACGAGTGCACCTTTGTTTCCGTGGCCTTGTCCGCAAACCATGTCCGCCGCGCCGGGCTTCCCTTTCGCCAGATGTTCATCTGGGGAGACGATACCGAATATACGCGCCGGCTATCGACCCAGGCTCCCGGCGTGTTCGTGGGCAGCAGCCATGTTCTTCACAAGCGGCTGCTCGCCGGGGAGTTGTGCGTGCACACGGAGGAGGCTCCGGGCCGGCTGCCCTTCTACCGCCATCACTACCGCAACCGCATGTACCTGTATCGCCACTACTTTCCGCGCAGACGCTATCTGGCGCTGCTGCTGGAGATCATGTGGGACTTCCTTCGCCTGCTTGGGCGCGGGCGCCTGCGTCGCGCCCTACTGGTTGGACGCGGCTTCACCGAAGGCCTGTTCTTCCGTCCTCCGGTTGAGCCTGTCGGTGCCGCTCCGTCGCCGGCCGACCAGCCGACCGGGGCGCTTGGCGAGTCCAGGAGTTCGTCGGAGTTCGTGGAGCCGCGATGAGCCGGGCCCTGGTCCGCAACACCCTGCTGGGATTCGTCAGCGCCATCAATTCGCTGAGTTCGCTTTACTTGCAGGCGCTGATTTCCGGTGCTTGTCTTTCGCCAAACCGAGGCGCGCCTGATGCATGATACCCCAGCGTCCGACCAGCTGGCGGAAGCGCCGCGCCAAGCTGAGCCTTTAGTCAGCGTGGTCATCCCAACTTTCAACTATGCCCGGTTCCTGCCCGAGGCGCTGGACAGCATTATGCTCCAGAAGGGTGCCAGGATCGAGGTCATCGTGGTCGACGATGGGTCGACCGACGATCCGGCCAGCGTCGTTCAGCGCTATCCTGGCGTGAAGCTCATCCATCAGGAGAACCGCGGCCTCGCGGCGGCGCGTAATGCTGGGCTCCGGGAAGCTACCGGCGATTACATCACCTTTGTCGATGCGGACGACCGGCTGGTCGAAGGCGCGGTGGAGACCTTGCTCGCCGAGTTCAGGCGCAAGCCGGATTGCGGGCTCGTTCACGGATCCTACCGTTCGGTTGACGCAGACTGGCGAGCGATCTGGCAACCGAAGCCGGTCAGCCTCGGCGACGATGGCTTCGCGACCTTGCTTGAGCGGGGCAACCTCATCGGCGTGCCCGCAGCGGTAATGTACCGCACCGAACGGCTGCGGTCGGTGGGCGGGTTCGACGAGCAAGTCCCGGCGAACGAGGACTACGACCTTTACCTGCGCATGCTCAGGCGCTTTCCCGCTGCATCGAGCGACCGGGTCGTGGCCGAGTACCGGTACCATGATGCCAACATGTCGCGGAATGCTCCGCTGATGCTTTCGTCGGGCCGGGACGCCGTGCGCAGGCAACAGGACGCAGTGCATGCGGACGGCGCCCTTAAGCGCGCGTTCCGGCGGGGACATGCCGGTATCCAGCGCTACTGGATCCGCTCGCAATTGCGCGAGCTGCAGCGCGCCCTTCGCCGAGCGCCGGAGCGAAGTGAGGCCGTTGGCCAACTCCTTAAGCTGTTCGGGCAGGCGCCGCACCATTTCGTACGGGAGTCCGGAGCGGTCGCATTGGACTTAGCAAGAAAACGGCTCCCGACCAAGCTGCGCTGGGGCAGCCTGCGCCGGACCGAGCCGCTCAGCCGTGACTTCGGTTACGATCGCGGCACGCCCATCGACCGCTTCTACATCGAGGATTTCCTCGGCCGGCATTCCACCGACATCCGCGGCGTCGTGCTGGAGATCAAGGATCCCACCTATACCCGGCGGTTCGGCGGAGAGCGGGTAGCCCGAAGCGAGGTCCTCGACATCGATGCCGGCAATGCCAACGCAACGATCGTCGCAGATCTGAATACGCCCGCAAGCGTACCAAGCCAGAACTTCGACTGTGTTCTGCTGACTCAGACGCTGCAATTGATCTACGATTATCGCACTGCGCTTCGGAGCCTGGTCGACGCGCTGAAGCCCGGCGGAACGCTGCTGCTGACCGTACCGGGCATCACGCAGATCGCGCACCGCGACCTTGGCCATACCTGGTATTGGGCGTTCACCCGCAGCTCGATCGAGCGCCTGATGGCCGAGGTGATGCCGGGCGCCGACGTCCGGGTCGAGGCGCATGGCAACGTGCTGGCGGCGACTTCCCAGCTCCAGGGGATTGCTACCGAGGAACTCACAGAACGCGAGCTAAAGGTCCGCGATCTCGATTATCAGGTGATCGTCACCGTTCGTGCGGTGAAGCCGCTGCTCCCGTGACGGCGCCCTTCTTCCGCCGGCTTCGTGCCGGAGCCGGGCGGCTCAAGCGCCGGGTGGTCCCGACCGGGGTGATGCTGATGTACCATCGCGTAGCGAAAGTCGCCGCCGATCCGTGGGACATCACCGTCAGCCCGGAGGCCTTCGAGCAGCAACTCCAATTGATTGCCCATCACCGGGTACGGCTGCTGACCGCTGCCGAGATGGCTGCGGCGCTGGCGAACAAGCGGCTGCCCAAGCGAAGCGTGGCGATCACCTTCGACGACGGCTACCTCGACAATCTGGTCTGCGCGCGGCCGCTGCTCGAGCGCTACGGCATGCGTGCGACCGTGTTCGTCTGCGCAAGCGAGGTCGGCCAGCCGAAAGGGTTCTGGTGGGACCGGCTGGGGGTCATGGTCGATCAGGCGGAGCGCCTCCCCGAGCGCGTGATCGTCGACGGTTCCGAGATCGACTTGTGGGGCGTGGCGACGGACCGGCGCGAGGCGGCGCATCTATTGTGGAAGTCGCTTGTGGGCCACGATCAGCAGGTCCGTGACGAGCGGCTTGAATCCATCGCTCGGCAGCTCGGGTTGAAGCGCAACCCTGTCGGTGCGAGGATCATGAACGAAGGCGAACTGCAGCAACTGACCGATGGCGGCCTGATCGAGGTCGCGTCGCACGGGTGGTCGCATCGCCCGCTCAGCGAGCTTCCCGCAAGCGAGCAGCGCCACGAGGCGGAGCGCAGCCGCAACCGGTTGGAAGAGATACTGGGGCGGCCGGTCGCCGGCTTGTCCTACCCGCACGGCAGCCGCGGGCCAAACACAGCGGCGATCGTCCGGGCCGCCGGCTACGCTTACGCCTGCGGGTCCCGCCCGGGGCTGGTGCGGAATGGCGAAGACCTGTTCGACCTCCCCCGAATGGAAGTGCGGGACGGTACCCCCGAGCAGTTCGAGCGCTTCCTCCTCGATCATGTTTTGAGCTGAGGATGGCTGAACCCGCTTCCGAAGTGTTGCCCGCCTCTCCCCGGGTCAGCTGCATCATCATCTTCCTCGATGAAGAACGCTTCCTAGGGCAGGCGATCGACAGCGTTCTCGCGCAAACGGTGTCCGACTGGGAGCTCATCCTGGTTGACGATGGCTCGACCGACCGGAGCGAGGAAGTCGCGCGCAGCTATGTCGCAGCCCATGCGCAGCGGGTGCGCTACGTCACGCATCCGGGTCGAAAAAACCGGGGCATGAGCGCATCGCGCAACCTGGGCCTGCGCCACGCGCGAGGTGAGTATGTCGCCTTCCTGGATGGCGACGACATCTGGCTGGCCGACAAGCTTGCCCACCAGCTCAGCCTGTTCGAGCGGTACCCGCAAGCAGGCATGGTCTGCGGGGCGACGCTCTACTGGCATAGTTCGGTGGTCGGGGGCGGTCGTCCGGATGAACTGGTACCGGTCGGAGCACTTCCCGGCGGGGGCAACGCAGTGCCGCAGGACGCGCTGATCCACCCGCCGCGGCTGTTCCGCACCTTGTACCCGTTGGGGCGTGGCGCCTCGCCGTCCAGCTCGGGATTGATGGTGACGCGCGCTTTGATGGACCAGATCGGCGGGTTCGTTGATCGGTTCACCGGGCTGTACGAAGATCAGGC
The DNA here is from genome assembly GCF_902806265.1 of uncultured Sphingomonas sp. Taxonomy (GTDB): domain Bacteria; phylum Pseudomonadota; class Alphaproteobacteria; order Sphingomonadales; family Sphingomonadaceae; genus Sphingomicrobium. Next base: position 18,578 of record NZ_CADCVZ010000057.1, on the reverse strand, counting down.
GTTCAAGATCAAAGTCTACCTGAACGCGCCCGTCTTCGTGTCGAGCAAGACCTACGACCGTTATCGCCAGCATGCCGAATCCTCCGTGGCTACAGGCGATGCGACAGGGGCGCGTGAGCGGAAGCGCTTCGACTATCTCCTGTGGCTGCACGAGTATGTGCGGCAGCATCGTCCCGGCGACCAGGTAGCACGGCTACAGCTCAGCCGAGCGCTGCTGCGTTTCCGTTACCCACGCCTGCGCGGCCTGTGGATGAGGTTCAAGCCCTGGTTGAGGCGCCCCCGCTAGCGAGCCGGCGCAGGGTCTTCTTCACCAGATCTCGTGCTGCTTCCAGCCGAAGCCGCCGCTGTGCGCGCCAAAGCGCTCGACGAACCTTGGGTTGCAGCGTTGACTGACGATCGAGGTAAGTCGCAAGCCAGCGGAGGAAGTCCATGCGCAGGCGGCGGTAGTCCGCCGGGCTGCGGGTTGTGGTCGCGCAGCAGGACGCGTCGTGCTGGCGGTAGCGGAGCCACGGCCGCGACGAGATAAAAACGGGGTAGCGGAGAAAGATCTTCAGCAGAAAGGCCTGATCCTCGTAGAGCCCGCGAAAGCGTTCCTCGAAACCGTCGACCGCTTCGAATGCCGACCTCCGCACCAGCACGTCGAGGCCGGCGCCGGCCCCTGTGCCGAGCGGGTAGAGCTGGAGCGCCGCTTCAGGTGGTTCCAGGCGGCGGTCGGCGATTCCGCCGGTCAGCACCAGCCTGTCCGGCTCGACCGCCGCCGGATCCCAGCTATACCAATACAGCAACGCCCCTAGAGTTAGTGCCAGCTCGCCGTCGCCCTCCAGCAGCGCGACCTGCTCGGCCAGCTTGTTCGGCTCCCACCGGTCATCCGCGTCGAGGAACGCGAGGTATGGCGCTGTGCCCTGCGCCGCGCCAAGGTTGCGCGAAGCGCTCATCCCGCGATTGGCATGGCTGGGATGTTCAACGTAGCGAATTCGCGGGTCGGCCTCGGCCGCGCGCTTGGCGATGGCGGTGCTTTCGTCGCTTGAGCCATCGTCAACCAGGATCAGCTCCCAGTCGCTCAGCGACTGGCCGCGAGCGCTGTCGATCGCTTCGCCGATGAAGCGCTCCGCATCGAGAAAGATGAGAACAACCGAGACCTGGGCCAATGTCAGCTCCCGCCGTTGGTCGCGCCTGGAGCGAAGCCCGGTTGGTATTGCACCCGCGCTCCTGGCCGCAGTTGCTGCAGCAGCCGTTCCAATGCCGCCTGGGTCCGCTGCCCTTTGAGCCGCTCGCGCGCCACCTGCAGCTGCTGGTCCGCCGGGACGGGCTGCGGGACCACCGTGACGACCTTGCCCACGATCAGCCCTCCCGGCCGCGGCAGAACGAAGTTTTGTCCTGCGCTGAGGCCCACCAGTAGCGGGCCGCGCAGATCCAGCGGGTTGCCGCTGTCCACCGTTTCGCTGGCGCGCGATGCGCTCAGAGCGGCGGCAGCAACCAGCTGTTGCATCCGCTCGATCGTAGCCGCTTCGCCGAGCGCGCGCTGCAATTCCGCCGGCACCCGCCCGGTGATCGCGACCTGGTCCACCGAAACCAGCGCCCGCCGGTCAAATGCCGCCGGGTTGGCGGCGATGTACCGCTTGAGTTCCTCGTCCGCCACCCTGCCGCCATCGGTGGCGGCAGCGAGCATCTGCTGGGCAAGCAGGATTTCGTCCGATCGGCGCTTGGCGAGAAGATAGTTGGGCTCCCGGTCGAGACCTTGCTCCTGCGCCCGCTGCACCAGCAGCTTGCGATCCACCAATTCCGCGATCAGCGCAGCCTTGAGCGCCGGATCGCGGCCAATCGGGATGCCCCGTGCCCGCGCCTCCTCGTTGAATTCCGCAGCCGTGATCTCCGTGCCGTTGACCAGCGCGATCACCTGCCCCTGCGGCGGCTCATTCCGGTTGCAAGCCGCGCCAAGAGCGGCCAGCGTGCACAACCAGACGAGGCGCGCGGCCGTCCACTTGCGGATCGCGTGCCATACGGTTCGTCCGCTGCCACCAAACGGAGTACCCTCAGGAGCCATGGAGACAGCGTACGACTGGATTACCGTTTTCATCTTCGCCGGGCTGGTAACGAAGTTTCTTTCCGAGTCCGTTAAACCCGAAGGCAGCGACGACAGCATCTGGCAGTATCTGCCGCCCGCCATCGGCTGCGGCTTGGCTAATTGGCTGGGCAACGATGGTTGGGATCTCGCCGCTATTTTTGTGATCGCATTGACGCTTGGCTACGCCTTGTATGTCTTTGGGCCGTTCCGCCGTTCGCCGCCGAAGCACTAGGCCGATCCGGTGAGCAGGCGCCGCATGTCGGGCGAGCTCGCCGCCACCAGTGCAGCCGCGAAGCCCTGCAGGAAGGTCATTGCGGCCAGCCTGTCGGGGTCGATGATCGACATGCGGACCAGGGCGCCGTCAGGGACCACTCCCTGAAAGGTCTGGCGGAGGACCGACCAGCGCTGGTCATTGGTGCTGGTCGGGAAATCGCGGCCGACCCTGCTCCAGTACAGGATCTGCTCGATTCGCCGGGTTGCAACGGCGGTCATGGTCCGCGCACGAATCGAACGGCTGGGTAGTTGCAGCGAAACGTCGGGCAGCTCGCGTATCTGGAAGCCCGCTGCCGGGTAGCAGACTTCGGGGCGGTGCAGCTGAGTGGTCCCCGTCTGCGCGCTGCCATAAGCGACCAGGAGCAGGACGCTGGGGGCGGAGTCGCTGGTGTAATAGCCGGTGACGACCTGGTCGTAGAGCTGCTCGTCTTCTTCGCCGCGCGGGATGAGGATGCCCTCGTCGCTCGACCGGGACCAGCGTCCGACCCGGTCCGGGATCAGCACCTCGCGGGCGGAAGTATCGTCGGCGAGAGCGGCGTTCCGCGCCAGCAACCCGGAGCCAAGCGCCGTTGCCAGCAGCCCACCGCCGACCAGGACTTCCCGGCGGGTGGCAAGCTGCGGCGCTTCCGGAGTGGGCGGCCCGATGCTGTAGCTGTCGGTCATTCCGCCGTCGTCCTACCGGTGAAGCGCTCAAGCAGGCGGTCGAACAAGAACATGCCAAGCATGGACAGGCTGAAGGTCACGACTCCGGCCGCATCGTGCGCGACGCTTTGCGCGACGGCGTCGCCGGCATGGTAGGTCAACAGCACCAGGATGATCACCCGCAGCAGGTTGGCGATCATGGCGATGGGGACGATCGCGGCCAGCAGCAGGATGGCATGCATCCGCCCGGGCGGCCTGGTGAGGTGAATGTAGAGCAATCCAAGCGCGAACAGGGTCACCAGCGAGGACAAGCCGGCGCACGCCTGCTCCACCATGAGCTCATACTGCGCGATCTGGATCAGCACCCCCGATTGCCCGATAGGGTAGCCAAGCGCATGCAGCAGGTCGACCGAGAGCTCGGACAGGGCGATCTTGAGCGGTTGGGTCAGCTCGGCGACCACGCCGTAGGGCGGCTTAATGAGGAAGGCGAGGTAGAGCACCGCAAACCACAACCGCCGCATGGCCGCCGGTCCCCAATAGTAGAAGCCGAGCATCACCAACATGGCATATAGCGCCGCGCTTTCAGTTCCCAGCAGCTCAAAGCTTCGACTGAAAGCGTACAGGAGAAGCAGGGGCACGAGCATCAGCAGCCACGCTTGCGCAATGCCGCCAGGCTGGAAGCGCAGCCACTGCCGCTCCCGCCAGATAAGCCACGTGCCCGAGATCAGGATCAGCGGTCCGTGCGCGCCGCTGCTGATGCTCCAGTGCCGGGCCGCGAGCGACAACGAGGTTGGGATGAGCAGAGAAGCAATGCCCAAGAGCAGCACTGCCGCTTTCCAGTCGGCAAAGCGCAGCAGATCGGCCTTGCGGAGGCTCGCGGCCGCGGGCGGGCCGCCCGCAAGATCAGCTAAGGGCACCAGGCGTCGCCTGGACGCGGGACTTCATGCTCGCCGATGCATCTTGGAGGATCACGACCTCGCTGCCGACCGGGACCTGCCGGAAGAGCAGACTTGCAAACTCCAGCGGGATGCCCAGGCAACCATGGGTCCCGGCACCGTCGCGGACATCGCTGCCGTGGATAGCGATGCCGTCGCCGGTCAGCCGCAGCGTGTAGGGCATCGGCGCATCGTACAGGCTGGACCAATGGTCCTTCAACTTCGCAAGCACCGTGAAGCGCCCCACCGGCGTCGGTTTCTCATCAACCCCGTAGAGGGTCACGGCCGTCCCGATCTCGTCCGGTCCGCGGAAGACCGACAGGGTCTGCGCCTTGAGGTCGACCAAGATCCAGGGTTTGCCAGCGGGAACACCCTTGTCGTCCCAGACATACTCACCGTATCGCATTGCGTGCGGCACGTTGAGCACGCTGCCGATCTGGCGCTCCTGCCCGGCGCCAACGTTGATCACGGGCAATTGGCGACGTTGAAAGCGGATGCGGACATCGTTGGTGGCGATCGCCTGCTCGTGCAGCCCTCCGGCCTGGACGACCTCGTCCGCGCCGAAGACCTCCTCGGCAAGCGACATGTCGGTGTGGTCGCGGCAGGCGCCGACCAACAGCCCAAGGCCGACCAGCAAAGCCAGCCAACCTACCGAACTGCGGGTGCCTTGGAGAGAAGGTTTCAGCACAAAGCGGTCACCGCCAGCTCAGCCGTTCAACCAAGCCGCGGCCCGGACTCAGCCCGCGTTGGCAAGGGCCTGAGTCTGAACAACCCCGCTGCCTCGCCGCGCGCGGCGACGGCGCAGGGTTGCGCCGAGAAAACCGATGCCCGTAATCATCATCAGCCAGGTCGCGGGCTCCGGAACGGCAGGCGCAGGAGCCGGAGCAATGCTCACTCCCGAGCCGTCGCCGCCGCCAATCGCGGCAAGTCCTGCAAGGGGAAGCAGAGCTCCTGCAGCGCCGAGGCCGGGACCAGCCGCGCCCAGCACTGCGGGCGCCGCGAGCGCTGCGACCGGAACCGCGGCGGCCGCAGCCGGCGGGATAACGGCCACCGGCGCAGCTGCAGCAGGCGCCACCACTGCCGGAACAATTGCGGGAGCAGCAGCAACTGGCGCAACCGGAGCAGCCGCAGCCACCGGCGCCGCAGCGGGCAGAACAGCGGCAACAGGTGCAACTTGCGCCTCCTGTTTTGTAGTCTCCGCCCCCGCTGCCCGCTCACCGGGCGACCGGGCCCGCATCACTGTCAGCAGATCCGGACTTGCGCCCGCGATGGTAGCCCGGACATCCGGCGAAATCGCCGACGCGCCAGCCACAACTCCGGCTCCGACCGCCGCTACGACCAGGAAGGTCACGCCCCTGTTCAGCCTCATGTTTCCCTCACTACCTTGACATACTGAGTCATACGACTCGGGAAAGTTTACGCATTGTAAACGACTTTTTCCCGAATTTGTTGCACAATCGGTCCGATCCCCGTCGTATGTGGCTTTTCCGTCCTACTTCGGGACAATCCGCCACCAGCCAGCGGGTCTTATCGCCCGGTGAAAGCATCTAAGCTCGACCATATTCATCATTGAAGCGGACGATGTCATCCTCTCCGAGGTACGGCCCGCACTGCACTTCGACCAGTTCCAAGGGGACCTTGCCGGGGTTGGCCAGCCGGTGGGTGGTTCCCGCCGGAATGTAGGTCGACTGGTTCTCCTGCAACAGCGACACCTTATCGCCGATCGTCACCTCTGCCGTGCCCTTTACGACGATCCAGTGCTCGGACCGGTGATAGTGCATCTGCAACGACAGCTGTTCGCCTGGGCGCACCACGATGTGCTTGATCTGGAAGCGGTCGCCCTGGTCAAGGCTCTCGTAAGAGCCCCACGGCCGAGCGACCTTGGCCGGAGTGGTTGCCTGGTCGCGGCCGTCCTTTTCCATCTGCTGCACGATCTGCTTGACCTCATCGGCCCGTGAGAGCGGCGCAACCAGAATGGCATCGCGCATTGCGACCACCGCGGTATTCTCCAGCCCGATGGTGGTCACGGTCGCCCGGCCGTCGCTGCGGACCAGCGAATTGCGGGTATCCAAGGTGAGGACGTCCCCCTGGATCGCATTGTTGGCTGCGTCCTTGGGTAATGCCTTCCATACCGCAGACCAGGATCCTAGGTCCGACCAGTCCATCTCGACCGGCACCACCAGACCAAGATCCGTGTGCTCCATCACCCCATGGTCGATGGAGATGTTCTCTGCCTGGAGAAAAGCTTTCGGCTCCGGCCGGACAAACGCGCCGTCCGAGCTGCTCGACTGCATGGCGTCCGCGATCGCCGCCCGGGTCGTGGGCAGGTGGCGCTCGAGCTCGCGAAGATAAGTTTGAGCACCGAACAGGAAGATGCCGGCGTTCCAAAGATACTCGCCGCTCGCCACGTAGGACTCGGCGGCATGCTGATCGGGTTTCTCCACGAAGCGGATGATGCGCCGCACCCGCTCCTCACCGTTCACCGGCTCACCGACCTGCACATAGCCGTATTGGATGCTGGGTTCGTCCGGCTGGGCCCCAAAAGTGATGATCGCGTGCCCGGCGTGCGGCGCCGCGCGGCTGACGGCCTCAAGGAACGCGTCTGCGTCGCGAATCATGTGATCCGACGGCATCAGCAGCAGGACCTCGCCCTCGAGGCCGTGCGCAAGGCTCCATTCGGCGGCAAGCGCGGCGGCCGCGGCCGTGTTGCGCTGGGCCGGTTCAAGCAAGATCGCTGCGGGCGCAAAGCCCGCATCCTCGAGCTGCCGCTTGATGAAGAACCGATGGTCTTCGCCCGCAACGATCAGCGGCGGCGCGAACTCGGTTCCGGATACGCGTGCCGCAGTTTCTTGGAGCATGGATCGGTCGCCGACGATCGGCAGCAGCTGCTTGGGGAAACTCTGCCGGGACAAGGGCCAAAGCCGCGTGCCCGAACCTCCGGACATGATCACGGGACGAACAACGACCAATCTACAGCCCCCTTTTATACCAGTTCAGCGATTATCGCCGATGAAGTGCAACGCGTCAGCCCTGCGATCGGAAGCGGCGGCGCATCAGCCGCCGCCGCTTCTCAAATCATAATATGAACGGGACGAACGAGCCCAAGGCTGGAAAACGGCTCAGGTCCCTGAAGAAACGCCTGGTCGCGTTTTCGCCAACCACGATCACGTCATTGCCGTAGATCTGCGGATCGTTGAGCCGGCCAGCACGGATTTCCTTCAGGCTGAACAACGCCGCCATTCGCTGATTGTTGACGGTGCGGAATACGACCACATTGTTGAGGTTCGCGAGCTCGCTGTCGGCACCCTTGGCCGAAGCGATCGCCTGCTGCAGCGTCATCCGGCCGATCACCGGGTACACGCCCGGCTCACGAACCGCCCCGTCGACGCTGAATGTCTGCGGGTTGGCCTTCTTGATGTTCACAGTCACTTGAGGGTCGCGGATGTACCGGCCGCGCAGCTGCGCGGCGATCGCATCGCCCACTTCGCGGGGCGTGCGGCCGCCGGCCACGATGGTTCCGACCAGCGGCAGGGACAGGTTGCCGGACGCGTCGACTTCACTTTCCCGCTTCAGCTCGGGAGCGCCGAAGACCTCCACGATCAGCTCGTCCCGCGGACCAATCCGATAATTAGCGAAATCCGCGGCACTCGTGGTGGAATCGGGTGCGGGCAGGCTTCTGCTGACGGCTACTGCAGAACTCGAAGCATCAAGGCCAGGGGCGCTGCTGCAAGCGGAAGCGCCTGCAGCCAGTACTCCGACGATCAGCGCGCGCATTCCAAGTTGAGTCATAATCTTGATACTCGCCGGTTGAGTTCTGGCTTCGGCTACAACGTCCCGGGGCGTAAAGAGATGCCTCCGTAACGAAATGCCGCAAACCTTAATGATGATTGTAGCGGAGCAGCCTTTAACGGCAGTGAACAGCTTGGCTAATGGCCTGGCCCCTGGGCGTGCCAAAGCGAGACAGGCTCGCAACGTTGTAGGTTAAGCGCCAAACAGGCTGCGCGCACCTAGCCGTTCCTGTAGCGGAGAATTGCAGTGGTGCGTGCGTTAGGCGAGCGGCAATCCGAGGACTCATGACAAAACAAGGCGCTCTCAACATCGTCCACGTCGTTCGTCAGTTCCATCCGGGGATCGGCGGGCTAGAGAATTTCGTCGAACAGCTCGCCACCCATCAGCTGAACGCCGGTTGCCGCGTGACCGTTGTGACGCTTGACCGCATCTTCGATGATCGGAGCGGCCGGGAGCTGCCGGCCTTCGACACTCACCGCGGGATTGAGATCAGGCGTGTGCGATGGCGCGGGTCGCGTCGCTACCCCCTTGCTCCAGCCGTGCTGAACAGGCTGCGGGATGCGGACCTGGTGCATGTTCACGGCGTTGATTTCTTCTGCGACTATCTGGCGGCCACCGCTCCATTGCACCGCAAGCCCATGGTGCTGACGACCCACGGCGGGTTCTTCCACACCAGTTTCGCTCGCGGCTTGAAGACCGCTTACTTCAAGACCGTCACCCGCTTGTCGCTCAGCCGCTACCGCGCGGTGATTGCATGCAGCGAGGAAGATGCCCGCACCTTTCGGCCGATTGCCGGCGACCGCCTGTCGCTGATCCCCAATCCCGTTGACGTGGACAAGTTCGCGGCGCTGGCCGACCCCCAAAGCTCCACGTTGATCTACTTCGGGCGGCTCGCCCCCAACAAGGAGGTGGGTCGCCTCATCGCCTGGTTCGCAGGCCTGGCCGAGAGGCGCGCGCGCTGGCGGCTGATCGTCGCTGGCAAGCCCATGGGCGTCCATGTCGCAGAGCTGGTCGAGCAGGTGGAAGCCCTTGGCCTGTCCGAGCGTGTCGAGGTGCACGACACGCCGAGCGATTCGCAGCTGCGGCAACTCATCGGCCGTAGCTCGGTGTATGCCTGTGCGTCGGCTTACGAGGGTTTCGGGCTGGCCGCCGTTGAAGGCGCCAGCGCGGGCTTGTTCCCCGTGTTGAGCGACATCCCCCCGTTTCGCAATACGCTCGACCGGATCGGCTATGGAGTGTCGATCGACTTCGCCGACCCCGCAAGTTGGAATGGCAGCTACCGCCAATTTGAAGAGACGTTTGAAGCATTCCGCGCTTCCTTTGACCTTGGCCGGGTCCGCGATGCCGTTGAGCCATTCGCCTGGTCGGCCGCGATCGACGCCTTTAATGATGTCTACGACCGGGTGCTTGGCCGCAGCCGGCGACGGATCGGCCACGTTCGGGTTGACGTGCTCGAGAAGGCGGAGGCGGCATCTCAGGTACTCGGAGCGGCACATGCCGGTCGCCCGTTGATGGTGGCGTTCTGCAACGCGCACTCCGCCAATCTTGCAGCACGCGACAAGGGCCTGCGGGACGCGCTGGGCCAGGCGATGGTGCTTAACGACGGGATTGGCGTGGACATCGCGAGCCGGGCATTGTTCGGCGACCGCTTCCCCGCGAACCTCAACGGAACCGACTTCGTCCCGCACCTGCTTGGTGTGGCGAGAGGGTCAGTGCGCCTGTTTCTTCTAGGAGCGGCAGAGGGAGTGGCGGACGCCGCCGCCGCCGCCATTCGCGACCGTTACCCCCATGTGCAGGTGGTCGGGACCCGGCACGGCTTCTTCGGAGAGAACCAGGACGGGGAAATTCTGGACATAATCCGCCGGTCAGGCGCCAACATGGTACTGGTCGCTATGGGACAGCCCCGGCAGGAACTCTGGGCCGCTCGCCACTACCAGCAGATCGCCGGGCCCGTGTTGTGCGTAGGCGCCCTGTTCGACTTCCTCGCCCGGCGGGTTCCACGGGCACCGAAGACCATTCGCAAGCTGCGCCTCGAATGGGCCTTCCGGCTGGCGCAAGAGCCTCGCCGGCTGGGCAGGCGCTACCTCATAGGTAACCTCGCGTTCATCGGTCGCATTCTAAAGCAGCGGTTGGCGGGTCACCGCCTCTGACCGGCTGTTGATCTTGCCCAATTTGGGACGCTGGTAACCTTGTGTTTGCGGGAACGCAATAATGGGGACATCGTTACGCCCCTGCTACTTTCTTGCGAGCAACTCTATGGTCACAACTGTCCTGCTATGCTTGAATTCGCGCGATGCGATGCGATGGACTGGCTTGGCTTGCCAAGTCTCCATGGCGAAGGGCGGCTGGTTGATCGACGGTCGGGCCGAGGCCTGCCGATTGCCTAGGGGGCAATAAGTGCGATGACGTGGTATATGAATGTTGCGCAGTTCGCGACCGATCCGTTCGGAGCGAAACGCCCTCGTGATCAGGAGGGAGAAAACGGTGCGGTGTCTTACGATGGCGAGCCGATGAATGGCCATAGTGCATACCCGCTCGATGGCGCGTCCAGCCAGCTTGGGCTGCCGTCCTTCGCGCGCCAGGATTCCCACCTGAGCGCTCCGGCATGGGCGCCGTCGGCGGCTGACCGCATCTATCAGGCTTTTGACGTTTCCCAGCCAGTGGATCAGCCGCAGGACTTGCGTGGACGTGCCAAGCAGGTCGCGCGGCTGCTCAGCGGCGTTATTCACCGGCGCAATCACGGTATCGTGTCCGGTCCGCGGGGTTCGGGCAAGACCTCGCTTGTGCGGGTGTTCGGCCAGTACGCCGATCGCGAGGGCATCGTCGTGCTCTACGCGGCATGCGATGGCGGAACTACCTTCGGCGAGTTGCTCCGCGGTTATCTGGAGCAGATCCCGCCGTCCTCGGTCGATCCCGACGAGGTCGAGCTGTTCGATCAGCGGGTGCTTAGCTTCGGCCTGGAAAGCAGTCCGCATCAAGCGACCAGCATCTTTGCACAGATCAAATATTCGCAGGTCGTGATCGTCCTGGATGAGTTCGACCGGGTGTTCGATCCGGTGCTGCAGGCCAAGGTCGCTTCCCTGCTTAAACTGATTTCGGACGCTCGCCTGCCGGTGCGGTTCGTGCTGGTTGGCGGTAACAACGCCTTTCTCGACGTGGTTAGGGAGCACCCGTCCCTGATGCGCCATGTGACGCGCGTCTCCACGGCTCCGCTGGCTCGTGAAGCGGTATTCGAGCTCCTCGACAGCTGTGCCGATCGGTGCGGCATGCAATTTTCGGCCGCTGGCAGGGAGCTGCTCGACGAGGTCGCGTGCGGGTCGCCCTATCATGCTCGCTTGTTCGGCATGCACGCTGCCTTGGCCGCGCTGCGGGGCGGCGATATCGAGATCTCGCAGCAGGCTGTGGCCGAAGGCTTGTATGAAAGCTTCGAGGAATGGTCGTCGCTCAACGGCGAGGACTCAGCGACCTTTCACGCCATCTGCAGCGGCGCGCGGGGCGATCCGGCGCCGTTCGTGGAACTCGCCGGGCGCATCGCTACCGCCACTGACGATGAGCAGCTCGTCGATCGGCCGGCGCCCGATCCCCAAGCGGTTGAGGCGGCCTTCGGGTCGGCGATCGACCGCTCGGCGGAACCCATTGCGTTTCGTGACGCAACCGCGCCGCAATACCTGATTGCTCTCCATCACCTTTCGCGGCTTTCCTCGCGCGAGCAGAAAGGCACCGTTCGTGCATAGTTACCTTGATTGGTTCGAAGCCGTTCGCTTCCGCTGGAAGCTGGTGGCGCTGTCGACGGGCGTCTTGGCCCTGCTCGCGCTGCTCTACCTGGCCTTATCGCCGCGGACCTACACCGCTCAGTCCAGTCTGCTGGTTGATACCCAGCAGGCCAATCCGATATCGGAAGGTGAGGGACGCCCTGACAGCAACGCGACCCGTCAGATCATGGCCACGCAGGCGGACCTGATCCGCTCGCCCACCGTAGCTGGCCAGGCCGCAGTGCTGGCCGGGCTCGACAAGGATCCGCGCTACCTCGCGCAGTGGAAGGAGGAGACCGGCGGCCGCACCCCCTATGGGGACTGGCTCACTGCCCGACTGCTGGCATCGCTTGCTGTTGCTCCCGGTAAGGACACCAACATCCTGGTAATCTCCGCCAAGGCGGGCGACCCCACGGAAGCTGCGCGTCTGGCCAACGGCTTCGCCAAGGCGTCGGTTGCGTCGCAGTACAAGCTTCGGACGGAGCCGGCCAAAGCCTACGCATCATGGCTTGAGAAGCGCATGGTGGAGGCACGGGGCCAGGTTGCGGAACGGCAGCGGACCCTGAGTGATTTCGTGCGTCGCACCGGGCTCTCGACCGGTGAAGATTTGGGGTCGGAAGGCTCACAGATGGCGGACATGGCTGCGCAGCTCGCCAGTGCCGAAGCCCGCGCCGCGGGCGCTCGGCAGTCCACCTTCTCGGGCGCGCAGAGCCGGGGGGACGTCGAGCGCAGCTCCACCATCCAGAACATCCGCCAACAGGTCGCCGAGAAGAACGGCCGGCTGGCGGAGCTTCAGGCGGTGTTCGGGCCGGACTACCCCGACGTGCAGCGCACCAGGGCGGAAGTTACGACCCTGCAGTCTCAGCTCAACAAAGAGCTGTCCAACGCCAGCAGTGCTTTCTCCGCGGCCCGAGAGGCGGAAGCGGCGGCAGAGCGCCAGGCAGCAGGTGCCAGCGAAGCGCGGCTGCGTGCCTTGACGGCTCAGCAGCGTGCTCGCCTCGAATCCAAGGGCGTGAACGTCGCGCAATATACCACCCTCAAGAACGAGTTTGACGCAGCGCAGCGCAACTACAACACTCTCAATGAGCGGCTGTCGCGCATGCGCCTGCAGAGTGCCGTGCCATTGACGGAGGTTCAGGTTTTGGACTCGGCCTCGCGCTATCTCGCTTCCAGTTCCCCAAATCCGCGGACTACACTTGCATTGGCGCTGCTGCTGGGCGCCATCATGGGCGCGTTGGCGGCAATCATCCTCGAGTATCTGAACCCGCGGGTTCGCAGCTGGGGCGGTGTGGAGCGGTTGCTGGGCGTTCCGGTTGTCGGCCGGCTTTCCCTGCCGAAGCCGGGGCCGGCGGCTCTCTCCGGAGGCGGTCACCCGCCATTGCTCGAAGCGAGGGCTGGCTGATGCGGCTGCGGGACCTGTCGGCGGCTGCGGCCGTAGGCGTCGGAAATGGGGACAGTGCGGCTGATCGTCCGGTTGGGCGCGTGTTCGAAGAACTCGGCATGCTTGAGCCGGAGGAGGTGGAGCGCATCCGCGAGCGGCAGCAGGAAACCCAGGCTCCGTTCACCGAAGCGGGTAAGGAACTCGGCCTACTCGATCAGGAGATGATCGATCGGGCTCTCGGGCAGCGGCAGCAGCTCGCTCCCGCGGACTGGCGCCGGGATGGTCAGCTGGCGCCATTGTCCGATGCTGCCGAGCCGGCCAGTCCTTACGCGCGCGAGTTGCGGCAGCTGTTATCCAGCCTGGCCAAGGGACAGGCCGTGCAGCGCACGCCGCAGCGGCTGGTGGTGGCGGGGGTCAACACCTCCATTGAGGCATCCACCGTTGCCGCCAGCCTCGCCACGACTTGCGCCGGCAGCGGCTTCCGAACCCTCCTGGTCGATGCAAATCTGGAGCAGCCGAGCGTCCACCGCTACTTTGGCGCATCCAACGAGGTTGGGCTCGTCAACCTGCTCAGCAGCGCGGAGCCTCCCCATCGCTTCGTGCAGAGCACGGCCTTCTCGAACCTAGCGGTGATCACGGCAGGACCCATGCTGCCGAACTACTCCAGCCTGCTGTCGCGTGAGCGCGTGTTCCACCGTCTTCAACCGGTCGCCAACAGCTTCGAGTACATCATCGCGGACTGCGGTGCGCTTTCGCCTTCTCTGGTTGGGCGGTTGAGTGCTGGAGCCGACAACGTCATCGTCGCAGTCAAGGAGCATGTCTCGTCCATGCGCGAGCTGTCCTCCATGATTCACACTCTTCAGGCGGAGTCGATTGCGAGCCCATCGGTGCTGATGATCGGATGAACCGGCACGCCCGGCTCGGACGGCCGCCGTCGGCCGCTCGCCCCCCAGCTCCCCAGCTAAGCCGCGATCAGTTGCGCTTCCACAAGCGCGCGGCCGATGTGCTGAACGGCAGTCAGTTCAATTGGCCGATCATCCTGATTACTTTGGCAGGTGTGGGCTACAATGCAGCATTGGCGTTCCTCAACGCTCACGGCTCGTCAGTCAGCTTGTCGCTGGTAATTACCACCGAAGTGCTCATCCTCGTGGCGGCGGCGCTGATCGTACTGGCCGCAGGAATGCAGCCCAGGGACGGGCCGCCCGCCCTGCTGTTCACCTGTTTCCTGGTGATTGCGCTGCTGATCTCCGTCTTTGGTGACACCTGGTTCATCGGCATGGCCCGGAACGTGGCGATCATCGCCCTGTTCGCCATGCTGGGTGCCCGGCTCGGCTCGGCTGGCCTCAAACGCTGCTTCTTCCTCGCGGGCTTGATCGTCGGGGCCGTGCTGCTGCTGGAGATCATCTCCGTCGACCAATATGCATCGGTGTTCCAGCCGGGGCCATACTTCGAGCAAACCCGCGGCATTGGCACGGCCGAGTATGACGAGTCCGGCCTGTTTGCGCCCGCCCTGGGGTTTGAAGGCCGCTTTTCCATCTTCACCATCACCGGACACCGCACCGCATCCTTGTTCCTTGAACAGGTTTCGCTCGGCAACTTCGCGGCGGTCACCTCGATCTTCCTGGTTTCCAAGTGGCAGGATCTTGCGCGCTGGCAGCGCATCTTTTCGATCGCGCTGATCACGATCATTCTGCTGACGACCAACTCGCGTGCGGGCCTGGCCATCACGCTTGCCGCGCCGGTAGTCTACCACGTCGCCCCCAAGCTGCACCGCTACACGGCCTTGCTGGTCATGCCCGTCGTCCTGCTAATCGCCTGGGTGATCGCCAACGCCATCCCGAGCACGGGCGATGACCTGCCAGGACGCATGGCCGTCACGATCAGGAACCTCAGCACGCTCGACCTTCAGTCGCTGGCGGGCCTGAAAGCGCTGAGCGCGGACGAGTTCGCGGACAGCGGCTACACCTACGTGATCTACGCCAGCTCCATCCTCGGCTTGCTCGGCCTGTGGCTGTTCATCTGTACGGCGATTGCAGCGCCGAACAAGGAGCGGCTCCGCTGCAGCCTGCTGACGAGCCTTTATGTTTTCGGCAACCTTAGCGTCAGCGGGACCTCGGTCTTCTCGATCAAGACCGCGGCGTTGCTATGGCTGCTGGTCGGACACATGTGGCGCGACGATGCAGTGAAATTCGATACCGATCGGGCCCCAAGCGATACGCTGCCGCGTGCGCGGCCGGGGGTCGCCCAGCGGCGAAGGCTGGCCTCGAACTGAGCTGGCTAGCGGGAGGCTGAGTTGCGGTAGCCGGCGATATGCCGCTTCAGCACCTCGCTCTGCAGTTTGGCGCTCCCGTCCCGCGGTTGGATGCTGAAGGGGTAATTGCCCCACCACGCGCCGCCGGCCCAGTAAGTCCATCCGACCCAGACATCGCCGTTCTCGCGCAGGTAGGCCAGCATGTCGTCGAGCTCCGCCAGGCATTTGGCGGTGGGCGGCACGCCGAACTCTGCAAGGATTGCCTGCGCCTTTTCCTCGCGGAGCCAGCGGGTGACACCGGCCAGGCGCTTACGCCCGGCAGCCCCGCCGACGCACTCCTTCTTCGTGCCGGACGAGTCTTGGTCCAGATACTGGTGGATCTCGAACACGAAATTGCGGCCTGGGTCGACGAAGCCGCTGAGGGTGGCAGCGTTCGACTTCGGCCCACCACTGTTCCAGCTGTGCCCGCCGGTCCAACGCGTGCCGGGGACCAACACAAGATTGCGCGCACCCGTCCGGCGGATGGCGTCGACCGATTGATCGACGATCCTGCGCCATTCGGTCGAGTCCATGCCGTGCGGCTCGTTCATTAGACCGAAGGCGACCCGCCGGTTACCCTTGTAACGTTCCGCGAGCCGCGTCCACAGGTCGGCGAGCATGGCTCCCGACCGGCCTTCCTGGTCGAGTGCTACTCCCTGGTAGCGCCCATAGTTATGGACATCGATGATCACCGACTTGAAGTCACCGAGATCAGCGATGGCCTTGTCCAGCCGCTCCATCTCGTCCGGTTCGAGCGATCCCATCGGTTGGCGCTGAAGCCGTTCCCATAACACCGGTACGCGAACAGTGTTCATGCCCATGGCCTTGAACGGCTCAGCGACTGCCCTGGTCGGATAGACGTAATCCCGACCGTGCACGCCAGGGAGCTTCTTAGGCCCAAACTCGCCCGACGCGAGATTTACGCCATAATAGGTTGGCGCACGAGCTTGCGCGACTTGAGCAGACGCCAGCGGTTTCAGGGAGGCGCCCAAACTTACGGCGCACGCAAATGCTCCCAAGCCAAGGTAGGCTGTTGAACGCAAGCGAGGACGCCTTGCCTTTTTCGGCGGTGAGGAAGATGCAGTCATCTCAACGCGGCCTCTCCATGCGAGTGACTCGCTTCTTACCCAGCAGCGCTGGTCCCCAAGATGAACGGACCGGTCCGCCCACGCGCGTCAATAGGCTTGCGGATGTACCAACACGCGGACCGTACGCGCAACGATCGAGATGTCACGCCAGAGCGACCAACCCGCGATGTACTGAAGGTCGGCCTGCAGCCTGGAGGTAAGGTCCTCACGGGTGTGGGTGGCGCCACGCAGTCCTTTGACTTGCGCCAAGCCAGTAATGCCGGGCTTCAGCACATGGCGGTGCCAGTAGCGCTCGTCGATGTGCCAGAACAATTGCTCGCCCGCGAGCGAGCCTAGTGCGTGCGGCCGAGGCCCGACAATACTCATCGAGCCCAACAGGACGTTGAACAACTGCGGAAGCTCGTCAATGCTGGTCCGGCGCAGGAAGCCGCCGACACGGGTCACCCGTGGGTCGTTGCGACGAGTCGACACATTGCCATAAGTGTCGGCCTGCGCGGCCGCCATCGTGCGGAACTTGTGGATTTCGAACAGGGCATTGCCATACCCTACCCGCCGTTGCTTGAACAAGATCGGCCCGCGGCTGTCGAGCTTGATCGCGGCGGCGACCAGCGCCAGCACGGGCGCCAGCAGCACCAGCACAGGCACGGTCAGCGCCAGGTCGAAAGCGCGCTTGGCCGCACGCTGGCGGACGTTCAGAGGTCCGGCCGAAACGACCAGGGTGGTATGATCCCCCACCTGCGCGATGCCGATGGGACCAAGATGATCATAGTCCTTGGTCAGGATCTCGCCTTGCACGCTGGCGCCCTTGAGCATCTGCGCCCACCGGCTGGCGGCGTTGCGCGGGCAGGAAATGACTACCCGGTCGACGCCTTGGAACAGCTCGGCGACCTTGAGGAGCATGGAGGCGTCTCGAGCGTCCGGCCGGATCCCGAGCTCCGCGGCGTCGAGTTGAGTCATGCCGTCCTGAGCCTCGATCCGCACTCCGTCGCTCAGCAGCAGTTCGGTGGTGTAGCGGCCTCGGTGGATCCGCTGGATCGTATCGCCGGCCAGTTGCCGCACGACTGCGAGGCCAGTCAAGGCAAACAGGAATGACGCGCCCGTCATGATGCGAGACAGGCGCTGATCCACTTTCAGGAAGTAGAAGAGCAGGAACAGTAGCGCGAAGGCGAGCAACACGGAACCGACGGCCCGGGCCGTTCCCCTGCTGGGGCGCCGCAGCACCTCCAGCGAGTAGGCGCCCGTGGATAGTGCGGCCAAGACGAACAAGGCCGCGACCGACGCAGTGACCCCCGCCCACCCGTCACCCGGGACAGTCCCGAACCTAAGAAGCGCGCCGCCAACGAACGCCCCAACGATGCACAGGAGATCCAAGGATAGCAGCAGCGCGTAGAGCTTGACGCGCAGCGGCCGAGTCGCGCGCGCACGCGGGACTTCGATGGCCTCGACAGCCTGCCACGGATTATCACTGAGATTCACGGGCGTCCTAACGCAACCAGCCTTGCGAATTCGCTGGCCTACAATGCACAAAGTTACGTTAAGGTTTCATGACGAGCAAGCCCGTTAGCAGAAGCTGACTTCCGCCTTGTCGACCCGCGTCGTCCTTGCCCCTTCAAACCGCCAAGTAGAGCACCCCGCTCCAGATACTCGCGCCGACCATCAGGCAGGTGCTTAAGCATCGAGCAAAGCTGGCCGGGACCATATCCGGCGCCATCACGATCCTGTCGTGCTTCATGTTTCCCTCCCCCGGAGAGTCCCATCGGCGAAACCGACGTCCGCCGACGTTTATCTCACAGCAACGTTGACTAGCCAGTCACATCTGATGCCGCAAGCGCCTTTTGACGTAATTTCCACGGCAAGAAGATCGAACTTACAATGGCTTGGCGGAGTCGGAGAAATCAAGTTGTTGACGCAACGTTAACCGGCGCGCGAGTAACATGTGGCTGCCGCCGCGGAGCCGGGGGTACAACAGGGTAGATCAACAGATATGCGAATCCTGGTCGCCGGGAATATGGGATACGTCGGGTCGGTTCTGGTCGGCCATCTGCGACGGGTTTTTCCGAATTCGGAAATCCATGGGCTGGACAGCGGCTTCTTTGCCCATTGCCTGTCGGACGGGTCGGTACTGCCGGAGCGGGTGGTCGACGTTCAGCACTTCGGTGACGTTCGGCGGGCAGAGCCTGCTCTCCTCGCAGGATTCGATGCGGTGGTGCAGCTTGCCGCGGTGTCGAACGATCCGATGGGCAAGCAGTTCGAGGACGCCACCATGTCCATCAACCGCGACGCGGCCGTCAGCGTAGCTGAGGCCGCGGCCCGGGCGGGTGTCCGTGCCTTTGTGTTCGCTTCCAGCTGCAGCGTTTACGGGA
>NZ_CADCVZ010000056.1 GCF_902806265.1 uncultured Sphingomonas sp. | reverse complement strand
GAACCCGTCCATCTGGAACAGGTCCTTGACGGTTACCGGAATGACATGGAGCGGGCAGGCGACCCGACCTGCCGTGAGCCGGCGGTCTGCCTCCCTGGCGTGAGCCAAGGCTTCCTCCGCGCGCAGTTCCGCTATCGAGTTCAGCGCTGCATGCTCGCTAGCCGCTTCAAGCGCCAGGCCTACCAAGGTCTCCGCAGTCAGCCGCCCCGTGCGGAGATCGGCCAAGGCATCGACGATGTTCAGACTGAACATTCCGGCAAGGTCATCATGCTCGGGGAGCTCGGACTGAGGCTGCTGTAGGTACTCGCGGAATCGTCGGCCACCGTCTGCACTTCCGCAAGTCCGACATCGAAGAGGTTGCCGCAGATGGAAAAGGACCTGTCACCCGCCAACCGCCCTCCGCTGGCAACTGCCGCTCATGGCGAGGACCGATGCGGCCAGTTAGCTCTGGGAGTTCATCAGCTGCTATGACAAGCTCGAAGTTGCTCAGAAATTGGATCAGGTGCATTGGATCAGGAACGGATCTCACCCCGCTTGAGCGTAGCCCTGACCGCCTACAATGCTCAGAGATTCCTCGCTGAAACGATCGAGAGCGTATTGGCGCAGGACTTCGCCGACTTCGAGTTCCTGCTGCTCGACGACGGCTCCACCGATCGGACTGCCGAAATCGCCAACAGCTATGCCGCGCGCGACCCGCGCGTCCGGGTGATTTCCCGCGAGAACCGGAGGATGCCGGCGAGCCTCAACCAATTGTTCGCAGCGGCCCGGGCGCCGCTGGTCGCGCGGCTCGATGCCGACGATGTCTGCGAACCCACCCGCTTCTCGCGCCAGGTGGCATTCCTCGACGAGCACCCGGATCACGGACTCGTTGGCAGCCAGGCCCATGCGATCGACGAGACCGGGCGGCGAGTGCCGCGGCTCGATGCGAAGGTGCCCTGTGCGCATGAGGACGTTCTCGCAGCGCTGCCGCTCTACAATCCCTTCTACCACCCTGCGGTGATGGTCCGCCGCAACCTGGTGATCGCCGCCGGCGGCTACCGTGACGCCTACCGCGATACCGAGGACTACGAGCTTTGGCTGCGGCTGTCGGAGCGCACCCGCATGGCCAACCTTCCCGAGGTGCTGCTCAATTATCGCTGGCACCTTGGCCAGACCAGCAGTCGGAACATGGCCGGACAGGCCCGCAAGGCCGCCATCGCCTGGCTGGCCCACCTCGAACGCGTTGCCGGACGCCCCGACCCGACCGAGGGGTTGGCGGTTCTGCCACCCGACGACCTGATCGAGGCGCTGTTCGGCGCCGGGTCGTGGGAGTATGTGCGGGCACGCGTGTTCAAGGAGATCAGCTCCGCCCCGGCCGTTCGCGAAGGTGACGAATGGCCCGTGGCGCTTGCCCACGCCCGCACCCGGAGCGAGCGTTCGAGGATGCGGCGCATCGCCGGGTCGCAACTTCGCGCCGGTCGGCCGCTGGTGGCTCTGCGGATACTCGCCGCCCTTATTGGAAAACACCTCAACAGCTCGGGCGACGCGCCTAGCTAGTTCCCGCAGGGGTACCTCGGCACCGAGCGCCTGGCGTATTGGCTCTGGCGTTGGCCGGTCACAATGCTCTACGATCAGCGCTGAGGTAGTGGGGGTTATCGAGTGCCGATCCTGGTCTGCGCACCGTTTTGCGGTGTTCGACGCCGTTCCGGGATCCGCCAGGCATGAGGCGCCGGACGACGAGCGCGGCCGCGCCTGAAACCATCCTCGAGGCGGGGCGGGCGGAGCGCAATTATTGGCGCGACCTGTGGCAGTATCGCGAGCTGTTCCAGGTGCTCGCCTGGCGCGATGTGACCGTCCGGTACAAGCAGACCGTCATCGGCGTGCTGTGGGCGGTGCTGCGGCCGTTCCTCACCATGGTGATCTTCACAGTGATCTTCTCCAGGCTCGCCAAGCTGCCGGCAGAAGGGGACGCACCTTACGCCCTGATGGTGTTCGCCGGCATGCTGCCCTGGACCTTCTTCTCAACGGCGTTGACCGATGCGTCGAGCAGCCTGGTGGCCAACGGGAATCTGGTCACCAAAGTCTATTTCCCCCGGCTTATCGTCCCCACTGCGGCGATCATGGTGGCGTTTGTCGATTTCGCCATCGGGCTGGCGATCATGGCGTTGATGATGGTCTGGTACCAATTCGCGCCCGGGCCCGAGGTGCTCCTGCTGCCGGTGTTCGTGGTCCTGGGCTTCCTTGCCGCGCTTGGCCCCAGCCTGTGGATCACCTCGCTGAACGTCCGCTACCGGGACTTCCGCTATCTGACCCCGTTCCTGGTTCAGTTCGGGCTGTACGTCTCCCCCGTGGGGTTCAGCTCCGGCATCGTGCCGGACGAGTGGCGGCTGCTCTACTCCGTCAACCCGATGGTCGGGGTGATCGACGGTTTCCGCTGGGCGCTGCTGGGCGGAGAAACCCCGCTCTACTGGCCGGGGCTGGTCATGAGCTTGGCCGTGAGCGCCGGATTCCTGTGGCTGGGCATCGCCAAGTTCCGCCGGGTCGAGCGGTCCTTCGCGGACCTGATGTGATGGCTGCGCAGCCGGTCATCCGCGTCGAGCAGTTGTCGAAGCGTTACCTCATCGGTCATGAGCGCGCGACGCGGGGCGGCGAGACGTTCCGCGAGATGCTGATGAGCAACGGCCGCCGCCTGGTGCGCACCGCCCGCGACATGGCCCGCGGACGGCAGATCGTCCAAGGCGACGAGATCGAAGCCTTTTGGGCGCTGAAGGATGTTTCGTTCGACGTCCAGCAGGGGGAGGTGCTCGGCGTCATCGGCCGCAATGGCGCTGGCAAGAGCACCCTGCTCAAGGTCCTCAGCCGGATCACCGAGCCGTTCGCCGGCCGGGTGACCATCCGCGGCCGGGTCGCCAGCCTGCTGGAGGTCGGAACCGGCTTCCACCCCGAGCTGACCGGCCGCGAGAATATCTTCCTGAACGGCGCCATCCTCGGCATGACGCGCGCCGAGGTCCGTCGCAAGTTCGACGAGATCGTGGCGTTCGCCGAGGTCGAACGCTTTCTCGACACTCCGGTGAAACGCTATTCGAGCGGCATGTACGTGCGCCTGGCGTTCGCGGTCGCGGCGCACCTCGAGCCCGAGATCCTGATCGTCGATGAAGTACTGGCGGTCGGCGACGCGGAGTTCCAGCGCAAGTGCCTCGGCAAGATGCACGACGTCGCCGGCAGCGGTCGCACGGTGCTGTTCGTCAGCCACAACATGGCGGCGATCAACTCACTGTGCCACCGCGCCGTCCAGCTGTCGGGCGGCGAGCTCGTCTTCCAGGGCGAGGTCGCGGAAGCCATTGAACATTATTCGAGCACGCTCGCCGAGGAAACGGACCTGGTCTTCCCTGCCGACCCGGCGCGGGCCGCCATCACCGGCATCCGCATCGACCGCGAAGCGCTCAAGCGCCGCGACCTCGACCTGACGATCGCCTTCCGCTCCCCGGTCCCGGTCGCCAGGCCGATCGGGGGCATCGTGCTGCGGGCGATCGGCGGCGAGCCGCTGTGGGGCTCCAACGGCCGCTTCCATCCTTCCGGCGAGCAGGTGAACGGCCTGACCGAAGGCGTAGTCCGATGCCAGGTGCAGGACATCCCGCTGGTCCCCGGCAAGTACATCCTGTCGATCTGGCTGGGCGACTACTACACCGACTTCGACGAGAAGATTGACCTGACGGTCATCACGCTCGGCCGGACCGAACCCGGCTCGCTCGACCACCTGCGCCCGCCGCCCGCCGTCCAGGGCTACCTCGACTGGGGAGCGCGCTGGTCGGTGCTGCCGGCCTGAGCGGCAGGGCGAGCCTCTTCCCTTAGGAGAAAAGCAAGGTCGACGCGCTACACCGGCGCCGTGAACGCGCCCGCCAAACTTTCGAAGATCGAGAAGCTTCGCCTGCGCGATGGCGACCGTTGCTGGCTGTGCAACGGCAAGCTGAGCTTCGGCGCGGCCCGGACGAGCAAGAAGGCGCCGACGATCGAGCATCTCGTGGCCCAGGTGAACGGCGGGACCGATGCGCTCGACAACCTCGTCCTAGCCCATCCCGGCTGCAACCGGCAGCTGGGCTGCCGGCCGGTCGCGGACAAGCAGGCGATGCGCGAGCGGCGGCGGGCTATGCGGGAGCAGTTGCAGTCGGCCGCCAGGGTTCGGTCGGAGACGCCGGTCGAGGAAGGCGGCAACAAGGGCGCGCGTCCGCGCACCGCCCCGCAGGCCCAGGCGCCGGGCGGCGGAACCACGGTTCTGGTCGGCTTGCGGCGGTGGCGGCTGGCGGCGCTGGTCGCAAGCGGCGCGGCGCTGCTGGCGACTGGCCTTGCCGCGGGGCTGGTCATCGCGCGCTGACTCTGGTTGGGAGGAGCCCTCCAAGCAGCAAGGAAGCGAGGCGAGATGGAGCGGCATAGCTGCGGGTGCCTGTGCGGAGCGGTGCGGGTGATGGCGACGGGGCAGCCGGACCGGGTCGGGCTGTGCCACTGCCTCGACTGCCGCAAGCACGGCGGCAGCCTGTTCTTCGCCGCAGCCATCTACCCGGCGGGTCAGGTGACGATCACCGGCGAGACCCGCGAATACAAGAACCGCCACTTCTGCCCGACCTGCGGCTCGTCCGTGTTCGCCCAATGGACCGATGAGGTGGAGGTGCACCTGGGCACGCTGGACGCGCCTGACCAGTTCACCCCGACCTACGAGCTATGGACGGTGCGACGGGAGGCGTGGCTGCCGGAGTTCGGGATGAAAGAGTTTGAGCGGGATCGCGTAACTACAAAGTCGGCGCGACAACCTTGAACACGGAATTTCTTGGATCGATGATTGTCTGGCAGTTTGCACAAACGTTCGCGTCTTCTTCCTCGAAAATCGTCAGGCTGTCACATCCGCGGCAGACATGCAGATTTCTCTCGAGAACTGATTCGACAGGGATGCGAGGTTTGACAGCGATGGCGAGCTTCGGATCGGCGAGGGAGTAGAGGTTCTGCGGACGCGCGCCTGGGGTCGGTACCTCTCCGGTTCTGAAGACCGCACCTTGATCAGTCCAAATCTGAATCTTCCGGCTAACAGCGCTTGCCTTAATCCTAAAGATGTAGCTGGCTAATTTAGAGATCGTAAAACCAGCTAGTCCTACTCTAAGCAAGTCTTCGACGTTTGCACCATACATCTCAGAAACACGCTGCTCGGAGAAAGTCTTGATGCCTTGCGCGATCACACGGCGATCAAGCGAGCCCGCTTCATTCTTCACACGAGTTTGCTCGTCTGCAATAAACTTTGAAACTAGGATCATGTCACGTGGTGAGCCGACCGCTAGAATGCAGACCAGCTTGTGCAGATCGTAGTTTAGGCCTTCGTCCAAAAAGGAATTAAGCGACCACACATTGCCAGGTGAGTAGGCTTTGAGCCGCTCAGCCAACATGGCGCTCATCTCGTCGAGATTCCAGTTCAGCGTGTGCAAGGGGATGCGGTCGGTGCGTGCGCCGGAGCCCACGTACCGACTTTTGATCTGGTCCC
>NZ_CADCVZ010000055.1 GCF_902806265.1 uncultured Sphingomonas sp. | reverse complement strand
AGTGTCGATCAACTCGGACGCGCCGGTCGACAGCCGCTCCTACCGGGTCGATTTCTCCCAGTTCGAGCAGCTGGCGGCGGACTTCACGCCGCAGGTCAGCCTGGCGCAATCTATCGATAACATCATCGCGGGCCTCGCGGGTGCGGACCTCGAGCGGGATGCCGACAAGCTCATTCGCCTGAAGGTGCTCCAGCAGCATATCTCGTCCGGACGGCTCACCCAGAACCTCGAGTGGGTGAACTGATGATCATCGCGGGGAAGGCACCCAAGGTCGCCCTGCTGGCGGGTGGTTTCGGCACCCGGTTGAGCGAGGAAACGGCGATCCGTCCCAAGCCGATGGTCGAGATCGGCGGCATGCCGATCCTTTGGCACATCATGAAGATCTACGCGCACTACGGCTGCCGCGAGTTCGTGGTAATCGGCGGCTACAAAGTGGAATTTATCCGCGACTACTTCCTGAACTTTCGGCAGCGGACCAGCGACTTCACCATCGATCTGGGCAGCGGCCAGATCGACTTCCATTCCAAGTTCGACGAGGATTGGAAGGTCACAGTCCTGGACACGGGCGGCGACACCATGACCGGGGGCCGTATCAAGCGCGCGCAGCACCTGCTCAGCAACGGCACCTTCTTCCTGACCTACGGCGATGGGGTGAGCGACGTGCGGATCGACCGCTTGCTCGAGCAACACCGCAAGCAGGAGCATTGGTGCACGCTGACCGCCGTTACGCAGCCAGGCCGGTACGGCGCGCTTCACCTGGAGCAGGGGGGCGGCACCGTGGACGGCTTCCGCGAAAAGGGTAAAACCGATGGCGGCCTGATCAACGGCGGCTTTTTCGCCTGTGAGCCCGAGGTGTTCGACCTGATCGACGGTGACGGAACCGTCTGGGAAGAAGAGCCGATGGCTCGCATGATCGATCGCGGAAAGCTTGGTGGCTTCCACCATGAAGGCTATTGGCAGAGCATGGACTCGCTCCGGGACAAGCAGGTGCTCGAGGCCGAATGGGCCGCCACTCCCGCTTGGAAGGTCTGGGGCTGAGGGCCCGGCGTTGGGAGTCCCAAGATGATCCTGGTCGACACTGCGCTTGAACGGCGCCGCGCGGAAGGACGGCCGATCCGCATCGGCATGGTCGGCGCCGGCTTCCAGGGACATGGCATCGCCCTGCAGATCCTGAAGTCCGTGCCGGGCATCCAGCTGTGCGCGATCGCGGCGCGAAGCATCGGCAAGGCCATCTCCTGCTACGAGCAGGCAGGTATCAGGCCGGAGCTAGTGGACTCGCAGGCAAGGCTGGAACGAGCGATCGCGGAGGGCCGACCGGCCGTGACCGAGGACGCGGAGCTGCTGGCGCAGGCGTCAGGGCTCGAAGCGATCGTCGAGGTCACCGGGTCGATAGAATATGCCGCGCGTGCGCTACTGGCGGCGATCAGGTCGGGCAAGCACGTGGTCCAGATGAACGCCGAGCTGGATGGCACGGTGGGTCCGATCCTCAAGCGTTATGCCGATGAGGCGGGTGTCATCTTCACCTTCTCCGACGGCGACCAGCCGGGCGTGCAGCAGAACCTGCTGCGCTTCGTGCGCGGGATCGGCCTGACGCCGGTGCTGGCCGGCAACATAAAGGGTTTGCACGACCCCTACCGGAACCCCGAAACCCAGGCGGGTTTCGCGGCCAAATGGGGGCAGAACGCAGCCATGGTCGCCTCGTTCGCCGATGGCACCAAGATTTCGTTCGAGCAGGCGATCGTCGCCAATGCGAACGGCTTCCGCGTCGCGCGGCGCGGCATGCTCGGTCCCGATTACTCCGGCGGCGACCCGGGTTGTCCCTTGGTGCCGGTCGAGCAGTGCCTGCCCGCCTTTGCCGACCATCTCGATCCCGCCCGGCCCGGCTTGGTCGATTACGTCGTGGGAATGCGGCCCGGACCGGGCGTGTTCGTGATCGGCACGACGGACGACCCCAAGCAGCGCCATTACCTCAACCTCTACAAGCTGGGGGAAGGCCCCCATTACGTGTTCAACACGCCCTACCACCTGTGCCACTTCGAGGTGCCGAACTCGGTCGCCCGGGCGGTGCTGTTCGGCGATGCGGTGCTTGCGCCGCGCGAGCCGTCCGTCGGCGTGATCGCAATGGCCAAGAAGGAGCTGGCAGCGGGCGAGGTGATTGAGGAGTTCGGCGGCTTCGAGGTCTATGGAGTTGCTGAAAACATGGACGTGATCCGTTCGGAGCGCCTGCTGCCGATCGGCATCGGGCTCGGCTGCACGCTCACCCGGGCAGTCGGGAAGGACCAGCCACTGACCTTTGACGACGTGCGCACGCCGGAGGGCCGGATTGTCGACCGCCTGTACCGCGAACAGGAAGCGATGTTCGGCCAAGCGGTCGCCGGCCAGACCCAAAGGGCTTACGCATGATCTTCCATAAAACGGATCTCACCGACGCGATGCTGGTGGAGGCGGTGGTGCGCGGCGACGAGCGGGGCTCCTTTGCTCGGACCATGGACAGCCAGCTGTTCGAGGAACAGGGCCTCAAGGCCGACTTTGTCCAGCAGAACACGTCGGTCTCGGCGAACAAGGGGACGCTGCGGGGCATGCACTTCCAGCTTCGCCCGCACACCGAAGCCAAGTTCGTCCGCTGCATCCGTGGCGCGATCGTCGACGTGATCGTGGATATCCGCCGCGGGTCGCCGACCTTTATGCAGCACGGCAAATTCGAACTCAGCGCTATCGACAACCGCATGTTGTACGTGCCGGAAGGTTTCGCCCATTCCTTTCAGACGCTGGTCGACGATTGCGAAGTCACCTACCTGGTCACCGCTGCCTACGCGCCGGAGGCGGAACGCGGATTGCGCTGGAACGACCCTCGCCTGGGGATAGAATGGCCGCTGCCAGTAACCACTATCTCGCCCAAGGACGACTCCTGGCCGCTCCTCGAGTCAGACGAGCCCGACTTCTTCGAGTATGAAGCGTTCGCCTAATCGCCGTCGAGCATGGTCGCGACCATGTCGCCCAGGGCTAGCGAGGCGGTCAGCCCCGGGGACTCAATCCCGAACAGGTTGACCAGGCCCGGCAGCCCGTGAGTGGCGGGCCCGGAGACGATGAAGTCCTCGGCGAGCCCCGCGGCGGTCCGCACCTTCGGGCGGATACCCGCATAGTCCGGCTGCAACGCGTCCGCTTCGATTGCGCCCCAAATACGCCGGGCGGCCGCCAGGAATTCGGGCTGGAGCGACGGGCACACCGAATAGTCCAAGCGGCCGTGATCCCGTTCCTCCAGCCATTGCACGTTGGGTCCGAAGCGGGCGCGGCCGGTGAGGTCGAGGGTCAGATGCGTGCCCAGGCCTCCGGGCACCGGCACCGGATAGATCAGGTGGGTGAACGGGACCGGGCGACCGTAGGAAAAGTAGCAGCCGCGGGCATAAACCGGTTCGGGAACATGCTCCCGGCCGAGTTCCTCGACCAGCTCAGCCACTTGCGTCGCCGCTAGCCCGGCGGAGTTGACGAGGTTGCGGGCAACCAGCGCGGGACCGTCCTCGCCCTTGATGTGGATGGCCCAGCCGTCGGAAACCTTCTCGATGCGCTCGACCCGCGCGTTGCAGACGACTTGCCCTTCGCCAAGCGCGCCAAGCTCGCCTTCAAGCGCCAGCATCAGAGCGTGCGCGTCGACGATCCCGGTCGATGGCGAGAGGAGCGCGGCCGCACAGCGGAGTTCCGGCTCCAGCTGGGACACCTCCGCCGCGGACAACCGGCGCAGGTCGTGGACCCCGGCAGCTTCGGCCCGCGCCTGGATCGTGTCGAGCTGATCCTGCTCGCTCGCCTCCGCGGCGAAGATGATCTTGCCGAGCCGCCGATGGGGAACGCCTCGCTCCCGGCAGAACTGGTAGAGTCGCTCCCGGCCGGCGACGCATAGCTTGGCCTTCAGTGAGCCTGGGGGGTAGTAGATCCCGGCGTGGATGACTTCGCTGTTGCGGCTGCTGATCCCGGTTCCGACCTGCGCCTCGGCTTCGAGCACGAGCAGCTGGTGGCCTTGCCGCGCCAGTGACACGGCGCAGGCGAGCCCCACTACTCCGCCACCAATTACGACCGTGTCGGCTACATCCACTGGTATGGAAGTTCCGACAATTGGCGCAGCGCGCCGTGACGATCCTGCAGCGCCGCCGAGCCTTCCAGGCCGACATGAGACAGGACCTGCTCCCAGCGGTGCGACCAGTCGTGACGGCGGAGGCTTTCTACGACATTGCGATGGCTGACGGTTTTCAGCCGCTCCTCGTCCTGCAGCAGCTCAGCCAGCAGTTCCTCGATGTTGCCGTCCGGGGCCAGCGGGATGACCGAGCCGGGCCAGCCAAAATGCTCCTGGAACTCGGGAACTCCAGGCGGGCTACCAAGCATCACCGCGCCCCCCGCCGCACCTTCGAAGTAGCGGGTCGAAAGCGCCTGTTCGTTCCGGAACTCGCCTTTCCCGCCGCCGCCTATGTCCATTGGGTTGAACGCGATGAAGAAGCGGGCGCGCTTCATGTGCGACGCCGTCAGGCAGCGGTGGTCGAGCCAGTCCGGGATAGTTCCGCCCTGGATCGTGTCGTACACGTAGAAGAAATCAGGCCGTTTCTGCGAAAGCTGCAGCAGCTGTTCATGGATGACTTGGGATCTGCGGCCAAAGCTGTAGACATCGATGGGCCGCCGGGACGGGGTCGGCATCGGCGTTGCCCATGCCACGTCGGTCGCTGGCGGAAGCGGCGTGATCTTGGCCTTGGTGTACCGGCTTAGCTCCGGGATGGACTGGCCGTTTAACACGAACACCTGATCGAACTGATCCAGGATCCGGAGGTTGCCGGCGGTCGGGGGCAGGCTGGAGGACCAGCTTTCGAGCATGTAGCACGCGGCCCAGCCGCTGCGCTTGCGCCAGCCCCGCAGGCGATCGAGCGCGGGCAGCTCGTGCGGGAACTGGCAGCAGAAGAAGAACAGGTCGTAGTTCTTCTCGACATCGGTCACGACCATGTTGGACAGGCCGTGTCGGCCGAGACGCAGCCTCGCTTGCGAGGTGACCCGGTGCGAGAATTCCGTGGCGAGATAGCGCAGGCTGGGCCGTACGGCATGACCCGACAGGTAAGCTGCACCGACAGGTGCGATCAGATCAGCCCCTTCCTCCACTTGCCTGACGACGTTCAGAAAAGATTGGGACTGCCCGTTGAACGGCTCTCGCCAGACGTTGTAATTCGACGCAAGCAGGACGGAACGGCCAGACAACAATGCCCCCTTGCAACCAACGTCTCGGCATGAGCGAGCTTATAAAGGAGCTCACCTTTGCGGCAACTTGCTAACTAACTAAGGCAGGTTAAGGTTCGGTAGGCCCCGTAGCACAGTGCGGTACCTCGCCGAGAATCGCAATGCGATCCAGGCCGAGGCAGTCGCTGTTAACGAGGGCGCCCCGGAGTCCGGCCCCAAGTATAAACCGAGCCGACCTCGCTTGCCACCGCCTGCCCGTCGTCATTAGTTGCGGGGACGAAGCGGAGGCGTTGCTGCAGGAGGTTGCAGGTCGTCCCGTCCAGTCCGGGATTGCCGCTTGAGCGAGTGACTCGACAGTTCCCCGTGCGGCCGTTGGGAAGCACGGTGAACCGCACGCCCACCGACCCGGCGAAGCGGCCGCCGGCATTGTCCGCGTCCACCAGGCCACCGCCCAAGTAACGCGCAGCCGACGCGCGGCTGACGCGCGCCGCGGCCGGCGGCGGCGGCGGCG
>NZ_CADCVZ010000054.1 GCF_902806265.1 uncultured Sphingomonas sp. | reverse complement strand
CCAACGGCGACATCCAGATCGTGCACACGCTCAACAAGGTGCTCAAGGACATGGTGGTCCGCACCCAGACGCTGCTGGGCAAGGACGCGCCGTACGTGCCGGGCTGGGACTGCCACGGTCTGCCGATCGAGTGGAAGGTCGAGGAGCAGTATCGCAAGCAGAAGCGGAACAAGGACGAGGTCCCCGCGGCCGAGTTTCGCGCCGAATGCCGCGCCTACGCGGCGCATTGGGTGAACGTGCAGCGCGAGCAGTTCCAGCGGCTCGGCATCACCGGCGACTGGGCCAAGCCCTACCTCACCATGGCGAAGGCCGCGGAGGCGACCATCGTCTCCGAGCTCTGCAAGTTCGCGGAGAGCGGACAGGTCTATCGCGGCGCCAAGCCGGTGATGTGGAGCCCGGTCGAGAAGACCGCGCTGGCCGAAGCCGAGATCGAATATGAGGACGTGGTCTCGACCCAAATCGACGTTGCGTTCGAGATCGTCGAGAGCCCCATCCTGGAGCTGGTCGGCGCCTATGCGGTGGTGTGGACGACGACGCCGTGGACGATCCCGGTCAACCAGGCGATCGCTTACGGCGAAGATGTCTCATACGTCATCACCGAAGTTGAAGGTCGACGGTATCTGACAGCCGACGTTCTGGCGGGCCGGTTGGTTGGAGCAATTTCGCAGGGCCTCGGCCGACAAGTCGAAGGTCGGCTGGTGCTCGCCGATAGTCGCACTAAGGAGTGGGGGTGGGCAGGGTCCGACCTCGCCGGGACCATCGCCCGCCACCCGCTGCACCACCTCGGCGGCTTCTTCGCCAAGCCGCGTCCGCTGATCTCAGGGCACCACGTCACCACCGACGCAGGTACCGGGCTCGTCCACATGGCGCCGGACCATGGCGAGGAGGACTTCGAGGTCTGCCGCGCGCATGGCATCGACCCGGTCTTCGCGGTCGAGGGCGACGGCCGGTACCGCGCCGACTGGCTGTGGCTGGGCGGCCAGGGCTCGGTCATCAACACCAAGTTCAACGCGCCGGACGGGCCGATCTGCTCCGACTTAGCGCAAGCTGGCGCGTTGCTGTCGGCCGGCGATTTCCGCCACAGCTACCCGCACTCCTGGCGCTCTAAGGCCCGCGTGATCTACCGCTGCACCCCGCAGTGGTTCATTGCGATGGATAAGCCCCTCTCCCGCGAGCGGGAGAGGGAGGGGCCCGCTGCGCAGCAGTGGGAGGGTGAGGGTCCTTCCGCCAACGGGCAGACACACCCTCACCCCGACCCTCTCCCGCAAGCGGGAGAGGGGGAGACACTTCGCTCCCGCGCCCTCCAAGCCATCGCCGACACCCGCTTCGTCCCCGACAAGGGCCGCAACCGCATCGGCTCGATGGTCACGGACCGCCCCGACTGGGTCATCTCCCGTCAGCGCGCGTGGGGCGTGCCGATCACCCTGTTCGTGGACCGCAAGACCGGCCGCTACCTCGTCGATGCCGAGGTCAACGCCCGCATCGTCGCCGCCATCCGGACAAGCGGTGTCGACGCCTGGACCGAAGAAGGCGCCGCCGCGCAGTTCCTCGGCCCCGACCGCAATCCCAACGATTACGAGCAGGTCACCGACATCCTCGACGTCTGGTTCGACAGCGGCTGCACCCACGTCTTCACGCTGGAGAGCGGCGAGTGGCCCGACCAAAGCTGGCCCGCCGACCTCTATCTCGAAGGCTCCGACCAGCATCGCGGCTGGTTCCAGTCCTCGCTGCTGGAAAGCTGCGGCACCCGCGGCCGCGCGCCCTATGGCGCCGTCCTGACCCACGGCTTCACCATGGACGCCAAGGGCATGAAGATGTCCAAGTCGCTGGGCAACACGATCAATCCGCTTGACCTGATGCGCGACACTGGCGCGGACATCCTGCGGTTATGGGCGCTGTCGGTCGATACGTCCGAAGATCACCGTATCGGCAAGGAGATCCTTGCCGGCGTCTCCGACCAGTACCGCAAGCTCCGCAATACGTTCCGCTACCTGCTGGGCGCGCTCGAGGGGTTCAGCGAGGAAGAGCGGGTCGCAGATGTCGCCGACATGCCCGAGCTTGAGCGCTACATGCTTTCGCTACTGGCCGGGCTCGACGCCGAGCTGCAGCGGGCGGTTAACGACTTCGACTTCAATGCCTACACGCGCGCGCTGGGCGACTTCGCCAACAACGACCTGTCGGCCTTCTTCTTCGACATCCGCAAGGACTGCCTCTACTGCGACGCGCCCAGCAGCCTCAAGCGGCGCAGCTATCGCACCGTGCTCGACATGCTGTTCCACGCGCTGGTCCGCTACGCTGCGCCGGTGCTGGTGTTCACCGCCGAGGAGGTGTGGAGCACGCGCTACCCGGACCGTGGCAGCGTGCACCTGCTGGAATGGCCGGAGATCGGCGACTGGGGCGACCGCCGCACCGCCGACATCTGGAGCGGCTATCGGACCTTGCGCGAACAGGTCACCGCCACGATCGAGCCGATGCGCCGCAACAAGGAGATCGGCTCTAGCCTGGAGGCCAAGGTGGCGCTCGGCTTCGCCGATGCCGCCGACCGCCCGATGCTCAGCGCCGACGAGTTGGCCGAGTTGTTCATCGTTTCGGAGGTCCTGCTCGACACCGGCACCGTGACGCACGGCACGGCAGTGATCGCGCACCGGGTCGACTATGACAAATGCGAACGCTGCTGGCGCCACTTGCCGGAAGTCGCGGCCAACGGCGAGCTGTGCGCCCGCTGCGAGGAGGTGGTCGGTGGCTGACTCGCACGCCCGCATCTCGCCTCGCACCGGCCTGCTCGTCGCCGCGCTGATCTTCGTCGCCGACCAGCTCAGCAAGTGGCTGGTCGCCGGCCCGCTCGGCCTGACGGAGATCGGCCGCTCGATCGAGGTAGTGCCCTTCTTCGACCTGACCCGCGTCCACAACCACGGCATCTCGCTCGGCCTACTGACCGCGGCGAGTGCAACACAGCGCTGGCTGCTGGTCGCCTTCACCGCCGCCATCGCCGCGTTGGTGACCTACTGGCTGTTCCGCGAACCCAAGCGCGGCGACCAGATCGCGCTCGGCATGGTGCTGGGCGGGGCGCTCGGCAACATCCTCGACCGCGCCCGCCTTGGCTATGTGTTCGACTTCGCCGACCTGCACTTCGGCGAGTTCCGTCCATTTCTGGTCTTTAACGTTGCCGACGCTGCCATTAGCATCGGCGTGGCGATCCTGATATTGCGGGCGCTGTTGATCAAGGACGCCCGTCCTGAGGAGAAGGTTCAAGATGCGTAACACATCCGCCCTGACAGTCGCGCTCGCGACCCTGGCGCTGGCGGGCTGCACTTCGCTGTTCGGTAGCCGGGCCAACAAGCTCGATGAGTTCGCCGTCGCGCGCAACGCACCGCTGGTGATCCCGCCCGACTATACGCTCACCCCGCCCGCGCCCGGCACCGCGACCCTGTCCGCGTCCGATGCGCAGCAGCAGGCGATCCAGGCGCTGTTCGGCGGCCCTGCGCCGCGCTCGGCCAGCGAAGTGAGCCTGCTCGAAAAGGCCGGAGCGGACCGCGCTGCGCTCGGCATCCGCAGCCAGGCGGGCGATGCGGCCACCCAGATCGTGGACAAGGGCGCAACCACCCAGACGATCATTGCAGCACCGCAGGGCGACAGTCAGGTCGCCTCCGTGCAGACGCCGTAGCGGCAGGGAGCCGGGGGATACATGGCCGACGACAACCTTTCCGCACGCCTGGTCGAGATCGAGGCGATGCTCGATCGTTCGCGCCGCCGGTTCGAGGAGGGCGCCAAGCTGGTGGAGGAGGCGCACAAGGCGATCGGCGATATGCAGCAGCAGCTGATCGGCGCGCCTACGGCCTCGGGCGGAGACGACGGCGACGAGCTCGCCTCGCGGCTGCTCAACACCCTGCGCGCCAGCGGCGGCGAGATGCCGGCGACGCTATGCGGCGGGCGGTTGGCGGTCGATCAGGTGCAGCGGCTGATCCGCGTCGACGGCCATCCGATCGCCATCACCGAAATGGAATATCGCGTGCTGGAGTTGCTGGCCTTCGCGCGCAACAACGTGGTCACCCGGACCATGCTGCTGAAGCATCTCTATCGCCGCGCCGACGACCAGCCGCAGCCCAAGATCATCGACGTGTTCATCTCCAAGCTGCGTAAGAAGCTGCGCATGGCCTCAAATGGCGCGGAGTTCATCGAGACCATTCCCCAGCGTGGCTGGATCCTGCGCGACCTGGAGACGGAGCCTGCGGCCGCCTGATCCGGCGCGGCCCGGCTGATAACCTTTCGTTAGGGTCCGCGGCGCACAACCGGGCCATGCCGCAAGCTTCCGCCCTCGCCAAAGCCTTCGCTCTGCCACCCGAAGGCACGGAGGCGGCCGCGCGGCTCGCGAGCATCCGGCAGGCGCTGCGCACGGCCGACTGGATCGCCGGCAAGCCGGCCGACGAGCTGTCGCAGCCAGCCGAGATCACTGAGGTCTGGCCTGCCCTGCCCGCCGCCACCCAACGCTGCTTCGCGGCGCGGAGCGAGCGGCTGGCCAATGCGGCGGTGGGCGGCTTGGATCTATGTGGCGCCCAGCCGATCGGCGCGGCCGCGGCCGAGAAGCTGCGCCAGGAACTGCGCGACGGCCTAGCCCATATCGAAGGCCTGTTCTCCGCCCGCTAGACCGTGGGGCCGAGTTCCTTGGGCGTGTCGGGGTCGCTGCCCCAGTCGCTCCAGCTGCCGTCGTAGAGGCGGGTCCGATCGTTGCCTGCGAGATGCGCCGCGAAGATCAGCGAATTCGCCGTCACCCCGGAGCCGCAGCTGGCGATGAACGGCTGGCCGATGTCCGCACCGGCGTCGCGGAACAACGCTTGGAGCTCGTCGGGCGAGCGGAAGGTGCCATCCTCGCGATAGACCGACGCATAAGAGATGTTGCGCGCTCCAGGCATATGTCCGGGCGCGACGCCGGGTCGCGGGTCCTTCTCGATGCCTTCGAACCTGGCTCTGCTTCGCGCATCAAGGATCGGGACGCTGGCGCCGCGTTCAATCTCTTCCTTGCGCACCACCTGCCCTGCCCTCGCCACCGCATCGAACCGCACCTCGCGGGCGGGCGGATAGCCGCGCTCGACCGGCCGGCCGTCCCCCAGCCAGCGGGCAAAACCGCCATCAAGGATCGTGACGTGCCGCGCACCGAAGTGCCGCAGCATGAACCAGGCTCGGGCGGAGGTGCGCAGATCGCTATGGTCGTAGACCACGATCCGATCGCTGCTCCCCACCCCCAGGTCGCCCATCGCGCAGGCGAACTGCTCGGCGTTCGGCAGCATGTGCGGGGTGCCCGCGTCGCGGTCGCTAATCGCGTCGATATCGAAGAAGCGGGCGCTCGGGATATGCCGCTCCTCATATTCGGCACGCGCATCGCGGTTGACGTTCGGCATGTGCCAGCTGGCATCGAGGACCGTCAGGTCGGGCGCGCCAAGCTCGGAAGCCAGCCACTCGCTCGTTACCAGACTTCGCATCATCCTCTCCCGCGGTAGGAAGCCACTCCCTGGTCGGGCACCCACAGACCGGCGGGCGGGTCGCCCGACTGCCAGAAGACGTCGATCGGAATACCGCCGCGAGGATACCAGTAGCCGCCGATTCGCAGCCAGCGCGGTTTCATCTCCTCCGTCAGGCGCTGGCCGATGCCGACCGTCACATCCTCGTGGAAGCCGCAATGATTGCGGAATGATCCAAGGAACAGCTTCAGGCTCTTGCTTTCGACGATGGTCTCACCCGGCGCATAATCGATCACCTGGTGCGCGAAGTCCGGCTGTCCGGTGACCGGGCACAGCGAGGTGAACTCGGGCGCGGCGAAGCGGACGAGATAGAGCGCGCCGGGCCGCGGGTTGGCGGGATAGTCGAGCTGCGCCTCCTCCGGCGAGGACGGCAGCGCGCTGCTCTTACCAAGATGCGCCAGGTCCATCAGCGCACGTTTGCCTGGCGCGGCTGCCCTACGTCCCCGCCCGGCAAGTCGGCCGAGGCCTGCTGCCGGGTGCGGGCATAAAGCGCCGCGATCGCCGCCGCGAACAGCAGGATGCCGAGCGGCACCGCCAGCGGGAACTCGTCCACCAGCGCCAGCACGCCCGCGCTGTCCTCGGCCCCGGCCCGCTCGGCGCCCGCGACGATCCCGGCGAAGGCAACCCCGAACAGGCTCTCGCCGACGATCAGGCCGGTCGCCATCAGCACGCCGAGGCGCTCCTTGAACTCGAAATTGCCGCTACGCTCCGCCCAGCGATTGTAGAGGTGGCCGAGCAGCGCTCCGACCGGGATTAACAGGGTCAGCCCCATCGGCAGGTAGATGCCCATCCCCACGGCGAGCGGCGGCAGGCTGCGCTTGTTTCCGCCGCGGCGAAGCAGCTCGTCGGCGACGATCACCGCCACGCCGATCGCCGCGCCGATGCCGATCAGGTCCCAGCGGAGCGAGCCGCCGAGCACGCCCTGCGCGATGGCCGAGATCAGCGCCGCCTGCGGAGCCGCCAATGCGCCCTCGCGGGCGTTGGGTGCACCGGCAAAGGTGAAGGCGGTGTTGAGCAGGTCCAGGATCGGCGGGATCACCGCCGCGCCGAAGATCACGCCCAGGATCAGCGCCAGCTGCTGCCGCCATGGGGTGGCCCCGACCAGCTGCCCGGTCTTGAGGTCCTGAAGGTTGTCGTTGGAGATGGTGGCCACGCCGAACACGATGGCGGTGACGAACAGGGCAAAAGCGACCAGGCTCTGGGTCTCCGCCGCATCCGTCGTGCCGCCGAACAGCGCCGCCAGGATCAGCGCGATGCCGAGCACCGCCAGGATGCCGACGCCGCTGATCGGGCTGTTGGATGCGCCGATCAGCCCCGCCATGTAGCCGCACACGCTGGCGATGATCACGCCGACGATCAGGATGTAGCCGATCGACAGGCCGATCGTGGGTCCCGGGTTGGCGGCGATCGGGGCGGTGTTCGCGAAGCCGTAGAGCAGCAGGCCGATGGGGATCATCGACAGCAGGATGGTGCCGAAAATGATGCCGATCGGCAGGTCGCGCTCGGTCAACGCCAGGCTGTCCTGCCCGCCCGACTTGCGCGAACGGCTGGCGGCAATGGCGGAGGTCACGCCGCGGCTGATCGGGCCGAGGATTTTGAGCAGGGTCCAGATTGCGGCGACGCCGATGGTACCGGCGCCGATGAAGCGCACCTGCTCGCGGAACACGGTATCGACGAAGGTCTCGAGCTCGGTCCCGACCGGCGCTCCGCCGGCGGTCAGCCACGGCAGCAGCACGCCGCGGGCGATCACCAGCCCGACCAGCATGGCGATGCCCACGGCCAGGCCGACCAGATGCCCGACGCCGATCAGCGCCATCGACAGGCTGGCCGCAATGCTGGTGCCGCCCGCGCCCAGGCCGATCGCGCGGGACGCTTCGGCCGCGACCAGCCGCGTCTGGGCGAGCAGGGCAAAGCCGGCGCTGACCAGCGAGCTGGCGAGGATGGCGGCGAGCCCGCGCTTGTTCTCCTCGGCGCCGCCGACACCGTTGCCGACCTTGAGCACTTCGGCCGCGGCGACGCCCTCCGGGTAGGGCAGGTCCGATCCCGTCACCAAGGCGCGGCGTAGCGGCACCGAATACATCACGCCGAGCACGCCGCCGATGGCGATCACCGCCACCGAGAGCCAATAGGGAAATCCGGTCCACCAGCCGACCATCACCAGCCCGGGCAGGACGAAGATGATCGCGCTCAATGTTCCCGCGGAGGAGGCGATCGTCTGGACGATGTTGTTCTCCTGGATGGTCGCGTCGCGAAAGAAGCGCAGCACCGCCATGGAGATCACCGCGGCGGGGATGGAGGTGGCGAAGGTGATGCCGATACGCAGGCCCAGGTAGACGTTGGCCGCGGTGAACAGCACCGTCAGCAGCGCGCCCAGTATGATCCCGCGAAGTGTAAGTTCCTTTAGCGGCATGGCGGCGGCGGGCTGGGCGATGGTGGCCATCATAATCCTTCGTCATTGCGAGCGCAGCGAAGCGATCCAGTCACTTCCGCCATCATACTCGATTGCCGCGTCACTGCGCTCCTCGCAATGACGAACTTACTCCCACCCCCGGGCGAGAAAGCGCGTCGCCAGCCCGCAATGCAGCGCCACCCCGCGCTGCAGCCAGTCCTCGTGCACCGTCATCCTCCCGTTGTGAATCGGCGCCCGACCCTCGGCTTCCTCGCCCGGCGGTGCGACGCCGAGGAAGGCCATGGCACCGGGGATCTCGCGCAGAACATAGGCGAAGTCCTCGCCGCCCATGATCGGCGTCGGCATCTCGCGGTAGCTTTGCCGGCCGAACAGGTCGGTGGCGACCGCCTCGACCAGTCCGACCGCCCACGGATCGTTGCGGGTGGCGGGGTAGCCCTCGTCGACCTGCACTTCCGCGTTGCATTCGTGTGCCGCTGCGACTTGCTCGACGATCCGGTGGAAGGCGGCGCGGCCCTGAGTCCGCCGCTCGTCGGATAGGGTACGGAGCGTGCCCTTGAGTTGCACGCTGTCCGGAACGACGTTGTATGCGGTGCCCGCGTGGATGCTGGTGACCGACAGCACCGCGGGATCGAAGAAGGGCGTGCGCCGGGCGATGAAGCCCTGCAGCGCCGACACGGCCTCGCAGGCGACCGGCACGGGATCGATCGTGTCGTACGGCATCGCCGCATGTCCGCCGCGGCCGCGGATGGTGGCATTGAGCGCGTCGGTGGAGGCGAGCAGCGCGCCCGCGCGGCTCGTCACCAGGCCGCCTTCAATCGTTGGGAAAATGTGCAGCGCGAACGCCGCATCGGGGCGCGGATTGTCGAGCAGCCCGTCCTCGATCATGTAGCGGGCGCCGTGGTAGCCCTCCTCGCCCGGCTGGAACATGAAGACGACGGTGCCGGCGAGGCTCGCCTGCTGCGCGCAGAGGATGCGGGCGGCGGAGGCGAGCATCGCCGAATGGGTGTCGTGGCCGCAAGCATGCATGTTGCCCGGCACCTCGCTCGCGAACGGCAGGCCGGTCTCCTCCTGGATCGGCAGCGCATCCATGTCCCCGCGCAGCAGCACCGTCCGCCCGGGCTGCCCCCCGCGCAGAATTGCGACGAAGCCGCTGGTGGAGCAACTGTCGCGGATCTCCAACGGCAGCCCGGCGAGCGCCGCCTTGAGCTTGGCCGTGGTGCGGGTGCAGTGCAGGCCAAGCTCGGGATCGGCATGGATCGCGCGGCGCAGCGCGACGGTGGCCTCGAACTCGGCGGCGGCGGCGGCGGTGAAGTCGGTGTTGAGCAGCGTCATGAACGCCACCCTAGCGCCGCCGGACCAAGCCTCCAAGCAGGCCGCGCAGCAAGCTGTTGCCGATCTGCCGGCCGACCGAGCTGGCGATGGAGCGGCCGGCGCTCTGCAGCATCTTGTCGGCCATCGTCGGCTTGGCCGCCTCGCGGGCACGCCTACCCTCCTCGCGCTCGGCCTCACGCCGCTCCCGGTCCTCCGCACGCCGGGCCGCGGCTTCGGCCTGCGCCCGCTCCCGGGCGAGCCGCGCCTCTTCCTTGGCGCGGAGCGCGTCCTGCTTCTCGGCATCGGTCCGGGCCCTGGCGGCCGACGCAGAAGCGGCCGCTTCCTGAGCCGTGGCCGCCAGCATTTCCTCCGCGCTGTGCCGGTCCGCCGCGGCGGCGTACTTGGTTCCGATCGCGTCGGTTTCGACCAGCAGCTTGCGCTCATGCGGCGCCAGCGGGCCGACCCGGCTGGACGGCGGCTTGATGGAGGTCCGCTGCACCGGCGATGGGCTCCCGTCCGGCTGCAGCAGCGAGACCAGCGCCTCGCCCACCTTCAGCTCGGTGATTGCACTGGCGACATCCACCTGCGGGTTGGGACGGAAGGTTTCCGCTGCCGAGCGTACCGCCGCCTGGTCGCGCGGGGTGAAGGCGCGCAGCGCATGCTGGATGCGGTTGCCGAGCTGCCCCGCGACCTTGTCGGGGATATCCGTCGGGTTCTGGGTGATGAAGTAGACGCCCACGCCCTTGGAGCGGATCAACCGGACGACCTGCTCGACCTTTTCGAGCAGCGCGGGCGGGGCATCGTCGAACAGCAGATGCGCTTCGTCGAAGAAGAAGCACAGCTTGGGTACGGCCAAGTCGCCCGCCTCCGGCAGCAGCTCCCACAGCTCTGACAGCAGCCACAGCAGAAAGGTCGAATACAGCCGCGGCGATGCCATCAGCCGGTCCGCTGCAAGGATGTTCACCACCCCGCGACCGCTCTCGTCGTGGTTCAGGAA
The DNA here is from genome assembly GCF_902806265.1 of uncultured Sphingomonas sp. Lineage (GTDB taxonomy): Bacteria > Pseudomonadota > Alphaproteobacteria > Sphingomonadales > Sphingomonadaceae > Sphingomicrobium. The sequence continues at coordinate 68,972 of NZ_CADCVZ010000054.1, read as the reverse complement.
GTCGGGCAGGTCGAGGGCGGGCTCGCCGAAGAAATGGTCTCCGCCCTGCCCGCGCAGCTGCAATAGCGCGCGCTGAATGGCGCCAACCGACGGCTTGGACACGTTGCCGTAGGTCAGGGTGAGTTCCTCGGCCCGCTCCCCCACGCTCACCAGCATGGCCTGAAGGTCGTCGAGGTCGATCAGCAGCAGCCCGTCCTTGTCCGCAACATGGAAGGCAATGTTGAGCACGCCTTCCTGCACCTCGTTGAGGCCCAAGAGCCGCGCGAGCAGCAGCGGCCCCATCTCGCTGACGGTGGTCCGGATGGGATGTCCCTGCTCGCCGAACAGGTCCCACAGCTGGACGGGGCAAGCCTCGTAGCGCCAACCTTCATAGTTGAGCTCGGCGGCGCGGGCGGCGAAGACCGCGTGGGCATTGGCGGTCGGCGAGCCGGGCATGCCGAGCCCAGCCAGGTCGCCTTTCACGTCGGCGACGAAGGTCGGCACTCCGGCGGCGCTGAGGCCTTCGACCAAGCCTTGCAGGGTAACGGTCTTGCCGGTGCCGGTCGCGCCGGCAATCAGGCCGTGGCGATTAGCACGGCTGAGTTCGAGATATTGGCCCCCAACAACGCCTGGCGCGGCGCCGATGAAGATGCGCGTTCCGTCCGCTTCAACCGTCAAGACCCGCTCCCTTATGCAAGGAACGAGTCTTAAACGTCAGCGCGGGGCGATGTCGACCGCGGTGAAGCCCTCCGGTGCGTTGCCGCGCTTGACCAGCAACAGCACGGACGTGCGCCGCCCGGCGCGGGCCGCAGCCACCGCCGCGGCGACGTCCCCGGGCGCGGCAACGGCGCGGCGATCGACCGAGATGATCAGGTCGCCGCGGCGCAGGCCCTTTTCACCCGCGTCGCTGTTGGGATCGACGCGGGCGATGATCACGCCGCGCGCGGTCGCCGGGAGACTGGTCGCCCGCGCGATTTCCGGAGTAAGCGCCTGCAGTGTCAGCCCGAGCGATTGATTGCCCGGCGCGGCTGGCGCCTGGTCGTTTTCGTCGGCGAAGCCGCCCCCCTCCTCGTTGCCGGCCTGACGCGCCAGCTCCTCCTCGGATGGCCGCTGCGCGACGGCGACTTGCACCGTGCGGCGGCGGCCATCGGCGCCGACTACCTCGACCGGCACTTGGCGCCCGACGGGCGTATTGGCGATGAGGTAGGAGACGGTGTTCTCCTCCGTCACCGCGCGGCCGTTCACCGACAGGATCACGTCGCCCTGCTGGATGCCCGCGCGCGACGCCGCGGCGCCGGGAACGACCGAGCGAACCAACTCGCCCCGACCCTTTGGAATGCCGAGCGACGCCGACAGATCGTCGTCGTCGATCGCCTGCAAGCCCACGCCGAGGTAGCCGCGCTGGGGCGCCTGGCCGCGGCGGAGGCTATCGACCACCGGCCGAGCGAGCTCCGCCGGGATGGCGAGGCCGATGCCGACGTTGGCCCCGGTCGGCGAGATCAGTGCCGAGTTGACCCCGATCACATTGCCGTTGAGGTCGAACATCGGGCCGCCGGAATTGCCCATGTTGATGCTGGCGTCCGTCTGGATGTAGCGGTCGTAGGCGCCCACGCCCGTGATCCCGCGATGCAGCGCCGAGATGATGCCGGAAGTCACCGACCCGCCGAGCCCATAAGGGTTGCCGATCGCCAGCACCCACTCGCCCACCCGCGAGCGGGTCGAGTCACCCCAGTTCACGAACGGCAGGTTGCGGCCCTCGATCTTCAACAGCGCCAGGTCCGATGGCTGGTCGCGGCCGATGATCCGTGCCTCGAACTCACGTCGGTCGGGCAGGGTCACGGTGACCTGGTCCACCGTGCCGGTGCCGCCCGCACCCTGGATCAAGTGGTTATTGGTGACGATGTAGCCGTCGGGCGAGATGATGAAGCCCGAGCCCAGCGAGCCCGTTTCCCGGGTGCGCGGACCCTGGCCGCCTTGGCCCTGATTCTGCGGCGCGGGGGCGCCGAAGCGGCGAAAGAATTCTTCCATCGGATCGGCCTGGGCACGCACGGGTACCCGCTGCTTGGTCGAGATGTTGACCACCGCCGGCTGCAAGCGGGCGGCCAGGTCGGCGAACGACATGGGCGCCCCGGCACGCGGCGGCAGCGCGGCCGGTGCGTTCTGCGCCACCTGCGCCCCCGCGGTCCCGGTTGAGATGGAAAAGGCGCTCCCCCCGATCAGCAGGGCTGCCGCGACACCATAGGCATAGCGCACTTTGGACAACTCCTTCGACGACTTCATTGCATATCCTCTTTGGACTTGGCCTTGCCTTTCCTTGCTAGGTCAAGCGCCTGAATAGCCATTGAATGGAAAACTAGCGGGCACCGCCACCTGAGAATTGCCTCAGGAAATCATTCTGCGGGCTGAGAACCACCGTGGTCGGCCCGGGCTTGTCGGCCCCTTCGCCGAGGAAGGTGGTCTGGTAGCTCTGCATCGCGCGGTAGAACTCGTAGAAGTCCGCATCCTTGCCGAAGCTGGCAGCATAGGTCCGGGCCGCTTCCGCGTCGGCCTGGGCGCGGATGATCTGCGCGTTCTTGGCGCCCTCAGCCCGGATCGACCGCGCTTCCTGCAGGCGCGCCGTGCGCATCCGCTCGTAAGCCGAATCGAGCGGCGTCCCGCCGGGCAGGTCGGCCTTCTTGATCCGCACGTCGACGATCTCGGCGCCGTACTGGCGGGCGATCTGGTCGAGCTCGCGCCGGATGTTCTCCATCACGCCCCGCCGCTCAGGGCTGAGCAGTGCGGCAAACGGGCGCTGGCCAAGCTCGTTGCGCAGCTCGGACCCCAGGATCGGGCGCAACGCCTCGCTGACCCGGTCCTCGCTGCGGGCGCGGATGTACATGCGCAACGGATCGACGATCCGGTAGCGGGCGAAGGCATCGACTTCGAGGCGCAGCTGGTCGGTCGAAAGCACCTGCTGACGGTCCATGTCGACGTCGCGGACGCGCTTGTCGATCCACACCACGTTCTCGGCGAACGGGATGCGCCAGTTCACGCCGGCCTGCTCGCTGCCGAGGATGCGGGCGGGCTTGCCGAACCGCACCACGATCGCCTGCCGGGTCTCGGGAACGATGACGACGCTGGACAGCAAGGTCACCACCGCGAACAGGGCAAGCAGGGCCACGATGATCGGGCGGCGGCGGACGAGGTCGGTCACTGCCCGCCTCCCTGCCCGGCCGATTGCCCGCCCTGCTGCGCCGCCGGCGGCGTTCTGCCTGACTGCTGCTGCTGCAAGGGCAGGTATGGCGTCACGCCGGGGGCTTCCACGATCGTCTTGTCGACCTTCTGCAACACACGCTCCATGGTCTCGTAATACATGCGCCGGCGGGTCACTTCCGGAGCCAGCCGATATTGTTCGTAGATGCGGTCGAACGCGGTCGCCTCACCCTGCGCCTTTTGCCTCAGCTGCAGCGCGTACGCGTTGGCGTCGTTGACGTAGGACTGCGCCTGCTGCTGCGCCGCCGTGACTTCCTTGAAGGCGTCGTTGACGGCGGCCGGCGGGTCCGCCTGCCGGATGGCCACGCCCTGAAGCACGATTCCGGAACGGTACGAGTCGAGCACCCGCTGCATGCTTTCCTGCACTTCGGCCTCGATCTCGCCGCGGCCCTCGCCGATGGCTTCGTTCAAGGTCACGCCGCTAACGGCGGCGCGCATCGCGCTTTCGGCCACCTGACGGACCGTCTCCTCGGGTTCGGCCAGGTTGAACAGATATTGCTCGGGGTCACGGATGTTCCAGCGGACGGTGTAGGCGAGATCGATGATGTTCTGGTCGCCCGTCAGCATCAGCGTTTCCTCCGCCGCGCTGCCGACCGGAATCTCGCGAATGTTCTCGACATCGATCTTCTGCACCCGCTCGATCGGCGCCGGCAGGGTGATGCCGATGCCGGGCCCGAGCGTCCGGCTGTAGCGGCCGAGCGTGGTCACCACCCCGCGCTCTTCGGGCGCGATGCGGTGCACGGTGGTGAACAGCAGCCACAGCAAAGCAAGCGCAATGACGCCCCAGATGATCAGCGAGCGGTCCGGCCGACGGCCGGTGCCGCCACCACCCGGTCCGAGCCGAGCGCGGCTGCGGCGCAGCAGGTCGTCGAGGTTCCCGATGTTGCCGAGCTTGCCCGGCGCCGGTCGCGCACGCGGCGGCTCGCGCCACGGCCCGCCGCCGCCCTCCGAAACCGGCGGAGGCGGTTCATCGATCCCGCCGCCCACACCGCCAGTGCTTGGGCCCCAAGGCCCCTTGCTATCTACCAAGAGGGCTCGCGCTCGCGATACCCACCCCGTCATGCTTGTCATGCCGGGAATATAAGTCGGGCTGTGGGTAAAAACAGGGGCCGCGGGAACAACCGGCGTTGTGCATGAAGCGTGCGCATAATAGATGCGCAGCGGTGCATGTTCATGACCGTCAGCCGAGCCGCAAGCGCAGCACCAACGTTTCGCTCAGCGAAGACTTGGTACGCGAGGCCAAGCAGCTCGGCATCAGCATCTCCGCGGCGTGCGAGCAGGGGTTGGCCGGCGCACTCAAACAGGAACGCGAGCGTCGGTGGATCGAGGAGAATGCCGAAGCGATCCGCAGCTACAACGAATGGATTCGCAGAAACGGCGTCCCGCTGGCCAAGTATCGCCGCTTTTGACATGGCTCAGTTCGATGTCTTTCCACCGCTCGGCGCGGCGACCGACGTGCAAGAGCTCGGACAGCCGCTGGGATCGGCAGCCGAGCATCGCTACACGATCCTGAGCGCGCTCGACGTGCTGCTGACCGGCATCTGATGGGCATCGAAGACCAGCTTGGCGGAAGTCCGGACGCCGTGCGGATCCGCTCGAGCCGGCTGGTCGACGGCGTCGCCACCATCGTCGCCGACGCCAGCGGGCTCAGCGAGGATGAGCGCCAAGCCCTTGAGCAGCGGCTCCAAGCGACGGCTCGCGCCTTGCCCGGTGTTCGGGAGGTCCGCGTGGCACTCACCGCCACCAAGAGCGGCCCTAAACTGATCGCTGTCGGCAGCGGCAAGGGCGGGGTCGGCAAGTCGACGCTGGCCACCAACCTCGCGATTGCCCTGGCGCGCTCCGGCAAGCGGGTGGGGATCATCGATGCAGACATCTACGGCCCGTCCCAGCCGCGGCTGCTGGGCACGTCCGAGAAGCCAGAAGCACGCGACAAGCAGCTGATCCCGGTCGAAGCGCACGGCATTCGCCTCCTCTCTGTGGGCCAGCTGGTCAGCGAAGGCCATGCGCTCGCCTGGCGCGGACCGATGGCCTCGGGCGCGCTGACCCAGCTGGTGGAAGGCGACTGGTCCGACCGCGAGCTGGTGATCGTGGACCTACCGCCCGGCACCGGCGACGTGCAGCTGTCGCTGATCCAGAAGGCGCGACCCGCGGGGGCGGTGGTAGTCTCGACGCCGCAGGACCTCAGCCTGATCGACGCCACCCGCGCCATCGACCTGTTCCGCAAGATGAGCGTCCCGATACTCGGGCTGATCGAGAACATGGCCGGCTACCAGTGTCCGCATTGCGGGAAGGAGTCGGACCCGTTCGGCAGTGGCGGCGCCGAAACAGCCGCTGCGGAGCTCGGCATTCCCTTTCTCGGGCGATTGCCGCTGTCTGCGAGCCTGCGCGAGGCATCGGACGCGGGACAGCCACCGGCCGCCGGCGAGGGCCCCGCGGCGACCGCCTTCGCCGAACTCGCAGCCAAGCTGCTCGCCGCGCTGGAAACCCAAGCCGCCTGAAGGGTTGTTGACCTCATGCCGCTGACCCGAGACGAAGACCTCGCCACCCTCCTCGCCTCCGCCCGGACGATCGCGGTGGTGGGCGCGTCCGACCGCCCGAATCGCCCGTCCTACGGCGTCATGCAGTTCCTGTCCGACCGCGGCTGGCGCGTGCTGCCGGTCAACCCGCGGATCACCGGCGAGCGGATCGTCGGCGAATATGTCTGGCACGACCTCGGCCAGATCGGCGAGCCGATCGATATCGTCGACATCTTCAGGCGGCCGGAAGAGGCCGGCGAAGCGGTCGACCAGGCGATCGCCGCCGGTGCCAAGGCAGTGTGGATGCAGCTGGGTGTGATCAATGACGAGGCGGCGGCCCGCGCCGAAGCCGCCGGGCTGCAGGTGGTGGTGGACCGCTGCATCAAGATCGATGCGGCGCGGCTCGGCATCGGCCCCCGTCAGGACTAGCCCGCGGCCACCGTCATCTCCGGCACCAGCACCGTCGGCGCATCCACTCCGCGGCGGTAGTGGAGGTCGCTTCCCGGCTCCAGCGTCCTGAACATCTCGATGAGGTTGGACGCAATGGTGATCTCCGCCACCGGCCGCCCGATCTCGCCGCCTTCGACCAGGAAGCCTGCCGCGCCGCGCGAGTAGTCGCCGGTGACCCCGTTCACCCCCTGGCCGATCAGCTCGGTCAATAGGATCGCGCGGGGAAAGGCCGCCAGCAGCTGCTCGCGGCTGCGCGGACCGGGCTGGAGCGACAGGTTGCTCGGCCCCGCGCCTGGCGCCCCGCCGACGCCGCGCACCGCATGTCCCGTCGGCGCGATCCCCAGCTGCCGCGCGGCCGCACTCTCCGCCAGCCAGGTTTGAAGCACGCCGTCCGCGATCAGGTCGAGCGGGCGGGCGGGCAGCCCTTCCCCGTCGAACGGACGCGAGCGCAAGCCCCGCAGTCGATGCGGATCGTCGCGGATGATCAATCCCGGCGCGAACACCCGCTCGCCGAGCTTGCCGAGCAGAAAGCTCGTGCCACGGGCGATGCCGCTGCCGGTGATCGCACCGACCATGTGGCCCAGCAGCGAAGTCGCGACGCGCGGGTCGAAGATAATCGGGTAGCGTCCGGGTTCCGGCTTCACGGGATCGACCCGCGCGGCCGCACGTTCCCCGGCCCGTCGGCCGATCGCCTCCGCTTCCTCCAGGTCGGATAGGTGGCGCGCGCTATGGTAGGCATAGTCGCGCTGCATGGTTCCGCCCGCGCCGGCGACCACGCTGGCCGAGTTGCTAAACCCAGACGCCCGGTACGCCCCCGCGAACCCGCCGGAAGTGGCGAGCGCAACGGTCGACGCCGACGTTGAGGCCGACGCGCCGTTCGAGTTGGCCACGCCCGGCACCGCCCGCGCCGCTTCCTCCGCTGTCAGCGCCCTGGCGCGGAGCGCTGCAGGCTCGGGCTCCTCCCCATCGAACGAGTCGAGCTCGGGCGGCGGCTCCCGCAACAGCAGTTCAGGCGGCGCCAGGCCCGAAAACGGGTCCTCGGGCGCCTCCCGCGCCATGGCCAGCGCCCGCTCGACCAGCGTCGCCAAGGCCTCGCTCGACAGGTCCGAGGAGGAAATGGTGGCCGAACGCTGCCCGTCAAATACGCGCAGGCCGATCTCCTGCCCTTCCGAGCGGCTGACGTCTTCCAGCTCGCCGAGGCGCACAGATACGCTGCTCGACCGGTCGGCGATCAGCATGGCGTCGGCGGCGGTAGCGCCCGCGGCCTGCGCCTGCTCGACAATCCGAACGGCGATGTCGCGGGCTTGGTCGGTGGTCAGCATGGCCGCGCTGTAGCGCCTAGGGCGCGGCGCTCAACCCCACGACCAGCATCGCTGCGAACACCAGCAGCCCTGCGAGGCGGTTGGAACGGAACAGCCGCAGCGCCAGCGCGCCGTCGTCCGGGTCGGTGCGGAAAGCCTGGCCCAGCAGCTGCATCGCGGCCGGGAGCAGCGCCAGCAGGGCCAGCCATTCGGGTCGCACGCTCCAGATGGCCGCGCCCCAGCCGAGCAGCGCCAACCCATAGCAAACGCCTACCCCGAGCGCGGCGCGCGCGCCCAGCCGCCGCGCGGACGACTTCACCCCGACCAGCGCATCGTCCTCCTTGTCCTGGATCGCGTACAGCGTGTCGTAGCCGACCACCCAGGCGGTGCTGCCCAGCCACAGCAGCACCGCCGGCAGCTCCAGCACACCGGTCGCCGCCGGCCAGCCCACCAGCGCGCCCCAGCTGAACACCAGTCCGAGCCAGGCCTGCGGCCACCAGGTGATCCGCTTCATGAAGGGATAGGCGGCGACCAGCAGCAGGCTGCCGAGCGCGATCAGCTGCGCCGGCAAGGGCAGCTGCAGGAGCACGATCAGCCCGATCAGGCACAAGGCTCCGGTCAGCACCCACGCCGAGCGCAGCGACACCCGCCCGCTCGCCAGCGGCCGCAGCCGGGTGCGCTCGACCCTGACGTCGAGGTCGCGGTCGACAATGTCGTTGTACACGCAGCCGGCGCTGCGCATCGCGAAGGCTCCGAGCAGCAGCCACGCGAACAGGTCCCATCGCCCCCACACGCCCGCCAGCGCAACGCTCCACGCGCACGGCCAATAGAGCAGCCAGGTCCCGATCGGCCGGTCCAGCCGCATCAAGGAGGCGTAAGGCCGCACCCGCTGGGGCAGCACGCCGATCAGCCCGCGCCGCTCGCTGTCCGGAACCGTCTCGGCCGCCGCATCCATGCCGCTCGACTAGCGCACGCCGTGCGCCTTGTCTGCCGCGGTAGCGGGCGCGCTGCGGCTGAGGCATAGGCGCGAGCATGTTTGCGGCTACCGACTCCGCGGCGCTCGTCGCCCAGGTCATCCAACTGGCAGTGGCGCCCGTGTTCCTGCTCGCCGGCGTCGGCGCGTTCCTCAACGTCTGCGCGCTGCGGCTGGCCCGAATCGTGGACCGGGCACGCGGCATGGAAACGCGGGTGCTCGAAAGCCGGGGCGAGGAGCATGACCGGGCGCTGGGCGAGATCCGCATCCTCGACCGCCGCATGGCTCTGGTCAGCCGCGCGATCTTCCTGTCGGTGCTGTCGGCGGTGCTGACCTGCGCGGTGGTAGTCCTGCTGTTCGCGGGCGGACTGACCGGGGCGCACGTCGGAACCGCGATCGCCCTGCTGTTCATCGCCTCGATGGTCAGCCTGGCGCTGGGCTTCGCGGTGTTCCTGGTGGAAACCCGCCTGGGCAGCCGCGCCGTCCGCATCCGCCCAGCCATCCTGCAGCACCAGGTGGACGAGCCCGCCGGCGACTAGCGCGACAACAGCGCCCGGACCTGCGCGGGCAAGCTGGAGTCGGCGCCCGGCGTGCGGTAGTTCCGCCAGCCCGTCTCGTCGCGAAGACCGACATGAAGCGCATGATCCGCGGGTACGATCGCGAGATAGGCCTGCCGCGATGGGCTGATCGTGACCAGCGCCGCTCCGTCCGACAGGAGCGGGCTTGCACCCGCCATCGCCGTGCGGAAGCGTTCGGCATCCGGCCCAAGTAGCGCATTGAGGTCAACGCTGATCGGGCTCCGCTCGCGCAGCAGCCCACTCTCGTCGGGTGTTTGGCCGATCATCGGCCGGAGTTGCGACCAGTCGCCCGGGGTTTCGCTGGCCATCGCAAGGTCGGGTGTGGCGGCGTTCTCGGCATATTTATCGGGTCCGCCGCACCCGGCCAGCAAGAGGGCCAGCGCTGGCAGCATGGGAAGGATCTTCATGCGCCTCCCAACGCGCCATCCCTCGACAGGAGCCGAGCCGCCGCCTAATCGCCCCCACAATCAACAGCGGAGCACCCATGACCAACGCCAATCCCATCGCCAGCACCCTGCTCGACCGCGTCCTTGTGCTGGAAATGGTCCGCGTCACCGAAGCCGCCGCCGTGGCCGCCTCGGCGCTGATCGGGCGGGGCGACGAGAAGGCGGCGGATCATGCTGCGGTGGAGGCCATGCGCGCGGCGCTGAACGAGCTGCCGATGGACGGCACGGTGGTGATCGGCGAAGGCGAGCGCGACGAAGCGCCCATGCTGTTCATCGGCGAAAAGGTCGGCACCGGCCAAGGCCCCGGCATCGACATCGCGCTCGATCCGCTCGAAGGCACCACCATCACCGCCAAGGCCGGTCCCAACGCGTTGGCGGTGCTGGCGATCGCCGAGCAGGGCTGCCTCCTCAATGCGCCCGACGTGTACATGCAAAAGCTGGCGATCGGCCCGGGCTATCCCGACGGCACCATCGACCTCGCCCGCTCCCCCAGCGAGAACGTCCGCGCGATTGCCTCGGCCAAGGGCGTGGAGCCGGGCGAGATCATCGCCTGCGTGCTCGACCGCCCACGCCATGCCGAGCTGATCGCCGAGCTGCGGAGCCTGGGCTGCGGCATCCAGCTGATCCCCGACGGCGACGTCGCCGGGGTGATCGCGGTCACCGATCCCGACACCACGGTCGACGTCTACATGGGCTCAGGCGGCGCTCCGGAAGGCGTGCTCGCGGCCGCGGCCCTGCGCTGCGTCGGCGGGCAAATCCAGGGGCGGCTCCTGTTCCGCAACGACGACGAGCGCGGCCGCGCGCGGCGCTGGGGCATCGAGGACCTCGACCGCATCTACCGCTTAGAGGACATGGCCAAGGGCGACTGCATCTTCGCCGCGACCGGCGTGACCGACGGCTCGCTGCTGGACGGGGTGAAGCGGCGCAAGGACCTGGTCACCACCGAGAGCATCGTCATGCGCGCGAGCTCCGGCACGGTGCGCCGGGTGCGCGGCGAGCATCGCAACCTCAAGGCTTGAACCGCGACCGCCCAGCTGTATTGTTCGTCTATGACAGCTGAGCCGGAGAGCGAGCACTTCCAGCACGTTGAGCGCGGCTATGTGCAGGTGATCCGCGTGCGAACGCTGCTCGGCTGGCTGCCGCTGGTGATCGGGGCAACGGTTCTGGACAGGGCGCTGCTGGACGGGTGGGCGATCCAGGGCGCTTTGCCGGTCGCAATCGGGCTGTTCGCGCTGATCTCCACCGCCGCCGCGCCGCCGCGCATCTGGCAGCGGCTCCGCTATGGGCTGCACCCGACACTGCTGCAGGTGCTGCGCGGCTGGCTGTTCCACACGGACACGATCGTGCCGTTCGTCCGGGTGCAGCACATCGACGTGACCCGCGGGCCGTGGGACAAGCTGTTCGGCACTGCCACGCTGGTGGTGCACACCGCCGGCACCCACAACAGCATCGTCACCCTACCCGGCCTTTCGCCGGAGCGCGCGGGCGAGATCCGCGAGCTCATCCGCGGCCACATCCGCTCGGACCTCGAATGACCGAAGTGGCGCTGAGCGCCGACGAAGCGCCACCCGAGCGCCTCCACCCACTTATGCTCCTGTCCGGGCTCGGCGGCAGCCTGCGCGGCGTGGCCGGCGGCTACGCGGGCATCGGCTATCTCGCCGCGACTGGCCGCCTCGATACGGCACTGATCCTGGGGGCGCTGCTACTCGCGGGCGCGATCGTCAGCCTGCTCGTCTACTGGCGCCGCTTCACCTTTCGGGTGGGTACGGACGAACTCCGCATCGACAGCGGCCTCATCAGCCGAACGCACCGCTCAATCCCGTTCGACCGGGTTCAGGACGTCGACATTACCCAAGGGCCGCTGCAGCGGCTGCTAGGCCTGGCCAGCGTGACCTTCGACACGGGCGCCTCGGGCGGCAGCAAGGAGGAGGGCGCGTTGAACGGCATCGCCGTCGCCCGTGCTCATGCCTTGCGCGACCATGTCCGCGCGCGGCGCGGCCAGGCCCCTGCCGCGGTTGGCACCGACGCCGCCGAGGACGCGCGGCCGCTGTTCGCCATGGACCTCCGCCGCGTCCTCACCGCCGGCGTGTTCAACTTCTCGCTGGCGATCTTTGCCGGCCTGTTCGGCCTGACCCAGACCATGGGCGACGTGATCGGTTTTGAGCCGTTCGAGCGGCAGTTCTGGACCGACCTGCTGGCCAACGCCGGACCGCTCACCGGCTTCGTGCAGGACCACCGGTTCGGCGCAGCGTTCGCAGGACTGCTGCTGCTGGTGCTGGTCGGTCTGCTGACCGGCATCGCCCGGACGCTCGCCCGCGACTTCCGCTTCCGCCTCGACCGCACCGGCACCGGCCTCCGCCGTCGCCGCGGCCTGTTCACCCTGACCGACGTCACCCTGCCGCTGCGGCGGGTGCAGGCCGCGCTGATCCTGACCGGACCCGTGCGGGAACGGTTCGGCTGGCGCGAGCTCAAGCTGCAGAGCCTGGCGCAGGACCAAGGCGGCGGCGGCGATCACCAGGTCGCCCCGCTCGCCAGGGACGAAGAACTGCAGCCGATCCTGGCCGAGCTCGGCTGGCAGCTGCCGCAAGGTCCGCTGCAGCCGGTCTCCAAGGCCTATGTCTGGACCTTTTGCCTGGCGCTGCTCCCCGTGCTGCTGATCGCACTCGTGCAGGCCGCCGTCCTGGCGCCGCTCGGCCTGCTCACCCTCGCCCTCCTCGGGCTGGTGGTGGCGGCGCGCTGGCTGGGCTGGCGGCGCACGGCCTTTGCGCTCGGCGACGACCAACTGCTGGTGCGCGGGGGCTGGTGGCAGCGGCGCACCCTGCTTCTGCCCCTGCAGAGCGTGCAGAGCGTGGACTTGACCGAGAACTTCATCGGCCGGCGCTTCGGCACTGCCGGCATCCGCATCGGGGTCGCCGGCGGCAGCGGCTTTTCCGCCCACGTCATTCCGTCGCTCCCGCGCGAAAAAGCGAGTCAGGTGCGCAACGCTTTGCTATCTCGCTTCGCATGAGCGTGGCGTTAGGGGTGGAGAGTTCGATCAGCGGTCAGCCGTGGCGCTGGCGGCGGTCGCAGGATGGCGAGCTGACGGGCGACGCCCTGCTCGACGAGCTGCTGCTCGCCCGCGGGGTTGAGCGGGACGACCTCGCCCGCCACCGCGCCCCAACCATCCGCGACTTCCTGCCCGACCCGTCGGCATTTCGCGACATGGACAAGGCCGCCGCGCGGGTCGCGGACGCAGTGGAGCGCGGCGAGACGATCGCGATCTTCGGCGACTACGACGTGGACGGCGCGACCAGCTCGGCGCTGCTGGTGCTGCTGCTGCGCCGGCTGGGCGTGCAACCGATCACCTACATCCCTGACCGGCTGATGGAAGGCTACGGCCCGTCGGGCGCGGCGCTGGTTGGGCTGAAGGAACGCGGGGCCGACCTAGTGGTCACGGTGGACTGCGGCGCGCAGGCGTTCGAAGCGCTTGAGGCGGCGCATCGCGTAGGCCTCGACGTAGTCGTCATCGACCATCACCAATGCGCCTCCGCCCTCCCCTTGTGCCACGCGCTGGTCAATCCCAACCGGCTGGACGAGGATGCGCTTGGGGCCGCCCACGGCCATGTCGCGGCGGTCGGCATGGCCTTCCTGCTCGGCGTCGCCCTGTTGCGCGAGCTCCGCCGCCGCGGCCGCTTCGGGGGCGGCACGCCCGAACCCAAGCTCATCGACCTGCTCGACCTAGTGGCGCTCGGCACGGTGGCCGACGTGGCCAAGCTCCACTCGCTCAATCGCGCCTTCGTCACCCAAGGGCTGAAGGTCATGGCCGGCCGCCAGAACCTCGGCCTGGCCGCGCTCGCAGAGGCCGCCCGGCTGGTCAAGGCGCCTAGCTGCCGCGACCTCGGCTTCGCGCTTGGGCCGCGGATCAACGCCGGCGGGCGCGTCGGGCAGGCCGACCTCGGCGTCCGTCTGCTGACCACTGACTGCCCGGAGGAGGCCCGCGCGCTCGCCGCCGAGCTCGACCGGCTCAACGAAGAGCGCCGCGCCATCGAGATGCTGGTGCTGGAGCATGCCGGGGAGCAGGCGGAACAACAGGCAGATGCACCCCTGATCTTGGTCTCCGCCCCCGGCTGGCACCCCGGCGTGATCGGCATCGTCGCCAGCCGCCTCAAGGAGCGGTTCGGTCGCCCGGCCATCGTAGTGGCCGAGGTGGAGGACGGTACCGGCAAGGGCTCGGGTCGCTCGATCTCCGGCGTCGACCTCGGCGCTGCGGTGCTCGCGGCCAAGGACAGCGGCCTGCTCCTCGCCGGCGGCGGCCACGCCATGGCCGCGGGCCTCACGGCGCCCCAGCACGGCGTGGAGCCGCTCCGCGCCTTCCTCCACCAGCGCCTGGCCGCGGACGTGGAGCGCGCCCGCGCCGGCCGCGCCCTGCTGATAGACACGCTGTGCGCGCCGCGCGGAGTGGCCGCGGGCCTGTGCGATGCGCTCGACTCCGCCGGTCCCTACGGCGCCGGCTGGCCCAGTCCGCGCGTGGCGTCCGGCCCTGCGCGGCTCATCAAGACCGGCGTGGTCGGCAACGGCCATGTCCGCGGCCTCGCCTGCGGCGAAGACGGCGCCAGCTTTAAGTGGATCGCCTTTCGCGCCGCCGACACGGCGCTGGGCCAGGCGCTGCTGTCGTCCGCGTCCGACCATCGCTGGTGGCTAGCGGGCACGATCAAGCGCGACGAATGGAACGGCGGCACCGCAGCCGAGATGCACCTCGACGACGCCGCCCTCGCTTGACCCCCGCCCTGCCCTCGCTTAAGCGCACCGGCGCCCACCCAGGGCCCCTTCGTCTAGCGGTTAGGACGCGGCCCTTTCACGGCTGAAACACGGGTTCGATTCCCGTAGGGGTCACCATCAGCGGCAGAGAGCGGCGCCCCGCGGGGTGGAACGGGTCAAGCGTGTCCCGGCGGATCACATCGGGCTGAAGGGGGACGTTCGCGCGGTCCGACAGGCCGACGAACTTGCGTGTTGGCAAGGAACTTCCGCATAGGGCAGTTTTGCTTCAGAAGGTTTACGCGGGCGCCCAAGGCTGCGCCTGCGAGGAGCATGGTTCGGAATGCACGACGTCGAGGGCGCAGGTGGGCCGCTTGGCTCAGCCGGGTTGGCCGTCACTGCCGCGCCCGCGCCGGTTTCTCCCGTCCGCTTGGGAGAAGCGCACTTCCGCGACATCGTTGAGAGTGCGAGTGACCTCGCGATCTTCACCACCGATGTCGCCGGCCAGGTCACCAGCTGGAGCTCGGGCGCAGAGCGATTGCTCGGCTGGAGCGAAACGGAGGCGCTCGGCAGGCACGCCTGCATGATCTTCACGCCGGAGCATTTGGCGCATCATGCGTGCGAAGAGGAGATGAGGACGGCCGCGGCGAGCGGTCGGAGCGAAGACGAGCGCTGGCATCGGCGCAAGGACGGATCGGAGTTCTGGGCCTGCGGACTGATGATGCGCTTTGAGGACGATGCCACCGGCGAGCACATCGGTTTTCTCAAGGTCTTGCGCGACGGAACGGCCCAGCACGAAGCGGAGGAGCGGAAGCACGAAAGCGAGCAATTGGCGCATGCCTTGTTCGAGAGCAGCGCCGATTGCGTCAAGCTCATCGACCTCGAGGGGCGCCTGCACGCGATGAACGGTCCAGGCATGTGCCTGATGGAGATCGATGACTTTACCCCCTTTGCAGGGCAGGAATGGGCGTCGCTTTGGCCCGAGGAGTTGCGGCCGGAGGTGCGACGGGCTGCGGAAGAGGCCAAGGCTGGCGGAACCGGTCGCTTCTGTGGTTATTGCCCGACCGCCAAGGGTACTTCGAAGTGGTGGGACGTTCAAGTTTCACCCGTTGCCGGGGCGGACGGCAGCCCAAGCATGCTGCTGTCGGTTTCGCGCGACGTGACCAAGCGCGAGGAAGGGCAGCAGGCGCTCGGCGAAAGCGAAGCGCGCTTCCGCAACATGGCTGACCATGCGCCGGTGATGATGTGGGTCACCGATCCCTCCGGCGCCTGCACCTACCTGAACAAGCGCTGGTATGAGTTCACCGGCCAAAGCGAGGTCGAGGCCGAGGGGTTCGGCTGGCTCGATGCTACTCACCCGGACGACAGGGCGGAAGCTGAGCGCGCTTTCCTCCAGGCGAATGCGAGCCAAGCCCCTTTTCGGTTCGAGTATCGGTTACGGCACGCCGAAGACGGCTATCGTTGGGCAATCGATGCGGCATCTCCCCGATTTGACGACGATGGTTCGTTCCTTGGTTACATCGGCTCGGTCATCGATATCGACGAGCGTCGGCGGGCGGAACTCGCGGTGCAGGAAAGCAATGCGCTTCTTGCCGCCGTGATGGAGGCGGTTCCGGGTGTGGTCTACGCGAAGGATGACCAGGGGCGAATGCTGGCGGCCAATCGGGGCACGTCCGAACTGGTCGGCAAACCGCCCGGAGAAATCCTCGGCCGCACGGACGCCGAGTTCCTGGACGACCCCGCGCAAGCGGACGCGGTCATGGCGAACGACCAGCGTATCATGGCCGAGAACCGCGCAGAGGTGCTGGAAGAGCAGGTCAGCCTTCCGGACGGCACGCACGCCACCTGGCTGTCCACCAAGGCGCCCTTCCGCGATCCGTCAGGCAAGGTCGTGGGCCTGGTCGGCTCCTCGCTCGACATCACCGAGCGAAAGCAAGCCGAGCAACAGCTGCGCGAAAGCGAAGCGCGCCTCCGCGCCCTTACCGACAACCTGCCATCGGGAATGGTCTACCAGATCCGGACGGGGCCCGATGGGACCGGACGGCGCTTTCTTTACGTTTCGCAAAGCCACGAGAAGCTGACCGGGATAGCCGCGGAGGCGGTGCTCGCCGACCCCACCATTGCTTACACGCTGATCCTGCCGGAGTATCGGCCGGCCATGATCGAAGCGGAGAGGGAGGCGATCCGCGACTGCAAGCCGTTCGACATCCAGGCCCGGTTTCGGCGAGCCGATGGCGAAGTTCGCTGGTGCCGCATCATTTCGGCCCCTCGCACGCAGTCCGACGGATCGCTGATCTGGGACGGCATCCAGATCGACATTACGGATCAGAAGAAGGCGGAGGAACTGCTTCGCGAATTGAACGAGACTCTGGAGGCCGATGTGGCGGAGCGCACTGCCGAGCGCGACCGGGTCTGGGGCACTTCGCGCGACCTGCTCGTCGTTATCGACCGAGCGGGAGCCTTCCATGCCGTCAACCCGGCCTGGACCAAGATCCTCGGGTGGAGCGAGGACGAACTCCTCGGCCGGCCGGTCTTCGACTTCGTTCACCCGGACGATGTCGCACTCACCATTGAGGCCCTCGCCAACGCGAATGCCGGCCAGTCGCCCAGCGTCGAACACCGCTATCGCCGCAAGGACGGGTCTTATCGCTCGATTTCCTGGGTCGCTGCTCCGGAAGGCGAGTATATCTACGCGAACGGCCGTGACGTCACCAGCGAGAGAGAGCGGACGGCCGAACTGGAGCGCACGCAGGAACAGCTGCGGCAGTCGCAGAAGATGGAGGCGGTCGGTCAGCTCACCGGCGGCATCGCGCACGACTTCAACAACCTGCTGACTGGCGTGATCGGCTCGCTCGACATGATGCAGCGGCGGATCGCCAAGGGCGAGACCGACAAGATCGAGCGCTACGCGACCACCGCCATGACCGCGGCCAACCGCGCCGCCGCGCTCACCCATCGCCTGCTGGCCTTTGCCAGGCGGCAGCCGCTCGATCCCAAGCCGGTCAATGCCAACCGGCTGGTGACCGGCATGGAGGAGCTGCTGCGCCGGACGATTGGCGAGACGGTCTCGCTGGAGATCGTCACGGCCGGCGGCCTATGGCAGACGCTGTGCGACCCTAACCAGCTCGAAAGCGCGATCCTCAACCTTGCGATCAACGCCCGCGACGCCCTGCCGGCAGGGGGCAAGCTGACCATCGAAACCTGCAACGCGCGGCTCGACGGTGCTTATGCCGCGCGGCAGCGGGACGTCAGGCCCGGTCAGTATGTCTGCATCTGCGTGACCGACACCGGTACCGGCATGACGCCGGAGGTGATCGCCAAGGCGTTCGACCCGTTCTTCACGACCAAGCCGATCGGGCAAGGCACCGGCCTCGGGCTGTCCATGATCTATGGCTTCACCCGCCAGTCGGAAGGCTACGCCCGCATCTACTCGGAAGTGGGACAGGGCACGACCATCAAGCTCTACCTGCCTCGCTACTACGGCGAGTCCGAAGAACTCGACTCCGATCGCGCCGAGCTGACCGAAGCGCATCGCTCGGACGACGGAGAGGTCGTCCTCGTCGTCGAGGATGAGGTCGCCGTGCGCGACCTGGTGATCGATGTGCTCCAGGACCTTGGCTACAAGGCCATCGAAGCTGCCGACGGACCGGCAGGCCTCAAGATCTTGCAGTCCGATCTCAAGCTCGATCTGCTGATCTCGGACGTTGGCCTGCCCGGTCTCAACGGCCGCCAGCTCGCCGACGCTGCGCGCAAGCACCGGCCGGATCTGAAGGTGCTATTCATGACCGGCTATGCCGAAAACGCCACCATCGCCAGCGGCTTTCTCGATCCTGGCATGCAGATGATCACCAAGCCCTTCGCCATCGAGGCGCTCGCCACCCGCATCCGGGACATGATCGAACAGGCCTAATGCTGCCGCTTCGAAGCGCAGGGCTTTGCTAAGTCGCGCGGCTGCCTCGCTGCACCGGGCGGGCTTTAGCTGATCGCGGCCGTGCGTGTGGGCTCGTGCAGCCATGCGGGATAGGGCGTCAGCTCACCGAGCCGCGGCTGCCCGAACAGAAAGCCCTGGACGTAGCGGACGCCGAACAAGCGCAGCAC
This sequence comes from uncultured Sphingomonas sp., assembly GCF_902806265.1. Lineage (GTDB taxonomy): Bacteria > Pseudomonadota > Alphaproteobacteria > Sphingomonadales > Sphingomonadaceae > Sphingomicrobium. Next base: position 50,645 of record NZ_CADCVZ010000054.1, on the reverse strand, counting down.
CGCCAGCTCCTCCGCTGTTTCCACCCCTTCCGCCACGATCTCCGTGCCGAGCCGCCGCATCAGCAGAACCAGCGCTTCCATTACTGCCCGCTTGCGCCCGTCCGCGTCGATGCCGCGGATTAGCTCCATGTCGAGTTTGACCATGTCGGTCTGCAGCGCCGCCAGCAGTCCCAGGCCCGCATAGCCTGCGCCGAAATCGTCCACCGCTGTTTTAAAGCCGAGCTGGCGGTAAGCGGCGACGATCGCCTGCACATGGGCCGTTTGCAGCCGCTCGTTCTCCGTGAACTCGAAGATCAGCCGGTCGGTCGAGAACCCGACTTCTTTTGCCGTGCGCAGGGTCAGCTGGATACACGCCATGGGCGAGTAAACGGCGTTCGGCATGAAGTTGATCGACAGCTGCGCGCCGGTGGCGACAATTCCCGCTGAGACGGCCTCGCGGATCGCAGTCACCCGGCAGGCCTGGTCGAACGCATACAGCTGCTCGGGGCCGACCTTGTCGAGGACAAAGGCGGCGCCCTCGCCCCTTCGCCGCGGATCAGCGCCTCGTATGCAAACACGCGCTCGTCGCGCAGATCCAGGATCGGGTGAAACGCGGCGCGGGTTGCCAGGGGAAAGCCCTGGCCGTCCCGGCAGCCGCCGCAGCCGCCGCGTTGGTTGAAGGGTCGGGCAGTCGTCATCAGTCCAGGTTAACAGCACCCGATTAACGAATATGCAAGGCGACGACCGCGCCGCGCGCTACCATTTACTTTCGCCGCCGGGCGGGGAATGGCGTTCGCCGGAACAGCTAAGGACCAGCAATCCATGATCGAAGCCGAATGGTGGGATTACGACAGCGCAGATGAGTGGGCCGACGCCGTTGTCGGCGACATCGGCTTTATCGTCGAAAGCGCGACGGATGCCCGCAACGCGGCCTTGCTTGCCATGCCCGCCGCTCCGGAGTGTGCGCCGGTCCTCCAGCGACTCGCCAAGGCCAAGCTGCCATGGAAAAAGGTTGCAGTCGTCCCGACCGACGACCGGCTGGTGCCCGTCAGTGATGAGCGCTCGGCGGTTCGGGCGCTGGCCGCAGCGCTGATCCCGGCGGGTGCCCGGGTGCTGCCGGTCGCGACGGAAAATCCGGACGTGGCGCTGGCAGGCAACGCCGCCGACGCACGGCTGCAGGACCTGCCCTGGCCGCCCGACCTCGTCTGGCTGACGGTCGACGCAGAGGGCAACACCGCCGGGCTTACGGCCGGGCCCGACCTCCAGGGCGCGCTGGATGCGCCCAAAGCGCGGCGGGCAGTCGGCCTGCGTGCGGACAGCGGCGACGCGCGCGTCTCGCTGACCAGAGCCGCCATCCTGTCCGCCCGCACCATCCTCATCACCTTGGTCGGCGACGACGCGCGGCAGACGCTCGAGGGGGCGATCGCCGACGGGCATTCGAGCAAGCTGCCGATCGGCAAGGTGCTGGCCGAGGCCGAGCAGCCGATCGACATCCACTGGTACGCCTGAATTAGATCAGGCGCTCCGCGTGCCAGCGGAGGTGGTCGGCCATGAAGGTCGAGATGTAATGGTAGCTGTGGTCGTAGCCGGCCTGCCGCCGCAGCTGCAGCGAAATGCCGGCGCTGGCACAGGCGCGCTCCAGCAGCTCGGGCCGCAGCTCGCGCTCCAGGAACGGATCCGCGTCGCCCACATCGACCAGCAGGTCGGGCACCCGCGCGCCATCCTCGATCAGCGCGACCGCGTCATGCGCCCGCCAGCGGCTGCGGTTCGGCCCGAGGTAGCCGTCGAACGCCTTTTCTCCCCACGGTACCTGCGCCGGAGCGACAATCGGGGCGAAGGCCGACACGCTGTGGAAGCGGTCGGGGTGACGCAGCGCGACGGTCAGTGCACCATGGCCGCCCATCGAGTGTCCCGTTATTCCCTGGCGACCAACGTCGACCGGGAACTCCGCCGCCACCAGCGCCGGCAGCTCATCGGTGACATAGCTCCACATGCGGTAGTTGGCCGCCCAGGGTTCTTCCGTTGCGTCGACATAGAAGCCGGCGCCCTGGCCGAAGTCCCAACCCTCCGCGTCCGGCACCTCCGGCCCTCGCGGGCTGGTGTCGGGCGCGACGAAGATCAGCCCGTGCTCGGCGCAGGCGGCGCGGTACTCGCCCTTGTCTGTCACATTGGCGTGGGTGCAGGTCAGGCCCGACAGGTACCAGACCATCGGCAGCTCCGCTCCGCCTTCAGCCTGCGGCGGCAGGAAGATGGAGAAGACCATGTCGGTGCCAGTCGCGGCCGAAGCGTGCTTGACCACCATCTGCCGGCCGCCGTGGCTCCGAGCTTCGCTGACCACCTCCATCGTCATTGCGTCGGCCGGTGCAGCGCGCATAGCTTGTTGCCGTCCGGATCGCGCAGGTAGGCGAGGTACAGCGCGCCAAACGCGTTCTGCCTAACGCCGGGCGGGTCCTCGATCGCCTGCCCGCCAGCCTCGGTTCCGCGCTTCTGCCAGGCGTCGACCTCCTCCGGCGTATCGTAGGTGAAGCCGATGGTCGAACCGTTCGCGTAAGTCGCCGGCTCCCCGTCGATCGGCATGCTTACCATGAACACCGAGCCCCGGCGCCCGTAGCTGAGGCGCCCCTTGTCGTCCTGCCGACCCGGCTTTTCGAACAAGGCGTCGTAGAAGCGCTTGGAGCGCTCGAGATCGTTCGACCCGACCATCACGTGACTGAACATGCCCGTCCCTCCTAGTAGACCACTACCGACCGGATGCTCTCGCCCGCGTGCATCAGGTCGAAGCCGCGGTTGATCTCGTCGAGCTTCAGTACGTGCGTGATCATCGGGTCGATGGCGATCTTGCCGTCCATGTACCAGTCGACGATCTTGGGCACGTCCGTTCGCCCCCGCGCTCCGCCAAACGCGGTGCCCTTCCATACCCGCCCGGTGACCAGCTGAAACGGCCGGGTGGCGATCTCCTTGCCGGCCTCGGCCACGCCGATGATGATCGACTCGCCCCAGCCGCGGTGGCAGCATTCGAGTGCGGTCCGCATCACTTCGGTGTTGCCGGTGCAATCGAAGCTGTAGTCCGCCCCGCCGTCGGTCAGCTCCACCACCTTGGCCACGATCTCCTCGCGGCTCAGCCCACGGGTGTTGAGGAAGTCGGTCATGCCGAACTGCCGGCCCCACTCCTCCCGGTCGGGGTTGATGTCGATCCCGACGATCTTGGCCGCGCCGGCCAGCCGCGCACCCTGAATCACATTAAGCCCGATTCCGCCGAGCCCGAACACCACCACATTCTCGCCGACCTGGACCTTGGCCGTATTGACCACCGCGCCGACGCCAGTGGTCACGCCGCAACCGATGTAGCAGCTCGACTGGAACGGCGCGTCCTCCCGGATCTTGGCGACCGCGATCTCCGGCAGCACCGTGAAGTTCGAAAAGGTCGAGCAGCCCATGTAGTGAAAGATCGGCTGCCCCTTGTGGCTGAACCGGGTCGTGCCATCGGGCATCAGCCCCTTGCCCTGGGTCGCGCGGATCGCGGTGCACAGATTGGTCTTGCCCGATAGGCACGACTTACACTGGCGGCACTCGGGCGTGTACAACGGGATCACGTGGTCGCCCGGCGTCACCGATGTGACCCCCGCGCCTACCTCCCGCACCACGCCCGCCCCTTCATGGCCGAGGACGGAGGGGAACAGCCCCTCGCTGTCCAGGCCGTCAAGCGTGTAGGCGTCAGTGTGGCAGATGCCGGTCGCCATGATCTCCACCAGCACCTCGCCCGCCCGGGGGCCATCGAGGTCCAGCTCGACGATCTCCAGCGGCCGCTTGGCCTCGAACGCGACGGCGGATCTGGTTTTCATGCGGGCTTCCTTATTCGAATTCGACGATGACCTGATCGACCGCCAGACTCTCGCCCGCGCCGACCGGCGTTGCCTTGACGGTGGCGCTCTTCTCGGCGCGGAGGATGTTCTCCATCTTCATCGCCTCGACCACCGCGACCGGCTGACCGGCCTCGACCTTGTCGCCCGCCTTGACGTCGAGCCGGGTGAGCAGCCCCGGCATCGGCGCAAGGAGGTATCTGGACAGGTCGGGCGGCACCTTGTCGATCATGTGCCGCGCGAGTTCGGCCACCAGCGGGGTCAGCACCGTCACCCGGTGAGTCGCGCCGCGCGCCATCATCTTCCACGAGCGGCCGTCCTTGGCGACCAGCACCGTGCGCTGGCGCGAGCCGATGCGCGCGCGGACGAGGCGCTGGCCGGGCTGATAGTCGGCCTCCAGCACCTGCGGTGCGCCGCCGTCCACCACTACCTTGTCCAGCTCGAAGTGCACGCGATGCTCGGCCCCGCCGTCGAGCCGGACGATGTGGTCCTCGGCGACCGGCACCGGCCCGTTCAGCTGCCCGTCGATCAAGGACGCGCGCCGCTCATGCGTGGCGGCGATCAGCGCGGCGATGGCGCTGAGGTCGGCGGTCAGCTGCTCGTCGGTCGGCGCGCCGGTGAAGCCCTCCGGATACTCCTCCGCGATGAACCCGGTGGTGATCTCCCCCGAGCGGAACCGCGGATGCTGCATCAGCGCGGACAGGAAATCGACATTGTGACCGATGCCTTGGATGTCAAACGCGTCCAGCGCCTCGACTTGCGCCTCGATCGCCGCCTCGCGCGTCGGCCCCCAGGTGATCAGCTTGGCGATCATCGGGTCGTAGAACATCGACACCTCGCCGCCTTCGAACACGCCGTCATCGACGCGGACAACATGGTCGTCGGAGCGGGTGGACGCGCTGGGCTGATAGCGAACGAGCCGCCCCGTGCTCGGCAGGAACCCGCGGTACGGGTCCTCCGCATACACCCGGTTCTCGATCGACCAGCCGTTGAGCTTCACATCCTCCTGCCCGAACGCCAGCCGCTCCCCCGCCGCCACCCGGATCATCTGCTCGACCAGGTCCAGCCCCGTGACCTCCTCGGTCACCGGATGCTCCACCTGCAGCCGGGTGTTCATCTCCAGGAAGTAGAAGCTCTCCCCCGTCGGGTCCGCGCCCGAGACGATCAGCTCCACCGTGCCCGCCGAATAATAGCCCACCGCCCGCGCCAGCGCGACCGCCTGCTCACCCATGGCGCGGCGCATCTCGGGGGTGACGAAGGGCGAGGGCGCTTCCTCCACCACCTTCTGGTGGCGGCGCTGGATCGAGCATTCGCGCTCGTTCAGGTAGACGATGTTGCCGTGTTGGTCGCCGAGCAGCTGGACCTCGATGTGACGCGGCGACTCGATGAATTTCTCGATGAACACGCGGTCGTCGCCGAAGCTGGCGAGGCCTTCGCGCTTGGTCGCCTCGAAGCCTTCCCGCACGTCCTGCTCCGACCAGGCCAGCCGCATGCCCTTGCCCCCGCCGCCGGCCGAGGCCTTCATCATCACCGGAAAGCCGATGTCGGCCGCGATCTGGACCGCCTCGTCGGTGGTGGCGATGTCGCCGAGGTACCCCGGTACGACGTTCACGCCCGCTTGCCTCGCCAGCTTCTTGGATTCGATCTTGTCGCCCATCGCCGCGATGGCGTTCGGCGGCGGGCCGATGAAAGCGACGCCGGCGTCCGCCAGCGCGCGCGCGAAGCTCTCCCGCTCCGACAGGAAGCCATAGCCCGGATGCACCGCCTCCGCCCCGGTCATCTTAACCGCGTCGAGGATCAGCTCGGCGTTGAGATAGGACTGCGCAGCCGGCGCGGGCCCGAGCCGCACGCTCTCGTCAGCCATGCGCACATGCGGCGCGCGGGCGTCGGCGTCGGAATAGACCGCGACCGTCTTGATGCCCATGCGCTTGGCCGTGCGGATCACCCGGCACGCAATTTCCCCGCGGTTGGCGATGAGGATTTTGAGGAACATACCTAGTTTGTATCCGCAGGCCGAAGTTTAAGGACGATCAATTTGCTGAGGCGAGCAGCAGCTTGGAACGCTGTAACTAACAACATTGATGCGGGAACAGCTATTAGAGCAGTGTAGATCAGCTGGTAAAACATCAGATAACCGTCGAACATCCACATCGCTATGCCGGCGCACAGAAGTAGCATGCTCGCAGAAGCGAAAGCTCCCAGGAAGAACTCTCGTTTTTGCAATGCATAATATGCGGTGAGACCTACCGCGGCAGGAGACACGATCCAAACGAACAGGTGATAGAGCGGCTCGATCACTCCGCCGCCTCATCCATCGGCGGCTTGTTGTGCCCGAGCAGGCGCAGCACCTCGTCCGCCGCGTCGGCGAGGTTGGTGCCCGGCCCGAAGATCGCCTGCACCCCCGCGGCCCTGAGCGCGGCATAGTCCTGCGCCGGGATGACGCCGCCGGCGACGACCTTGATGTCGGCGCGATCGAGCTCGCGGAGGTGCTCGATCAGCTCGGGGATCAGCGTCTTGTGCCCGGCCGCGAGGGAGGAGGCGCCGACCACGTCGACTTCGCTGGTCACGGCCAGTTCGGCCACCTCGCGCGGGGTCTGGAACAGGGGGCCGGCGATGATCTCGAAACCGAGGTCGCCGAACGCGCTCGATACCAGGTTGGCGCCGCGGTCGTGGCCGTCCTGGCCCATCTTGGCAACCAGCATGCGGGGCTTGCGGCCGAGGCGGGTGGTGACCGCCTGCGTGCCCTCCACCGCGCCCCGCCAGCGCACGTCGGAGCGCTGGCCGTAGATGCCGCTGACCGGCTCAGGCTTGGTGGCGTAGCGGCCGAAGGCAAGCTCGAGCGCGTCGGAGATCTCGCCCAGGGAGCAGCGCACGCGAGCTGCTTGCACGGCCAACGCCAACAGGTTCTCGCCGCTGCGCGCACCCGACTCAAGCGCGTCGAGGGCGTCCCGCACCGCGCCCGCGTCACGGCTCCCCCGCATCGCCGCCAGCCGCTCGATCTGCCCGGCGCGCACTCGGGCATTGTCCACCTCCAAAATGTCGAGCTCGGCCTCCTCCGGCAACCGGTAGCGGTTCACCCCAACGATCACCGTCTCCCCGGTGTCGACCTTGGCCTGGCGCTCGGCCGCGGCTTCCTCGATGCGCTTCTTGGGCAGGCCCTCCGCGACCGCCTTGGTCATGCCGCCGTGCGCCTCGACCTCCTCGATCAAGGCCCAGGCCCGCTCCTCCAGCTCGCGGGTCAGCGCTTCGACGTACCAGCTGCCACCGAGCGGATCGGCCACCGCGGTCACCCCGCTCTCCTCCGCCAGGATCAGCTGCGTATTGCGGGCGATGCGGGCCGAGAAGTCGGTCGGCAGCGCGATCGCCTCGTCGAAGCTGTTGGTGTGCAGCGACTGGGTCCCTCCCAGCACCGCCGCTAGCGCCTCCACCGTGGTGCGCACGATGTTGTTGTACGGGTCCTGCTCGGTGAGGCTCACGCCGCTGGTCTGGCAGTGGGTACGGAGCAGCTTGGACTTTTCGGACTGGGCGCCGAGGTCGGTCATGATCCGCCCCCATAGCGTCCGCGCCGCGCGCAGCTTCGCCACCTCCATGAACAGGTTCATGCCGATGCCGAAGAAGAAGGACAGGCGCGGCGCAAAGGCGTCGATCGCCAAGCCCTGCGCGGCCGCGGCCCGCACATACTCCATGCCGTCGGCCAGCGTGTAGGCCAGTTCCTGCACCGCCGTCGCGCCGGCCTCGTGCATGTGGTAGCCCGAGATGGAGATGCTGTTGAACTTCGGCATCTCGCGGCTCGTGTAGGCGATGATGTCCGACACGATCCGCATCGAGGGTTCGGGCGGGTAGATGTAGGTGTTGCGGACCGCGAACTCTTTCAGGATATCGTTCTGGATGGTGCCGCTGAGTGCCGTAAGCGGCACCCCCTGCTCCTCGCCCGCGACGATGTAGAAGGCCAGCACCGGTAGCACCGCGCCGTTCATGGTCATGCTGACGCTCATCTCGCCGAGCGGGATGCCGTCGAACAGCAACTTCATGTCCACGACGCTGTCGATCGCCACGCCGGCCTTGCCGACGTCGCCCGCGACCCGCGGATGGTCGCTGTCGTAGCCGCGGTGGGTAGCGAGGTCGAAGGCGACGGAAAGTCCCTTCTGCCCCGCGGCGAGGTTGCGGCGGTAGAAGGCGTTACTCTCCTCCGCGGTGGAGAAGCCGGCGTACTGGCGGATGGTCCACGGCCGGCCGGCGTACATGGTCGCGTAGGGCCCGCGGGTGTAGGGAGGAATGCCGGGAAAGCCGCTATCGATCCCGGCTGAGTCCTCGGGTCCGTAGACGGTTTTGAGGGTGATGCCTTCGGGCATGGTGCGCGACAGGTCGGCACCGCGCGCCTCTTTCGCGGCGAGGGCTTTCCAGGCTTCGTGATCGCTCGACATAGGGGAGGGCACTAGACCCAAGTCGTTGCCGCGAAAACCCTAGCGCGCGCGCAATCCCAATCCGAGGATCAGGTCGGCGGCGATCACGAACATGGCGACGAACGCCAGCACGTTGATCCCCAGCAGCGTCAAAAACCGCGCATCCCCCGCCTCGGCCCGGGTCAGCCGGGAGCGGTACAGCGGCACCTCGCCGGTCCGCAGCGCCCGCCCGATGCGCAGGACCAGGAGCACGGCCAGCACCGCGCAACCCACGCCGATGATCAGCTCCGCACCGCGATCGCTCATCAGTGCGCCTGTTTCGGGCTTTCCATGATCTCCGTCAGCATCCCGCCCGTGTCCTTCGGGTGGAGGAAGAAGATCGGCGTTCCATGCGCCCCGATCCGCGTCGGTCCGAGGACGCGCGTGCCCTGTCCCTCATAGAAGGTCCGAGCCTCTTCGATGTCCGGCACTTCAAAGCACAGATGGTGCTGCCCGCCGTCCGGGTTCTTCTCGAGGAACCTGGCGATCGGCGAGTCCGGCCCAAGCGGTTCGATCAGTTCGATCTGCGAGTTCGGCGCATCGACGAAGCAGACGCGCACGCCCTGTGCTGAGAGGTCAAACGGGGGCGAGGCCGGCTCCGCGCCGAAGAGGGTGCGGTAGAGTTCCAGGCTTCGTTCAATCGAAGGCGTCGCAACGCCGACGTGGTTCAAGCGTCCGAATCTCATCACAAACCGTCATGCTGAACTTGTTTCAGCATCCATCCCTCCGCATGCACTTGGGCCCATGAAGCAGCCGTGCGTCTACGTCCTTGCCAGCCAGCCCTACGGTACCCTTTATATCGGTGTCACGTCCGATCTCATCGCTCGGACCTACCAGCACAGGGCTGGGGAGGTGAAAGGCTTCACCTCTAAGTACGGCGTCGTGCGCTTGACCCGTTTCGAGCTGTTCGACACCATGCACGATGCGATTGCGCGCGAGAAACAGCTGAAGCGCTGGCACCGGCAATGGAAGATCAACCTGATCGAAAGTGAGAACCCGCACTGGGTGGACCTGGCGCCTGGCTTAGGGCTGCCGTCTGCTCCATTGGTCAGCTGAACGCGTTCCAGCGTCCATCCTTTCACAAGGCCACCTGTACGAGCCAAAGGATGGATGCTGAAGCAAGTTCAGCATGACGGATGCGGCCTACAGCGGAATATTGTCGTGCTTCTTCCACGGGTTCTCGAGCTGCTTGCCCCGCAGCTTGCGTAGTCCCAGCGCGACCCTCCGCCGGGTCGAGTGCGGCATGATGACCTCGTCGATGAAGCCCATGCTCGCCGCCACGAAGGGGTTGGCGAAGCGCTCCTCATATTCCCGCGTGCGCTCGGCGATCTCTTCGGGCGTGCGGCCGCGGAAGATGATCTCGACCGCGCCCTTCGCGCCCATCACCGCGATCTCCGCCGTTGGCCAGGCGTAGTTGAGGTCGCCGCGCAGGTGCTTGGACGCCATGACGTCGTAAGCGCCGCCGTAGGCCTTGCGGGTGATCACCGTGATCTTGGGCACCGTCGCCTCGGCATAGGCGAACAGCAGCTTGGCGCCGTGCTTGATGATGCCGTTATGCTCCTGCCCCACGCCCGGCAGGAAGCCCGGCACGTCGACAAAGGTCAGGATCGGGATCTCGAATGCGTCGCAGAAGCGGACAAAGCGCGCCGCCTTCTTGGACGAGTTAATGTCGAGCACCCCGGCGAGCACCATCGGCTGGTTGGCGACCACGCCGACCGTGCGCCCTTCGATGCGGCAGAAGCCGGTGATGATGTTGGCCGCATGGTTCGGCTGAAGCTCGAAGAAATCGCCTTCGTCCGCGACCTTTCGGATCAGCTCATGCATGTCGTAGGGCTGGTTGGCGCTCGGTGGGATCAGCGTGTCGAGGCTCTCGTCCGCGCGCTCGGCCGGATCGGACGATGGCCGCTCCGGTACGCTCTCGCGATTGCTGAGCGGCAGGAAGTCGAAGAACTCGCGCGCCGCCAGCAGCGCGTCGATGTCGTTCTCGAACGCCACGTCCGCCACGCCCGACCGGCTCGTGTGCGTCACCGCGCCGCCCAATTCCTCCTGGGTCACCACTTCGTTGGTGACGGTCTTCACGACCTCCGGCCCGGTCACGAACATGTAGCTGCTGTCCTTCACCATGAAGATGAAGTCGGTCATCGCCGGCGAGTAGACCGCGCCGCCCGCGCACGGGCCCATGATCAGGCTGATCTGCGGAATGACCCCGCTCGCCAGCACGTTGCGCTGGAACACCTCGGCATAGCCCGCAAGCGATGCCACCCCCTCCTGGATTCGCGCGCCGCCGCTATCGTTCAGCCCGATCACCGGCGCCCCGACCTTCATCGCCGCGTCCATCACCTTGCAGATCTTCTGCGCGTGCCGCTCCGATAGGGAGCCGCCGAAGACGGTGAAGTCCTGCGCGAACACGAATACCAACCGGCCGTTGATCGTGCCCGATCCAGTGACCACGCCGTCGCCGGGAAATTTCTGCGCCTCCATCCCGAACTCGGTCGCGTTGTGCTCGACGAAGGTGTCGACTTCCTCGAAGCTGTCCTCGTCCAGCAGCACCGCGAGCCGTTCGCGCGCGGTCAGCCGCCCCTTGGCGTGCTGCGCGTCGATCCGCTTCTGCCCGCCTCCCAGCCGCGCCGCCTCGCGCCGCCGCTCCAGTTCCGCAATGGTGGTCGTCATAGGGCAAGCTGTTGGGCGGTTCGCCCGTTCTCGTCAATTCCGCAGCTCCGCCCTTGCGAAGCCAAGGGTTAGAGTCACCGCCGAAGCGCCGCCGCCGCCGGACCTTATTTCGAGCCGGAACAAACACTTACAATCGACGGAACGAAGCTCTGAACCGCCCAGCCGAAAGCTTCGCTAACCCATGTCAGAAAGCTGAACGCGACATTTATGTAGCTCGCTTGCTGTTCGCTCGATCCTTTTGGTCGATCGGCTAGGGAGAGATGCAGTGGCAACTAGTGCGAAACGAGGTTTCGCGGCGATGGACCCCCATCGGCAGCGTGAGATCGCCAGCAAGGGCGGCAAGGCCAGCGGCGGCAACTTCGCTCACGATCGCGAGCGGGCGGCGGCCGCCGGACGCGAGGGCGGCAAGGCCAGCCGGGTCCGGCTGGACGCGTGAGTCAACGGCAAGGGAGCGCTCGGATGGGCGCTCCCCTGCCGCAGTCTGTCGCACTGCAGCAAGAATGTTGCGGTGCAAACCGCCAGCTGAGGGAACCCGAACCGGTCCATTGTGGTTCAACCATCATAACAGCCACAACTGCGCGAGGTGACTTGAAGATGTTCGAGAGTGTCGGCGTTCGCGGTGAGGGTAGTGTGCCTGTGCCGGCATCCCCGAACAACAAAACGGTTCTTATCTGTTTCTCGCATCTCCGGTGGGAGTTCGTGTTCCAGCGGCCCCAGCACTTGATGAGCCGCTTTGCGAAATCCATGCCGGTAGTGGTGTGGGAAGAGCCGGTGGTCGCCGCCGCGGGCGAAGGTCCTTCGCTGCAGGTGCGGTCTGGCAAGGGCGCGCCCAATCTGACGATCGTGACTCCGCAGCTGCCCGAAGGGTTGGACCCGGCGGCCCAGCAAACGGTGCTCAGGGGCCTGCTCGACGGGTTCGTCGCGACCATCTCAGGCAAGCTCATCCGCTGGTATTACACGCCGATGATGCTGCCGTTCTCGCGGCACCTGGATGCGGTCGCCACCATCTACGACTGCATGGACGAGCTGAGCGCCTTCCGCTTCGCGCCGCAGGAGCTGCTCAATTTGGAGAAGGAGCTGCTGGAGGCGTCCGACCTGGTCTTCACCGGCGGCTACTCGCTGTACGAGGCCAAGAAGCAGCGCCACGGCGACGTGCACCCCTTCCCCTCCTCGGTCGACCGCAAGCACTTCGGCGCGGCCCGCAGCGGCATCGCCGACCCGGCGGACCAAGCCGCCATCGCCCGGCCGCGCTTCGGCTTCTACGGGGTGATCGACGAGCGCATCGACCTCGACCTGGTCGCCGCGGTGGCCGACGCCCGGCCCGACTGGCAGCTGGTGATGGTCGGTCCGGTGGTGAAGATCAGCGAGGACGACCTGCCCCGCCGGGACAACATCCATTATCTTGGAGGCAAGGGCTACGAGGAGCTGCCGACTTACCTGGCCAATTGGGACGTGGCGCTGATGCCGTTCGCCATCAACGAGGCGACCCGCTTCATCTCGCCGACCAAGACCCCTGAGTATCTCGCTGCCGGCAAACCTGTGGTATCCACGCCGATCAAGGACGTGAAACGCCACTACGAGAAGCTCTCGGGCGTGCGCATCGCCGCCACTCCCGACCAGTTCGTCCAGGCGTGCGAGCGCGCCCTCGCGCTTACGAGGGAAGACGATGGCTGGCTGGCGGAGGTCGACCTCCTGCTGGCGGACATGAGCTGGGATACAACGCAGGCACGTATGGCAAAGCTGATCGACAACGTCATGGAATCCGCCCGCAAGATCGAACGCCCGGCGTTCGGCGCCTCCGCGGCCAAGGCCAAGAAGTATGATTACCTGATCGTCGGCTGCGGTTTCGCCGGCTCGGTCCTGGCCGAACGGCTGGCGACCCAGCATGGCGCGCGGATCCTGATGATCGACAAGCGCGAGCACATCGGGGGCAACGCTTACGACGAGCTCAACGCGGACGGCATCCTGTACCACAAATACGGGCCGCACATCTTCCATGCCAACTCGGACGAGATCGTCGGCTATCTGTCGCAGTTCACCAGGTGGCGGCCGTACGAGCACCGCGTGCTCGCCAACGTCCGCGACCAGCTGGTGCCGATCCCGATCAACCGCACCACGCTCAACAAGCTGTTCGACGCGAACCTCAAGACCGACGAGGAGGCCGCGGCGTTCCTCGCCTCGCGCGCCGAACCGGTGGCGGACATCCGGACCTCGGAAGATGTGGTGATCAACGCGGTCGGGCGCGAACTCTACGAGTTGTTCTTCCAGGGCTATACCCGCAAGCAGTGGGGCCTGGACCCGAGCGAGCTCGACAAGCAGGTGACGAGCCGCATCCCGACCCGCACCAACACCGACGACCGCTATTTCACCGACACCCACCAGATCATGCCGCTGGAGGGCTACACCCGGATGTTCGAGCGGATGCTCGATCACCCGCTGATCGACCGGTCGCTCGGCACCGACTTCCGCGACGTGCGGGACGAGGTGGACGCCGCGCACATCATCTACACCGGGCCGATCGACGAATATTTCGACTGGCGCTTCGGCAAGCTGCCCTACCGCTCGCTGCGCTTCGTCCATTCGACGATCGAGAAGGAACGGTTTCAGGACGTCGCGGTGGTCAACTACCCGGACACGGAAACGCCTTATACCCGCATCAGCGAGTACAAGCACATGACCGGGCAGGAGCACCCCCGCACCACCATCACGCTGGAGTATCCCAGTGCGGAGGGCGATCCCTATTATCCGATCCCTCGTCCGGAGAACCAGACGCTGTTCAAACAGTACGAGGCGCTGGCGGATGCAACCGCGGGCGTGACCTTTGTCGGGCGGCTGGCGACCTACCGCTACTACAACATGGACCAGATCGTCGGACAGGCGCTCGCCACCTTCCGCCGCCTGGACCAGGCGCGCACCAAAACCGGCGCGTCCAGCAGGGAGCTGCGCCTGGCGATCTGACGTCCAGCCGCAGTCGGGACAGGGATGACCGAACCGACAGAACATCAAACCCCGCTCCAGCTTTGGGGCGGGGTCGAGTGCACCGTTGTCCGGATTGGCGACGAGTTCCGCGACGAGGTGGTCCTGACCGGCCATGCGCATCGGCTGGCGGACCTCGACGCCATCGCGGAGCTTGGGATCAAGACCGTCCGCTACCCGATCGTATGGGAGCGGGTGGCTCCCGACCACCCTGACGAACTCAACTGGGCGTGGCACGACGAACGGCTCCGGCGTCTGCGCGACCTCGGCATCCGCATCATCGGCGGACTGGTCCACCATGGCTCCGGGCCGCGCTATACGAGTCTGCTCGATCCGGAGTTCCCAGCCAAGCTTGCCCGCTACGCGCGCGCGGCGGCGGAGCGTTATCCGTTCGTGGAGATGTGGACGCCGGTCAACGAGCCGCTGACCACCGCCCGCTTCTCCTGCCTCTACGGCCACTGGTACCCGCACACGCGCGACTGGGGCAAGTTCATCCAGGCGCTGGCCCATGAATGCCGCGGCACCCTGACCGCCATGCGCGCGATCCGCGAGGTCAATCCGGCTGCCCTGCTGGTCGCAACGGAGGACCTCGGTCGGACCTTCTCCACCCGCAAGCTCGCGCATCAGGCCGCGCACGAGAACGAACGGCGGTGGCTCAGCCTCGATCTGCTCGCCGGCCGGGTCGGTGCGGGGCACCCGTTCCGCGCCACCTTGGAACGGCACTCGACCGCCGACTTGCTGGACGACCTCGCCTCCGGCGACGCCACGCCCGACATCATCGGCATCAACCATTACCTGACCAGCGAACGCTATCTGGACGAGCGGGTCGAACGTTATCCGCAGGTCGATCCGGGCTCCAATGGGCGGGAAACTTATGCCGACGTGGAAGCGATCCGCATCCCGCACCTCGCCGCCAAGGTCGGCCCGGCCGAGCGCCTGCGCGAAGCCTGGGAGCGCTACAACATACCTTTGGCGGTCACGGAGGTACACCACGGCTGCACCCGCGAGGAGCAGGTCCGCTGGTTCAAGCAGGTATGGAACGCCGCCCGGCAGGTCCGCGAGGAAGGTGTCGACATCCGCGCCGTGACCCTGTGGTCGCTGTTCGGCGCGGTGGACTGGCGCTCGCTGCTGACCCGCGAGGAGAACCACTACGACGTCGGCGCTTTCGATACCCGCGGCGGCAAGCCCCGGCCCACGCTGATCGCCAAAACCGCGGCCGCGCTCGGCGCGGGCGAGGAGTGCGCGCACCCGATCGATCTCGGGCGGGGCTGGTGGCGTCGCCCGGAGCGTTTCTATATCGGTGCTCGCATGTCCACCGACCGGATGCTTGGCGGCAGGCCGCTGCTGGTTACCGGCGCCACCGGAACGCTGGGCCAGGCATTCGGCCGGCTCTGCCACCATCGCGGCCTGGCCCGCGTCCTGACCGATCGGCGCGCGATGGACATCACCGACGCCGCTTCCATCGACCGGGCGCTGGACGAATATCAGCCCTGGGCGGTGGTCAACACGGCCGGCTTCGTCCGTGTGCCGGAGGCCGAGCACCAGCCGGACGATTGCTTCAGGATCAACACCACCGGCCCTGAACTGCTCGCCGCCGCCTGCGCCAGGCGTGGCATCCCGTTGGTGACCTTCAGCTCCGACCTGGTGTTCGACGGGCAGCTTGGCCGAGCTTATATCGAGGCGGACCCGACCTCCCCCGCCTGCGTCTACGGCCAGAGCAAGGCCGACGCCGAGGATCGCGTCCTGGCCATCAACCCCACTGCCTTGATCGTCCGGACCAGCTCTTTCTTCGGGCCCTGGGACCGCTACAACTTTCTGTGGGGTACGCTCGACCGGTTGGTGAAGGGGGAAGAGGTGCACGCCAGCGACAATGCGGTGGTCAGCCCCACCTATGTCCCCGACCTCGTTCATGCGACGCTCGACCTGCTGCTCGATGGCGAGAGCGGCCTATGGCACCTCGCCAACCAAGGCAGCATCAGCTGGCACGGTCTGGCCCGGCAAATCGCTGACCGCGGTGGTCAGAACCTTACCCTGGTGCGCGACATCGGCGGCGACAAGGCGGACACCACCCTGGCCAGCAGCCGCGGTCACCTTCTACGACCGCTCGACCATGCGCTCGATGATTTCATGCTGCACGCGGAGGACTTGCCAGGACGGTAGCGCCCGCCACCGTTCGCCAGCGGGAAGCCGGCTCTGCCCAATCTCGCCCGACTTGCTCGATCGTCCGAGCGGCCGCCCACCGCTGGACCCTTTCCCGTCCCTCATGCTTTGTGTTGAGCCGAGCGGAGGAAGCATGACCCCAAGCCATTGGCCCAAGCGGCTTTACCTCGTCCGGCATGGCCAGTCGCAGGGCAATGTCGCGCGCGATCATGCGGACGCGCACGGGCTGGCGACCATCGGCATAGATATCCGCGACGTCGACGTGCCCTTGTCCGAGTTCGGCCACCAGCAGGCGGAAGCGGCGGGGCGCTGGTTTGCGGCGCTGCCCGACGGGCAGAAGCCCGAAGTGATCCTGTCCTCGCCCTACCTCCGCGCGCGCCAGACTGCCCGGCACATCTGCGAAGCGGGCGGGCTGGCCGGCGGCAAGGCCCGCACCATCATCGACGAGCGGCTGCGCGAGCGCGAGTTCGGCATCTTCGACGGCCTGACCACGCTCGGCATCCGCGAACGCTACCCGGAGGAAGCCGGGCACCGCACGCGGCTCGGCAAGTTCTACCACCGCCCGCCCGGCGGCGAGAGCTGGGCCGACGTGATCCTGCGGCTGCGCTCGGCGATGAATTCGATCAACCTCCATTATGCCGACCGCCGCGTGCTGATCGTCTGCCACCAGGTCGTGGTGCTATGCATGCGCTACATTCTGGAGGAGCTCGACGAGGCGCAGATCCTCGGCATCGACAAGCAGTCCGAGGTCCTCAACTGCGGCATCTGCGCGTTTGACTTCCAGCCGCTGGAGCTCGAATGCGCTCCCCGACTGACGCTGTGGAACCACGCCGCTCCGCTCCACGAGGACCAGGCGCCGGTTACGTCCGAACCCGACGCGGTCGTGGGCACCCGATGAGCGCGCCCGCCGAGCTCACGCCGGCATTGTTGAAGAAGTATCCGCTTCCACCGATCGGCGCGGGCGACAAGAACGCGCGCGGCTCCATCCTGATCATCGCGGGCAGTCGCGACGTTGGCGGCGCGGCCTTGCTGACCGCGATGGCGGCCATGCGCGCCGGCGCCGGCCGGCTGCAGATCGCGACGGTGGACAGCGTCGCCCCGCACCTGGCCATGGCCATGCCCGAAGCGATGGTGGTCGGCCTCGCCCAAGGCCGCGACGGCGGTTTCGCCCCATCCACCGTCAAGCCGCTGGCTGAACGCGCCGCCATGGCTGACGCGGTAGTCGCGGGCCCAGGGATGCAGGGCAACGGGCACACGGCCAAGCTCGCCGCCGCGCTGGTCGGCAACGGGAACCCCCTGGCGCTCGACGCCGCCCTGCTCCGCGCCCTGCCGCAGCGACGGGAGGAAGTGCAGCGCTCCGCCTGCCCCGCCATCCTCCTGCCCCACGCCGGCGAACTCGCTTCCCTGCTGGAGTGCGACGAGGAAGAGGTGGAGGCCGACCCGCTCGCCGCCGGCTGCACTTGCGCCGAGCGCTATGATGCGGTCACCCTGGTCAAGGGCGTCAACAGCCACATCGTTGCGCCGGACGGGACCGCGTTCCTGTACAAGGGCGGCGGTCCCGGACTCGGCGTCTCCGGCAGCGGCGACACGCTGGCCGGGATCGTTGGCGGCCTCCTCTCCCGCCGCGCCGACCCGCTCACCGCGCTGCTGTGGGGCGTGTGGTGCCATGGCGAGGCCGGGCGGCGCCTGGGCGAGAAGGTCGGGACCCTGGGCTATCTGGCCCGAGAGATTCCGGGCGAGGTGCCGGGATTGCTGGAGAGCGTCACCCCGGCGTAGGCCGGGGTCCCGGGCGGCTCGCGCGACCCCTAGGATCCCACCTCCGCCAGGATGACGGCTCAAGCCCCCGCGTAGTCCTCCAGCTCGTCGCCGACCAGCCGTGCGACATGGATCACGTTGGTCGATCCGCTGGTCCCGAACGGGATTCCGGCCAGGATGATCAGCCGCTGGTCCGCCCCGGCGAGCTTGTGCCGCAGCGCCATCCGCTTGGCCTTGCCGACCATCTCCTCGAAGCTCGACACGTCGCGCGTGTTGACCGCGTGCACGCCCCATACCAGTCCCATCCGCCGGGCGACCTTCTGGCTGGCGGTCATCACCAGCAGCGGTACCGGCCCCCGTTCGCGGGCGATACGCCGCGCCGTGCCGCCGGTGGAAGTGTAGCAGACCATGGCCGCGACCTGCACCGTCGTGGCGATGTTGCCCGCGCTTTCCGCCAGCGCATCGGCGGTGGTCGGCTCGGCCGGGGTCGCGGTGAAATGTACCCGGGCGGCGTAGTTGGGGTCGGCCTCTACCGTGCGGCCGATCCGGTCCATCATCTGCACCGCTTCGCACGGATAGTCGCCCGCCGCGCTTTCGGCCGACAGCATCACCGCGTCCGCGCCGTCATAGATGGCGTTGGCGACGTCGCTTACCTCGGCCCGGGTCGGGGTGGGCGAGCTGATCATCGATTCCAGCATCTGCGTTGCCACCACCACCGGCTGGCCGAGCTCGCGGCAGCGGGCAACGATGCGCTTCTGCAGGGGCGGCACGGCTTCGGCCGGCAGCTCCACGCCCAGGTCGCCGCGCGCCACCATCACCGCATCCGAATGCTGCATGATCGCTTCCAACCGCTCGATCGCCGCCGGCTTTTCGATCTTGACCATCAGCGCTGCACGGCCGTCCACCAGCCGCCGCGCCTCTTCGACGTCCTCCGCGCGCTGCACAAAGGACAGCGCGATATAATCCGCCTCCTGCTCCAGCGCGAACTGCAGGTCGGAACGGTCCTTCTCCGTCATCGCCGGGATCGGTACCAGCACGTCGGGCACGTTGACGCCCTTGTTGTCGCTGATCTTGCCGCCGACCTCCACGATGGTGTCGATCCGCTCCGGTGCCACCGCTGCGACCCGCAGCCGCACCTTGCCGTCGTCGATCAGCAACCGGTCGCCCTCACCCACCGCTCCGAACAGCTCGGGATGGGGCAGCTCGACCCGGCTGGCGTCCCCCGGCTCGCTCGACCGGTCGAGCACCAGCCGGCTGCCCGTGTCCACGCTCGCCGAGCCGCCCTGGAGCTTGCCGATGCGCAGCTTCGGCCCCTGCAGGTCGAACAGGATGGTGGTCGGCCGCTTGTGCTCGACGCCGAGCGCCCGGATGATCCGCACGAGCTCGGCTTTGGCGGCCTGGTCGCCATGGCTCATGTTGATCCGGAACGCATCGGCGCCCGACTTCATCAGCTTCAGGATCATCTCGGGCGAGGAGCTCGCCGGCCCAAGCGTCGCCAGGATCCTGACCTTACGCCCGCGTGGGCCAACCGAAACCGCCACTCACATCTCCCTTGTTGCGCCCACGCCATAGCCGCTGGTTTCGGCTGTTCAACCGCTTGAGCGGCCGGCAAGGCTCGCCTAACGGGCTCCCGGCAAAAGAATCTGGTGAGCGGGGACCATAATGGCAGAGGGCAACGTCGCGGCGGATCAGCTGCGGCTGTTCATCGAGCGGATCGAGCGGCTCGAGGAAGAGAAGAAGGGCATCGCGGACGACGTCAAGGACGTCTATGCCGAAGCCAAAGCAAACGGCTACGACACCAAGACGATGCGGGCGGTCGTGCGGCTGCGAAAAATGGAGAAGCACGCCCGCGACGAAGCCGACGCGCTGCTCGAAACTTACCGCAACGCGCTCGGGCTGCACTAAGGAGAAGCACGGCAATGGCCGGCCATTCCAAATTCAAGAACATCATGCATCGCAAGGGCGCGCAGGACAAAAAGCGCTCGGCGATGTTCTCCAAGCTGTCGCGCGAGATCACTGTTGCGGCCAAGATGGGCCTGCCCGACCCCGACATGAACGCGCGCCTGCGGGCCGCGGTGCTGGCGGCCAAGGCGCAGTCCATGCCCAAGGACAACATCCAGCGCTCGATCGACAAGGCCTCGTCGGGCGACGCGGAGAACTATGAGGAGATCCGCTACGAGGGCTTCGGCCCAGGCGGAGTATCGCTGATCGTCGAAGCGCTGTCCGACAACCGCAATCGCACCGCGACCAACGTCCGCACCGCCTTTAGCAAGAACGGCGGCAACCTCGGCGCTTCCGGCTCGGTCAGCCACGGCTTCGAGCGCCTGGGCCTGATCGAGTTCCCGGCAACCGCGGGCGACGCCGACAAGGTCTTCGAAGCGGCGATCGAGGCGGGGGCCGACGACGTCGAGAGCGACCAGGACGGCCACCGCATCTGGACCGGAATCGACAGCTTGCACGAAGTCACCAAGGCACTGGAGGCGTCGCTGGGAGAACCCGAAGCCGTCAAGCTCGCCTGGCGCCCGCAGACCCCCGTCGCGGTCGACGAGGAGCAGGCCGGCCAGCTGGTTAAGCTGATCGACACGCTGGAAGAGGATGACGACGTCCAAACCGTGTGGGGCAATTACGAGATTAGCGACGAGGTGATGGAGCGCTTGGGCTGATCATCCTCGGCCTCGATCCGTCGCTCACCTCGACCGGCTGGGGCATGATCCGGGCCGAGGGCAACCGCCTGGCGCATCTCGCCAACGGTCAGATCAGGACCGCTTCGGCCGACCCGCTGGCGCAACGCCTCGCCGGACTGGCGGACGCGCTCGATGCCTTGCTCGCCGAGCACCGTCCCGCGGCCGCGGCGGCGGAAGAGGTGTTCGTCAACCAGAATCCCGCCTCCACCCTGAAGCTTGCGCACGCCCGCGGCGTCGCCCTGCTCTGCGCCGCGCGCGCCGGCCTTGCGGTCGGCGAGTACGCTCCGACCCTGGTCAAGAAAGCGGTGGTCGGCACCGGGCGCGCATCCAAGGAGCAGGTCCACGCGATGATCTCCCGCCTGCTCCCCGGTGCGAAAATCGCCGGTCCCGATGCGGCCGACGCGCTGGCGGTCGCCATCACCCACGCCCACCATCTGGCGAGTGCCCGGCGCATCCCCTGACACCGTCATGCTGAACTCGTTTCAGCATCCATCCTCCTGCAGAGAGCTGCCGCTCGGGTGGATGCAGGCATCCTGAAACAAGTTGGGGATGACGACGCTTGAAAGTCTTGCTCTAACCGGCCGCGATGATCGCCCGTCTCGCCGGAACCCTCGCCGAAACCGCCGCCGACACCGCCGTGGTCGACGTGAACGGCGTCGGCTACCTCGTGCTGGCGTCCGCCAAGACCCTCGACTCGCTCGGCCCGGTCGGTGGTTCGGTCACCCTGCTGACCGAGCTCCAGGTCCGCGAGGACAGCATGACCCTGTTCGCCTTCGGCTCGGCCGGCGAGCGCGAGGCCTTTCGCCAGCTCACCAACGTCCAGGGCGTCGGCGGCCGGCTGGCGCTCGCCATCCTCTCCATCCTCTCGCCCGAAGAGCTCGCCCGCGCCGTGTCGGCCGGCGACAAGGCGATGGTCGGCCGCGCGAACGGCGTCGGCCCCAAGCTCGCGGCACGCATCACCATGGAGCTGCAGGGCAAGCTCGGCGCCCCCGCCCTCGCCGCCGCAGCCGGCACCGCAGCCCCGCGGGGAGGCGCCGCCCAGGACGCCCTTTCCGCCCTCGCCAACCTCGGCTTCAAGCCCGCCGAAGCCACCGCCGCCGTCGCCGCGGCCAACGACGAACTCGGCCCCGGCGCCACCCTCGACGCGCTGGTGCGGCTTGCGCTGAGGAAGGCGGCGAAGTGAGCCCGTCCCGCTTTTTCCGCCTTCTGCTGGCCGTTGGAGCGCTCACCGGCTGTGCAACCACCAGCGAGTATGCCCGGATTGACCGCTGCCTCGCAGGCGGCCGAGCGTGGGATTATGCGGGTGCACGCTGCACAGCGTCCCCGCCCCCGCAAGTGGACGCGTTGCGGATGGACAAGTCGGAGCGGCGCTTGTCCGCCTACCGGGGCGGCAAGTTGGTCCGCGCCTTCCGCGTCGCGCTTGGCCGCGGCGGGCTCCTGCCCAAGGAGCGGCAGGGCGATGGGCGAGTGCCGGAGGGCCGCTACCTGATCACCACCCGCAACCCGAACAGCGCCTATCACCTGTCGCTTCGCATCGGCTATCCGACGCCCGAGCAGGCCGAGGCCGCCGTGCGCCTCGGCATCGCTCCCGGCGGTGAGATCATGATCCATGGCCTGCCCAACGGGCGCGGCGCGCTCGGCAGCCGCCATACGCTCGCCGACTGGACGGAAGGCTGCATCGCCGTCACCGATTCCGAGATCGAGTGGCTCTACCGCGCTGTCCCGGATGGAACGCCCATTGAGATCACGGCATGACTGCCGAGCGCACCGCCTCCTGCCGCTGCGGCCAGCTTCGCGCCACGGTCACCGGCGATCCGGTGCGCGTGTCGGTCTGCCACTGCCTCGACTGCCAGAAGCGGAGCAGTTCCGTATTCGCGGCTCAGGTGCGCTTTCCTGCCGAAGCGGTAACGACCGATGGCAAGGCAAGCGCCTATGCGCACAGCGGCGGCGGCGGGAATGTCGCCCGCTTCCATTTCTGCCCCTCGTGCGGCGACACCCTGTTCTTCACGAACGACAATGCGCCCGAGACGATTGCCATCCCGATGGGCGCGTTCGACGACCCCTACTTCGTCAGGCCAAACTACTCAGTTTGGGAGCAGCGCAAGCATCCGTGGGTCGAGATCAGCGACGCCATCGAGCACTTCGACTAGGTCGCGGCAAACCTCTGTCCTACACGGCTTTACCTGTGCAACATGCGCGTGTGATCCAGTCCGCGCCTCGTTATCGACTGTCCATGACCTTGCCTCCGACGTCGCTCACCAAGATCACGAAGGTCACATTCACTGTCACTGCCGCAGAGGGAAAAACATCGCGTCCACGGTCAACCGGGGTCAAGCTGGAGCGCGCGCGATGAACGCCGACCCCGCCCGCATCACTGCGCCCGAGCGCCAGCTGGACGACGCCGACGCGGCGCTCCGCCCGAAGAGCCTCGACGAGTTCGTTGGGCAGAAAGGCGCGCGCGAGAACCTGCGGGTGTTCATCTCCGCCGCCAAGGCGCGCGGTGAGGCGCTCGACCATGTGCTGTTTTTCGGCCCGCCCGGCCTCGGCAAGACCACGCTGGCGCAGATCGTCGCGCGCGAGATGGGGGTCGGCTTCCGCGCCACGTCCGGACCGGTGATCGCCAAGTCGGGCGACCTCGCCGCACTGCTCACCAACCTGGAGGATGGCGACGTCCTGTTCATTGACGAGATCCACCGCCTCAACCCCGCGGTCGAGGAAGTGCTCTACCCGGCCATGGAGGACCGCGCGCTCGACCTGATGATCGGCGAAGGCCCGTCCGCCCGCTCGGTCCGGATCGATCTGCCGCGCTTCACTCTGGTGGGCGCGACCACCCGGCAGGGCCTGCTCACGACGCCGCTGCGCGACCGCTTCGGCATTCCCGTCCGGCTAAACTTCTACACGGTGGACGAGCTGGAGCAGGTGGTACGCCGCGCGGCCCGCCTCCTCGGTGCGGACCTGGCCCAAGGCGGCGCGCACGAGATCGCCCGCCGCAGCCGCGGCACGCCCCGCATCGCCGGCCGCCTGCTCCGCCGGGTGCGCGACTTCGCCCATGCCGCCGGCGCCGACCTGATCGACGCCGCCACCGCCGACCGCGCGCTCACCCGGCTGGAGATCGACGGCCTGGGGCTCGACGCGATGGACCGGCGCTACCTCCTGATGATCGCCGACCTCTATGGCGGCGGCCCGGTCGGGGTGGAAACGCTCGCCGCGGGCCTGAGCGAACCGCGCGACACCATTGAGGACGTGATCGAGCCCTACCTCATTCAATTGGGCCTGATCGCCCGCACCGCGCGGGGCCGCTGCCTCAACGGTCGGGGCTGGACCCACCTAGGATTGAACCCGCCCGCTGGTTCGCAGACCGGCCTGTTCGACGGCAATGGAGTGAAATGATGAGCCTGCCCTTGAGCCTGTTGCTTGCCGCTCAAGCCGCCCCGGCCGCCGCAGCCGCACCTGATTACCGAACGGCCGCCAGCTGGCTTTGCCTACCCGGCCGCCAGGACGTCTGCTCTACCCCGCTCGCGACCACGGCGCTGAACGCCAACGGCTACGGCTCGACCGGCCGCAGCACCGTCGCCGCCAATCCGCCGCTCGACTGCTTCTACGTTTACCCAACCGTATCGCGCGACCGCGGGCTCAACAGCGACCTTCAGGTGAATGAGGAGCGCGGTACCGCGCAGTCCCAATTCGCCCGCTTCGCCGCCGCCTGTCGACCGTTCGCCCCGGTCTACCGCCAGATGACCACGACCGCGATCGCTGCAGTCGCGGCGGGTACGGACATCCGCCCGGCCTTCGGCACTGCCTACGGCGACGTGCGCGCCGCCTTCCGCAACTATCTGGCGACCCGCAATGCCGGCCGACCCTTCGTGTTGGTCGGCCACAGCCAGGGCAGCTGGATGCTGCAGGAACTCATCAAGCAGGAGATCGAGGGCAAGCCAATCGCCCGCCAGATGCGGCTGGCGATCATCCCCGGCTTCAACGTGCTGGTGCCGCAGGGCCGGCTGGTCGGCGGCACCTTCAAGTCGACGCCCCTGTGCAGCCGCCCCGGTGAGACCGGCTGCATCGTCAGCTACGTCAGCTACCGCACCCGCAACGTCCCGCCCGAGGGCGCCACTTTCGGCTTCGCCCCGGTGCCCGGCATGACGGTCGGCTGCGTCAACCCGGCACGGCCCGGCAGCCGCAACTGGGAAAGCCTCGACAGCTATTGGAACACCCGCTCAAGCGTGCCGGTGCCGGGCGGTCCCATCCAGTGGTCCAACCAAGGTCCGCCGCCCTCGCCTTATCTCCGCACCGAAGGCCTGGTCTCCGCGCGCTGCGTCAACGAAGGCCAGCGCGGCTATCTTGAGGTCCGGGTCAACGCCGACCCGCGCGACCGGCGCACCGACCGGATCGGGGGTGAAGTCGGCATCGCCAGCCCGCTGGGGGCGCTGTTCCTGCCCGGGTGGGGCATGCACCTCGCCGACATGAACGCGCCGCAGGGCGACCTCGTCCGGCTGGTGGAAGAGGCCGCCCGCCCCTGATGAGCCTCGACCAGCCCTACCGCGGCGGCTTCGTCGGGCCGGAGCATCGCTTTGCGCTCACCGTGTACTTCGAGGATACGGACACCGCGGGGATCGTCTACTACGCCAACTACCTGAAGTTCATGGAGCGGGCCCGCTCCGACATGCTTCGCGCGGCCGGCGTGGATCAGCGGGCCGCGATGGAACGGGGTGATGGCATGTACGCGGTGGCCGAGGCGAACATCCGCTATCTGCGCCCGGCCAAGCTCGGCGACGACCTGCTGATCCGCTCGGCGGTGGAGCAGGTCCGCGCCGCCTCCGTGCTTATCCACCAGCGGGTGTTCCGCGGCGCGGAACAGCTGACTGACGCGCGGGTCACTGCCGCCTTTCTGACCTTGGACGGCCGCCCCACCCGCCAGCCGCGCGAGTGGGTCGAAGCGTTCGAACGAATTCGTCAGGCGACGGCGTAGCGCTGGCTTGTGCCGTGCGTCACTGCCAGCCACGCCCGCGCCTGGCGCTGCGCTTCCGCGATCTCCCGCGCGGTCATCTCTCCACTGATCTCTGCCCGGCATTCCTGTCCGCGGGCGCTGCCGCCCAGCGCCGCGAGGTTGAACCATTTGTGCGCTTCGATCAGGTCAACCGCTACGCCGGTCTCGCCAGTCGAGTAGGTGACGCCCAGGTCGAACAGCGCGTCCACGTCCCCCCGCTCCGCATCCGCAAGTCGGCTGCGGACCAGAAACTCCGCGGCATGTTGGCTGATCGCCATGAACTTTCCCCCTGTTGTTGGGGTGCAAATTCGGCCCGATTCTCTTCAAATTGGTTAATGGCGAAAAGAGCATGGCGTGAGCGCTGCTCAGACCGGGAAATTGTCGATCAGCCGGGTCGGGCCGATCACCGCCGCGACGATCAGCCGCATCTCGGCCCGCACTTCGGTCAGCGGCTCTAAGCTCGCGGCGTCGACCAGCGCGAAATAGTCGATCCCGGAAAAGCCAGCTTCCAGCAGCCTGCCCCGGCCCTCCGCCAACGCCCCCTCAACTGCGCGGCCACCGCGGATCGCCTCCGCCGCCTCGGCTAGCGCTCGCGGCAGCGCCACAGACCGAGCTCGCTCTTCGTCGCTCAGGTAAGCATTGCGCGACGACAGGGCGAGCCCATCCTCGTCCCGCACCGTCGGTACCCCGACGATCTCTACCGGCAGGGAAAGGTCGCGGACCATCCGCCGGATCACCGCCAACTGCTGGAAGTCCTTCTCCCCGAAGAGCGCCACGTCCGGCGCGACCGCGATCAGCAGCTTGGCCACCACCGTCGCCACGCCCGCGAAGTGACCGGGCCGAGCTTCGCCTTCCCAACGTTCGCTGATCCCGGTCACGCTCACGCTGGTGGCGAACCCATCCGGGTAGAGGTCCCCCGCCCCTGGCAGCCACAATAGGTCGCAGCCGGCCTCTTCCAGCAGCCGGAGGTCGCGCGCTTCCTGCCGCGGGTAGCGGCCGAGGTCCTCGTCCGGTCCAAACTGCAGCGGGTTGACGAAGATCGTGGCTGCGACCCGCTCCGCTTGCCGCTTGGCCTCCTGTACCAGCCGGAGGTGCCCCGCGTGCAGCGCACCCATGGTCGGCACCAGTGCGAGCGTGCCGCGTAACGCCCGCCGGACAGCCGTGACATCTTCACCCGCACGGATGATTTGCACCGCCGACTCCCCCGCATTAAACCCTTGTCGAGCAGGGCGCTTCGTTCGCGCCGGGGGAAAGATCAAGGCCCATGACCAACCCGCACTTCATCGTCTTCGCCAATGAAAAGGGCGGCACCGGCAAGTCCACCACCGCGGTCCATACCGCCGTCGCGCTGGCCGCCTCCGGTCACCGGGTCGGCGTGCTCGATCTCGACAACCGGCAACGCACCACCACCCGCTATCTCGAGAACCGCGCCGCGACCATTCGCCGGCTCGAAACCGAGTTGCCGCAGCCGGCGTTCGGGGTGCTTGAAACGCTCAGCGAAGAAGCGCTCGCCGCCGCGATCGACTGCCTCGCGACCCAATGCGACGTGCTGGTCATCGACACGCCCGGCCGCGACGATCCGGTCGCCCGCGCCGCCATCCTCCGCGCCGACACGCTGGTCACCCCGATGAACGACAGCTTCGTCGACCTCGACCTTATCGGCCAGGTCCACCCCGAGAACTTCAAGATCACCAAGCCCAGCTTCTACGCCGAGCTGATCTGGAACAGCCGCACCAAGCGCGCCAAGGCCGCCGGCAAGAGCGTCGACTGGGTGGTCCTGCGCAATCGCCTCCAGCACATCCAGTCCCACAACCAGCAGCGCGTCGGGGCGGCGATGGACGAACTCGCCCGCCGCGTGGGCTTCCGCGTCATCCCGGGCCTGGGTGAGCGGGTTATCTACCGCGAGCTGTTCCCCAAGGGCCTGACGCTGCTCGACCTCAAACAGCTCGGCGAGGTCGGCATGGGCCATATCGCCGCGCGGCAGGAACTCCGCGAGATGATCGCCGGCCTTGGCGTTCCCGGAGCGGAGCAGGCGCAGGCGGCCTGAAGCGGCACATGCGGTAAGCGCATGTTGAACAAACCGCGCCCTTCCGCGTAGGGGCACCCGCATGACCCACACATTCGATCCCACCATCCTCCGCGAATACGACATCCGCGGAGTCGTCGGCCACACGCTCCACGAACAGGACGCCTACGCGCTTGGCCGCACCTTCTCCGCCCATGCCGCCGAGGAGGGCGTCAAGCGCCTGGCCGTCGGCCGTGACGGGCGCGAGCACTCGCCGCGGCTGGAAGAAGCGCTGATCCGCGGCCTGACCGAAGGCGGCATCGACGTGGTCCGCGTCGGTCAGGGCCCCTCGCCCATGCTCTATTATGCAGTGGCGGAGCTGGACGTGGACGGCGGCATCCAGATCACCGGCAGCCACAACCCGGCCGACTACAACGGTTTCAAGATGCTGCTGCCGAACCGCTCTGTGTTCGGCGAGGAGATCAAGAAGCTGGGGACTCGCGCCGCGGCCGGGCAGTGGTGCGAGGGCCAGGGCCAAGTCACCGATGTCGACATCATGGACCGCTATATCGACCGGCTGGTCCAGGACTTCGCCGGCGGCGCCTTCCGCATCGGGTGGGACGCCGGCAACGGCGCCGCGGGCCCCGCGCTCGAGAAGCTGGTCAAGCGCCTGCCGGGCGAGCACCACACCCTCTACACCGACGTGGACGGGCGCTTCCCCAATCACCATCCGGATCCGACGGTCGAGAAGAACCTTGAGGACCTTAAGCGGCTCGTGGCGGAGAAGAACCTCGATTTCGGCATCGCCTTCGACGGCGACGGCGACCGCATCGGCGCGGTCGACAGCCGCGGCCGGGTGATCTGGGGCGACCAGATCGTTTCCATCCTCGCAGTCCCGGTGCTGCAGGCCGAGCCTGGCGCGACCATCATCGCCGACGTCAAGGCCAGCCAGAAGCTGTTCGACCGCATCGCCGAGCTCGGCGGCAAGCCGCTGATGTGGAAGACCGGGCACAGCCTGATCAAGTCCAAGATGAAGGAAACCCACGCCCCGCTCGCCGGCGAGATGAGCGGCCACATCTTCTTCAAGCACCGCTGGTACGGCTTCGACGACGCACTCTATGCATCCGTTCGGCTGATCGAAGCGGTCAGCGCCTCGGGCAAGAGCCTGACCGAGCTCAAGGACGCGATGCCGCAGAGCATCGTCACGCCCGAGCTGCGCTTCCCCGTCGATGAGAGCCGCAAGTTCGCGGTGATCGACGAGGTGCTGGGCCGCTTGTCGCAGAACGGCGCCAAGGTCGATTCAACCGACGGCGCCCGCGTGATGGACCAGGACGGCTGGTGGCTGCTCCGCGCCTCCAACACTCAGGACGTGCTGGTCGCCCGCGCCGAGGCGCAGGACGAGGCAGGGCTGCAGCGGCTGATGCAGCAGATCGACGGCCAACTCGCGGCCTCCGGCGTGGAGCGGACGGAAGGCGGGCACTAGGCTCGGAGTCTGCCGGGACAGGGAAAGCTACCGCTCCGCGCCGAATGCGAGTAGGCGCGGCGCATGCAAAATCCTGAAATCAATCCGGCGCTCGCGGGAGCGCTGGCTGAACGCGGCTATGACACGCTGACGTCCGTTCAATCCGGCGTAATCGCCGAGGAGGCCGACGGCCGCGATCTGATCGTTTCAGCGAAGACCGGTTCGGGCAAGACCGTCGCCTTTGGCCTGGCCATGGCGGCTCAGCTGCTGGACGGGGAGCGCGCGCCCTGGACCCGCGAGCCGCTCGCCCTGGTGATCGCGCCGACCCGCGAGTTGGCGATTCAGGTCAGCAAGGAACTGCAATGGCTGTACGCGCCTGCCCAGGGACAGGTCGTCACCTGTGTCGGCGGCATGGATCCGATAAAGGAACGGCGTGCGCTGGCGGGCGGCGCCCACATCGTTGTCGGGACGCCCGGCCGCCTCCGCGACCATCTGGAGCGAGGTGCGCTTGATCTGTCCGCACTGCGCGTAGTGGTGCTCGACGAGGCCGACGAGATGCTCGACATGGGCTTTCGCGAGGAGCTGGAAGAGATCCTCGACGCCACGCCGGATGGCCGACGCACCCTGCTGTTCTCTGCCACCATGCCGCGGCCCATCGTGGCGCTTGCCCGGCGCTACCAGCGGAACGCGCTGCGCATCGAGACGATCGGCGAACGCGAGGCCCATGCCGACATCGCCTACCAGGCCGTGGCCGTCTCCCCGACCGATATCGAGCATGTGGTCGTCAACCTGCTCCGCCTGCACGAGGCCGAGACCGCCATTCTGTTCTGCGCCACCCGGGAAGCCGTGCGGCGGCTGCACGCCAGCCTGACCGAGCGCGGCTTCCATGCCGTAGCCCTCTCGGGCGAGCACAGCCAGAACGAGCGCAACAACGCGCTGCAGAGCTTGCGCGACCGGCGAGCCCGGGTGTGCGTGGCCACGGACGTGGCCGCGCGCGGCATCGACCTGCCCTCCGTGTCGCTGGTGATCCACGTCGAGCTGCCGCGCGACGCGGAGGCGCTGCAGCACCGGTCCGGCCGGACCGGCCGTGCCGGGCGCAAGGGGGTGGCGGTGCTCATCGTGCCGTTCCGTCGCCGCCGCAACGTGGAGGCGATGCTGCGCAGTGCCCGGATCACGGCCGAGTGGATCGCTCCGCCCACCCCCGAGCAGATCCGCGAGAAGGACCTGAGTCGGCTGCTTCAGACGCTTTCGGCGCCAATCGAAGCGGACGAGGAAGACCGCCAATTCGCCGAGCAGCTGATGGCGCAGCTATCGCCCGAAGCTATCGCGGCTGCGCTTGTGCGATCGCTCCGCACCGACCTTCCCGCGCCCGAGGACATCCTGCTGCCGGGAGATCGGGACGAGCGCGGCGATGCCGGACCGCGGGCAGGGTTTGAAGGCTCCACCTGGTTCAGGATCAATGCCGGCCGAAGGCACAATGCCGATCCTCGCTGGCTGCTGCCGCTGATCTGCCGCTACGGACACGTCGGCCGCAACGACATCGGCGCAATCCGGGTGGCCGCAAACGAGAGCTACTTCGAGGTCACCCCGCGGGCGACGCCAGGCTTCCTCAAGGCGCTCCGCCGCGCGACGATTGCACCCGAGGACGACGGCTTGGTGATCGAGCCGGCACCGCCCCGTGCAGTCGAGCAAGCTGCCGGTCCCGCTCGCCAGCGCGGGGCCAAGCCCAAGTCCAAGAGAGTCTCCGCGTAGGTGGCCCGGAACCCGGACGGTCCTCGACCGCGCCTGGTGTCTGCTACCAGCGCCACTGGCTCACGGCCTCACCGCTCCAGCATTGCATGCAGCCGGAGTGCGTCGGAGATGGCAGCTGACGATGCCGTGTTGTCGAAAATGCACCACCGCTCGACGGCCCTTCCTTCAGCGCGCCTCAGCTCCTCGGCGTAGGCTTGAAGGCGGTCGCTATAACTTGACCGGTACTTGATCGGTGATCCGTGAAGCCGCCAATACTCCAGCCCTCGCCAGCCGGCCGGAACGGCGGCCTCGGGGCGAATTGCCGGATCGGCAGCGACCCTCGCAACTCCCAGGTCGTTCAGCAGCCCGTCGGGCTCCTTCTCGAACCAACTGGCGTGACGCGGCTCGGCCGCTACGGTCACCGTCGTCCTACGTCGAAGGTTCCGGAGGAAATTGCCGGCGACGTCCCGGTCGAAGGCGAGCTTGGGCGGCAGCTGGAGCAGCAGAATCGCGAGCTTGTCGCCAAGCGTTTCGACCTGCGCAAGGAAGTCGCTGACGAGCTCAGTGCAATCCACCAGCTTCCGCTCGTGCGAGATGGTCTTGGGCATCTTGACCGAAAACCGGAAACCCTGAGGCACGCTGTCCCGCCAACGCGCCCAGCTGGCGGGGCGATGCGATCGGTGGAAGGAGCTGTTGATCTCCGCCGCGGGCAAGACTCCGGCATAGCGTTCGAGGTTGCTGCCGCTGCCCGGAAAGGACGGGCTCGCTTCAGCCCCAATCGACCAGCCGGCGGTGCCGATCCGCACCTGGACGGGCACCTCGTCAATCGTCGTCGTCATCCTCGTATCCGACCAGGTTCAGTTCGCGCGCCTTGATCTGGTGGAGCTGGCACCAGTGCATCAGCGCGTCCTCGCGACCGTGGGTGATCCAGACCTCTTTGGGCGCGACTTCGCGGATTGTGGCGGTGAGTTCGTCCCAGTCAGCGTGGTCGGAGATGATCAGCGGGAGTTCGACATTCTTCTGCCGAGCGCGCTGGCGGATGCGCATCCAGCCCGAGGCCATGGCGGTGATCGGCTCGGGCAGCCGCCGCGACCAGCGGTCGTTGAGCGCGCTCGGCGGACACATCACGATCTTGCCGGCCAGCTCCGCCTTGCTCGCGCCGGTCGCGGGCCTGAGCTCGCCCAGCCGGATGCCGAGCTCCTCGTACAGCCGGCACAACCGCTCGAGCGCGCCATGATAGTAGATCGGCTCCTCATGTCCGTGACGCCGGGTTTCCGCGATCACCCGCTGCGCCTTGCCCAGCGCATAGGCCCCGACCAGCACGCAGCGCTCCGGATTGTCGGCCAGCCGGCCCAGCAGCCGGTCGACCTCGCCGCCGACCTCCGGATGACGGAACACCGGCAGGCCGAAGGTCGCCTCGGTGATGAAGATGTCGCACGGCACCGGCAGGAACGGCTCGCAGGTCGGGTCCTCGCGGCGCTTGTAGTCGCCCGAGACCACCACCCGCTCGCCGCCCCAATCGAGAATGATCTGCGCCGACCCAAGCACATGGCCCGCCGGCACGAAGCTGACCTCCACCTCGCCGACCGTGACGCTCTGGCCGTATTCGACCGGGCAGCCGTTCTGTGTCCCGTAGCGCGTGCCCATGATCGCAAGCGTGTCGGGCGTGGCCCATACCGTGCCATGCCCTCCGCGGGCATGATCGGCATGGCCGTGGGTGACCAGCGCGCGTTGGGTGGGCTGCGACGGGTCGACCCAGGCGTCGGCGGGGCGCACGTAGATGCCTTGGGGAAAAGGCTCGATCCAGGAACCCAGACGGGGCATCGCGCACTTAAGGAGTGAACGGCGGCTTGGTTCCGCCGCCGCAACGGAGAAGCGACATGGCCGAAGGCAGCGACGTCAATTACTGGAACCTGGTGACCCTCCTTGGGCCGATCGTTCTTCTCGCCGTGATCATCTGGGCGGTGATCCGCAACAAGAAGTCCCGGGTCGACCAGCGCACCACCGAGGAAGGCACTCGCCGTGTGTACGAAGAGGAGCAGCGGATCCACGAGCGGGATCCCGGCAGCGGCCTCTGAGCGGAGCTGACCTCCCGCGGGTCGTAGCCGATTGGTTCGTCGGCCGCGGCTGGCAGGCGCGCCGTCACCAGCTCGAGATGCTCGATCGTGCCCGCGCCGGGCGGCACGCGTTACTCGTGGCCGCGACGGGTGCGGGCAAGACGCTGGCGGGCTTCCTGCCGACCATCTGCGATCTGGCAGAGACGCCGGCCGAGGGGCTGCACACCCTCTACATCTCGCCCCTAAAGGCGCTGGCGGTCGACGTTCAGCGCAATCTGCTCACCCCCATTGAGGAGATGGGGCTCCCGATCCGCGTCGAGGTGCGCAGCGGCGACACTCCGTCCGACCGCAAGGCGCGACAGCGCGCGCGCCCGCCGCAGGTGCTGCTGACCACGCCGGAGTCGCTCAGCCTGCTGCTGAGCTATCCCGACAGCTTCACGATGTTCGCGGGCGTTCGGAACATCGTCATCGACGAGATCCACGCCTTTGCCCGGGACAAGCGCGGCGACCTGCTCGGCCTGTCGCTGGCGCGCTTGCAGGCGATCGCGCCCGCCATGCGCCGCGTCGGCTTGTCCGCCACCGTCAGCGACCCCGACGCCTACCGCCACTGGCTCGCCCCCGATGCCGACGAGACGCTGGTCGATCTGGTGCAAGGCGACCCCGGCGCCGAGCCGCACCTGTCGATCCTCCTGCCCGAGGACCGCATCCCCTGGTCCGGCCACTCGGGCCGCTACGCCGCCAAGCAGGTCATGAAGCTGATCGAGCAGCACAAGACCAGCCTGGTTTTCTGCAATACCCGCGGCTTAGCCGAGCTGATCTTCCAGGACCTGTGGCGGGTCAACGAGCAATCGCTGCCGATCGGTGTCCACCACGGCAGCCTGGCACTGGAAGCGCGGCGCAAGGTGGAGGCGGCAATGGCCGACGGGCGACTGCGCGCGCTGGTCTGCACCTCCAGCCTCGACCTCGGCATCGACTGGGGCAATGTCGAGCTGGTGCTGCAGATGGGGGCACCCAAGGGCAGCTCGCGCCTGCTCCAGCGGATCGGCCGCGCCAACCACCGGCTGGACGAGCCGAGTGAAGGCACCATCGTGCCGGGCAACCGCTTCGAGTATCTGGAGGCGCGCGCGGCGCTCGACGCGGTGGACGCGGGTGAGCTCGATCCCGAGATCTTCCGCCCGGGCACGCTCGATACGCTCGCCCAGCACATCCTCGCCTGCGCCTGCGCCGCGCCGTTCGAGCAGGGCGAGCTGCTCCGCGAGATCCGCTCCGCCGCGCCCTACGCTGGCCTCTCCGACGAAGTATACGAACGCGTTCTCCAATATATCGCTACCGGCGGCTACGCCCTGCGTGCCTACGACAAGTTCCGCAGGCTGGTGGAGGATAGCCCGGGCCACTGGCGCATCACCAAGCCCGCCGTGGCGCTCCAGCACCGGATGAACGCCGGCATCATCGTGGACAACCCGATGATGGACGTGCGCTTCAAGAACGGGCGCATGCTCGGGCGCGTCGAGGAGGGCTTCGCTTCCACGCTGTCGGTCGGCGACCACATCTTCTTCGCGGGGCTCAGCCTGGAGATCGAGCGGTTCAAGGACAGCGACATCGTTGTCCGCGCCTCCAAGCACGAAGCCCGGCTGGTCACCTACGGCGGCCAGCGGATGAGCATGACCACCCACCTCGCCGACCGGGTGCGCGCGTTCCTCGCCAGCTCGGCCGAATGGCACCGCTTCCCCGACGACGTGCGCGAATGGCTGGAAGTGCAGGAGCGCCGCTCCCGTCTGCCGCAGCCGGACGAGCTGCTGGTGGAGACCTTCCCGTTTGAAGGCCGCCACTACATGGTGATGTACAGTTTCGAAGGCTGGAACGCGCACCAGTCGCTCGGCATGCTGATCACCAAGCGGATGGAAAAGGCCGGCCTCAAGCCGCTCGGCTATGTCGCCAACGATTACGCCATCGCCATCTACGGTCTGGAGCCGATCGACGACCCGGCGCCGCTGCTCTCCCCCGACATCCTTGAAGGCGAGTTCGTCGAGTGGGTCGAGCAGTCCATGCTGCTGAAACGCGCGTTCCGCGAGGTGGCGGTAATCGGCGGCCTGGTCGAGCGCCAGCACCCCGGCAAGCGCAAGACCGGCAAGCAGGTGAGCTTCTCCACCGACCTCATCTACGACGTGCTCCGCAAGTACGAGCCCGAGCATCTATTGATGAAGGCCGCGTGGGAGGACGCTCGCGCCCGGATGACGGAGCTCGGCCGCCTCGCCCGGCTGGTGGAGCGCGCGGCGGACCAGATGGTCCACGTGCCCGCCGATCGGGTCACGCCGATGGCCGTGCCGCTGATGGTGGTGATCGGCCGCGAAGCGCTGCCTGGCGGGGGGGACGCGGAGGACTCGCTGCTGATCGAGGCGGAAGCGCTCGCGCAGGAGGCGATGCGGCTGGACTAGCGAAACGGGGGAGGTACAAGACGCCATGCGCTTGCTCCTGCCCGTCCTTCTCGCCCCCGCCCTGTCCGGCTGCGTCGTCGGCACCATCGCCAGCACCGCGGTGGATGTCGCCACCCTGCCGGTGAGGGCAGTCTCGGCCGGCGTGGATGCGGTCACCACCAGCCAGTCCGAGGCCGACCAGAAGCGCGGGCGCGAACTGCGGAAGGAAGAAGAGCGTCGTGGCCGCGAAGCGCGGCGGATGGCCGAGCGATGCCGCAAGGGCCGCCCGCTGCCGACAGACGTATGCGGGACGGTTTTGCCGCGCTAAGCGCGGGCATGCGCTACTTCCTGGATTGCGAATACAACGGCTTCGGCGGCGAGCTCCTGAGCCTCGGCCTGGTGCCCGAAGAGCGCGGCGGGGAGGAGTTCTACGTGATCCTCGCCGTGACGACACCGCTTAACAACTGGGTGCAGCGCAATGTCGTGCCCTACCTGGATCATGTGCCGGAGGGCCACAAAGGTCTGCCGCTCGAGCGTGAGCAGGCAGCCATCCTGCTCGCCGCTTGGCTGACCGGCTTCGCGGAGGTGGAGATCGTTGCCGACTGGCCCGAGGACATCGCCCTGTTCTGCCGGCTCATCACGATCGGGCCAGGGCGAATCGCGCCGATGCCGCGGCTCAGCTTCACCCTGATGCGCCTGCCCGGCTTCTCGACCGCGGCCAACAGCGCCGTTCCCCACAATGCGCTTCACGATGCCCGGTCATTGCGCGACCATGTTCTTAGCCACTTGGAATAAGATCCGTTCTGCGCCAGAAGCCCTGCAATGGTTCCCCTTTCGTTCGCCGGTCACAACTTCCTCGCCGATCCGCAGGGCGCCATGTTCTGGCCGGCGGAGAAGGCGCTGTTGGTCGCCGACCTGCACCTTGAAAAGGCGAGCTGGTTCGCCCGGGTCGGCCAATTCCTGCCGCCCTACGATAGCCAGCAGACGCTGGCCGCGCTGACCGAGCTGGTCGATCGCACCGCGCCTGAGCGCCTCTACTGCCTGGGCGACAGCTTTCACGACCGGTTCGGCTGCGACCGCCTGCCCGACGCTGCACGCGCCATGCTGCTGGCGCTCACCGGGCGGCTCGACTGGGTGTGGATCCTCGGCAACCATGACCCTGGCTTTGCCGACCATTGTGGTGGCCGGCTGGTCGAGGAAGCTCATGTCCGCGGCCTGACCCTGCGTCACGAAGCCGACCCGCGCGATCCCACGCCCGAGATCAGCGGCCATTATCATCCCAAGCTGCGGCTGCAGCTGCGCGGCAAGCATGTCTCGCGCCGTTGCTACGTTGCGTCGGAGGCCAAGCTGATCCTGCCGGCATTCGGCTCGCTAACGGGCGGGCTCGACGCCCACCATCCGGAGATCCGCAGCAAGGTGGGTGGACAGGCCGCGGCGCTGGTGCCGGTAGCCGATCGCCTGCTGCGCTTCCCCATTGCCGCCTAGCCGCTTGCCGCCAACATGAAGGGCAGTCAGATCAAGCGTGCCGGGATCAGCCCGCGCACCATGTTCCCGATGTAGAATCCGCCTGCCAGATCCGCCGGCGTGAGTTCCGCCTCCTCCGCCCGGCCCTCGTCGAGGAGCTTGGCGCGCAATATCCCGGGAACAAGCCCCCGCGAGCAGGGCGGCGTCAGCAGCTTCTCCCCGCGCTCGACGAAGATTGACGTGAAGGTGCCTTCCGTCAGCTGCCCTGCCCTGTCCACGAACAACGTCTCGTAACCACCGCCGGCGCGGCGGGCATCGTCGTAGAACGCGCGGTCGGTGGTCTTGTAGCGAAGGCGGTAGTCGTCCGAATCGACCGGCAGCGCGCACACTGCGACCGGCACGGGCAGCTCGTCCGGCTCCGGTATGCCCCGGAGTTCCACCGCCATGGTTCCGGTGGGCGAAAGCAGCATCCGCGCCATTCCCGCCCCTTTGCGCCCGAAGGTCGCCGCTTGAAGCTCGTTACGAGCGGCGTGGCGGTCGTACGCAAACCCGAGTGCCTGCGCCGCTTCGCCCAGGCGACGAAGGTGACGGTCCAGCTCGATGATGCCCTCCTGCGGGTCGAAGCGCATGGTCTCGATCAGATCGATGGGCGGACAGGAACGTGTCACGAAAGCCCCTTTGGCAATGCACTCCCGCCACTCATCGTATGGCTCGCTGTCCACCACAAGCCCCGATCCGAGCCCAAGCCGCGCGCGTCGGGCATTCGACCCGATCCCCAGCGTGCGGATCAACACATTGAACGCGGCGTTCCCTCCCGGCTCGATCCAGCCCATCGCACCGCAGTAAGCGCCGCGAGCCTCCGGCTCGAGCCGCCGCAAAGCTCTCATCGCCGCGATCTTGGGTGCTCCGGTTACCGAGCCGCACGGGAAGATGGTGCGCAATACATCCACTCCGTCCAGCCCAGGACGAAGGCGGGCCGTCACGCGGCTGATCATCTGCCGCAGCGTGGGGTAGGTCTCGACCGCAAACAGCTCGGGCACGTCAACGCTGCCCGGGACGGCCACCCGTGCCAGGTCGTTGCGCAGCAGGTCGACGATCATCAGGTTCTCGGCCCGCTGCTTGGGATCGTCGCGGAGGGTATCGGCAGGCACGCTGAGCGGTGCGGTGCCCTTCATCGGCTTCGCCTCGATGACCCCGTCGCGAACCGTGAAAAACTGTTCCGGGCTGAGCGACAGCAGCCAGCCTTCCGGATGGCGCAGCATCCCGCCCCAACCCGCGGCCGAGCTCCCGCGCAAGCGCGCATAGAGCGCCAGCGGATCGCCGGCGACCGCCAGCTCGCAGGCGAAGGTCAGATTGGCCTGGTAGAAGTCCCCGGCGAACAAATGCTCCCGGACCCGCGCCGCGGCGAGGAGGTAATCTCCTTGGGCGGTGCGGGGCTTGGGCGGGGACGCGTACGCGCCGGCGGGATCGGGCAGCCAAGCCGGGGCATCGACCTCGTGATACCCGTCGAACAATCCGAACCATAGCAGCGGCCCATCGCCCTGCCGCGCCGATGCCGCCAGCGCGGGGTCAAGCGCGTAGCCCGCTTCGTAGGCAAGGTACCCCGCCGCATGCGCACCAGCGCGCGCCGCCTGCTGCAGACGGTCGAGCGCCGGCCGCACGTCTGCCATGCTCCGTGCGACGATCTGCTCGCTCGACCCCGTGTAGAGCCGTGCCCGCCCGCCGGACCGGGCATCATCGAACAGCACAAAGGGTTCGCTCATCACCCGGGCGTTTGCCCCGCGGCGGCCTGCTTCGTAAAGCGGCGTGGCACTATCCTAGGACCTTCCATATGCGCTCTGCCGCCCTTTACCTTGCCGCGCTCCTTCTTGCCGCTCCTGCCGCGGCTCAGTCGATCGACGGAGCGACACAGAAGCGCATCGATCGCGTCCTCAAGCGCACGCCGCTGATCGACGGACACAACGACCTGCCATGGGAACTGCGCGAGAACCACGAAAGCAGCGTTGCAAACCTGGCCGTGGATCGGGGTAGCGGCGACAAGCCGCTGATGACCGACATTCCCCGGCTCCGCCAAGGCCGCGTCGGCGGGCAGTTCTGGTCGGTCTACATCCCAGGCACGATCACCGGCGACGCGGCGCTACGGGCCACGCTGGAGCAGATCGACACGGCGCGCCGGCTGATTGCGGCCTACCCAAATGACCTCGAGCTCGCGGCATCGGCCGACGACCTCCTCCGCATCCATCGCGCGGGCCGCGTCGGCTCCGTGCTCGGCATGGAGGGCGGCCGGCACATCGCGGGCTCGCTGCCGGCGCTTCGCCGCTTCCACGACCTCGGTGTCCGCTACATGACGCTGACCCACAACCAGACCACCGAATGGGCCGACAGCGCCACCGACGAGCCGCGCCATGGCGGCATCAGCCCGTTCGGCGAGCAGGTAGTGGCCGAGATGAACCGTCTCGGCATGCTGGTGGACCTCAGCCACGTCTCACCCGCGGCGATGATCGACTCGCTGCGGGTAAGCCGGGCCCCCGTCATCTTTTCGCATTCGAATGCCGCTGCCCTGAACCCGCATCCGCGCAACGTTCCGGACGAGGTGCTCCGTCTGCTGCCCGCCAACGGCAGTGTGGTGATGGTCAACTTCTACCCCGTCTTCCTCTCGCCGGAGGTCTGGCAATGGAACACGCGCCGCGTGGCGGAGGAGGCCCGGCTCAAGGCCACTACGC
Organism: uncultured Sphingomonas sp.; assembly: GCF_902806265.1. GTDB lineage: Bacteria > Pseudomonadota > Alphaproteobacteria > Sphingomonadales > Sphingomonadaceae > Sphingomicrobium. The sequence goes on along the minus strand of NZ_CADCVZ010000054.1, from coordinate 11,279 downwards.
CGTTCAGCCAGGCGGCGGTGGACGCCGGCCTCAAATCCTGGGAAGCCGCTAACCCGCGGCCGCCGGTGCCGCTCGCCAAGGTCGCCGATCACCTCGAGCATATCGCCAGGGTCGCGGGCCATGACCATGTCGGCCTCGGCGGCGACTTCGATGGCGTGCCGTTCACCGCCGTGGGCCTCGAGGACGTGGGCGACTACCCGGCCCTGTTCGCCGAGCTGATCCGCCGCGGCTGGTCGGACGCGAACCTCGCCAAGCTTGCCGGCGGCAACATTCTGGGCGCGCTGCGCCGGGCCGAAGCGGTCGCGCGTGAGATGCGCGACGTGCCGCCCTCGCTCGCCACGCTTGAGCAGTCCGCCCCAGCCCAATAAGGTTTCTCCATGATCAACAAGTCTCGCTTCGTCCTCGCCGCCGCCACCGTCCTGCTGGCCGCTCCGCTCGCCGCCGCCGACGCGCCCAAGCCGGCCGCCGTCACTGTGGACGCGGTTCCCCCGGTGCCGCAGGAGCTCGCCGTCGCTACCCGGCCCTACATGGAGTTCCGCACCGCAGGCTTCGCCGGCTGGAACCCGCGCGACCGTTCGATGCTGGTATCCACCCGCTTCGCCAACACGGCGCAGCTGCACACGGTCGCCGGACCCATGATGATGCGGCGGCAGATCAGCTTCGAGGCCGAGCCGGTCGGCGGCCGCTGGTCGCCCGCGGGCGACGTGCTCGCGGTGTCCAAGGACAATGGCGGGGACGAGTTCTACCAGATCTACACGCTGGCGAACGGCCGCCTGAACCTGCTCACCGACGGCAAGAGCCGCAACGAGATGGGTCCGTGGAGCAAGGACGGGCGGTTGCTCGCCTATTCATCCACCCGCCGCAACGGCGCGGACAGCGACCTTTACGTCATCGATCCCCGCAATCCGGCATCGAACCGCATGGTTGCGCAGGTCAAGGGCGGCGGCTGGGGCATCGCCGACTTCGCGCCCGGTGCGGCGCGCGCGATCGTGCTCAACTACCAGTCCATCACCAACGTCGATCCGTACCTGCTCGACGTCGCGCGAGGCACCATGACGCCGGTCGGCAACCATGCCGCGGACGTGGCGATCGGCGGCTCCGAGTTCGCGCCGGACGGGACACTGTGGGTGACCTCCGACGAGGGCGCGGACGTGCAGCGGCTGGGCACCCTCGACCCGGCCAGCGGCCGCTTCACGCCGGTCGCCAACGCCGGTCGCTGGGACATCGACAGCTTCGACATCTCGGACGACGGCCGCACGGTCGCCTACGTCACCAACGAAGCCGGGATCAGCCGGCTGTACTTGATGGACGTGGCGTCACGCCGCCCCCGCCAGGTGTCCGGCCTTCCGGTCGGCGTGATCGGGGCGCTGGAGTTCGCGCCCTGGGGCACGGTTGGCCTCACCCTGTCCTCCGCGCGCAGTCCGGCGGACGCCTACGCGGTCGACCCGCGGACGCTTCGGGCCACCCGCTGGACCGAAAGCGAGACCGGCGGCCTCGATCCGAGCGTCAATGTCGAGGCCGAGCTGGTGGAGGTGAAGAGCTTCGATGGCGAGCCCGTCAGCGGCTTCCTCTACCGCCCCGATCCGCGCCGCTTCCCGGGCAAGCGGCCGGTCCTGGTCAACATCCATGGTGGACCTGAAGGCCAGACCCGGCCGGGCTTCCAGGGCCGCAGCAACTACCTGCTGAACGAGCTGGGGATCTCGGTCTTCTACCCCAACGTCCGCGGCTCCACGGGCTACGGCAAGCGTTTCGTCAGCCTCGACAACGGCCCATTCAAGCGCGAGGACTCGGTCAAGGACGTGGGCGCCTTCCTCGACCGCCTCCGCGCTGACCCGCGGATCGACAGCGCGCGCATGGGCGTCACCGGCGGCAGCTACGGCGGCTACATGTGCTACGCGTCCGCCATCCGCTACGCCGATGCGTTCAAAGGCGCGCTGTGCGTGGTCGCCATCTCCAACTTCAACACCTTTCTGGAGAACACGCAGAGCTACCGCCGCGACCTGCGCCGGGTCGAATATGGCGACGAGCGCGTGCCCGCCCAGCGCGCCAAGCTGGAGGAGATCTCGCCGCTCCGCCGCATCCGCGAGATCAAGGCGCCGATGTTCATCGTCCAGGGCGCCAACGACCCGCGGGTGCCCAAGTCGGAGGCCGACCAGATTGTCAAGGCGCTTCGGGCCCGCGGCACGCCGACCTGGTATCTCGTTGGCGAGAACGAAGGTCACGGCTTCAACAAGAAGGAGAACCAGGATTATCAGTTCTGGGCCTCGCTCCTGTTCTGGCAGGAGCATCTGCTGGGCGGCTCGCAGGCCGCGCGGCCCAAGGTAGCGGGGCGCTGAACGTGGGTGAGCCCGCGCTCAAGGCGGCGATGATCCCGGTCACGTCGCTGCAGCAGAACTGCAGCCTCATCTGGTGCACCGCGACCATGAAGGCCGCGTTCGTCGATCCCGGCGGCGACCTGCCCAAGCTCCGCGCGGCAGTCGCGCAAACGGGCGTGACGGTCGAGAAGATCCTGCTGACCCACGGCCACATCGACCATTGCGGCCAGGCCGGGATCTTCGCGGAGGAACTCGGCGTGCCGATCGAGGGACCGCACGAGGAGGACCGCTGGCTGATCGCCACGCTGGCCGAGGACGGCGCTCGCTATGGCATCGAGGGCCGTTCGTTCGAACCCTCGCGCTGGCTCGACGGCGGCGATACGTTGACTGTCGGGGAGCTGAGCTTCGCGGTTCACCACTGCCCCGGCCACACGCCTGGCCACGTCGTCTTCCACCACGCGGCTTCCAAGCTGGCGATCGTCGGCGACGTGCTGTTCGCGGGCTCGATCGGCCGGACCGACTTCCCGCGAAGCGACCACCAGGCGCTACTCGACAGCGTGGTTCGCGAGCTCTGGCCGATGGGCAACGACACCGCCTTCATCCCCGGCCACGGCCCCGCCTCGACCTTCGCGCGGGAGCGTGCCTCCAACCCCTTCGTCAGCGACCGCGTGCTGGCCGCGGCCTAACGGCTTGCGCGTCCGGAGCTTTCCGCTATAGGCCCCATCGTTCGCGACGATCCTTCGCCGCCGCGGGGCAACCCGTTCGAGCCGAGGCGAGGTTCGTCGCATTTTGTTTGAGCCAACACGAGAACAGGTGCCGCAATGGCCGTCCCCAAGAGAAAAACGTCGCCGTCCAAGCGCAATATGCGCCGCAGCCACCACGCGCTGAGCCCGGCGAGCTTCCAGGAGTGCCCGAACTGCGGCGAGCTCAAGAAGCCGCACAATCTGTGCACCGCCTGCGGCCATTATAACGGCCGCGAGATCGTCTCGACCGAGGCCTGAGCGGCCACCCCCCAGTGAATCGCAGTCCGGACAGCAGCGGTCTAAACGGCACGCCGCGGATTGCGATCGATGCAATGGGGGGCGACAACGGCCCGGCAGCGATGCTGGGTGGGGTCGTCCGTGCGCTCCGTTCGGATCCTTCGCTTCGCTTCCTGCTGATCGGGGATGAGGCGCAGGTACGGCCAGAGCTGGAGAGGTTAAGCTTTCCCGCGGGCTCGGTCGAAGTGGTTCACGCGCCCGACGCGATCGGCAGCGCGGAAAAGCCCAGCCAGGCGCTCCGCCGCGCCAAGACCACGTCGATGGGAATGGCCATTCGTGCGGTGAAGAAGGGCCAGGCCGATGCGGCCCTGTCGGCTGGCAATACCGGCGCCATGATGGCCATCGCCAAGCTGGCACTTCGCACCATGCCGGGCATCGACCGCCCGGCGCTCGCGGCGTTGCTGCCGACGCTTGGCGAGCACGACGTCATCATGCTCGATCTCGGCGCGAACACCGAATGCGACGTGCAGAATCTGGTTCAGTTCGCCGTCATGGGCGCCGCCTATGCTCGAACGGTGAACGGACTGAAGAAGCCGCGCGTGAAGCTGCTCAACATCGGCACCGAGGAGCTCAAGGGTACCGACGAGCTCAAGGAAGCCGCCGCCCTGCTGCGCGAAGCGAGCTACCTGCCGATGCAGTTCGACGGCTTCACCGAAGGCGATCAGCTGTCCCGTGGCAAGATGGACGTGGTGGTGACCGACGGCTTTTCGGGCAACATCGCCCTCAAGACCGCGGAGGGCACCGCCCGGTTCGTGACCGACCTCCTGCGCCGTGCCTTCACTTCCTCGCTCCGCTCCAAAGCCGGATTCGCGCTTAGCCGTCCGGCGCTGCACATGCTCAAGGTCCACCTCGACCCCAACAACCATAACGGCGCGGTCTTCCTCGGCCTCAATGGCCTGGTCGTGAAGAGCCATGGCGGCGCAAACGCCAAGGGTGTGTGCAACGCGATCGGGGTTGCTGCCCGCATGGTCCGCAACGACATCACGCGGCGGATCGGCGAGGACCTCGATAATTTCCGTGCCCACGCTTTCGCCGAAGCCGCGCAATGACGATTGAGGTCGCGCGGCGGGCGGTGATCGGCGGCGTCGGCTCCGCCTTGCCAAAGCGGCGCGTCGACAATGCGGAACTCGCGGCGCAGGTCGATACCACCGATGAGTGGATCGTCGAACGGACCGGCATCCGGACGCGTTACATTGCGGGGGATGGCGAGACCACCGCGACCCTGGCCACCGAGGCCAGCCGCAAAGCGTTGGAGCAAGCTGGGCTGGAGCCGGGCGAGATCGACCTCATCGTGCTTGCAACCGCCACCCCCGATCAGACCTTTCCCTCCTCCGCGACGCGGGTCCAGGCCATGCTCGGGGTTGGCGACTGCATCGCGTTTGACGTGCATGCGGTCTGCACCGGCTTTCTTTACGCGCTGTCAGTTGCGGACGCGATGCTGCGCGCGGGCAACGCCGACACCGCCCTGGTAATCGGCGCGGAGACGTTCAGCCGCATCCTCGATTGGGAGGACCGCACCACCTGCGTGCTGTTCGGCGACGGCGCGGGCGCGGTCGTCCTCAAGGCGGAGGAAGGCACCCGCGGGATCCTGGCGACCCGCCTCCACGCCGATGGCCGGCACAGCGACATGCTGTACGTCGATGGCGGTCCGTCGACCACGGGCACTGTCGGCAAGCTGCGCATGAAGGGCCGCGAGGTGTTCCGCCACGCGGTGGTCAACCTTGCCGACGTCCTGACCGAGGTGCTTGGCGTGGCCGGGCTGACCGCCGACGAGGTCGATTGGGTTGTCCCCCACCAGGCGAACGCCCGCATCATCGACGCGACCGCCCGCAAACTGGGCTTATCGTCCGACCGGGTGGTGCTGACGGTGGACCAGCACGCCAACACATCGGCCGCCTCAGTTCCGCTGGCCCTCGACGTGGCAGTCAAGGATGGCCGGATCAAACAGGGCGACCTGGTGGTCCTGGAAGCCATGGGTGGTGGCTTCACCTGGGGGGCGGCTGCCGTGCGCTTTTGATATTTCGTCGAAAATGTGCTCTTGGTCAGGTTGCTGACAAAGCCTGTTCTAGGTTAGTTTAGCAATTGGGCGCTGGGGGAGCGCCGACAGGGTGGGCGGAGAACAACAATGGCCGATGCCGGTGTTGCCCGGAATGGGCAGTTCAAGGAAGCGCTAAGCGGCACACTGACCCGGGCTGACCTCAGCGACGTGGTCCACCGTCGGCTTGGTTTGTCGCGAGCCGAGTCGGCGGGCATGGTGGAGCGGTTGCTGCACCATATGTGCGCTTCGCTGTCGGAAGGCGAGAACGTCAAGATCTCGGGCTTCGGCAGCTTTGTCCTGCGCGACAAGGGCGAGCGGGTCGGCCGCAATCCGAAGACCGGCGTCGAAGTGCCGATCGCGCCGCGCCGGGTCATGACCTTTCGGGCCAGCCAGACGATGCGCGACAAGGTCGCGCGCGGCTAAAGGCACGGGCGCGCGGTGGCCGGCAGCAAGGCGCCCGACGCCTTCCGGACCATCGGCGAACTCTCCGAAGAGCTGGGCGTCCCGCAGCATATCCTGCGCTATTGGGAGTCCAAGTTCCCGCTGAAGCCGCTGCAGCGCGCGGGCAACCGCCGCTACTACCGGCCGGCCGACGTGGAGCTTGCCCGGCGCATCCACCAGCTGCTTACCCATGAAGGTTACACGGTGCGCGGGGTGCAGAAGCTGCTTCGCGACGGGCAGGTGGATGTGTCCGACGGGCCGGCGATACCGTTGAACGGCAACGGGTCAGGAGTCTCCGCCGACGACCTCCGCCGGCTGCGGCAGCAGCTGGCCAGCCTGCTCGAGGACTGACCCAGCCCCCACCCGCGCGATGGCTTCGGCAAGCGTCACCCGGCGCACGGGCACTCCCACCGGAAAGGCAGTGAGCAGGCGCGAGGGACAGGCGGCGGACAGGATCACGAACTTGCCCCGGTCGCCCTGCCGTCGGATCAGTCGGCCGAACGCCTGCGCCAGCCGTGCCTTGACTACCCGGTCGTCGTAGGCCGACCCGCCCCCGGCCATCCGCCGCGCGCCGTGGAGCACGGTCGGCCTTGGCCAGGGCACCCGCTCCATCACTACCAGCCGGAGCGACTCGCCCGGCACGTCGACCCCGTCGCGCAGCGCGTCGGTGCCAAGCAGGCTGGAGCGCGGATCGTCGCGGAAGATGTCGACCAGCGTGCCCGTATCGATCGGATCGACATGCTGGGCGAGCAGCGGCAAGCCTTCGCGCGCCAGCCGGTCCGCAATCCGCGCATGCACCGCCTTCAGCCGCTGCACCGCGGTGAACAGCCCCAGCGTGCCGCCGCCCGCCGCCTCGATCAGTCGGGCATAGGCGCCGGCCAGCGCGGGCAGGTCGTTGCGGCCGATGTCGGTGACGATGAGCACCTCGGCCGAATTGGGATAGTCGAACGGGCTCGCCGCTTCGAACCGCTCCGCAGGCCGTGGCAGGTGCAGCGCGCCGGTCCGTGCCTCCGCCGCCGCCCAGTCCTCGCCGCCGCCGCGCAGCGTCGCCGAGGTCACCAGCACTCCGTGCGCCGGAGCCAGCACGGTCGCCGCGAGCGGCCGCGTGGGGTCGAGCCAGCGGCGCTGAATGCCGATGTCGAACTCACGGCCCTCGACCCGGTCCACGCTCAGCCAGTCGACGAACTCGGGATCGGCCGCACCGCCGATCCGGGCCAGCAGCTGGCACCAGGCTGCAAGCGCTCCGCCGCGCCAGGTCAGGCCGGCGATCGCACCTTCCACCCGCGCCCGGGCCGCGGCGTCGAGCCAGTCTGGCGCGTCTTCCAGCACCGCTTCCAGCCGCCGCCCGAGCGCCGCCAACGGCTTTTGCAGGGACTCCAGTGCCTCCAGCGCACCGGCCGCGGCCGCGACAAGCTCGCCATCTGGCTCCGCCAGTTCGGTCTCGAGACCATACCCCGCGTCCTGCGCCCGCGCCCTGGCGTAAACGGTCCCGCGCACCTGCGAGAGCAGCCGCTCCACCGATCCGAACGGCGCGCCTTCGGCGATGCGCCCGAGCCATCCATCGGACGGTAGCGCCCGTGCCGCCTCGACCGCCGACTCGAGCGCTTCGCCGCCCCCGTCGTCGTAGCTGGCCACGTCCATCAATCGCGCCGACAGGCCCCGGCGCCGCCCGCGCGAGCTCTTCTCCGGGCCCATGATCCAGCGCCGCAGCTCGATCGTCTCCTGCCCGGTCAGCGCCACCGCGAAGGTCGAGTCGGCGGCATCGAACAGATGATGCCCTTCGTCGAAGACGATGCGTTCGGGTGGCCGGCTCATCCGCGCCCGGGCGGCGTTGACCATCACCAGCGCGTGGTTGGCGATCACCAGGTCAGCCTCCCGGCTGGACCGCTCGGCCCGCTCGATGAAGCAGCGCCGGTAATGCGGGCAGCCGGCGTAGACGCATTCGCCGCGGCGGTCGGTCAGCGCGGTCGCCCCCGCGCGCCGGAACAGGCTCGGCAGCCAGCCCGGCAGGTCGCCACCGACCATGTCACCGTCCTTGGTGTAGGCCGCCCAGCGCCCAACCAGCTGGGCCAGCACCGCCGCCCGGCCCGAGAACGCGCCCTGTAGCGCATCTTCCAGGTTGAGCAGGCACAGGTAGTTCTCGCGGCCCTTGCGGACTACGATCCGCCGCTTGCGCTCATCGGGGTCGGCGTGGAGCCGCGCGCCCTCGGCATCGAGTTGCCGTTGCAGCGCCTTGGTGTAGGTCGACACCCACACCGGCCCGCCCGCCTTTTCCGCCCACAGCGACGCGGGGGCGAGATAGCCCAACGTCTTGCCGATTCCCGTCCCAGCTTCGGCCAGCAGCAGGTTGGGCGCATCCCGCGCGGCGCGGGGTGCGAACACGCCCGCCACTGCGCCGGCGAGCGCCCTTTGCCCTTCGCGCGTCTCCGCCCCCTGCCCCGTGAGCTTGGTCAGCCGCGTCTCTGCCTCGTCTGCCCCGATCCGCACCGTTCGCGGCGGCGGCCGCTCGGCGCCCTCTTCCCAGGTCGCCAGCCGCGAGAACAGCATCCGCTCGGCCTTGTCGGGCCGCCGCAGCCGCTGCCCGACCAGCCCCGCCCAGCCCCAGCCGAGCCGGTGCAGGGTGGCGTTGCTGGTCCATGCGCCCTCACGTTCGGGCCACTCACCGTCCGGCACGGCCAGCAAGCGCCCGGCGATCGCCTGCAGCGCCGCGGCGAACTCCGATTCCCCGGTCGGCACCGCCACGCCGACCGCCCGCGCCATCCCCGCCACCGTCGGCACCGCGAACCGCGCGGGGTGGATGAAGGCGAACAGCTCCAGCAGGTCCAGCCCGCTCACCTCACCATAGCCCAGCCGCTGCCCGACCAGCGGAGCGTTCAGGAGGATGTGCGGCGTTTCCGCGAGCTGCCCGATCGCCTGCCCGCGCCCGACCTCGCGCACACCGCCGTTCGCGCCGGCGATCCAGATGCCGGCGTGGCTTGCGTGCAGCGCGGGAAGGGGCAAAGGAGCGGCCACTTGCCTGATGTGGCGCGGTGAGAACGAAAGGGCAACAGTGAACGACCTGCGCGACGCGGCGATGACCTCCAAGGCCTGGCCGTTCGAGGAAGCGCGCAAGCTGCTGAAGCGCTGGCCCGAGGGGAAGCCCGATGGCGCGCCCACGGTGTTCGAGACCGGCTACGGTCCCTCCGGCCTGCCGCACATCGGCACCTTCACCGAGGTCCTGCGCACCACCTGGGTGATGCACGCCTACCGGACGCTCACCGGCGGAGCGCCGACCACGCTGATCGCTTTCAGCGACGACCTGGACGGGCTGCGCAAGGTGCCGGACAATGTTCCCAATGCCGAGCTGCTGCGGGAGCATCTCGGCCGGCCGCTGACGCAAGTTCCCGACCCATTCGGCGAACACGAAAGCTTCGCGCACCACAATAACGCCATGCTGCGCCGCTTCCTCGACCGGTTCGGCTTCGACTACGAGTTCCTGAGCTCGACCGAATGCTACAGGAGCGGCCGCTTCGACGAGACGCTGCGCGAGGTGCTGCGCCGCTACGACGACATCCTCGGCGTCATGCTCCCGACCTTACGTGAAGAGCGCCGCCAAACCTATTCGCCCGTGCTTCCGATCTCGCCGACCACCGGCCGGGTCCTGCAGGTGCCCGTGCGCGTGGTCGACGCCGAAGCGGGCACGGTCGCCTTCACCGACGAGGATGGGCAAGAGGTCACGCAGTCGGCCCTCGGCGGCCTGGCCAAGCTTCAATGGAAGGTGGACTGGGCGATGCGTTGGGTGGCGCTCGGCGTCGACTACGAGATGGCCGGCAAGGACCTGATCGACAGCACGATCCAGTCGGGCAAGATCGCCCGCGTCCTCGGCGGCCGCCCGCCCGAGGGCTTCAACTACGAAATGTTTCTCGACGAGCGCGGCGAGAAGATCAGCAAGTCCAAGGGCAACGGCCTCAGCCTGGAGCAATGGCTTACCTACGGCAGCGAGAAGAGCCTGGAGTTCTACCTCTACCGCGAGCCGAAGAAGGCCAAGAGCCTCCACCTCGGGCTGATCCCGCGCGCGATCGACGAATATTGGCAGTTCCGGGGCAAGTGGCCTGAGCAGCCGGTCGAGCAGCGCCTCGGCAACCCCGTGCACCACATCCACGACGGCGCGGTGCCCGAGCCCTACAGCTTGCCAGTCAGCTTCGGCCTGCTGCTCAACCTAACCAGCCTGCCGGGCGTGCAGGACAAGGACACCGCCTGGCGCTTCGTCCGCCGCTACAATCCCGCCTGCTCACCGGAAGCGAACCCGGAGCTGGACGAGCTCATCGGCCTGGCCGTGAACTATGCGCGTGACTTCGTCGTGCCCACCCTACAGCGGCGCGCGCCAGTCGGGCACGAGATCGACGCACTGCGCGAAGTCGACCGCTACCTGGCGCAGCTGCCGCCCGACACCCGTTCCGACGTGATCCAGACCGAAGTCTTCGAGATCGGCAAGCGCCATCCGTTCGACAGCCTGCGCCACTGGTTCCAAGCGTTGTACGAGATCCTGCTCGGAAGCAGCGATGGACCTCGCATGGGCAGCTTTATCGCGCTCTACGGCGTCGAGAACACGCGGCGGCTGATAGCCGCAGCCTTGGCCTGATCAGCGGGACCCACCGGCCGCTACCAGATAGCTCAGAAGACCAAACCCATCGCTGCTGGTGGGGCGTCCGTGACCCCGATAAAGTCGGTAACGGTCACCGCCGTATTGACGATCGTCTGGATGTGCGGCGTGGTCGTGTTGGCGTAGTATGCGCTGAAGGTGTAGGTCCCGTCGCCGTTCGCAATGACCACAATCTGCCCCCGACCGTCGCTCTGCAGGTCGGAGCGGTAGCTGTCCCCAGCGAACCACCAGCCCGTTTGTCCGTCCTTACCAGACAGGTTGGAATCGCTGCCAGAGATGTCGATCTTGTCACCCTCGGCCCGGTTGAAGTCGAGAATGACGTCGTTCCCGTCGATCGCTGACGTGTAGCTGAAGATGTCGGCGCCCGCGCCGCCTGTCAGAGTATCGGTGCCATAACTTCCGTGGAGCAGGTCGTTGCCGGCACCTCCGAACAAATGATCGTCGCCTTCCCGGCCATTCAGCTGGTCGTCGCCGGCGCCGCCGTCGAGGTGGTCGTTGCCGGCGTCGCCGGTCTCGACGTCGTTGCCGTCACTGCCGAAGAGGTGGTCGTCGTCGGCGCGGGAAGTCCGACCCGGCAGCAGTGCCGCTGGCGCCCCAAGCAGCAGCCACCTAGGCGTCGGCGGGCGGCATCCCGTCGCGCCGCTCCGCGGCGAGACGGAGCGTCAGGTGGGGCCGCTGGAGTGCACTTCAGCACGCAAAGCGGACTCCGGCACGCACGGCGGCGGCGGCGCCGGAAAAATCTTGAAGAAGATCCAGGCCTGGCTGTCGATCCGGCGGCAGGGTGTTCGTCGTAGCTGATGACG
>NZ_CADCVZ010000053.1 GCF_902806265.1 uncultured Sphingomonas sp. | reverse complement strand
AAGGGGTCACCTTTCTTAAGCAAGGCGACTTCCGGTACGTTCGCGCGCTCGTCAGGTCGGCTGGGCCGAACGGTGCGGATCTGGCGACCCGTGTCCGGAGGCGTCACCTGACCTGGGAGAATAGCGAGTTCATCGAACCGGCGTTGCAGTACTTTGCGCAAGGTGGTTTGTGATGCGCACTCGTTTAGGACCTAACGAAGCAGAGGCGATATGCTCACCTTTGCACCAGCCGCGCTCGTGATCGAGGGTGCCGCGCTCTACAACACCTTGGGCGAACATACGGCTCGCCTTATGCTTGAGGATGGTCATTGCTTGCCAATGCCGGCGTCAATCCTCCGATGCGATCGTGACCTTCAGCCCGGCGAGCTGCTCTTGGAACGGGATCTGACAAGACAGCCGCGACGACGCTTTACGCGCGTTGGAGCTATCCAGAAGGTCATCTTCATCGTCGGACATCGGCGGGAGCATCGATAGCTGTTCGTCATCGACATAGACGTGGCAGGTCGCGCAGGAGAGGCAGCCGCCGCACAGCGCGACCAACTCATCGATTCCCGCATCTCGGATGATGTTCATCACCGGGAGGTCTGCGGTGGCCTCCACTTGGATCTCTTGCCCGTCACGGGTGGTCACAAACAGGTGCATTGGGAACTCTCCGGAACTTGTGGGCAGGCTGACTGGAGGCTTGCTCCGGTCAGGTGAACAGGGGAGGGATGAGGGCGAGCTCGTCGCCCGTGGACTTCGGGTCGCAATAGCTGCCCAGCCGATCGATCTCCGCCTGGTGCGCAGCGATGCTTTCGGGCGTGTGATGGGGATCGAACCAGCCTTAACCGATCACAAAGGCCACTCGGGCCACCTTGCCCGACGAACTGCTGTAGACCTGGCCGTTCACCTCAATATCTCGGAGCGCGAGCCAGAGGACGGCCGGAGAGACGGCGGAGGGCGGCCCCATGGGAACCTTCCCCGCTGCGAATGTCCTCGCGCCAGTTTTTGCCTTCCGTCGTCGCACCCTTAAAGAAATGCTCGCGGTTCATGCGGGTCACTGCCATCGGCGCGATTGCGTTCACCCGGATGTTGAGCGGGCCGCCCTCTTGAGCAAGCGCCTTCGTCAGACCGGCCACAGCGAGCTTGGCCGCACCGTAGTGGACCAGCAGCTCGTTACCCGCAAAGCCGGCATTGGAGGTCGTGTTGACGATGGCGCCGCCGCCCTGTGCGGTGAAGATCGGCCAGGCTGCCCGGCACATGAAGAAGGTCCCGTCCAGCGTTACGGAGATCATCCGGCGCCACTGCTCGTCGGTGATCTGGTCGGTTGGGGCGAAGTCGATCACGCCGGCATTGTTGACCAAGATCGTCAGCTTGCCGAACGCCTGAACGGCGGCTCCGACGATGGCGCTTGCCCCCGCTGCCTCGGCAACGCTGCTGGAGTTCGCTTCGGCGCGGCCACCGAGCTTCCTGATCTCATCAGGTCGCGCCCACCATCGCCGCCCGCCCGGCGGGCCTCGACTCGCGCATCCTCCTGCGCCGCCCCGACGTCATCCAGGCCGAATATGAGCTGCGCGCCGCCAATGCCGAGATCGGCGCCGCTCGCGCCGCCTTGTTCCCAACCATATCGCTCACCGGCCTATTGGGCTTTGCCAGCGACACGCTGACCGGCCTGTTGAGTGGCGGCAGTTTCAACTGGTCGGGAGGGGTGGGGGCCGACTATTCGATCTTCAGCGGCGGGAGCCGGCGCGCCACGGTCGACCTCCGCCGCGCCGAGCAGCAGGGCGCCGTCGCCTCCAATGAGCGTTCGATCCAGACCGGCTTCCGCGAGGTCGCCGACGCGCTCGCCGACAAGGGCACGCTGGCCGACCGCGTCGCCGCCAACCAGCGCAACTTCGCCGCTGCCAACGACACGCTTCGCCTCGTCACCGCGCGCTATCGCGAAGGCCTGGACCCGTTCCTAAACGTCCTGGACGCCCAGCGCTCCGCCTACGCCGCCGAGCGCAACCTGGTCGCGGTCCGGCTGGCACAGACCCGCAACGGCGTGACGCTGTATCGGGCGCTCGGCGGAGATGGAGTGGCCTGAGGGCCGAAGCGGGTCCGCGCGGGCGCTGCGCTACGGGCAATAGCACAGCCCGGCAAACCTTGCAGTCCAGCTGTTCGTGTGTGCCGTCCCCTTCGGTGGACTACTCCCAAATCAGGTAACGCATAGCGATGCTGGCGCATCGCGACCTGCCGGGCTGGCACTTCGCTCCCAACGCGTCCAACATCCCAGGTGGCAGAATGGCCGGAGCGCTGATCAAGCGGCTCCAAGGACCGTATGGAAGCTGGAGAAAGAGCATGGTGGACGAAGTTGGGATCGCGCGGCGCGCGCCCTATGCGCTGGCCGCGCTGCGGATCGTGTCCGGGCTGATCTTCGTGGAGCACGGCACCCAGAAGTTCTTCGGTTTTCCGTCTGGCGAGTATGCCGGCTCCGGCTGGGCGCTGAACAACCCTGGGGCGTTCGCCGGAGTGATCGAGCTCGTCACCGGACTGCTGATGGTCATGGGATTGTTCACTCGCCCGGCTGCCTTTGTGGCGTCCGGAACAATGGCCGTCGCTTACTGGATGGCCCATGCCCCGCAGAACCTCTTTCCCGTGAACAACGGCGGCGACGCGGCGATCCTGTACTGCTTCGTGTTCCTGTACCTCGTCTTCGCCGGCCCGGGCGCGTGGAGCCTGGATGACGTCAGGGCGCGCAGGAGTGCGCTAGCCAGCGATCGGAGCACCAGCTTGGCCTAGCAAGCGGCAAGCCCGATCGCTCATCGTTCATGCAGCTTCTTTTCAGCAGATTGAAAGAATGCTTCCGTAGGCGAAGCCCACCGGGCGCCGACCTGCTGACACCAATCGACCAGAAAAGGCATATCTCGCCGTGAACGCACAACCGCCGCATACCATGTTCGATCGCCGCCAGCTGGTTACCGCGCTTCAAGCCCTGCGCCGAGGCGACTTCTCAGTCCGCCTGCCGGAGGACGGCCAGGGCGTCGACGAGGAGATCGCGACCCTGTTCAACGAGGTGGTGGCGCTCAACGAGTCGATCACCAGGGAGTTCGACCGCTTGTCGGTGGTGGTCGGAAAGGAAGGCCGCATCAACCAGCGCGCCCGGGTGCAGGGGGCCGAGGGCGGCTGGGACCTCAAGCTCCGCTCGGTCAACGAGCTGATCGAGGACATGGTCCAGCCGATTACGGAGGTCGCACGCGTGATCGGCGCGGTCGCCAAGGGCGACCTGTCGCAGACCATGACGGTGGAGGTGGACGGCCAGCCGCTGCGGGGCGAGTTCCTGCGCATCGGCGAAGTGGTCAACACCATGGTCGAGCAGCTCGGATCCTTCGCGGTGGAAGTGACCCGCGTGGCGCGCGAAGTCGGCACGGAGGGCAAGCTTGGCGGTCAGGCCAACGTCAAGGGCGTGGCCGGCACCTGGAAGGACCTGACGGACAACGTCAACGCGATGGCGACCAACCTCACGGGCCAAGTGCGCAACATCGCGGAGGTGACCACCGCCGTGGCCCGCGGCGACCTGTCCAAGAAGATCACCGTTGAGGTGAAGGGCGAGATCCTGGAGCTCAAGAACACCATCAACGTGATGGTGGACCAGCTGAACGCCTTTGCCAGCGAAGTGACCCGCGTGGCCCGCGAGGTCGGCACGGAGGGCAAGCTCGGCGGGCAGGCCCGGGTGGAGGGCGTCGGCGGCACCTGGAAGGACCTGACCGACAATGTGAACTCCATGGCCGAGAACCTGACCGGGCAGGTCCGCAACATCGCGGAGGTGACCACTGCGGTCGCGAAGGGCGACCTTTCCAAGAAGATCACCGTTGATGTGAAGGGCGAGATCCTCGAGCTCAAGAACACCATCAACACCATGGTGGACCAGCTCAACGGCTTCGCGTCCGAAGTGACCCGCGTGGCCCGCGAAGTCGGCACCGAGGGCAAGCTCGGCGGGCAGGCGCAGGTGCCGGGCGTGGCGGGCACCTGGGCGGACCTCACCGACAATGTAAACCTGATGGCCGCCAACCTGACTGGCCAGGTCCGCAACATCGCCGAGGTCACGACCGCGGTGGCCAAGGGCGACCTGTCCAAGAAGATCACGGTTGACGTCCGCGGCGAGATCCTGGAGCTCAAGGACACCATCAACACCATGGTGGACCAGCTGAACAGCTTCGCCTCGGAAGTGACCCGCGTGGCGCGCGAGGTGGGCTCGGAAGGCAAGCTCGGCGGCCAGGCACAGGTGCAGGGCGTCGCGGGCACCTGGGCCGACCTGACCGACAGCGTGAACCTGATGGCTGGCAATCTTACCGGTCAGGTCCGCAACATCGCCGAGGTGACCACCGCGGTGGCCAAGGGCGACCTGTCGAAGAAAATCACCGTGGACGTGCGCGGCGAGATCCTCGAGCTAAAGGACACCATCAACACGATGGTGGACCGGCTGAACAGCTTCGCGTCGGAGGTGACCCGTGTGGCGCGCGAAGTGGGCTCGGAGGGCAAGCTCGGTGGTCAGGCGCAGGTGGAAGGCGTCGCCGGCACCTGGGCCGACCTCACCGACAGCGTGAACCTGATGGCGGGCAATCTTACCGGCCAGGTTCGCAACATCGCCGAGGTGACCACCGCGGTGGCTCGCGGCGATCTGTCCAAGAAGATCACCGTGGATGTGCGCGGCGAGATCCTGGAACTGAAGAACACCATCAACGTCATGGTGGACCAGCTGAACAGCTTCGCCTCCGAGGTGACCCGCGTGGCCCGCGAAGTCGGCACCGAAGGTAAGCTCGGCGGCCAGGCGCGCGTGGAGGGCGTGGCGGGCACCTGGGCCGACCTCACCGACAATGTGAACGCGATGGCCGAGAACCTGACCGGCCAGGTCCGCAACATCGCCGACGTGACCACTGCCGTGGCCCGCGGCGATTTGTCCAAGAAGATCACGGTCGACGTGAAGGGCGAGATCCTGGAGCTTAAGAACACCATCAACGTGATGGTGGACCAGCTCAACGGCTTCGCTTCCGAAGTGACCCGCGTGGCGCGCGAGGTCGGCACCGAAGGCAAGCTCGGCGGCCAGGCGCAGGTGCCGGGGGTGGCGGGGACCTGGAAGGACCTGACCGATAACGTCAACATGATGGCCGGCAACCTGACCAGCCAGGTGCGCGGCATCGCCGATGTCGTGACCGCGGTGGCCCAGGGCAATCTTCGCCGGACCCTGACGCTCGACGCCAAGGGCGAGATCGCGGCGCTGGCCGAGACCATCAACTTCATGATCGAAACGCTGTCGACCTTCGGCGACCAGGTGACCAACATGGCCCGCGAGGTCGGCATCGAGGGCCGGCTTGGCGGCCAGGCCCGCGTGCCGGGCGCCGCCGGGCTATGGCGCGACCTTACCGACAACGTGAACCAGCTAGCGGCCAACCTTACCAACCAGGTTCGCTCGATTGCCGAGGTGGCGACGGCGGTGACGAAGGGCGACCTCACCCGTTCGATCGCGGTGGAAGCGTCGGGCGAGATGGCCGCGCTCAAGGACACGATCAATGAGATGATCCGCAACCTCAAGGACCAGACCTTGAAGAATGCGGAGCAGGATTGGCTCAAGACCAACCTCGCCCGGTTCAGCCGCATGCTGCAGGGCGAACGCGACCTGGCGACGGTATCCAATCTCATCATGTCAGAGGTCGCGCCGCTGGTGAACGCGCAGTACGGCGTGTTCTATGTGACCAGGCGCGAGGAGGAGGACACCCGCCTGGAGCTGGTCGCCAGCTACGGCGCCGAGAACCCCAAGGAACTCAAGACCGAGTTCCACCTGCGCGAGGGCCTGGTCGGGCAGGCGGCGGCCGACAAGCGGCCGATCCTGCTCAAGGATGCACCGTCCGACTTCATCCGCATCGGCTCGGGCCTGGGCCATGCCAAGCCGGCCAACGTCAACATCCTGCCGGCCCTGTTCGAGGACGAGGTCAAGGCGG
>NZ_CADCVZ010000052.1 GCF_902806265.1 uncultured Sphingomonas sp. | reverse complement strand
ATAGCGGGGGCAATCCAAACCAACAAAGCTATGAGACGATAGTCCACAGCGGATCCTCCCGTTGCGTGCGCCTTCGCTCCTCGATGTAGGTACCGCCACGCGGCTAAGCTGCAGCCTTGGTACCTAGAGGTCCTGCATCCTTCATGGTTCCGCCCAGCCGTCCGAGGCCCGGAGCGGAGGGCAACCAAGTACCTCTGTCCATCTCAGCGATCAGGATGTCGTCGGCAAAAAGCTTGCATCGCCTTCCGGTGCAGTTAGCGATCAGCAGCTTGATCGCGAGGTCGTCGCGTTCCACACCCTCCACCAGTTCGGTTCCAACCAGCGAGCGTCCGCTATAGGTATCCAGTCGAAAGGTCCTCATGCTGCCCTCCGACTCGGCATTATATACCGGTTCTGAGATGGGCGTTACCTGTTTCTAAACGGTTGCCAAATAAGTTCAGCAGTAGGCCACATCAGAGCGGGCGTACTATCTCTACCCATTTTGAAGACAATAAGGTCGGGCAGAAACTCCTTTCCGACTGAGACACTCGCTGAACCCAAGCCTTCGGCTGGCCCTTTGTGGTCGTTCGTCTCGTCAGTGGGACGTTGTATGCAGCGTATGCAGCCGGCTCTCGATGGCACCGCCGTCGTCTTAGGTACCAGACGGGTGATCATACGTCTGCCTTGGTGTTGTTGGCCGTTATTGGGCGCGGGCGGCGACCGCTTCGTGTTCCGCACCGGCGACCTGGCCGGCACCGCGCCCGGCAGCTGCGACGTGATCCGCGACTACAGCTACGCGTCTGGCGACCGCCTCCGCCTGGACCTGTTCGACGCCAACAGCAATCTCGCGGGCACGCAGGACTTCGCGTTCATCGGCGCCGGCGCCTTTACCGGGGTGGCGGGCCAGCTGCGCTACGAGCAGGCGAACGGCAACACCTTCGTGTCGGCCGACACCGACGGCGACGGCGACGCTGACTTCATGCTGCAGCTCGAGGGGCTGCACACGCTACGGAGCGCGGACTTCATCCTGTAGGAAGGCTCGCCGGTGCCCGCGAGACACGCTGAGGCGAGCAGCAGCAGATGCGGTTGGACAAGCGGCAATTTGATTTATCTCAAGGACGTCCAGCACCCTCTTTGTGCGGCTATTCCGGTGGCGGAGCTGACGGTCCGAATCTCCGGGATCGCTGAGTGCGACATCCAAAGCTCTCCGGAGATTATGCCTACCTAACGACCCAGCCCTCAGAGCCGCCAAGCCGATCCACGGCGGCTAGTCAGCAATTGTAAGCGCGAGCGGCCCGTGCGACGTTTTCTCCAACTTCTTAGGGGATTTACGCAGGAGCGCCTGCGTGACTGGCGCGCGCCAGCCGGAACGCGGCCCATGCCAGGACCAGCGTCCCCAGGACTAGGGCGGCCCACATGACGAGCTTGCGCCTGTCCCGCATGCCGTCGGCGGCCTGCCCCTGCACCGGGATGGCGGGCGGCGGTTCGTTAGCGCTGGTAATGGTCGCTCGCGGCAGCGTGGCCAGATCGAGGGACGCGCCGGCCCCGGCGACCTCGGCGAGGGTCAGGTAGTTGGGCTGGGCGGCCGGCTGGCCCACGGCCATGCGGTAGGGCGGCGTTCCGCTGAGGGCGAGCAGCAACTCGACGGAGTCGAACAGCAGTTCCACCCGAAGCGCGGCGGAGAAGCCGGCGGTTCGCCGGTCGGCCTCGATCCGGTAGCTGGCCATTGGCACCGCCGGCAGTTCGATCGTGCTTGGCCCGCGTTCCGCTGACAGCGTCGCCGCGCCAAGCGCGCTCCACGCGTCCCTGCCGGGGCTGCGCCCGTATAGTCGCACGGGCACGATCCCGTCGGCCGGCGCGGCAGTCACCCGCAGCGCCGTCAGCCGCCCATTGTCCGGGAGCTGCAGCTGTAGCTGATGCGCGTCGGTCAGTGACAGCGGAGCGGTGGCGACCGCCACGCGGCCGGCCTCCGTGCTCCCGGCCATGACGGCGATTGCACCAGTCAACGCGACGCCGCTTGATCCCGTCCAGCTGATGCCGACGAAGCGGCCGCGGAGGTCGGCTCCGTTCAGCGTCACCTGCTCGCCCGCCAGCATCGGCCCGCCTGCGGCCGGCCGGAACAGCACCTTCTGCGCTAGCGGCTCCCAATCCTTGAGATTAGCGCTGGTCAGCAAGGTCAGGGGAACCGGCCGACCGGCGGGAATGTTCGCGCGGAGTACGATGGCTTCGACCCGATCGCGGAGCGCCCGGGCGTCTAGCAGCACTGCCGGCATCGGGACCTTGTCCCGCGAGAACCGATCAACGGTGACGGCCTGGGCCGGCTCCCCATCCTCGACCCGGATGGATAATTTGGAGTTCTGCAGTTCCTCGCCCCTGCCAAGCACGGGGTAGACGGGCAGATCGACGGTCGTTCGCGGTGCTGAGCCCGTGCCCGGCCCGAGCAGCGCCATCGCGACCAGCCTTCCGCGAGCGTCGAACAGGCGGATGTCGCCGAGGTCGCGCCGCCTGGCCGCCGCCAGCAGTAGCGGGGGCAGGATCACGCGCTGGAGCTTCCCTCCCGCCGCCGGCTGCAGGACGGCGTGGCGAGCAAAGGCCTCAGGCTTCGATACGTCCACCGCGGGGTCGGGCCGGCAGCCAGCCGCCAGCACCGCGAGCAGGAAAGCGATGGTCGCGCGAACGCTCATGCCGGCTGTTCCTCATTCGCTTGCCTCGGCGGCAGCGGGACGAAATAGCCGATCACCAGCATCAGCACGCCGACCCCGATGAAGGTCACGATCCGCTCCCACCCTTGTGCGTTGGACATGTCGACCAGCAGCAGCTTCAGGACCACTACGACCAGCAGCGCGGCGCCAACCAGCCACGACACACGCAACGCACGGCGGTGGGCGAACAGCATCAATCCCATCGCCAGCAGCGTCCATAGGATAGCCAGGCCGGTCTGCACTGCCGAGTTTGCGCCCAGCGCCGCGGCGCTCCAGTCGACGCCCAGCAGGTGGTGCGCCGTACGCAACCAGGCGCCGTTCAGGGCCGCGAACGCCAAGGCCCCGCCGGCCGCGTAGCCGGCTTGGCCGAGCAGGGGGGCCGCGGCATCCGGCCGGTCGTGCGCGATCCGGACCGTCCGCAGCCACAGCGCAAGCACCACCAGCGCGAGTGCCACCGACAGGTCGACCGGGTTCAGCAGCGGCACGAACGGCAGCGGGTCGGTCGTGCCCTCCGCCCGCAGCGCCGCGGAGAAGGCCCCGGCGTACGCCAGGGCGGCGAGCGGGACAGCCGCCACCCACCAGTAGCTTCGCGCCGCGGGGTGCAGCGGCCAGCGCAAGCGGTCGGTGGTCGCCTGCGGTGCCGCGCGGCCGGCCGAGCGCGTCAGCAGTCCGAGCACCGCGACGAGGCTGACGAGGAAGGTCACCCCCGCCCAGGACGTGTCCCACAGCTCGCCGCGGTCGATCCCGAGCTGCAGGCAATTGGCAAGCATGGCGGTCAGCAGCCACACGCCGCCCGCATGCACGAACCCATTCCATCGCTTGAGCGCATCGCTGCCCTCGCTCGACAAGGCCGCGTCGCTCCCGCGCAGCAGGGCGTAGTGGACGCTCAGCGCCAGCAGCCAGGCAAGCCAGTCCGGCCAGAACAGGACGTGCCGCGACATCAGCAAGGACAGGAGGAACGACAGCGCGAGCAGCGGCAGGCTGGCTCGCGCCGGCCAGGTCGCAACTGCCCAGTCCTTGCGCCGGCCGAATAGGTCGGCCAAGCCCGCCGCGCCCAGCAGCGCAAGCATGGCGAGCAGGACCTGCTGATAATGGCGGAACACCGGTGGCCCGAGGAGGTGCGGGGCGGCCCTCGGCAGCTGGCGGGTGACCTCCGCCAGAATCGCCATCGCGACCATCGTGAAACCGCCGAGGAAGACAACGTGGCGCGCTTGGTGCTCGAACCCGGCATAGGCTCGTGCCCAGCGCGATCCGCTGTGCGGCAGCTTCTGGCGCATCAACCAGGCGGTGATCAGCAGGGGCAGCGCGACCAGCGCCGCGCTGACAAACCCGGTGTTGCCGAAGGGAACGGCGGACACGTTGGGGGCGAGCGTCGCCAGCAGGATCAGGGCCGCGACTAGCTGTAGCAGGAGCCCGAACAGCCGCGGCAGCCAGCGTGCCTGGCGCACGCCGACCCAAAATGCGCCGGCGCCTTCCAGCGCCCAGACCGACGAGGTCCACTTGGCATAGAACGCCAACGGAACGGCAAGAGTCACAAAGCCTATGCCGATCGCCAGCAGGCTGTCCCTGACCACCCGCATGTCGCGGCCCTGCCGGCGCAGCATGAATGCAGCGACGGAGAGGTAGCCAGCCCCGAAGGCGAGCGCGGCGAAGGCGTTCCCGAAGGGACGGTCATGCACCAGGCCCATCTGCAGCCCGAAGCCGGCGAGGGCGGGACCGAACAGCAAGGTCGTGTCGGCGGCGTTGCCCAGCGGGCCCGGCCGATGGCCCACGTAGAGCGTGGCCACCAAGATGTAGATCAGCATCGTTAGGCCGAGGAACAGTTGGCAGGTCAAATAGTGCTGCGGAGCATAGCTGCTCACGCCCCACAAGGTCGCCATGCCAAAGGTCGCGAAGAAGCCGAGCAGGTTCAGCTCACGCCACGACCGCCGCCACGCGATACCCAGCAGCGCGAGGTTGAGGATCGTGATGTAGGTGAACAGGCCGACCGGGTTCCGCGCCTCGCCACCCAGCAGCAGCGGCACCGCGAAACCACCCAGGAACGAGGCGAAGGCGAGGCCCCGCGCATGTTGCAGGAGCGCAAGAACGCAGCCGAGCGCCGCTAACAGGATCATCAGGCCGAACGCGGCCGGGGGCGGCAACAGCCCGTAAACGCGGGCCGCGGCGAAGACGGTGAGGTACATCACCGCAACCCCGGTGCCCTGCAGGGCCAGCCCGAAAGCTGGCCGGGCAATCCGCCTGGCGAAGCCGACCGCCAGCAGCGCCGCGCCGGCCAGCGCCACGAGCGTCAACCGCACCTCAATCGGGAACAGGCCCGCATTGGCGACCAACCGCACCAGGAAGGTCAAGCCCACGAACAGGATGATCAGCCCGACCCGGACGATCGTGTTACCGCCCAGCAACCAGTCACGGGCCTTGGCCAGGAGCTCCTCTGTCCAGGAAGGGGTGGCGTGGTCGCCATCCTGAGCGTCGGCCAGGTCGCCGGTTGGTGCTTCGACGACTTCGTCCGTCAGCGGAGCGGGGGCTGGCGGGTTTTCGACAATGCGCGCGGGCCGCGGCTCTACCCAGTCAGCGCAGGACTGCGGAACAGCGCCGGCGCGGTTCATCCCCGTAGCTCCCGCGACCGCAAGCGCGATCTCCTCGCGAATGATCGAACGGAGCCAGCGGCCCATGAGCGCTCCGACGAGTGCGCCGAAGATCGCACCGAAGGTCTCGAAGCCGGCCAGAGCCCAGCCAAGGAGCGCTCCGGCCACCGCAGCCCACAAGATCATCCCGCCTGGTCCCCCGGCGCCCCCCGGCGCTACCGCACTGCTTGCAACGGCGGACTCACAAATGGAAGACGCGACGCGCCTTCGGATCGAGCGGTTACTCATCCTTTTTACGTCGGGATAGTGCCGTCACGAACAATCTGTTGCAGCGAAGAAGTTGCTTTGAGGCTTCAATGCTTGGCTCTGCTCGGGACTAGCAGACACTTGCTCTCTCGCGACAAAGGTGACCGCTGTATACGTCATCCTGACGACGCAGAAATCAGCTCACGGCAGGCAGTAACGTCCGCTATCGGGTCGTAAGTGTGCTCCCGAGTGACCGAAGTCGGTCGATCCCCGCACAACCCCGGAGGCTGAACTAACGTCCGTTTACGGGTGCGCGCGACCTAGCCGAGAACGACCAACAAGGGCCCTTAGATGCCGCCCGAGGATCATGAACGAACGTCCGCTATCGGCCTCACTTACCCGAAAGCGGCCAGTCCGCTTTCTACCACGATCAGACTCTGAACGAGGCCCAACGAAGGTCTGCTTACGGGTCCTCGTAGGATAAGCCTGATTGCCTCGGGTGGGCG
>NZ_CADCVZ010000051.1 GCF_902806265.1 uncultured Sphingomonas sp. | reverse complement strand
GGCTGCGGCCACGGCCGTGCCTTTGTAAGTGCGCATTGCGAGCAGCTGTTCTCGATAGGCGTCCCCGCGATCGGCACGGACCCCCATCCCGACAACGGACGAGCCATTCGGGCTTACGAGCATGCCGGCTTCACGATTGTAGATGGCCCGCTGGATACACGCTGGGGCAGAGCTGTCCTTATGGAACGCTGGAGGTGAGCACATGCCGTCACGAGCGTCCGCTTACGGGTGCCGGTGCAACCTTGTTCGACGTCCGCGATGGGCGCTGAGCTGCCGGCTCCTTCGCACGGGCGAACGTCTGCTTCCCACCGGCACTCACCCGAAAGCAGCCGTTCCGCTTCCCACCAAGAGCAGACACTAGGCTAAGCTGAACAAGCGTCTGCCTTCGTGAGCGCAGCGCAGCGCCACCAATGGTGGGGTTCGGCGGACTCTGCCAAAAGTCCGGTTAGGCTTAGAACGGCCCTCTGATCGAGGTCGCGTTTTGAACCGGAGACGATTGGCGAGAGGGCATCTTCATTCGCGTCGAGGTGACCGTCTCTGGGCACGCTTTGCCGGTCAAAAGGCGCGGTTCTGCCCCCAAAACCTGGGACCGCGAGCGGAGACTTAACTCCGCGAATGTGGGTGGAGGCCCGAGCCGGAATCGAACCGGCGTGCAAGGATTTGCAGTCCTCTGCGTAACCACTCCGCCATCGGGCCGGAGCGGCGGATGTGTTCGGGTTGGCCGAGCCTGTCAACCAGGAACGCGCATGCCGCAGTGCCTTTCACCCGCCACTGGCATCGCAGCAACGGAGTTCGGCGCACTTCAACCAATATTAACCCTGTTGCTCCACCCCGGTTGGCGAAGGGCGGGAAAGGGCGGAAATTGAAAGGCTGGTCCTCCGAAGCGCGCTGGCTGATGCCTTTCTTCGCCATCGTCGGCGGCATGTTCGTCTTCGCGGTGGCAGTCGGCGAACGGCAGGCCATGGAGCCGTTCGCGATCATGGGGCGCTACGCTGCCGACATCCTGTTGTTCGCGCCCCCGGTGCTGTTCCTCGCTTTTATCTGCTTCGTCGCCGTGTGCGCGGTCCGCCGCGAGCCGCGGCCGCTGCAGGCGACCGGGCGCGCCCTCCTTGAGCGGTTCGGCTCGCCCGCGTCCGCCGGCGGCACGCTGGGGGTGCTGTTCGCCGTGCCCGTGCTGATGGCTTCGTACGGAGTCCTGAAGATGGCCATGCCGCTCGCCCGACCGTTCGTGTGGGACGACGCGCTGGCCCGCCTCGACCGCATCCTGTTCCTGGGAGTGGACCCGTGGCGGATCACGCACGGGCTGTTCGGCTCGCAACTCCCAACCCGCTTTATCGACGTCGGCTATACTTTGTGGGTGCCCTTGGTTATGGTCGGCGTCCTGGTCGCCACCCTCGCCAAGCCGGAACTGCGCGCCCGCTACTTCCTGACCTTTGCGCAGTCCTGGCTGCTGATCGGGATTGTCGGCGCCTACCTGCTGTCCTCGGCCGGTCCGTGCTTTTCGGCCAACATCGGGGCCGACACTGCGGTCTGGTTCCAGCCGCTGATGGAGCGCCTCCAGGCGCAGAATGATGCAGTGGGGATGGGCGCGGTCAAGTGGCAGGCGGTGCTGTGGGAGTCCCACGTCGTTCAGGGATATGCGTTCGGCCGCGGCATCTCGGCGGCACCGTCGATGCACAACGCCATCTGCATGCTCTACGTGCTCGCGACCGCTCGCGCGGGCCTGACGCTGCGTCTCGCGACCCGGCTGTTTGCGCTGCTGATCCTGGTCGGCTCCGTGCACACCGGCTGGCATTATGCGGTGGACGGGCTGATCGGCTGGGCGATGACCCTGGCCATCTGGCAGTGGACGGGCGCTTACCTCCGCCGCGTGGGCTACGCAGCGCCCACTCTTCGCCGCGCACCAGCGAGCCTTGCGCTGGACGGATCTCTAAGCGTCTGAGGCGCCGCAACGGGGCAAGCTCGTCGACGTGCTTGCCCGGAGGCTCGACCAACGTCGCAGCGACGCACTTGAGGCCGGGCGGGACCGCCGTGTAAGACCGGTTGCAACATCGCTGTGTTATTGTAATAAGACAGCAGCCCTCGCGAAGGATCAGGAATGGAGTTCGAAGCGGCTCGGCGAGCCATGATCGACAGTCAGCTGCGGCCGCAGGCGGTCACCGACTCGTCGGTCGTCGCGGCAATGGCGGTCGTTCCGCGCGAGCAGTTCGTGCCGGACGAGCGCCGCGCCGCCGCTTATATCGATCGGATCGTGGATCTGGGCGGGGGCAGGTTCCTGAACCCGCCGGCGACCCTGGGCCGCTTGCTGACCGAGCTTGCGCCCCGCGGGGGCGAGCGCGCGCTGGTGATCGGCACCGCGCCCGCCTATGCCGCGGCCGTGCTGCGGGAGATGGGGCTTGAAGTTCGCGAGTGCGAAGACGGCGACCTCACCGCCGGCGATCCCGCGGGCGCGCCCTACGACCTGATCCTGATCGACGGGGCGGTCGAGTTCCTGCCCGAGTCGCTCACCGGGCAGCTGGGGGAGCGCGGCCGGCTGGGCGCCTGCATGCTGGAGCGCGGAGTTCAGCGGTTGGTCATCGGCCGCAAGGCAGGCGGCGCCTTCGGGATCAACTTCATCGCGGACGGGTCTGCCGCACTGCTGCCGGGCTTCCAGCGCCCGCGGGTTTTCACCTTCTAGGGAGTTTTCGAGTGAAGCATCTGCTTGCCACAGCGGCGCTGGGCGCCCTGGTGTTGGCCGCGCCCGCGTCCGCCGACACGCTGCGCGAAGCCCTGGTTTCGACCTACCGAAGCAACCCCACGGTGAACGCCCAGCGCGAGGTGCTGCGCGGCACGGACGCCGGAGTGGCGATCGCGCGTGCTCAGGGCCGGCCCCAGGTCGGGGCATCGGTCGGCGTCAACCGCGACCTGACCCGCTCGGGCGTGCTCAACACGGGCGCGGGCAAGGGACCCAACATCAACGGCGGCCTCGACCTGTCGGTGCCGCTGTTCCAGGGCGGGCGGGTCCGTAACTCGATCCGCGCGGCCGAGACCCGGGTCGAGGCCGGGCGGGCGCTGCTCCGGGCGGTTGAAGGCGACATTTTCGCGGAAGCGACCGCCGCCTACATGGACGTGATCCGCGACCGCGCGATCGTTGACCTCAATCAGAGCCAGGTGAGGGTGCTCACCACCAACCTCGAAGCGACCCGCGACCGGTTCGAGATCGGCGACGTGACCCGCACGGACGTGGCCCAGTCGGAAGCCCGCCTCAGCCTCGCCCGCTCCAACCTGGCGACCGCGCAGGCCCGGCTCGCTGGGAGCGAGGAGAATTACCGCCGGGTGATCGGCCGCCGTCCGGACGCGCTGGCGCCGCCGCCGCCGTTACCGCCGCTGCCGACCACGGCCGAGGAAGCGGTGCGGATCGCGCTGGTCGAGAACCCTGACATCATCGCCACGGTGCGGCAGGCCCAGGCGGCCGGGCTCGACGTGCGGGTCGTCCGGGCGGACCGGCTGCCGACCGTTTCGGGCGTTGCGTCGGGCACCTATGTCAATTCACTCGGGGGGGATGCGTCCGATCCGTTCACCGGGCGATCGCTGCCGCGCGCGGGCACGGAGACTCAGGTCGGGGTGAACACCAGCATTCCGCTCTACCAAGGCGGCCTGCCCGCGGCGCGCATCCGCCAGGCTCAGGCCCAGGAAGCTCAGCTGCTGGAGCAGACGGTCGGAACCGAGCGGGCGGTGGTCGCCAACACCCGCGCGTCCTTCGCTAGTTATGAGGCGTCGCAGCGCGCCATCCAATCCAACCAGGTGGCCGTATCCGCCAATGAGCTGGCGCTGGAAGGCGCCCGCGCCGAGCGCAGCGTGGGCACGCGCACGGTGCTGGAAGTGCTCAACGCCGAGCAGGAGCTGCTGAATAGCCAGGTGCAGCTCGTGAGCGCTCGCCGCGATGCCTATGTCGCGGGCTTTCAGCTGCTGAACGCCATGGGCCAGGCCGAGGCGGACGACCTCGGGCTGGAAGGCGGCGCGCTGTACGATCCCACCGGCAACTACCGCCGAGTCAACCGCGGCTGGAACGATTGGGCGGGCGAGCGGCGCCGGCAGCCGACCTCCACGCGCACCGTGACCGGGACCGAACAGCCGGCAGGGGTGGCAGGGCCGCCGCGTTAAGGCTAGCACCCTGTCCATGGCAGACCGGCATGAGCCCTCGATGGAAGACATCCTCGCCTCCATCAAAAAGGTGATCGCGGAGGAAAAGCAGCTGCGCGCGGCCATCCCGCGGTCGACTCCGGACCACGTCGAAGAGGATGAGCAAACGCCTCCTTACGGCGATGAGGTGCTGGAGCTTGACCAGCCGATCGTCGAGGAGATGAACTTGCCGGAGGTGGACCTCGGTCCGCCGCTGGTGTCGCCGGACGCGGCGGAGGTCAGCAGGAGCCGGCTCGAGCAGCTCCAGCAGGTCGCCGCCATCGCTCCACCGCAACCGGAGGTCAGCCCATTGGAGGCCATGGTCCGCGAGATGCTCCGGCCGGTGCTCAAGGATTGGCTCGACCAGCACCTGCCGGCCATCGTCGACGAACATGTGAAGCGCGAAATCAGCCGGATCACCGGGCAGCGGTTCTGACTTCCGTCACCCCGGTGGACGCCGGGGCCCGGCGGCCTGAGGTCATCGGACGGACGGCTGGGCTCCGCGTCCGCCGCGGTGCCTCCGGCGCGGTGGCTTGCGGTTCATCGCGCCCCTGCTACCTCACGCACCCATGAAGAAGCACGCTTTCCTTGCCGCCGCGGCGTTCGCCGCATTCGCCCTGCCGACCGCCGCCGCCGCGCGGCCGATGACCGCAACCGACATGCACACCATGCGCCGTCTGGGCGCGGCGGAGGTCTCGCCAGACGGGCGCACCGCGGTCTTCTCCCTGTCCACCACCGACCTTCCGGCGAACAAGCGCAACAACACCCTCACCATGCTCGATCTCACTCGCCGCGGCGCGACCCTGCAGCCGGTGCCGGGAGTCGAAGGAGGCCATTCGGCAACCTGGG
Source organism: uncultured Sphingomonas sp. (assembly GCF_902806265.1). GTDB lineage: Bacteria > Pseudomonadota > Alphaproteobacteria > Sphingomonadales > Sphingomonadaceae > Sphingomicrobium. Next base: position 21,727 of record NZ_CADCVZ010000051.1, on the reverse strand, counting down.
GTCCGGACGGAGCGCTCTACTTCCTCAAGGCGGTGGGCGAGCGCGACCAGCTCCACCGCATGCCGCTGGGTGGGCAAGCGGTCGCGATCAGCGACTTCGGCGCCGACATCTCAGGCTTTAAGATCGCGCCGACGGGCGACCGGGTGATCGTCTGGGCCGACCGCCCGGACTGCCCCGACCTGCCCTGCGCCGCGACCACCCTGCCGGCCAAGCCGGGCGGCACCGGCCAGGTCTTCGACGAGCTGTTCGTGCGCCACTGGGATACCTGGGTGGAGCCGGGGGTCCGCTCGCGCATCTACAGCTTCCCGGTTGAAAATGATCGGCTGACCGGTATGGGCGTGCGGGTCACCGGCAACCTCGTCGGCGACACGCCGTCCAAGCCGTTCGGCGGCGGCGAGGAAATCGCCTTCTCCCGCGACGGCCGGACCGTCTACTTCGCCCTGCGCGAGGCTGGGCGAGTCGAGGCGACCTCGACCAACCTCGACATCTTTGCGGCGCCTGCGGACGGCAGCGCGCCGCCGACCAACCTCACCGACCCGAACGACGGGACCGACACGCTGCCGACCGTGTCGCCCGACGGCCGCACGCTGGCCTATGTCGCCATGGCGCGGCCGGGCTACGAGTCCGACCGGCAGGTGCTGATGCTGCGCGATCTCGCCTCCGGGCAGGTGCGGCCGCTGACGGGAGGGTGGGACCGTTCGGTCGGCTCCATCGCCTGGGCGCCGGACGCCCGCAGCATCGTAGTCGATGCGCAGGACACGCTCGACAACCCGCTGTTCCGCGTAGACGTGGGGAGTGGCCGCGTCACCCGCCTGACCGGCGACGGCACCGCGCACAACGCCCGGGTGCTGCGCGACGGGTCGGTGCTCTACACGCTCAACACGGTGCACAAGCCTGATGACCTCCATCGGGTCGACCGCCGCGGCCGCGCCAGCCAGCTCACGGCCGTCAACCGCGAGCTGCTGGCCGAGCTCGACCCGGTCAGCTTCGAGCGGTTCAGCTTCGCCGGCGCCAACAACGACCGAGTTTGGGGGATCAAGGTCAAGCCGCAGAACGCCCGCGGCAAGCTGCCGATCGCCTTCGTGGTCCACGGCGGGCCGCAGGGCAGCAGCGGCAACGGCTGGTCGTACCGCTGGAACCCGCGCGTCTTCGCCTCGCCCGGCTATGGCGTGGTCAGCGTCGATTTCCACGGCTCCACGGGGTACGGCCAAGCCTTCACCGACAGCATCACACGCGACTGGGGCGGCAAGCCGCTGCAGGACCTGAAGCTCGGCCTCGCCCACGCCGTCGCCACCGACCCGCAGCTCGACCGCAGCCGCGCCTGCGCGCTGGGTGCATCCTACGGCGGCTACATGGCCTACTGGATCGCCGGGCAGTGGCCGGACGGCTTCAACTGCCTGGTCAGCCACAACGGTGTGTTCGACACCCGGTCGATGGGTTTCATGACCGAGGAGCTGTGGTTCACCGAGCAGGAGTTCGGCGGAACGCCTTACGACGTGCCGCAGGAATATGAGCGCTGGAACCCGCTGCTGCATGTCAGCAAGTGGAAGACGCCGATGCTGGTGGTGATCGGCGACCGCGACTACCGCATCCCCTATCCGCAGGGCATCGCCGCCTTCACCGCTCTCCAGCGCCGGGGCGTGCCCTCGCGTCTGCTCCGCTTCCCCGACGAAAACCATTGGGTGCTGAAGCCCAAGAACTCAATCCAGTGGTACGGCGAGGTGCAGGGGTGGCTTGATAAGTACACGGGGAGTGCGGGCACCGTGTCGGGCCAGCAGTAATCGTCACCCTGAACTCGTTTCAGGGTCCATTCCTCCGCGACAGCTAAGCTTTGGAGTCGGGATGGATGCTGAAACAAGTTCAGCATGACGGTTGTGCGTATTGGCACCCATCCGCTAACCGCCGCCGCATATGACCGACCTCCCCAAGACCTTCGAGCCCGGCCCGATCGAAGCCCGCTGGTACGCGCATTGGGAGAGCCAGGGCCTGTTCCGCCCCGAGCGCGCCGAGGGCGAGCCGTTCACCATCGTCATGCCGCCGCCCAACGTTACCGGCGCGCTGCACATCGGTCATGCGCTCGATAACACGTTGCAGGACATTCTCACCCGCCGGGCGCGGATGCAGGGCAAGGACGCGCTATGGGTGGTGGGCACCGACCATGCGGGCATCGCCACCCAGATGGTGGTGGAGCGGCAGCTGGCGGAGAAGCAGCAGAAGCGCACCGACTTCACCCGCGATGAGTTTGTGCAGAAGGTATGGGAGTGGAAAGGGGAGAGTGGCGGCCAGATCACCCGCCAGCTTCGCCGCCTCGGCGCCTCGTGCGATTGGGCGGGCGAGCGCTTCACCATGGACGAAGGCTTCAGCCGCGCGGTCACCCATGTGTTCGTCGAGCTGCACCGCCGCGGGCTGCTCTACCGCGACAAACGGCTGGTCAACTGGGATCCCAAGTTCGGCACGGCCATCTCGGACCTGGAGGTCGAGACCAACGAGGTGGCGGGCAAGTTCTGGACGCTGCGCTACCCGCTGGCGGACGGCTCCGGCCACGTCGAGGTCGCGACCACGCGGCCCGAGACGATGCTGGCCGACATGGGCGTTGCGGTGCACCCGGAGGACGAGCGCTACCGCGGCCTGGTCGGCAAGCACGTCAGGCTGCCGATCACCGGCCGGCTGATCCCGATCATCACCGACGAGCATGCCGACCCGGAGCTCGGAAGCGGTGCGGTTAAGATCACGCCGGGGCACGACTTCAACGACTATGAGGTGGGCAGGCGGGCAGGAATCAAGGCCGCCGACATGCTCAACATGCTCGATGCGCGGGCGCATGTGGTGCAGACCGCGGACGGCCTGATCCCCGAGGAACTGCTCGGCCGAGAGCGCTTCGATGCGCGCAACCGAGTGGTCCAGCTGCTGCACGACGAAGGCGCGCTGGTGAAGGTCGAGGACCGCACCATCGCAACGCCCTTCGGCGACCGCTCGGGCGTGGTGATCGAACCCTGGCTGACCGACCAATGGTATGTCGACGCCGCCAAGCTGGTCGGCCCGGTGCTGGAGGCCACCCGTTCGGGCGCGATCAAGATCCTGCCGGAAAGCTGGTCCAAGACTTGGTTCAATTGGCTGGAGGGCATTCAGCCCTGGTGCGTCAGTCGACAGCTTTGGTGGGGGCACCGGATACCGGCTTGGACCGCAGCGAGTGTCGAACCTAGCGACCTTCGCATCTACGTTGCTGAGGACGAGGTCGCAGCAGCCAAGCAGGCTGAGAAGGATGCTGCTGGGCGCAAAATCATGTTCGAAGACAACTACGAGGACGCAGTCGCTCATTACGACATGTTTGACGCTGACAAATACGTGCTTGTTCGTGACCCGGACGTCCTCGATACCTGGTTCTCCTCAGCGCTGTGGCCGTTCGCCACGCTCGGCTGGCCCGAGCAGACGCCCGATCTCGCCCGCCATTACCCCAACGACGTGCTCATCTCTGGCTTTGACATCCTGTTCTTCTGGGATGCGCGGATGGCAATGCAGGGGCTGGAGTTCATGGGGGAGGTGCCGTGGCGCACGCTCTACCTCCACGGTCTGGTCCGCGACGCGCAGGGCCAGAAGATGTCGAAGTCCAAGGGCAACACCGTCGACCCGCTCGGCCTGATCGACCGCTACGGCGCCGACGCGCTGCGCTTCACCCTGGCGGCGATGGAAAGCCAAGGCCGCGACATCAAGCTCGATGAAAAGCGGGTCGAGGGCTACCGCAACTTTGCGACCAAGCTATGGAACGCGGCGCGCTTCCTCAAGGGCAACGGCGTCGGCGCGAGCACCTCGATCGAAGCGCCTGCGGCCACGCTCCCGGTCAACCGCTGGATCATCGGCGAGGTCGTCGAGACCCTCGCCAAGCTCAACCGTGCCTTTGACGAACTCCGCTTCGACGGCATGGCGGACGCCATATACCATTTCACCTGGGGCACTTTCTGCGACTGGTATGTGGAGCTGGTGAAGGGCAGCTTCGACGAGGAGACCAAGATCGTTGCAGCCTGGGCATTCGACCAAATCCTGGTCATGCTCCACCCGTTCATGCCCTTCGTCACCGAGGAGCTGTGGCACGCGATGGCCGACCCCGCTCACCCGCGACCTTACGACCTCATCGTCGCGCGCTGGCCGGAGCCGAACGCAAGCGCGGACGGCACTGCCCGGATTGAGGTCGGCGGCTTGGTGGACGTCATCGCTCAAGCTCGGGCGCTGCGTGCCGAGCTCAACATCCCCTGGACTGCCAAGCTAACGCCGCACCTGATCGGTGCGAGTGATGAGGTACTGCAATCCCTTGCTACGAATGCGGCGACCCTCGACCGCATGGCCAAGCTTGCGCCGCCCGTGGCGGCCGAGAGCGCGCCGGCCAGCTCCGTGCAAATCTCCGCAGCAGGCGTCACCATCGCCTTCCCACTCGGTGATGCCATCGACCTCGACGCCGAAGGCGCTCGCCTCGCCAAGGCAATCGCCGCCGCCGAGAAGGAGCGCGACAGCCTGGCCGCGCGCCTCGCCAACCCGAGCTTTACCGGGCGCGCCAAGCCGGAAGCGGTGGAGAAAGCCCGCGCCGACCACGCCGCTCGTGCGGCAGAAGCGGAGCGACTGTCAGCCGCCTTGGGAAGGCTCGGCTGAACGGACTCGCGCCCGGTCGATCTCCTTCTGCAGGAAGTAGTTGAGCACCGTCCTCAGCGTCGCGACCGCGGCCAGCTTCCCGATCTCGTCCCAGCTCGGCGCCACCGCGGTGCGCAGGATGTCGGCCGCCAGCAGGAACTCCAGCGCCACAGCCAGCCAGCGGCCGAGCCGCAGCCGCACCTCCTCCTTCTCCATCAGGTGATGGGTGGCCGAGCCGCGCCACTGCGCCGGTAGGAACAGGACCACCGAGCGAACGATGGCTTCGAGCACCGCGAAGGCGATGACCAGTCCGGCCGCGCCCTCGGCGAGGCTCGACAGGAACAGCGTGCCGGTCTTCAGATACTCTTCCATCAGGCAACCGTGTCCTGCGGCGCGGCTACCCACACCGCGGCCCGCGCAACCGACGCAGTGACCGGAGTCTTCGCGCTCAGCTCCCCATCGATCGAGATCTTCTGCCGCGGCCGGGTCACGATCTCCAGCCGCCGGCCGCGGTAGTCGGTCGTCGTCTGCTCGCGCGCCCGCAGCTTGAACAGCGTCGTGAACCAGCTCCATGCCAAGCCGACGACGCTGCGGCCGGTGACCGCCTGCACGATGATCTCCCCGCTCTGCACGCTGGCGTCGTCGCTGAGCTCGATGCCCCCATGGAAGCGGCCGTTGAAGACGCGCACTTCGGTGGCCCAGGCCTTGTGCAGCCGCTGCCCGTCATGGACATGGAGGCGGAACGGCCGGAACTTAAAGGCGACCCGCAGCGCCCAAAGCATGTAGCCGAACATGCCGAGGTAGCGCTTGAGCTTGTGCGGTACCGTTTCGGCGATCAGCGGGCTGAGGCCCATGGCCGCGGCATTGGCAAAATAGTCGCCGTCGATCGCGCCCAGGTCGATCCGCAGCTTGCGGCCGTTCGCGATGGTGTCGATCGCGGCCGCCATGTCCGTCCCGATTCCGAGCGTCCGCGCGAAGCTGTTGGCGGTGCCCAGCGGCAGCAACGCGAACACCGTGTCGGTGCCCAGGAAGTCGTCAATGGTCGTCGAGAGCGATCCATCGCCGCCGCCCACGATGATCATCGGTGCCTTGTCCGCCAGCGCCCGCTGCACCGTCGGCCGCATATCGTCCGGCTCGGTCACTGCGTATGCGCCGAGCAGCTCGATCCCGTGGTCCGCCAGCAGCTGGCACACCTCTTCGAACGCCGCCTCGCCGCGCCGGCTCATCGCGTTGACCACCAGCACAGCCTGTTTCGGAAGCGAATCGGTTGGCATGCCTGCACAATGCTTGGGAGCCGCCTTCTTTCCCGCTACAGGCGCCGGCGATGACCTACGCCAGCTTTCCCGCCACCCGCATGCGCCGCGGCCGCTCCACGGCTTGGATGCGGGCGATGCTGGCAGAGCACCGGCTGCACCCGAGCGACCTCATCCTCCCACTGTTCGTCTGTGCGGGCCGGGGATGTGAGGAACCGATCCCGGCGCTGCCGGGGCTCAGCCGCTGGACGGTCGACCGCATCGGCGGGCAGGCCCGGGAAGCGGCGGCGCTCGGCATCCCCTGTGTTGCCTTGTTCCCCAACACCCCCGCCGACCTGCGCACGGAGGACGGGCGCGAGGCGCTCTACCGCGACAACCTCATCTGCCAGGCGGTAAGAGCGGTGAAGGACGCCTGCCCGGAAATTGGCGTGCTGACCGACGTGGCGCTCGACCCCTATACGGCGCACGGGCACGACGGGCTGGTCGACGAGCGCGGCTGCGTCCGCAACGACGAGACCACCGCCGTGCTGGTCGAGCAGGCGCTGCTGCAGGCCGAGGCGGGGGCGGACATCGTCGCGCCCTCAGACATGATGGACGGCCGGGTCGGCGCGATCCGGGCGGCGCTGGAGCGGGGAGGGCGCTGCGACACCGCGATCATGGCCTATGCCGCGAAGTACGCCTCCGCCTTTTACGGCCCGTTCCGCGACGCGGTCGGCTCGCGCGGCCTGCTGAAGGGCGACAAGCGCAGCTACCAGATGGATCCTGCGAACGGCGCCGAAGCGCTGCGCGAGGTGGCGCTGGACGTGGCCGAGGGCGCGGACATGGTGATGGTCAAGCCGGGCCTGCCGTACCTCGACATCGTCGCCGCGGTCCGGCGCGAGTTCCGGCTGCCGGTGTTCGCCTATCAGGTGAGCGGCGAATATGCGATGATCGAGCATGCCGCCGCAGCCGGCGCGGGCGAGCGGGATGCGCTGATCCTGGAAACGCTGCTGGCCTTCAAGCGGGCCGGCGCAACCGGCGTGCTCAGCTACCACGCGCTCGACGCGGCGAGGCTGATCGGTGGCTGAGGTCGTCGCCGAAACGGAGCGCCTCCGGCTGCGCACCTGGCGCGACGACGACCGGGAGGAGTTCAGCCGCCACCTCAACACGCCAGCGGTGATGCGTTGGCTCGGCGGCGTGCAGGACGAAGCCGCCTGCACGGCCGCGTTCGACCGCTGGGATGCGCTCCAGCGCGACCATGGCCACACCTTCTGGATCGTCGAGCGCAAGTTGGGTGGGGCGCTGCTCGGCTTTTGCGGCCTCAAGCGCGTCAACTCGCCGGGCGGCGAGGACCTCCACGGCGAGTTCGAGGTCGGCTGGCGCCTGCGCGAGGATGCCTGGGGGCAGGGCTATGCCAAGGAAGCCGCGATCGCCTCGCTCGACCTTGCCTTCGATCGCTTCCGGGCGCCGCACGTGGTGGCCCTGACCGTTCCCGGGAACACCGACAGCCAGGGACTAATGCGCCGCCTCGGCATGGTCCGCCGCGACGATCTCGATTTCGTGGGGCAGTTCGTCCCTGGCTACGGTTCCGCTGAGCTCACGATCGTCCATCGCATCGATGCCGAGGGGTGGCCAGCCGCGCGGGCGGCGGCGCTGGCCTAGCCGCCCAGTCTCCGCTGCACGGCTGCGACCCGTGCCGCCTGCCGCGCATCGATCGCCCCGACCGCCGCCGCAGCATCCCGCACCGCCTGCTGGTCGGCGAGCCCGAGCTGCCGGCCGCCGACCACCCGCGCGGTTGCCAACGCATCGATGTCGGCCAGCGCGCGGGTCACGGGATAGCGCTCCGCCACCGCCGCCGAGAGCGCCTGCTGCGCCGCAACCCAGCTGTCGCTCTGGCGAGGTCCGGCAGCCGCCGCGAGCTGTTCTGCGCGGGCGATCGCGACCTCGAAACGGCCGGAGGCGGTGTGCGCAGCGGACACCAGCGGGGCGAGTTCCGCGGCCAGTGCCGGGTCGGCCGGCGTCGCGGCGCTCGTGTCCGCCACCGGCAGCCGCGGGTCGATGCCCTCTGACGCGCGGGGGGCGAGCGAGGGCGCGTCCCTCACGCTGGAACAGGAGGCGGCGGCGAACACCAGCAGCGGCAGAATGGCTCTCACCAAGTCGGTCTAGGCACTGTCCCGCGGCCGCGCAATCGCGCGCCCAAGGGCTTGCGCCAGGTACCGCATCCCCCTAAGTGCCGCGACGGCACGCGCCCGTAGCTCAGCTGGATAGAGCATCAGACTACGAATCTGAGGGTCGGACGTTCGAATCGTTCCGGGCGCGCCACTCCTACAACGCTGACGGTTGCCAACTGGTAACCTACTCGCTGCGGAGTGCCTCGATCGGGCTCAGGCGGCTGGCGCGGACGGCGGGGTAGCCGCCAAAGGCGAGCCCGATCAGCGCGCTGAACAGGATGCTGCCGACCGCCACCGGCAGGCCGACGGGCGCGGGGAACTCGGCCGCGCGCTCGAAGATGCGCGCGGCGACCACCGCCAGGATGAGACCGAGCATCCCGCCGATGGTGCACAGCACCGCGGCCTCGACCAGGAACTGATTGCGAATGTCACGGCGGCGGGCGCCAAGCGCCATGCGCAGGCCGATCTCGCGCGTTCGTTCCGTGACGCTCACCAGCATGATGTTCATGATGCCGATCCCGCCGACCAGCAGCGAGATGGAGGCGATCGCCACCAGCACCGCCTGGAAGACGCCGGTCACGGTCGCAGACTGCTCCTGGAACTCCTCGGTGGTCCGCACCGTGAAGGGCTGCACGTCGCCTCGCCCCACGCTATAGCGGTCGCGCAGCAGGCGCACGAGGTCCGCCTTGGCGTCCTCGAGGGCGACCGCGGGATCGAACCCGACGAACAGCATGGCAAGGTCGTCGGGACCCTTGAGGTCGGTGGCGAAGCGTTGGCGCGCGGTGCTGATAGGCACCAGCGCGACGTCGTCATTGTCGGTGCCAAGGCTGGAGCCCTTGGCCGCGAGTACCCCAACGACCCGGAACGGGACCTTGTCGACGCGTATGCTTTGTCCCACCGGGTCGAGATCGCCGAACAGCTTGGTCGCGACCGTCGGCCCCAGGACGATGACCCGCGCCGCCGCCTGCACGTCGGCCGAGGTGACCATGCGCCCCAGCTCCACGTCGGTGTTGGTGACGGTGCCGTAGCCGTCGGTCACGCCGATGCCGCCTGTGCTGATCCGCCGCGCCGGGATGGACAGCTGGATGGAGGCGCGCAGCTGAGGGGCGATCGCGGTCACGCCCGGGACCGAGCGCTCGATCGCTCGGGCATCGCGCTCCGTCAGCTTGCCCGTGTCGCGGCTGGGACCGCCGTTCTCGGTATCGGGCTGGGGAAACACGAGGGCCATGTTGGAGCCGAGCTGGGCAATGGTGTTCTCGACCGACACCTGGGCACCGCTGCCGACCGCGGTCGCCAGGATCACCGCCAGCACACCGATCATCACCCCCAGCGCCGTCAGGATCGAACGCATGAGGTTGGTGCGTAGCGCCGTGAGCGCGATGCCCACGTTGACCAGCCCGCCGGACAGGGTGCGGCGCAGGCTCATGCCGCCCGGCGCCGGTCGTTCACCGGCTGGTCCTCGACCACCCGGCCGTCGCGAAAGAGGATGCGGCGGGCAGCATATTGGGCGATATCCGGCTCGTGGGTCACCAGGACGACCGTGATGCCGTCGTCGTTGAGCTGCCCGAACAGCTTCATGATCTCTTCGGAAGTCGCGGTGTCGAGCGCTCCCGTCGGCTCGTCGGCCAGCAGCATCAGCGGTTCGGTGACCAGCGCCCGGGCGATCGCCACCCGCTGCTGCTGCCCGCCGGACAGCTTGGCCGGGGTGTGGTCCATCCGGTCCCCCAACCCCATTGCCCCGAGCTTAGCGGCCGCCCGGGCCCGCCGCTCGGCTGCCGGGAGGCCGGCGTAGATGAGCGGGGTCGCGACATTGTCCACGGCACTCGTTCGGGCGAGCAGGTTGAACTGCTGAAAGACGAAGCCGATCTTGCGATTGCGGATAGCGGCCAGCGCGTCGGAGGACAGGCTGGCAAGGTCGGTGCCGTCGAGCAGCAACTGCCCGCGGGTCGGCAGGTCCAGCGCCCCGATCATGTTCATGAAGGTCGACTTGCCCGACCCGCTCGCCCCCATGATCGCGACGAACTCGCCCCGGCGGACGCTCAGCGAAACTCCCGCGACCGCTCGCACCGTTTCGCCGCCCAGGCTGTACTCCTTTTCGAGCCCGCGGGTCTCGAGCAGCGGCGGGTCAGTCGCCATTGCCCGGGTCGCCTTCGTCATCCACCTCGCGGCTGGGAGCGGAAGACTTGGCGCGCACCAGCACCCGCTCGCCGGCGCGAAGCCCGTTTGTGACCTCCACGAAGTCCTCGCCCTGCAGGCCGACCCGCACATTCCGCCGCGCAGGCTTATAGGGGTCGGCGGTCGGGACGAACACCGTCTTGCCGCCTTGCGGTGCCGATCCTCCCGGACGGTCGCCGGGCTTGGGGCGGAAGCGCAGCGCAGTGGTCGGCACTCGAACCGCGTTCGCGACCCGGCCGGTAACGACCTCCACGTTGGCCGTCATGCCCGGCAGCAGCTTGCCGCCGCGGTTATCGACGTCGAGGATGACGAGGTAGCTGACCAGGTTCGCGTTTTCGACCGCCGCCTGGCGGATCTGCCGCACGACCGCCTTGAAGCGCTCGTTGGGGTAGGCGTCGACGGTGAAGCTGACGTCCTGCCCGACCCGCACCTGGCCGATGTCGGATTCGTCGACCGACGCCTCGACCTGCATCCGGGTCGTGTCGGCGGCGATCTCGAACAGGTTGGGGGTCTGGAAGCTCGCCGCGACGGTGGTGCCGGGTTCCACCAGCTTGTTGATGATCACTCCCGACGCGGGTGCGATGATCCTGGTTCGCGACAGGTCGAGCAGCGCGGACGAAAGTTCCGCGTTGGCCTGCGCGATCTGCGCCCGGGCGCTGGCGATCTGCGCCGCGCTGGTCCGCCGTCCGGCCTGCGCGTTCGCCAGCGTTCCCTCCGCCACGTCCAGGGTGGAGCGCGACAGGTAGCCGCTGTCCGCCAGCCGTTCACGCCTGGCATATTCGCGCTGCTGGATACCGATGTCGGTTGACGCCTTGGCGGCAGCGGCGTTGGCCTGCGCCAGTGCGGCCTGTGCGGTGGCGACCTGCGCGCGCACCTGCTGCACCCGTGCGCGCAGCCGGGTCGGGTCGATCTCGGCCAACACCTGCCCGGCCCTGACGGGTGAGTTGAAGTCGACGTAAACGCGGGTGATCTGGCCGGACACCTCCGCGCCCACCTTGATGGTGTTCAGCGCCCGCAGCTTGCCGCTGGCCGTGACCTTGCGCTCGACCGCACCGCGGGTCGCCGGGTCGGTCACGTAGCTGTAGTCGTAAGTGGTCGGCTTGACCGATTGGTAGACCACAAAGGCCAGCGCCAGCAGGATCACTGCCGACCAGAACTTGTGTCGTTTGACCCAGGCACCCAGCGCCTTGAACCGCTCCCCCATAAGCGAGACTTAACAACAAGTTCCGGACCCGACCAGAGCCTACGGCGCCAAATTCGTCGGGCTCATCCGGGTGAAGGAGGCGATCCGCCGGATAGCCCCAAACTTACCTCGCCGCCCTTCGCTTCGCGAGGGCGTTTCGCAGGTGCACGACCGCCCGCGCTTCGGTCGCGAAGCCTAGCATGCCCACCACCGCCAGGTAGGTCGCAAACAGCACTGGCGGCATGATCAGCAGCCGCAACAGGGAGGACAGGTCGAGGTCGATCAGCGCATCGGCGCCAAGCATGGCCGCTCCCCCAGCGACTGGCAGCAAGAGAACCTGGAGCGGCTGCAGCAACGACACCCGCGATCGCGCCGCTGCGACCCATGCCAGAGCAAGCAGCGACAGCCACGCCATGCCGGCCATGAACCACGCCACGATCGTCGCTCCGAAGGGTGCCACGAAGGGCAGGGCGGCGACGGTGATCACCGCCGTCCCGACGATCACTGCCGTGCGCGATCGGTCCGCGCCGGCAGCCATCAGATAGTTGACGACCACCAACGCTATCCCGCCGCCCAGTGCTGCATAGGACAGGGCCGCCAGGATGGCGCTTGAAGGGAGCCAGGCCGCACTCAGCAGAACGGCGATCACATCCTCGCTGAGCACCGCCAGCCCGACGAACAGCGGCGTGATGATCAGCGCAAAGATCTCCAGGGAGTCGAGATGGATCTGGTACGCGCGCGGGCTCTGGTTGCGTTCCGCGAAGGAGGTCAGAATCACCCCCTGCACCGAGTTGATGACGATGAGGTTCGCGGCCAGGATCAACCGCTTGGCGGCGCTGTATAGGCCGCCCGCGGCGGCGCCGAGGGAGGAGGTCACGAAGAACACGTCGGTTTGCGTCCCCGCGAACCCGACGACATTGGTGAAAACGTAGTGCTTGACCCCAAGCAGGTTCCGCAGGCTGCCACCCACCGCCAGCCGGAAGTGCGGCCGCCATCGGCTGAACAGGAACAGCAGAATGAAGGACGCTACGGAAGTAACGATCTGCTGGGCGACCAGGCTCCACACCCCGTACCCCGTCAGGGCCATGGTCACGCCCGTCGCTCCACCCAATATGGCCGCGGCCGACGACCGGATCGCCAGTAGCCGGAACTCGTAACGCTTGGCGTACCAGACCTCATGCGTACGCGACAGGCCCATGCTCACCAGCATGCCCGCCATCACGTAGAGGATGACGGCCAGTTCAGGCAGGCCGGCCAACATCGCCAGCGGCTTGGCCAGTGCCAAGATGAACAGCGTGCCAACGATTCCGAGCACCACCGTATACGAGAAGCAATCGTCATAGTCCTGCTCGCCGGGATTGTTCATGGTCATCAACCTGATGGCCAGCGGCTCCACCAGAATGCGCTTCGTTAGCTCGACCAGCAGCGTGGCCACCGCGACGAGACCAAAGGCTTCCGGACTGATGAACCTGGCGGTGACCAGAAAGGCGAGCAAGGAGATCGCCTGCGCGGTGAAGGCGTTGCCAACGGACCAAAGGGCGGCCGTGCCCACCACCCGTGGCCTGGCAGGTTGACCGGCGTTGCCCGCGACCGGATCGGGGATTCCAGCGTCTACGCTGTCGGCTTGCGTGCGGCGCGAGCCCTTGAATAGCCGTTGACCGAAGCTTCTCACGCAAACATCCCGATGAAGGCGATCTTGGCGCCAAGCTTGCCGGAAGCTCCGATGGAGCAAGCATGGGGCCAAGTGCGCCATAACGGCCAAGCGCAGCGCGCGACAAGGCCGGCCCCGTGAAAAGCGTGGTTAACGCCGTCCTTGTTTTATGCTTCCAGCAGTTCGCCGCGCGCACGCACTTCGGGCGATTCCGCCGCCGCTGGCCAAAGCTCACCCAGGCGCAGGTCATATTCCGGCGGGTAGAAGGGATCGCAGCCCGCGCCGGGCGTAAAGGTCATCTCGCCGAACAACGGTCCGTCCGGCAGATCGTAGAAGTCGACCCGGACGAAGTCGAAACCCGCGCCGAGGCGCTCCGCCAGTTCGATCATCAGCCGCAAGTGCGGCGGCCGGGGCAGCTCGTCGGTTTCCCGCTCGAATCGCAGCCTGAACGGTTGCAGCTCCCACAACGGGCTGAAGAAGGTCCGCCGATGATCGGTGAAGCGGCGGCTGTCGACCTGGACGAAATGGACCCGCCCATTGAAGACGAGTAATTTATAGTCGTTCAGCGGCCCGTTTCCGATCAGCGGTTCCACCAGTAGCTGCCGCGGGATGCGGTCGTACCAATGTTCGTGAAGATAGGGCTGCCACGGCTTGACCATCCAGTCGGCCGACAGCGCCTCCATTTCCGCCCAATCCAGCTCGGCAGCGTCCCGCACGAAGTGGTTCAAGCCGGACCCGTGGTTGGCCTTGAGCACGAAGGGGATCGGCCAGGTGCGTTCGGCTCTCGGCGGGAGGGTGGGGCCCGACCACAGGGTCGGGATGAGATACTGCTCGCCGATCAGCTTCGCGACATGCGCCTTTACCGCGAGCTTGTCCGCGAGGCGGGCGTAGAGCTCCTCGTTCGGGACGCGGAGCTTGCGCGCCTGGAGGCGCTCGCTGAAGGTCCGCGGCCGACGGAAGTGAGGGTTGTAGCCCATAGCGCGAACGAACTGGACCCGCAGGGCCCAGCGCGCCGGCATTACGCCAAGTGCATGCAGGTATAGATCGCGTGCGCTGTCTTTCAGCCTGCTCACCCTTGCCGCTCCGGAATTTGGGTTGTGCCCGCCAATTCTGCGTGCGTCATCAGCAGCTTGGGCCATGCCGTTGCGCCCAGCGGTTCGCCGTGGGCCATCTGCACTACCTCCACGCACCAGCCGGGGTTGGCCTCGATCAGCTTGGGGCCCTCCGTCGTGAGCGCCACGTCCCAGCCGACGGTCGCCACTTTGGGAAAGGACCGGTGTGCCCTTAGGCTCAGCGCCAACACTTCGCTCCAGGAGGGCACAGTTTCGCTGGCGATCCGCTCGCCGGAGTTCGGATGTAGTTCGAGGTCGGGCTTGCGCGGGTCCTTGTAGACCGCGGCACCAAGCCGGCCTGTTTTGAGATCGATCGGGCTGGCGAGTCCTCCGGCCGCGAAATTGTCGACGCTGCTGCTTCCGGTCGGCATTCGCAGAACCGCGGTGATGAGCTGCGGCTCCCCATCTGCCGCCCGCGCGGTGACCACCCGCACGGTGCACAGCGAACCGTTGGTGAAGCGCTCCATGGCCGGGTGGTTCTTGAGTTCACGCTGGATGATGTAAGGCCGGGGTTGGCGATCCTCCCGCTCCAGCTCGTACCCGAGCTTGGGAATGTACGACCGTGCCCGCTTCCACCATGGGTCCCTGACGCCCGACTGCGACATCTGCCGGATGTGCTCGAACAGCTCCGCTGCGGTCAGCAACAGGCCTTCGCGCCGGTAGCGCCCGGACTGCCGATCGTAGCGCCAGCGCTGGACGCCGCGCCCGCACAGCAGGTTGGTCGACTTGATGAACAGGTCCTCCGCCGGCAGTCCCGTCCCTGTCCCGGCGCGCTCGACCACCTCGCCGTCCTTAAAGTAGGCGACCGTCTCCACGTGCGGCAGGCCGAGCCGGGTGCAGGCGGCGGCGAACTCCAGCTTGTCGTCCAGCACCGCCACGTCGTCGGCGTCGTTGAGATCGCGCATCACGAACAGACCCGTCTGCTCGTGCACAAACCGACTGGCAATCGGGCGGCGATCCGGGCGGTACAGCTTGAACTTGTAATAGCCCGCCGGCCAGCATCGCTCCCGGGTGCAGGTCCGCCAGCCGTCCTTGAACAACCCCCAGACCGACAGGCCGGCTTCGCCGCGTACGTGCGGGGCATTCTTGAGCGTCTGCTTGGTCAGGGCCAGCAGCAGCCGCCAGCGCGGGATGTGGGCGGTACCGGATCGCGCCGTCCGCTCATCGGCGTAGCGCCGCATGGCTGCCTCGGCCTCACCAACGACCTGAGGTCCGCTAACCTCCGCTCGTGCCGGATCGCCGAGGACGAGGCTCGTGCCCCGCGCTCCGTCGCTGGTGCGCTGGCCCACTTCCATTGTGTGGTTCATCATGCTGCCGATTCCTCGATCGACCTGTTGTAGCTCAAAACAGCCGAGGGCCGCGAACGATGCGAATGCTCGCTTCAAAGTCGCGGACACGGCTGGAGGATAGGGCGTCCACCTCCCGCGTTATGCTGCCAGGGGCGGAGTTGCAGGAGCTGATACCTCTTGATCTGGAACACCGATCTTGTTGCATCCCTGCCACCAATGGCGTGGCTCGCGGAGTGCGCGGCAGGCGGCGTCACCTTCTATCACGGAGAAGCGGTGGAGGCGGGTCCCGGCTTCGTCTTCGAGGGTGCGTGGGCGGGGGCCTTCGCCCAGCAGGATCTCGCATCGGCCGCGACCGTGGTGGGATCGGGCGCTGCGCTGAGCGGTGATGGGGTGCTGTTCATCCCGCCCTCGCACACGCTTGAAGGGCTATACCACCACGCTGGCGACGGCTGCTTCACCATCTCCAACTCGCTGGTCTTTGTGCTTGAGCGGCTGGGAGCGACGCCCGCCTACGATCCGCACTGCGGCCGGCGCTTCGCGTCCGCGGTCCTCGGCATCGAGGACTATGCACGGCCACTGATCTCTACCGACCGCGGACCCGTCGAGCGGCTGCTGCACGGCAATCTGTTGTTGCGGCCGGATGGCCGGACGGAGCAGCTGCGCAAGCCGACGCTCGGCCCATGTCCCACCTTCCAGGCTTATCGCGACAGCTTGCGCAGCGAGCTCGCGGCAATCTTCTTGAACGCTGCCGATGCCGCCCGCCGGCGCCGCTATCGCCCAGTCAGCACCTGTTCCTCCGGCTATGACTCCACCGCCTGCCTGGTGCTCGCCCGCGAGCTGGGGTGCGACCGGGCGGTGACGCTGACCACCGCGCGGGGCGGGGTGGACGATAGCGGCGCGGAGATCGCCGCGCTGCTCGGCGTGGAGCTGCAGCCGTTCGAGCGCATCGCTCGCGCCACGCCGGAGCAGATGGCCGAGTTCGTTGCCACCGGCATGGGCGGGGAGGACGTCATCTACTCCGCCTTCGATTCGGCGGTCGCAGGATCGGTGCTGCTGACCGGCTTCCATGGCGACAAGATCTGGTCGCGCGACGCGAAGCCGAACGTGGTGCTGGGGCGCGGCGACATCAGTGGGTCGAGCATGGGGGAGTTCCGGCTCCGCACCGGCTTCATTCACCTGCCCGTGCCGTTCATCGGCGCGCTTCGGCACGCGGAGATCGCGGCGATAAGCAACGGCGCGGAGATGGCGCCCTGGGCGGTCGGCGGCGGCTACGACCGGCCGATCCCTCGACGCATCGCCGAGGAAGCCGGCGTTCCGCGAAGCGCTTTCGGCATGACCAAGAAGGCGGCCAGCATGCTGCTCTTTCGCGACGATGAGGCGCAGCCGAACACAAGGGGCAACCCCGGCCACTTCCTAGCCGATCTCCCGCTCGCTAGGCGCGCCGCGCTCCGACTGCGGGAGCGGCTGTTCGAACCGCGCCTCAGCACCGCGTACCGGCTCGACCGGGCGCCCCTCCGCCCGCTGGCGCACCGCCTGCGGGACCTCCTGGCGGCCGACCCCCGCCTGTTCGAGCATGATCGGCCAACGGCTTCGCTCGAGTTCCGCTCCGCAGTGGCCGCGATCCGACCGCGCTACTCGGCCGTTGGTACCCGCCGAACGTAGGCCGGACGTGCCTACCTGACTGGCCGCTTCTCCAGCTTCCGGGCGAGCGTCCGCCGGTGCATTCCCAGCCGCCGCGCCGTCTCCGAGATGTTGAAGCCGGTGTCCGCCAGCGTTTCGTTGATGTGCTCCCATTCCAACGTCTTGATGGAGGTCGGCTGGTTGGTGATCGGAACGGCTTCGTCGCCCTCGGCCCGGCCGAACGCCGCCTCTATGTCGTCGGTGTTGGACGGCTTGGGCAGATAGTGCGACGCCCCCAGCTTGATCGCTTCCACCGCCGTGCCGATGCTGGCATAGCCGGTCAGGACCACGATCCGCATCGCCGGGTTGAGTTCGTGCAGGGTGCGCACGCACGGCAGGCCGGAGCCGGTGCCCAGCTTTAGGTCCACCACCGCATAGTCGGGGCGCTCGCCCTCGAGCAGGCGGTCGAGTTCCTCCGGACTGGCGGCGACCTGCGCGCGGTAGCCGCGCCGCTCGAACGAGCGGCACAGGGTCCGCGCGAAAGTGGCGTCGTCTTCCACGATCACCAAGTGCTTGGGCTCAGCCGGCTCCACCTCAGCTCTCCCCGTACGTCCGCGACGATGCGAGCGGCAGCAGGAGTCGCACGATCGCGCCTCCTCCCGGACGATTGGTCGCTTCAAGCGTTCCGCCCAGCCGCCGAGCGACGTTGCTCGCGAGAAATAAGCCGAGGCCGTGGCCAGCGCCCTTGCTCGACTGATACAGCTGCCCGACCTTCGCCAGCTGCGCTTCCGAGAAGCCCGGTCCCGCATCCAAGACCGCGATCGTCAGCCGGTCGCCGGCGACTTCCGCCGACAGGGCGATCCCGTCCATTGAGGCGTCCGCCGCATTCTCCAACAGGCTCCAGATCGCCTGCCGCAAGGCGGGCTCGGCCGCCACGGTAGCGCCGTCGAGCCGCTCGCTCCGATAGTCGAGAGGGATCGCCCCGTGGGACGAGCGCCACGCGTCCACGATCTCGTCCAGCAAGGCTTCCACCCGCACCGACGCCATGGCTTCGCCGCGCGCCTGGCCAGCGGAATGGAGGATGTTGGACACGATCTCCTTGCAGCGCACGAGCTCTCCTTGCGCGTCGGCCAGCTCCTCGGCGAGCTGCGGATTGCCGGCAAAGGCCAGGTCGCGCTGCCAGTCGGCGACGAGCACGGACAGGGAGGAGAGGGGAGTGCCAAGCTCGTGCGCGGCGCCGCTGGCGAACAGGCCCATGCGGACTATGCCGTCCTCCTCCGCCGCGCGCTGGCCGAGCTCCGCGACATAGGCGTCACGGGCGCGAAGGTTGCGGCTGATGCGGGTGATAAACAGCACCAGCAGGGTGGCGACCATGGCGAAGCTGACCCACTGGCCGATCAGCGACAGGTCCGCGGGATAGTCCCAGAAGGTCGGGGGGAAGCGCAGGGGCAGGTGATGGTCGGCCAGGAAGGCGTAGGCGGCGACGGTCACCGCCACCAGCAGCCACACCATCCATGGGCTGAGCAGGATCGCGCCCAGCACCACCTGCAGCAAGTAGAGTGAGACGAACGGGTTGGTCGCCCCGCCGCTCAGGTACAGCTGCGTGGTCAGCGCCGTCATGTCGAGCAGAAGCGCCAGCAGCAGCTCGCCCGGCACGATCCAGTGGCGGCGCAGCGTCGCGGTGAACAGCAGGTTGGCCAGCGCCAGCAGCGCGACCACGCCCAGCATGGGACCGAGTGGCAGGGGGACGCTCAGCCCGAAATGCGCCAGCAGGATGGCCACCAGCTGGCCCGCCACCGCCAGCCAGCGCAGCTGGATCAGCTGCCGCATGTTCTCCGCCGAGGCCTCGTTGGGCGGGCGGCCGGGCAGCCCGCCGGACGGCGGGCGCGTCAGGGCGAGGAGCGGGGCGTCCATCAGCCGGGCTTGTGCGCCGGTTTCAGCAGCAGGAACAGGCCGACGACCGACAGGGCAGCCAGCCCGAACCAGGTCAGCGCGTAGATGAGGTGCGTGTTACGGAAGCTGATCACCGTCAGCCCGCCCACCGGATAGCCGCCCGGGTTGGCCTTAGCGTCCGCGTCGATGAAGAAGGGCGCAACCTGCCCCAGGTCGCGGGCGCGGGCGATCGCCTGAACGTCGCGCGAGTACCAGCGGTTCTCGGCGGGTCGGTTGGCGCGAAGGACGCGGCCGTTGGGCTCGGTGACGCGCAGCAGCCCGGTCACCGTCACCTCGCCTAGGGGCTGCGCCGCAGCACGGGTCTTCGGGGCCCGGCGGTCCGGCGGCACGAAGCCGCGGTTGACCAGGATCGTGCCCTGCAGCGTGCGCAACGGCGTGAGCACCCACGCGCCCGCGCCCCGCTCGGTCAGTGCGTCCACCAGCGTCTCGCGGTCGTGCAGGAACTCGCCCATTGCCCGCACTCGCCGGTACTCGGCTTTGCGCGGATCAAGGCTGCCCCACGCGCCACGCGGCGGTACCGGCTGCGGCGGCGCAATCACCCGGGCGTCCACCCGCTCGATCAGGTCGAGCTTCCACGCGCGCCGCTCGAGCTGCCATACGCCTAGCGCGGTGAACAGCAGCGCCAAGACCAGGCAGAGCGCAGGCAGGAACCAGCGCCTGACCCCGCCGGCGCTCACGGCGTGTTGCTGACCTCGCCCGTCATCATGCCCGGCATCATGTTGGTGTTGAGGTGGTACATGATCCACAACGACCCCAGGATGGTGATCAGCACGATAACGCCGGTGAACACATAGGCGATCAGCGTCCAGCCGCCCTCCGCCTGCGTGTTGACGTGGAGGAAGCAGACGGTGTGCACCAGGATCTGCACCACTGCCAGCACGATCACGGTCGCGGCAGTCACGCCGGGGCTGAACGACCCGGTCATGACCATCCAGAACGGAATGGCGGTCAGCACCGCCGACAGGCCGAAGCCAATGAGGTAGCTGCGCTTGCTGCCGTGGCCGTGCGTGTCGCCATGTTCGTGCAGCGCGGCGTCGTGCGCCTCGCCCTGGTGAACGGTGGCGTTCGTCGAACTCATCGCAGCATCCCAAGCAGGTAGACGAAGGTAAAGACGCCGATCCAGATGACGTCCAGGAAATGCCAGAACATCGACAGGCACAGCAGGCTGCGCTTGTTGTCGAGGTGCAGGCCGCGCTGCTGCAGCTGCACCAGCATGACCAGGATCCAGACGATCCCGACCGTGACGTGCAGCCCGTGCGTGGCGACCAGGGTGAAGAAGCCCGACAGGAAGCCGCTGCGCTGCGGCGTCGCCCCTTCCGCGATCAGGTGGCTGAACTCGTAGAGCTCGACGCCCACGAAGGCGACGCCGAACAGCCCGGTGACCAGCAGCCACAGCTGCGTGCCGCGCAGCGCGCCGCGTTCCATCGCCAGCATGGCGAAGCCGTAGGTGATCGACGACACCAGCAGAATGGCGGTGTTGAGCGCCACCAGCGGCAGGTCGAACAGCTCCCGCGGGGTCGGCCCGCCGGCGTAGCTGGTGCTGAGCACGCCATAGGTCGCGAATAGCGCGGCGAAAAGCAGCGCGTCGCTCATCAGGTAGATCCAGAAGCCCAGGATGGTCGGGCTTCCGTGACCGTGGCCGTGGTCATCCTGTGCCAGGTGCCAGGTCGGGCTCGCCGCCGCTTCCGCTTGGGCCTGCCGGTCGAGCGCGTCCGCCATCGCTCAGGCCCCTACCGGCTGGGCCGCCCCGGGCGCAGCGCCCGAGGGCGTGGGTGCCGGGGTGAAGCTATTCCGTCGCGCCTCGAACCGCTCCACCTCCTCGGCCGGGATGTGATAGTCCCGGTTGTAGTTAAAGGTGTGCCCGATCGCGACCGCCAGCAGCCCGCCGAAGGCCAGCGCCGCCAGCCACCACATGTACCATACCATGGCGAAGCCCAGCACCGTCGACAGCCCCGCCAGGATCACCCCGACGCCCGTGTTCTTGGGCATGTGGATCGGCCGGAAGCCGCCCTTGGGATGCCGGTAGGCGCGGCTCTTCATGTCGTACCAGGCATCAAGGTCGTGCACGACCGGGGTGAAGGCGAAGTTGTACGGCGGCGGGGGCGAGGTGGTCGCCCACTCCAGCGTACGGCCGTCCCACGGATCGCCGGTGGTGTCCTTCAGCTGCTCGCGGTTGCGAATGCTCACCACCAGCCCGATCAGGAAGCCGATGATTCCGATGAGAATGATGCCCGCGCCGATCGCCGCGATGACGAAGAAGGGCTGCAGCGTGGGGTCGTCGAACTGCCGCATGCGGCGGGTCGTGCCCATCAGCCCGACGATGTAGATCGGCGTCCAGGCGACCCAATAGCCGATCACCCAGCCCCAGAAATGAACCAGGCCCCACTTCTTGTCGAGCTTGAAGCCAAACGCCTTGGGGAACCAGTACTCAATGCCCGCAAACAAGCCGAACAGCACGCCGCCGATGATCACGTTATGGAAGTGCGCCACCAGGAACAGCGAATTGTGCAGCACGAAGTCGGCCGGCGGCACCGCCAGCAGCACGCCCGTCATCCCGCCGACCGTGAAGGTCAGGATGAAGGCGACCACCCACATCATCGGCAGCTCGTAGCGAATCGAGCCGCGGTACATGGTGAACAGCCAGTTGAAAATCTTCGCTCCTGTCGGGATGGAGATCACCATGGTGGCGATGCCAAAGAAGCTGTTGACGCTGGCGCCGGA
>NZ_CADCVZ010000050.1 GCF_902806265.1 uncultured Sphingomonas sp. | reverse complement strand
ACCTTGGTCAGAGGTAGAACCTTTACCTGCTCATCGACCTTATCCTTCAAGGTACAGAAGAAACCCTCTCCTCGGATGCTAATGAAGTGACGTTCCAGGAAGCGCCACACGCGATCAAGGTCATCCCATAGAACATTCTCTTGGACATTTAGAAGGTCCTCCGGGGTTCTGACGAATGGGTTGAGTTCGTGCAGCCAGATATGTGTACGCTGGTATATGTCGATGAGTTCCTCGGCTGTGAGGCGCACGCTTGGCGTTCCCTGGACGACTATCGTCGCCTGGTGGGCTGCTTGCTCTTCCTCCGTAGCCTTTCGTATGATGCTAGGGCTCGGCACCGTTTTCATGTTCTTCTTGGCTAAGCTGCGAAAGATCTGGTCAGCTGCCCACTGCCCAACAGCATCCCTCGGAACATGCTTAAGGCCATGATCAATCGCTATTAAGCAGCCAAAAGCAGTTCCTTCGATGATTTTCCTCAGCTGGAATGCAATCACCTCGGAACGCGTGAAGGAACCCTTGCCATCGACCTGCACGGTTCGAGCCAATTCAAAGCGCTGACGGATGCGGAACATCAGGTCGCCATACCGTTCATGCGCAGCACGGGTCACCGCATCATCCCCACAAACCGCTCAAACAGATAGAAGCTATCCTGCGGCCCTGGGCTTGCCTCGGGGTGATACTGGACGCTGAAGGCCGGCCGGTCGAGCAACTCGATGCCGCAGTTGCTGCCGTCGAATAGCGACACATGCGTCTCGCGCACGCCCGCCGGCAGCTCGCGCGAGACCGCGAAGCCGTGGTTCATGCTGGTGATCTCGACCGCGCCATCGGCCAGCCGCTTAACCGGGTGGTTGGCGCCGCGGTGGCCTTGGAACATCTTGCTCGTCTGGCCACCGACCGCCAGCGCGAGCAGCTGGTGGCCGAGGCAGATGCCGAACAGCGGGAGCTGCGTATCCAGAATCTGCCGGATCACCGGAATGGCATACTCCCCAGTTGCCGCCGGATCGCCCGGGCCGTTCGACAGGAAGAAGCCGTCGGGCTCATGGGCCATCACCTCCTCGAACGAGGCGGTCGCCGGCAGGATCGTGACCCGCGCCCCGGCCTCGACCAGGTTGCGGAAGATGTTGCGCTTGGAGCCGTAATCGATGGCGACGACGTGGGGGCGGCTGTCGGCGGAAGGTGAGCCTTCCTCGTCATAGCCCAACTCCAGGCACCACTTGCCTCCGCTCCAGACCTCCAGCTGCTCGCGGCTGACCTCCTTGGCTAGGTCCATGCCCTCCAGCCCAGGCCATTCCCGCGCCATCCGCTGCAGCGCGGGCAGGTCGAACCGCCCGTGCGCCTGATGCGCGATCACCACCGTCGGCGGCCCTTCCCGCCGCACCAGCCGCGTCAGCGCCCGCGTGTCCAGCCCCGCGATCCCGATCCGCCCATGCCGCGCCATCCATTCGGGAAAGTCCACCTTCGACCGAAAGTTCGACGGCGAAGTGACCGCTTCGCGCACGATGCACCCCAGCGCATGCGGATCGGCCGCCTCCACGTCCTCGTCGTTCGCGCCGACGTTGCCGATGTGCGGAAAGGTGAAGCACACCACTTGCCGCGCGTAGGAGGGGTCGGTCATCACCTCCTGGTAGCCGGTCATCGCGGTGTTGAAGCACAGTTCGCCCACCGCCTCGCCCTCGGCCCCGAACCCCTGCCCCCAGGCGACCCGGCCGTCGGCAAACACCACGACTCCCGTCGCGCCCGGTGGAGGCGCAGGCGAGGTCGTTGGAGTGGCCATCGGTGAGAGGCTCCTGCGGGCGGTTGCGGCGATGTCGCTAAGGGTCCCGGCTAGGGGCTTGCGGGGCCCGGGTCAACGGCTGGTCAGGCCGGCCACTCGCGGTTAGGTCTGGCGGTTTCCCGGCAGAGACGGAACGATGATTCGAGACCACATCAAGGCTGCGCTGGTGACCGCGATGAAGGGCGGCGACAAGGCCGGCACCGGCACCATCCGCCTAATCCAGTCGGCCATCAAGAATCGCGACATAGAAGCGCGGACCGGCAAGGCCCCTGCGGACGACGACGCGCTGGTCACCGAAGTCCTCCAGAAGATGATCAAGCAGCGCCGCGAGTCGGTCGAGCTCTATCGCAAGGGAGGGCGTGAGGAGCTGGCCGCGACGGAGGAAGCGGAGATCGCGGTGATCGAGCGCTTCCTGCCCCAGCAGCTAAGCAAGGACGAGGCCCGCGCCGCAGTGCAGGCGATCGTCGCGGAAACGGGCGCGGCCAGCATGAAGGACATGAGCCGGGTCATGGCGCTGGTAAAGGAACGCCACGCCAGCAGCATCGAGCCGGCGCGGGCGAGCGCTCTAGTGAAGGCCGCCCTCGCGGGTTAGCCTGACCTGCGATGACGCTGAGTCCCGCCTTCCTCGACGAGCTGCGAGCCCGCACTCTCCTCTCGGCCGTCATCGCGCCAGACGTCAAACTCACCAAGGCCGGGCGCGAGTGGAAGGCGTGCTGCCCTTTCCACAACGAAAAGACGCCCAGCTTCACAGTTAACGACGACAAGGGCTTCTACCATTGCTTCGGCTGTCAGGCGCATGGCGATGCGATCCGCTTCCTGACCGATGCACGGGGCCTGCCGTTCATGGATGCGGTGAAGGAGCTCGCGGCCAAGGCCGGGATGGAGGTACCCGCGCCGGACCCGCGGTCGCGCGAGCGGGCGGAGCGCAGCACCGATCTCACCGACGTCATGGCGGCGGCGCAGCACTGGTTCGCCGAGCAGTTGGGCGGTTCGGAGGGCGTGGCTGCCCGCGACTATCTGCAGGGACGCGGCATCAAGCCGCTGACGGTGCAGCGCTTCGGCCTCGGGCTCGCTCCCGCTGGTCGAACCAACCTCAAGCGGGCGCTGGCAAGCCAAGGCGAGGACAAGCTCGTCGATACCGGCATGCTCATCCGCCCCGATGATGGTGGCGACACCTACGACCGCTTTCGCGACCGCCTGATGATCCCAATCCGCGACAATCGCAGCCGGGTGATCGCGTTCGGCGGCCGCCTGCTCGGGCCGGGCGAGCCCAAATACCTCAACTCGCCCGAGACCGTGCTCTTCGACAAGGGTCGCACCCTCTACAACATCGACCGCGCCGGCCCGGCCTCGCGCCAGGCCAAGCGGGTGATCGTGGTCGAAGGCTATATGGACGTGATCGCCCTCGACCAGGCCGGTTTCGCCGAGGCGGTCGCGCCCAACGGTACAGCGCTCACCGAAGCGCAATTGGAACGACTCTGGCGCCTCGACCCCGCGCCGATCCTGTGCTTTGACGGCGATACCGCGGGACAGAAAGCGGCGGTCCGTGCTGCTCTGCGTGCCCTCCCCCACCTCGCGCCCGAGCGGACCTTGCGCTTCGTCGCGCTGCCAGCTGGGCAGGACCCTGACGATCTGGTCCGCTCGGGCGGCCGCGACGCCTTGGAAGCGCTGCTCGAAAGCCCCCAGCCGCTGGTGGACCGGCTGTGGCGACACGAGCAGGAGGCTACGCCCCTCGCTACCCCGGAGGAACGAGCCGGCCTCAAGCAGCGCCTCCTCCAGCATGCCGCCGCCATCGCCGACCGCTCCTTGTCGCTCCTCTACCGCGAGGAATGGCTGTCCCGCTTCGACGCGCTCACCGTTCGCGGCCGCCCGCCTGTTCGTCCCCAGCAGCGCGGCCAATGGGTCAAAGGCCGCGGCTTCGTCCCGCCTCCGCCCCCCGCCAGCGCGGCCGCCAGGACGATCGGGCAGCAGGGCATCGACCGCCCAACCGCCCGCGCGATCCTGGCCGGCCTTGCCCTCTACCCCGAAGCGATCGCCGGGCACGCGGAGGCGCTGGCCGCCTTTTCCTTCGCCGACCGCAACGCTTCCCGCGTCCGCGACCTGCTGCTCGACGCAGCCATGGATGGACAAGCGCTTGATAGGGAAAGGGTCGCCACCATATTGCGAGATGCCGGAGCAGCAACTCACCTGGATCAGGGGACGCGCGGCGGCGGCATGGGCTTCACCTTCAGCCGGCCCGACAGCGACCCGCAGCGCGCCCAGCGCGACTTGGGCGTTGCCATCGAGACGCTGAGCGCGCAGCGGGAGATCGCCGCGGCGCTGGCACATGCGACGGAACGGTTGAAGAACGGAGACGAACGAGCGTTCGACGAGCAGCTGCGGCTGCACGCCGCACAGAATGAAACAAACGAACGGCTGGCGAAATTGACCGCCACCGACTAAGCGCAGCGCAACATGGCGAAGACCGAAGCAACCGAAACCGAAACAACCGAGAGCGGCGACGCTCCCCTCCTGGACCTCAACGACGCGTCGATCAAGCGGATGATCGCTCGCGCGAAGAAGCGTGGGATCATCACGGTCGACGAACTCAACGAGGCGCTGCCCTCCGACCAGATGTCGCCCGACCAGATCGAAGACGTCATGTCGGCGCTCAACGAGATGGGCGTGCAGGTCGTCGAGAACGAAGACGTCGGCGACGACGAGGACGGCGAGGCTGCGAAGCAACAGGCCGCGGCGGACGACGACGAGGAAGACGTCGATCCGCTCGACGACGGCGGCCCGCGCCCTGCGGCGGCAACCAAGAAGGAAGCGGTCGACCGCACCGATGACCCGGTCCGCATGTACCTGCGCGAGATGGGTGCGGTGGAACTGCTCTCCCGCGAGGGCGAGATCGCCATCGCCAAGCGCATCGAGGCCGGCCGTGACACCATGATCTGGGGTCTGTGCGAGAGCCCGATCACCTTCAACGCGATCATCAGCTGGTCGAACGCCCTCAACGAGGGCCGCATGCAGCTACGCGAGATCCTCGACCTTGAGGCGATGCTGTCCAAGGGGCCGACGGCCGAGCAGATCAACGCGAGCGAAGAAGGCGAGGAAGGCGAAGGCGAGATCAGCGCCTCGCTTGCCGGTCCGACCATCAAGGAAGACGAGGAGCCCGCGGACGAGCCCGCGGCCGCCGCCGACGATGACGACGACGACATGGTCGAACGCCGCGCCCCCAAGCCGGCCGAGGAAGAGGAAGAGGACAACACCCTCAGCCTCGCCCAGATGGAGGAGCAGCTCAAGCCGCAGGCGCTGGAGAAGTTCGCCTCCATCACCGATCTGTATCGCAAGTTCTCCAAGCTTCAGGAAGCGCGCCTCACCGCCATGGGCGGCGGCCGCGATTTCGCACCAACGGACGAGAAGAAGTACCAGAGGCTCTCGGAACAGCTCACCGCCGAGGTGGAGAGCGTTCAGTTCCACGGCTCCAAGATCGAGTTCCTGGTCGAGCAGCTATACAGTTACAACCGGCGCCTGACCGCGCTCGGCGGGCAGATGCTGCGCTTGGCCGAGCGCCACCGCGTGCCGCGCAAGGCGTTCCTCGACAGCTACATGGGTTCGGAGCTCGACGACAGCTGGCTCGACCGCGTGGCCAAGCTCGACAAGAAGTTCGCCGCCTTTGCCGCCGCCGAGCGCGACACGGTGGACCGCATCCGCACCGAGATGGGCGAGATCGCGCAGGCCACCGGCATGAACCTGGCCGAGTTCCGCAAGATCGTGAACCAAGTCCAAAAGGCCGAGCGCGAGGCGCGCATCGCCAAGAAGGAGATGGTCGAAGCCAACCTCCGCCTCGTCATCTCCATTGCCAAGAAATACACCAACCGCGGGCTGCAGTTCCTGGACCTGATCCAGGAGGGCAACATCGGTCTGATGAAGGCGGTCGACAAGTTCGAGTATCGCCGCGGCTACAAATTCTCGACCTATGCCACCTGGTGGATCCGGCAGGCGATCACCCGCTCGATCGCCGACCAGGCGCGGACCATCCGCATCCCGGTGCATATGATCGAAACGATCAACAAGCTGGTCCGCACCAGCCGTCAGTTCCTCCACGAGACCGGCCGCGAGGCGACCCCCGAGGAGCTGGCCGAGCGCCTATCCATGCCGCTCGAAAAGGTCCGCAAGGTCCTCAAGATCGCCAAGGAGCCGATCAGCCTCGAGACCCCCATCGGCGACGAGGAAGACAGCCACCTCGGCGACTTCATCGAGGACAAGAACGCGGTCATCCCGGTCGATGCGGCGATCCAGTCGAACCTCAAGGAAACCGTTACCCGGGTCCTGGCCTCACTGACGCCACGCGAGGAGCGCGTGCTACGCATGCGCTTCGGCATCGGCATGAACACTGACCACACGCTGGAAGAGGTGGGACAGCAGTTCAGCGTCACCCGCGAGCGCATCCGGCAGATCGAGGCCAAGGCCCTGCGCAAGCTCAAGCATCCGAGCCGCAGCCGGAAGATGCGGTCCTTCCTGGACCAGTAGGGCGGAACCGGGCGCGGCGGCGGTGCAT
>NZ_CADCVZ010000049.1 GCF_902806265.1 uncultured Sphingomonas sp. | reverse complement strand
TGAAGCCGGTTCAGGTCTGGGGCATCCGCATACGCCTTCAGGTGGAGCAGCGTCTGCGAGATCTGGCGCTCTTCGACCTTGCCTTGGACAGCAAGCTGCGCGGCTGTGACCTGGTCGCTCTGAAGGTATCCGACGTGGCATCCGGTGATCGCGTTCGCAGCCGCGCGATGATCCTCCAGCGAAAGACCGGTCGACCGGTGCAATTCGAGATCACCGAGCAAACCCGGCGCTCGATCGGAGCGTGGATCAGCGAGAAGGAGCTGACTGGCGACGACTGGCTGTTCCCGAGCCGGAGCAAGAAGGGAGCTCACTTGAGCACCCGTCAGTATGCGCGGCTGGTGGATAGGTGGGTCACTTTGCTGGGCCTAGATCCGGCCGCCTACGGAACGCACAGCATGCGAAGAACGAAGGTGTCGCTCCTCTACAAGAAGACCGGCAACCTGCGCGCCTGCCAGCTGCTGCTCGGCCACACGAAGCTGGAGAGCACAGTCAGGTATCTGGGTGTGGAAGTCGATGATGCGCTGGAGCTATCGGAGGCGCTGGACCTCTAGCCGGCGAATGTCGGCATTGGGTGGAAAGCGGACATCCTGCTTCGATGTCCCAATGGTCAGCGAGGGGAAACATTGACGGTGGGGCCGCGCTCGGCGAGCTTACGTGTTGTGAGCAACAGTATCCTCTGGGCACTCATCGGCGCGTTTGCGGGATGGCTGATGATCCACTGTCCACGAGCCGCGCTTAGAGAATACCGCAACGGTGTTGCGAGGGGCACTCGAAGAAACTTTGCTCGGCAGGTCCACCCCACAGGGTTCTGGCTCACCATCGGTGCCACGTTCCTGGCCGGATTGATGGGTCTTATCTTCTTTCTCTTGGCGATCGCCGCAGTCACGATCTTTAAGGCATGAGCGCTAATGTCCGCTTTGGGTGGAAAGCGGACATTCAAGCCGGTCGGTTGAACGACTGATAGTGGCCGTAAGCTGACTTGCCGCTTATGGGCGACCAGCCTGTGCAGCCGACCTTCGTTTAGCGGACCGGGCAACCAACAATATGGAACGGGAGACGAACGTTCGCATCCCGTCCGTAAGCATTGAAGCCGCGCTGGCCGTGCTTCAGTTGGCTGCCCTGGAGTTGGCCGGTGAGCGAAGGTCCGTCCGTGCCGCGCAAGGCAGGCGCAGCCCCTTTGTGGAAACCGCGCCAGCCGTGCCTTTCTCGCGCGGCAGCTAAGCGACCAGCAGGCCGATGTTGCTCGTGACGTGGGAACTCAGATCGAGCTGCGTCAAGCTTGTGTCTGGCGCCAGGCTCCAGCTTGCCGCCAGCTGGGTCGAAGCCGCTTGGGTGGTGCTGGCCAAGCGCAGCTCGTCGACCGACCCGATGCCGAGCAGCGTGACGCTTCCGCCGCCCGACAGCGACAAGGTGAGATCGGTCACACCGTCGCCGTTCGCGTCACCCGTCCGGGAGGAGCGGATGGCCGTGCCCGTCAACGACAGGGTGTCCGCTGACCGGTCGAAGTCGCGGATCACGTCCTCGCCCGCGCGTGCGCCCAGGATGAAGGTGTCGGCCCCCGCGCCTCCGACCAGCAGGTCGTTGCCGCTGCCGCCGAACAACACGTCGTTGCCGCTGCCGCCCTCGAGCAGATCGTTGCCGCTGTCGCCGTCAAGCCCGTCATGACCGTCGAAGCCGAGCAGCCGGTCGTTACCGTTGCCGCCCGTCAGCCGGTCCTCGCCGCCGGTGCCGCTCAGCTGATCGTTGCCGCTGCCCCCGGCGCGGGTGATGCCATCGGCGATGCCCGTTACCGTCACCGCGACGCTCGCGGTGCTCGTCAGGCCCGCCGCGTCCCGCACGGTATAGCTGAAGCTGTCGGTCGCAGTTGCGCCCGGGGCGAGCGCGTCGAACAGATCATCGTCGGCGAGGTAGCGCAGCGACTGGGTCGCCGGATCGAAGATGACCGTGCCCAAGGTCGCGCCCGTATCCACCCCGGCGATGGACAGGCTGTCGCCCGCATCCACGTCGCGGTCGTTGCCGAGCAGCTGCGCCCACAGGTTCGTGCTGGCCGCATCCTCGTCCACCGAGGCTGCATCGTTCGCCGCTGCGGGAGCCTCGTTCAGGTCGCCCACACTCACCGTGACCGCGTTCTGCGATGACAGGCCGGCGGCGTCGGTGACGCGCACCTGCAGCGTGTAGGTGGCGGTGTCCTCGAAGTTCAAGGGCCCGGCAGTGGTGACCGCGCCCGTCCGGGCATCGACGGCGAAGCGACCGTCGGCCTCGTCGACCAGCGTGTAGGAGAGGACGTCGCCCGCCGTATCGGTCGCCGACAGGGTGCCCACGACCGTGCCGGCCGGCAGGTTCTCGTCCACCGCGCCGCCCGCCAGCACCACGTCGTGCGGCGTGACCGCGACCCGCAGCATGGCGACCTGCGGATCATGGTCGGTCGGCCGGGTGCCGGTGAACTCCGCATTGAGATGCACCGCGTCGTAAAACGCGCCCGGCAGCAGCCCGCCCGTCACCAGCACGTTGTCGAGCAACTGGGCATTGCCGTCGAACAGATAGCTGTAGCGTTCCTCCTCTGGCAGCAAGGTCGCAAGGTTGGTGAACACGCCGCCTTCGGTCAGCTGGGTCTGCGCTTCTTCGAAGTAGAAGCCGTTCCAATCGCCCAGCAGCACGAACTGCTGCGAAGCGTCCCGAGCCAGGATGTCGGACACATAGTCGTTGACCGCACCCGCCTGCGCAGCGCGTGCCGCATCGCCTGCGTTACGCGGGGGCTGAGCATCCCCCATCAGCGGATCGGACCCACCGCGCGAGGTGAAGTGCACGTTGATCGTGGTGAACTGCTGATCGTTGAACGACCAGGTCGCGACCAGCGGCTTGCGCGAACCATTGAAGGCAGCATCGGTGAGGAGGCTCAAGCTGCCGTTCACCAGGTCGACCCGATCGTCGCGGTATAGGTAGCCGTTGCGGATGTTGCCGCCGGGCTCCCCGCCGGTCGTTCCAGCGCTGCTCGGCGCGACCTCCACATAGGTATAGCGAATGCCGCTTTCCGCGTAGATGGCGTCGATCAGCCCCTGCGCGGTGACCGTGCCGGAGAGGTTGCTGCCCCCGCCCGCGCCGTCCGC
This sequence comes from uncultured Sphingomonas sp., assembly GCF_902806265.1. Classification (GTDB taxonomy): domain Bacteria; phylum Pseudomonadota; class Alphaproteobacteria; order Sphingomonadales; family Sphingomonadaceae; genus Sphingomicrobium. The sequence continues at coordinate 24,848 of NZ_CADCVZ010000049.1, read as the reverse complement.
ATCCTGGATCTCCTGCACCCCGATGATGTCCGGCGCGCGCAGGCTGTAGACGATGTCGTTGGCCAGCAGGTCGTACTTGCCGTCGCCCGGATCGAGGTTCTCCAGATTGTAAGTCGCGACCGTGACGTGGTTGGCATCGCCGCGCAACGTGGTGACCTCGTCCACCGGCGTGTTGTCGGAGGCGACCGTCGCGGTGCCAGTGGCAAGCAGCTCGTAGCGGTCGAAGCTGTAGCCGATCACACCGGTGACGTCCGCCAGCTGGTCGCCGACCGACAGCACCGGCTGGGTGGCCAATCGATCGTCGAGCTGGATCCGCTCCGGATTGTAGTCGTCCGGGCTGATCGTGATTCCGCCGCGCGCGTTGATGCCCGTCGCTCCAGCACCGAGCGATGCAACGATGTCTGTCTCGCCAAAGGCGCTGCTGTTGGACACCGCGACCGGCGTATCCAACGTGACGCGCATGCCCTCGAGCGACTCCCAGAAGTCGATGCCGTCGATCTCCGGGTTGAAGACCGTCAGGCCGTCGCTGTCGATCGCTTCGGTCGGCGGAAGCAGTCCGCCGTTCTCGATCACGGTAGCGGCAGCAAGCGCATTGCCGCTAGACAGAACCTCGACCGCGCTCGCCGCGACCTGTGTGACCGACAGGCCGGTGGCGCTTGGCTTATACTCGCCGACAAGACCCGTGAGTCGGACGCCGTCGCCAAGCGCGACCGATGGCGCCGTGCCGGTGAAGACGAACAGCCCGTCGGACGTGCGCGCGTTGCCGTCGCCTTCGGGATCCTGCAGGTAGAAGCCGTTCGTATCGACCGCTGTGACGATGCCCGCCGTGATCACCGGCTGGCCGACGTAGGCCGACTCATGGCCTTCGCCCTGGATAGCCATTATCGTCCGCTCGACCGGATCGTCGTTCAGGATCAGGCCGCGCGCGCTTCCATCGACGACCACGGCGTTGCCCACCGGGTTGCCGAGCTTGACGGTGAACGCTTCATTGCCTTCACCGATCGAGTCGGCCGCCACAGGGACACTGATCGTCTGGCTGAACACGCCCGCCGCGAAGGTCACGGTCCCGCTGGTGGCAGCACCCGCGGCGAGGTCCGCGAGATCGGCGCCGCCGTCGAACGCCAGCGTATAATCAACGCTGGCTTCGGTCGCGAACCCGCCCGAGCGGTGCAGGGTGAAGGTCAGGAGCGTGGGGCCTCCGGTGCCCTCCACCGTCCCCGCATCGAGGATCCTGATCTGGCCCTGGTCGTGGCCCGCGAGGAAGCTCTGTCCGGTGTTCGCCCCGCCCGCGGTGGACGCGACATCATAGGCCCAGGCGAAATCGGCGGCGCTGGAGCCGGTGCCGACCAGCTGCAAGCTGGTGCCCGCCGGCGCGTTGGTCTGGAACCGTCCGATGTCGGTCGAGGTCATCCCGGCGGCCGGTCCTCCCACGGCGGTGAAGCTGCCCTCGTAGCTCAGGAACTGAATTACCCGGCCGTGATTGTCGACCAGCGCGACGCCATCGGGCGCGCCGTTCTGGAGGCCGTTGGCGGGCAGCGCGATGCTGGCGAAGCCGAACCCGTTGGCCGCGTCGGCCAGGGTCCCGCTTAAGGCATAGGTGCCGTAGGGCGCGCCGCCGTTGCCGTTGTAGAGCACCAGCGACCAGCCGGTGAGATCGGTGCCGGCAAGACCCGCGACCTCGACGAACTCGCCGGTGTCCGAGCCTTCGGGATCGTAGTTGATCTCGTTGACGAACACGTTGGTGGGGGGCGGCAGGTCGTCGTTGACGATGGTGCCGGTGGCGGTTGCGTCGCCGAGAGCCGCTCCTCCGGTCGGCGCCGAGAGCGTCACAGCGAAGCTCTCGTTCGCCTCGGCGACGGTATCGCCCGCAACGGGAACGCGGATGGTTGCGCTCGACTGGCCCGCAGCGAAAGTGACGGTGCCGGTGGTGGCGACCGTGCCGAGATCGTCGGCACCGGCGCTGTCGGTCAAGCCGATCGTGTAAGTCGCGGATACCTCGCCGTCGGTGCCGCCGCTGCGGGTCACGGCAAAGACCATGTCGGCGGTGCCGAAGCTGCCCTCGGCCAGGCTGGCGTCGGCGATCGACAGGGTGCCCGGGTTGATGGTGGTCTGCGGGGAGCTGGTGACCGCGATGTCGTCGATCCCGATCCACTCGTCGCTGCCGACTGCATTGGTGGTCAGGATGCGGACCTGCAGCTGCGCCTGGTTGTTGGCTTCGGGCGGCAGGGTCACGGAGACGGCCTGCGTCGCTGTCGCCAAGCTTGGGCCGGTGGACGCGTCGGCGATGGCGCCGGCCGGAAGGTTGATCCACGGACCGGTCGCCCCGACCCGGTACTGAACCGCGATCGGCTGCACCGCATTGTCGCCGCTCCCGTCGATGTCGCGTGCCATAAAGCTCAGCGTGACGTTCTGACGTCCGGCCGCGTTTAGGTGGAGCGCGAGGTAGGGCGCGCCTGCGGTGCCGGAACCCTGCAGGGCGATCGTGGGATTGGCGAGGTGGAACTCGGCCACGCCGCCGCTGGTCAGCGTGTTGGGGTTGATTTGATTCGCGATTACGTCGACCGAGACGCTGCTGCCGGTGACCGTGCCGGGGTTCACGCCCGTGCTCGACCCGACCATGCCGTCGCCGAGGTAGCCGACGATGCTCGGCACGCCGCTCCAGTCATCGGCGGCGGTGATCTGGCCCGAATTGCTCCAGTCCTGCAGGAGGTCGCCCGAAGACAGGTCGAAGTAGGTCTCGCTCATTCAATTTGCCCCTGTTGCACACGCGCCTGCCCGCCGCAGCTAGGCGGATGAGCTGATTGCGCGACGTTCCGGTTGGTAGTTCAGCGGGGGCTTCGCTGGCGGACTTGCGTTACAAGTTGCTGACAAGTTGAGCTTTTTTCGGCGTCGACGCCGTCAGGTCAGCTGCCGCGCTCAGCGCTGCCCTGACGACACGCGAGCTCCAAACTCGGTCATGAAACCGGCAAGCGCGACCGATTCGACCTTGGCCGCAGCCGCCTCCAAACTGAGCCATTGCCGATCGCGTTGGCCGATCTCCGGCCACACGGGCAGCTCCTGCTCCACCGCCAGGCCATGCACAAGAATACTGACCTCCATCGCGCCGAGGATTTCATGCTGCTTGCGATGGCGAAAGGAGCCAAGCGGCTGCGGATCGATCCTGCCCCGAACTCCGGCCTCCTCATACGCTTCCTGCGCCGCAGCTGCGGCAAGCGTCTTGCCCAGCATCGGCCAGCCCTTTGGGATCAGCCAGCGGCTCGATCTGCGGCTGGTCACGAGCAGCACCTCCAGACCCCTGCCGTCGCTCACCCGCCATGGAAGCGCCCCGGTCTGCAGTGGCAGGCCCGTGGCTCCGTCCCGAGTCCGCATGGCTAGACCTACTCGCCCCAGGATCGTCTTAAGCTGTATTGCAGGCATCGTCGGGGATAGTCTTAGCCCCTCGTGCGTCTACGTCCTAGCTGACGGTTCGAGGCGTTGGTGCATGAGCAAGGAAATCGAACTCAAATTGGATCTGGCCGGCGATCAGTCGGCGCTGATCCGCAGCGATCCGCTGTTGGCGACCGCCGAAGGCCGGGCGGCTCTCCAGACCAGCATATACTACGATACCCCCAAGAAGCTGCTCGCCAAGAACGGCTTCTCTCTTCGCGTTCGCAGCGACGGGAGCGGCTTCGTCCAGACGTTGAAGCGCACGGCCGCTAGCGACGGGCTGTTCACCCGGGACGAGTGGGAGTGGGATGTTCCAACCGACGAACTGCAGCCGGGCAAGCTCGCCGAGGTGCCGGTCGAGCTTCCGGTCGCGGCGGAGAAGCTCGGGCGCAAGCTCAGGCCCGTTCTGCGCTCGCAGGTTGAACGCACGACATGGCGGGTGCGACAGGGTTCAAGCGAGCTGCAGGTCGACTGGGATGTGGGCAGGCTGAGCGCCGACGAGCGCTCGCTCGATTTCTCGGAGATCGAGTTTGAGCTGCTGGGAGGGGAGACCGCCGATGTGGTCGCGGCGGCCCGCACCCTTGCCGAGCGGGTTCCCACCAGGTTAGGCGTCCTCAGCAAGGCCGAGCGCGGCGCGGCCCTAGCAGACGGCGCCCTCGACCGCGCCGCGAAGGCTGCCCCGGTCAGCATCATACCCGCGATGAGCATCGCCGAAGCCTTTGCGTCCGTCGCGCATGCCTGCCTGAAGCACTACCGGCTGAACGAGGAGCTGGTGGTTCGCAGCCGCGCGCCCGATGCGCTGCACCAGTCTCGGGTCGCGCTGCGGCGCCTTCGCGCCGCCTTCAGCTTCTTCCGCCCGGCGATCGCCGACGAGCAATACCCTCGGCTGCGAGAGGAACTGAGATGGTTCACCGCGCAACTGGGCGATGCGCGCAACTTAGACGTTTACCTCCAGCGCGAAATTGGAGACGAGGAGCGGCAAACAACCGCGCGCCGCAGGGAAGAGGCTTATGACCTGGTTGTCGGAGCGATGGAGCGTGCCAGGCTCCGCCTGCTCCTGATCGATCTCAGCGCCTGGACGGCCATTGGTCCGTGGCGCACCGGCGAAGCTGCAACGCGCCCGATCCGCGGCTTTGCGCGAAAGCGGCTCAACAAGCTCTGGGGCACGATCGCGCCGTTCCGCGGCATGCTGGCGCAGTTGGACGAAGAGTCCCGTCACCGCCTGCGGATCCAGGTCAAGAAGCTGCGCTATGCGACCGAGTTCTTCAACGACCTCTTCGAGCGCCCCAAGCGCAAGAAGCGATTCGTCGCGGCGGTTGAAGAGCTGCAGGAATCGCTGGGCAAGCTGAACGACCTGGCGACGGCGCGAATGCTGGCGCCGACCATATCCGCTGGCGAGATGCCCCAGGCCGGGGAGGAAGCGGAACATCTGGCCGCGTCCGAGACCTTCCTCGATCAGCTGTGCGAGGCGGGGCCGTTCTGGCAATCGGTCAAAGCCTGATCCGTTGCGGTTCAGGCGCCGCCGGTCGCGGTGCGTGCCTGCACTACCGCCACCGCAAACGCCGCGACGCCGAGCAGCGTACCGAATGGCAGGCGCTGATCCGGCCGGATGTGGTCCCTCGACAGCAGGGCCGCGGCAAGCCCAAGAGAAGAGGCGCCAAGCAGCAGTAGCGGCAGCATCTGCCAGCCGAGCCAAAGGCCAATCGCGCCGAACAGCTTGGGGTCGCCCGCGCCCAGCCCTTCGCGCCCGCGCAGGCGGCGATAGGCCCAGGCCAGGAGCCACAGCAGCCCGAAGCCGCCGAGGCCGCCGGCCAGGCGCTCCTCGAGCGAAACGCCGAGCAGGCCGCCGAGCGCCAGGCCTGCGGCCGCGAGCAGCAGCACCAGCCGGTCGGGCAACCAGAAGTGGCGCCAGTCGAGCAGCACCAGTGGCAGCAGCAGCCAGGCGAACAGGGCTGCGGCCGCGCCCGCCGGATCCGGAGCAACGAGCAGCGCGGCAGCTCCGATCCCGGCGGCCGCCAGCTCCGTGCGATGGTGGAAAGCCGCGATCGGCGCTCCACAGCTGGAGCAGCGCCCGCGGCTCCAGGCGGCGCTCAGCAGCGGGATCAGTTCGGCCGGGCGCAGGGTCCGGCCGCAGCTGTCGCACCGCGACCGGCCGCCGCTGGCGCTCTCTCCACCGGGCCAGCGAAGGCACAAGGTAGCCACGTAGCTTCCGACGATCGCGCCGGCGACCGCCCCGAGCAACGCTGGCAGGACCGTCACAGCGCGTTACTGACCGACAGGGTGAGCCCTTCCGCCGAGGGCCGGAAGCCGTAGATGGCGAGCGCTGCAGCGACCGGCGCGGGCGCGTCACGGACCGTCAGCCACCCGCGGTAGCGCCCGTTCTGGCCGATGTAGAACTCCACCAGTTCGCTGCCGCTCGGGCTGGCGAGACGGGCCCGCACCCGCTCGCCGTCGCAGGTTACTTTACCGACGAAACCGCGCGCCAGATCGAGCGGGCCGAGCCGTATCGCCAGGGTCGCGGTGAGCCGGCCGTCGGCGCGGACGCACCTGCCGCCCTGGAACAGGATCGTGGTGTCCTCGAAGCCGATGCTGTCCACCGGGACCGGCGCGAACAGGTTGCCGATGGCGAGGCGACCGGTCAGCTCCTCGACCCCGGCAGTGCCGCCCGTGTGCAACGCCCCGGTCAGCGGTCCTTGCAGGCTGTCGAGCCGGTCGAAGCGCAGCTTGGTCCGTCCAAGCAGCAGCGCGCCGGGGTCCAGCCACACGTCAAAGGTACCGAGCAGCTGCCGGCCGAGCGTCAGGTCGCCGATGCGCCCGTCCCAGATGGTCCCGGCGACCTGACGGGCGCTGAGGTTGAGCCGCTCGAGGTCCGCCGCGCCCAACGCCACTCGCAAGGGTACGGTCAGCACTAGCGCGAGCAGCCCCACGCCCAGCGTCCAGACCAGCCAACGTGGCGCGATCATCGGCCGCTCCGCGACAGCTGGGCGGAAACGACCACCGTGCCGCCCGGCTGCGGGGTAATGCTGAGCTCGCGCACTCGGATGCCTTGTCCTTCCAGCTGTTGCAGCCACGCCAGGGCTGCTGGCGCCGGCGCCGCGGCCACCGCCACGCTGGCGGCATCTGGTCCCTGGGCCGTGTTGCCGCTGAGCGCCAGCCCGGCGCGCACCGCGGACTCTCCGGCCACCAGCGTGACGTCGGCTCCAGAAGCGCCCTGCACAAGCTGAACGCCGTCGCGAAGCTGGGCGAGCTGACCGAGCAGCAGCGCGTGCCGCTGCACCGCGGCGACATGGCGCTGCTTGGCGGCTTCCAGGCCGTCGGCCAGGGGCCGGTAGACCAGCGCCCAGAGCAGCAGCGGCAGGGCGATGGCCAGCATCGCTGCGAGCAGCCAGCGTTCGCGGGGCGAGCGCTCGAGGTACCAGCTGCGGAGCGCCATGGTCATGGGCCGCTCCTAACCGTGACGTCCGCCACCGCCCGCCCGTCCGGCCCCTGGCGCGGCACGGCTGTCACCTTGTAGCCGGCGCCCTGCAAAGCGATCAGGATCCGGTTGAGATCCTCTGCCCGCGGCGCGGCGAGCGATGTCGCGAGGGTTCCGTCGGCCCGCCAGCTGAGCGTGCTGGCCGCCGCACCGGGGGTGAGTTGCAGCTGCTGGTAGAGCGCAGCCACTGGCGTGAAAGGCGACTCGGAGCCACTTCCCTGGGCGAGGCGGGCTTCGACCTCAGTCCCTGCCGTCTCGACCGTGACCGGCCGACCCAGCGCCCGGCTGGCGAGCGCGGCCGCCTCGCTCTCGAGGCGATCGCTGTCGGCGTTCAGCCGGATAATGGTGACGAGCACCACCAAAAGGCCGATCAGCGGAATAGCCGCGGCCAGGGCAGCCAGCTCGCGAACCCTCGCCCAATCCAGCAGGAACAGCCGCCGGCGTGCGAACAGGCCGGTGCGCAGGTTGAGGGGGGGCAGGTCGGCGAGCAGGGCAAGGCGGCGTTCGACCTCGATAGAGGTCAGCTCCTCAACCTCCTCGGCCCCCGCCAAGGCGGCGGTGAGCGCCGGCTCATGCGGGAATACGAGGTCGCCGCGCCCGGCGATGGCTTCGGCGCCGACCGTCGCCGCGGTCCACCGATCGCTGTGGGGCAGCAGCAAGCCCGCCGGGACGATCGCCTCCGGATCCGCGCCATGCCCCTTCAGCCACTCCAACCATTCCAGCATGGCGCTGTTGGCGACCACGGCCGTGACGGTGCGGCGCAGCTCGGGGTTCCGCCCTTCCCCGAGCAGTTTGACGACGGAAACCGCGTGCAGGGTCTCGGGAGCGGCGAGGCTGTCCTCTAGTGCCGCAGACCGGGCCACGGCCGCGACCTGACGCTCGGTGCTGCCCACGGGTTCGCCGAACACGAGCCTTGCGAGCGCCGCGGGGGCTAGCGCCACCAATGGCAGGCCGGCCGTGCCGTCCGCCGGAGCTGCGTGGCCAAGCCAACCTGTGTCCGCGCCGGCCTCCAGAACGGCGCCGTTGGCCACTCGCCACCAGTGGGCGTCGGCACGCCCGGGCTCCACAACCGCCGGCAGCGCTATCACGAGTCGCTCCGTCACCGAAGCTCCCCATAGGCTCGGCGGACGACCCTGGCGCGCTTCTCCCGGGCGTCAATCAGGGACGTCTGGCCCAGCTGGAGCCCCCTGCCCCCCACTTCCGCTTCTAGGAGAAACCAGGCGGAGCGAAGCTTGACTTGGCTCGCCGCCTCGGGGGGTACGGTCAGGTCCGCGAAAGCGCCCGACTTCCAGAAATCCACGGTGCTGGAAAAGCCCTCGACCGGGCGCCCGGCGAGCTGGGCCCGCGCCTGGGCCACGCCGATCTGCTGCGGCGCGAGCATGGCCAGCAGCAACGCCTGCTCCGGCAACAGTGTATTGACGTTGAGGCTGCTGGGTTCGTGCACCGGCAGTGCACAGATCCACGGCCGAAGCGCGACATAGGCTTCGTTCGTGACCCCCACGACCGCCCGTAGCTCGCTGACGTCGGCCATCGCCGCGTTCGCCGCCTGGCGGCCTCCGCCGGCGTAGGCGGAGTCCTCCGCCCCCTGAGGCTGGGGCATGAAGTCGCTGTCGATCCAGTCCGCGGCCGCCTGGGCGATCCCTGCCGCCCGGCCGCTGTCGATGCCGAGTTGCCCCATCAAGCCAGTGAACTGCGCGACCACGAGTTGGTTGGCGACCAGCGAGCCATCCTGCGCCCGGGTGACCAGTCCATTGAGGTTGAAGCAATTGCCGGCGTCGCGCACCCGCGCTCTGATCCTGCCGCCGTCCGGCAGGGCGATGGTGCGCGGCGTGCCGAGCCAGGATCCGGCGACCGTCTTGCCGCGGTCGGCTGCGAGCAGATCCTCCATCCGCGTGGCCGTAAGCTGCTCGGCCATTGCGAGCCATTGATGCCCCTGCGCGACGGTTGCGGCGTTGCCGGTGAGACGCGTCGCGATCGCGATGCGGTCGAGGGCTGTCGCGGCCACGGTGGCCATAACGGCGACCAGCAGCAACACGGTGAGCAGCGCCGCGCCGCGCTCCGAAGCCGGCACGATCATGCCGCGGATACCCCGAGCGGCGGCACGTCCGGAACAGAACCCTGCGGCATGGCAAGCACAAGCGTCACCGGTGCTTCGCCGCGGCGTTCCAGCGTCAGTTCCACCGCGGCGGGCAGCGCCGGCTCGCCCTGTGCAGGCTGCCATTCCGTGCGCCACTCACCACCGGGCCCGCGGTAGCGGAAGGCCGTGCGCACCAGGTCCCGGGCCAGCACTGCTGCCGGCCCGTCGCGCCCGCCATCGAGCGCGTCAAGCGCCGAGCGCCGAAGAATACCGCCGCCCGCGTCCCACCGCACCGCTTGCAGCTCGGGCCTGCCGGCGCCGGCGGGGTCGCTCCAGCCCGCACGGACCAGCCGCAGCTCCTCGGCGACGCCGACGAACCCCGGCCGCGTTCCGCCGCCCGCGTCACGCCCGGGCCGGTCAACCGCCTGCGCGAGATCGCTGGACAGCAGGGTTCGCAGCCTGGCGGCCGCCGCAAGGTCGCCGAGCCGGCGTTCGACCGCGCCCTGCGTGTCCACGCTCGCGCGCAGCAGGCCGACGCCCGCGGCGGCGAGCAGCGCGAAGATGAGCAGTGCGACAAGCATCTCCACCAGCGTGAAGCCCGCCTCACGTCCCTGGCTTAACCGCAGCCGCATCAACGCACCCGCTTGATCAGCGTCAGCAGCGCGCGTGCGCCCGACCCGCGATCGATCACCGCCAAGTCAACGCGGACCAGCCGCTGGTCCGCTGTCGGCGTCACCGCCTGCTGAATCACGAAGCTGCGGCCCCCGTTGCTGTGTTCCCGTGTGCTGGTGCCGAGGATTGCCGGGGCTGGGTCAGTAGCGATCAGCGCAGCCTCGTTCTCGGCGACCAGGGTGGCACCGGCACGAGCCGCGAGATCGGCGGTGGTGGCCACCGCGAAGCCGTCCAGCCGCAGCAGCGCGAGCGCGGCGATCGAGAACACCGCCAGCGCCACCAGCATTTCGATCAGAGTGAAGCCGTTCGCTCGCCTCATGGCAGGCGAACCTCGCCGTCGGCTTCGATGCGGACGGGTACGCGGTCACCTCCAGCGGTAACGGCAAGCTCGAGCGGAGCGTCCGGAAGCCCGACGCTGTCGAACCGCACCCGCCGGGCACCGCCGCCTGTGTCCGCCGACAGTCCACGGCCCCAATCCTGCTGGGTCAAAGGCCGTTCGGAGATGGGCTGCCATGAGCCGCCGCGTAGTCGCTCGAAGCCGTAGCCCGAGGCGGTCACCCAGAGCCCGAGCGGCTGCCCGGTGAGTACCGCCTCATCGCGCGCCGCTGCCGCCCGGCTGGCAAACCGCACCGCCGCCTCCCGCGCGCCGCCGCCCGCACCCGGCCACATCAGCACCGCGGCGGAGGCGAGCAGACCCATCGCCGCGATGACGACGAGCAGCTCGACCAGGGTGAAGCCGTTGGCGCGCACGGGACCTGGACCCGATCAGGCCTGGCCCGAATGGATGTCCGCGTTCTCGCCTTCGCCGCCTGGCGAGCCATCAGCGCCCAGCGAGTAGATGTCGAACGGTCCGCTGCGGCCGGGCACCGCGAGCTGGTAAGGACGGCCCCAAGGGTCCTTGGGCAGGCTCTTCACATAGCCGCCCGGGCGGGACCTCGCGCCCAGCGCGGCGGCCGGGGGCGACACCAGGGCCTGCAGCCCGTCCCCGCCCGCCGGGTAGCTGAAGTTGTCGAGCCGGTACATCTCCATCGCCTGCTCGAGCGTCGCGATGTCCGCTCGCGCCTTGGTCTGCATGGCCCGGTCCTGGCTCGGCATGACGTTGATGAGGACAATGGTGCCGAGCAGGCCGATGATCACGATGACGACCATCAGCTCGACCAGGGTGAAGCCCTGCTCCGTGCGCTTACGGCGCGGCGGGCGGGACATGTCGGTAAACAGGGCAAGGAGGATGCGCAGCATGGCTCAGGCTCCGACGAGTGACTGGAGTTGCAGGATAGGAAGGAGGATCGCGAGCACGATCAGCGCGACGATAGCGCCCATGACCACGATGATGGCGGGCTCGAGCAGTGCCAGCACGGTCGCGGTGAAGCTGTCGAACTCGCGCTCGAGATAGTCGGCGGCGCGGGCCAGCATGACCTCCAGGCGGCCGGCGCTCTCCCCGCTGGCGGCGAGATAGACCAGCAGGGGCGGGAAGACCCCCGCGCGGCCGAGCGCACCCGACAGGCTGCCGCCGCCGCGGATCGCCTCGACGAGACCAGCCGTCGCCTGGCGGAGCGCGCGGTTGTGGATGGTGCCCGCGGTCAGCCGCAGTCCCTCGATCAAGGGTAGTCGACTTTCGATCATGGTCGCTAGCGTTCGCGCCATGCGCGCGGCATGAAGGTCGCGCAGCAGCCGGCCGACAAAGGGGAGCCGCAGCAAGGAGCGATCGAAGGCCAGCCGCGGTCCCGGCCGCCGCAGCAGGGCCACTCCCCCGACAGCCAGCAAGCCGAGCAGCAGCAGCAAGACCCACGAATAGGCCGCAAGAAAGCTGCTCAGCGCAATCACCACCCGGGTGAGTAGCGGCAGTTGCTGCCCGACATTGTCGAACTGCTCGACCACACGCGGCACCACTGCGATCATCAGCGCCGCGACGACCGCCAGCGCAACCAGCGCCAGCACCGTCGGGTAGGCAAGCGCGGACACCAGCTTGGAGCGCATCGCCGCCTGCCGTTCGAGCAACGCCGACTGCCGATCCAATATCTCGGGCAAGGTGCCGGAGCTCTCGCCGGCGGCAACCATTGCCCGATAGAGCGGCGGGAAGCTCTTGGGCTCGCGCGCCATCGCGTCGGCGAGGCGGCGTCCTTCGACCACGCCGTCGGCAACGCTCGCCACCACGGAGCGAACCTGCTCAGCCTCGCTTTGCCGGGCGATGGTGCGCAGTGCTTCTTCGAGCGGGCTTACCTGGCTGATCGTCGCCAGCTGCCGGGTGAACAGCGTCAGTTCCTTGAAGCGCAGCCGCCGCGGCCTGGCGAACAGGATCCCGCCACGGCGCGGCGGCGCGGGAGCGACCTCGCTGGGAGCGATGCGGACCACATGCAGCTTGCGGGTTTCCAGCTGCGAGCGCGCGAGTTCGCGGCTGGGCGCGGTCAATGTTCCACGGCGTTCGCGGCCGCGCAGGTCGATGCCAACAAAGGCGAAACTAGGCACTCGCCGGCTCCGCGTCGCGGCGGGACACGCGGATCGCCTCCTCCGGCGTGGTCACCCCGGCCTCGACCAGCGCCCGCGCTGCGCCCGCCAGGCTGGTGCCGTGCGCAAAGGCGTGCGCGGCGATCGCCCCTTCGTCCGCGCCTTCGTTGATCAAGCGGCGGATGGTCGCATCGACGCGGACGGCCTCAAACAGGCCGATCCGCCCCTTGAACCCGCTCGGGCCGCAGCGGTCGCAGCCCACCGGCCGGTAGACGGTCGTGTCGGCCGCGAAGCCGAGCAACGCCGCCGAGCCGCTGGCCGGGTCGGCCGGCGCCCGGCAATGGTCGCACAACCGCCTGACCAGCCGCTGCGCCAGCACCGCGCGCAGGGTCGAGGCAAGCAGGAAGGGCTCCACTTTCATGTCGCGCAGGCGAGTGATCGCGCCGACCGCGTCGTTGGTGTGGACGGTGGACAGCACCAGATGGCCTGTGAGCGACGCCTGCACTGCGATCTCGGCGGTTTCGCGGTCGCGGATCTCGCCGACCATCACCACGTCCGGGTCCTGGCGGAGAATGGCGCGGAGGCCGGTGGCGAAACTCATCCCGACCTTGCTGTTGACCTGGGTCTGGCCGACTCCGTCGATCGCATATTCGACCGGGTCCTCGACCGTCAGGATGTTACGGCTGCCGTCGTTTAGGTGGGCCAGGCCGGCATACAGAGTGGTGGTCTTGCCCGAGCCGGTCGGTCCCGTGACCAGGATGATGCCGTTCGGCTCGGCCAGCGCTTCGCGCAGCACCGTCGCGGCGGTCTCAGCGATGCCGAGCTGCGCGAGCGACAGGCCGGCCTGGTCCTTGTCGAGGATGCGCAGCACGACCCGCTCGCCCGCGCGGCTCGGCAACGTGGAGACGCGCACGTCGAGCTGCTTGCCGCCCAGGCTGATGCCGATGCGGCCGTCCTGGGGCACCCGCCGCTCGGCGATGTCGAGCCGGGCCATGACCTTGATTCGGCTGACCACCACCGGCGCGACATGGGCCGGCATGCGCAGCGATTCCTTGAGCATGCCATCGACCCGCATGCGGACGATCAGCCCGGTTTCGTACGGCTCCACATGGACGTCGCTGACGCCGAGCCGGACCGCCTCCGCAAGGATGCCATTGATGAGCCGGATGGCGGGCGCGTCGTCGGCGCTGTCGAGCAGGTCCTCCGCGGTCGGCAGGCCGGTCGCAAGGGCGTTGAGCTCGTCCCCGCTGTCGATCGCGCCGGCAAGCCCGACCGCGCTCTCGTCGATGGCATAACGGTCGTGCAGGTGGCGGTCGAACTCGGCCGCGGTAACAATGCGGAGCGCAAAGGGCTGGGCAAGGTGGCGCCGGACCTCGATCAGCGTGCCCGGGTCGGCGCCCTCCCGCAGCGCGACCACCAGCCCGCCGTCCTCCCGTGGCAGCGCAACCACGCCGTGGCTGCGCGCGTAGGCGTAGGGGATGTCGAGGATCGCGGTCACCGGGACCGCCTGCTCAGCAGCGGCCGCGACGTCCGTCAGCAGCGGGTCGTCGACGCTCGGTGGCGGAGCGCTCGTCTCGACCAGAGTCAGGGCGGGCTCGTCCGCGCTCATGTCAGCGCCTTGGCTGCACCGGCGCCGGGCCGGCCGGCTGCGACGGGTAGGCGACGTCGCCCGGCTGCGGCGCCGCAGCGGGCGGAACCGTGCCGAGATAGTCGCGGACCAGCGCGTCCAGGGACGGCTCTTCGGTCGGTCGCGACCGCAATTGCTCGTTGCGGATGTAGCCGTAACGCTGGGCCGTTACTTCCCGGGCTTCGGCGGCGGTGCGAACAATGGTCGGGCGGATGAAGACCATGAGGTTGGTCTTGGCTCGCGCCCGGCTGCGCGACTTGAACAGCTCGCCCAGCACTGGGATGTCGCCGAGCAGCGGGATTTTCTCCAGCGTGCGCCGCTCGTTCTCGTCTAGCAGCCCGCCGATGGCCAGGATCTCGCCGTCATCCACGGTCAGCACCGTCTTGAACTCGCGCTTGTTGATGATCAGGTCGGTCGAACGCGGCGCTACCGGCCCAGCGACGCTCGACACCTCCTGGCGGATGAACAGCTTGATGGAGCCGGAGCTGTTGACCTGCGGCTTGACGTCGAGCTGGATGCCGACGTTCTGGCGCTGCACGGTGCGGAAGGCGTTGTCGAAGTTGCTCGACAGTTGCTCCCCCGTGGTCACCGGCACCTCCTGCCCGACCAGCAGCTTGGCCTCCTGATTGTCGAGGGTCATGATCGACGGTGTCGACAGGACGTTGCTTTCAGTATCCGACTTCACCGCGTTGAGAATGGCGCCAAACACGGCATTCTTGCCGATGTCGACGATGCCGCCCGCAAAGCCGCCGGTTGCCGCGAGCACCGATTGCACGGCCGCATCGGTGATCCCCTGGCCGAGCGGACTGTCGGTGCTGGTGACGATGGTTCCATCGTCGGTGGTCGTGGTGGTCCGCCCGAGCCGGTAGTTGGCGATCGCGCCTCCCACCGTCAGGATGTTCGGCACGGCGTTCGAGTAGCTGGAAGCCAGGAATGGCGCGTTCTTGCCCCCGAGCAGGAACTGCACACCCAGCCGCTTGGCGGCGTTGTCGCCAATCTCCACGATGATCGCTTCGACCAGCACCTGCTCGCGGCGGGTATCCAGCTGGCGGATGACCTCGCCAAGCTGGCGCTGCACGTCGGCGTTGGCGGCGACCACAATCGCGTTGGTCCCGGGGTAGCGGGCGACTACCGCGGGACCGCGGCGGGCGATGCCGTTGTTCTCGCCTCCGGACGAATTGACGACCGCCGGAGCGGGCTGCTCGGTCGGGCCCGCCCCGGTGCCCTCGCCCTGCTGCGAGCGAATAAAGGACGGTGCAGCGCTGCCCTGCGTCACCGGCTGGCCGAGCAATTGCTGCAGCACGGGCAGGAGCTGCTCGGCGTCGGCATGCTCCAGCCAGTAGACGCGGATCTCGGCCGAGCCGGCGGAGCGCGCATCAAGGTCGCGGGCGATCGCCGCCAGCCGGGCGACGGCGGTGGCGTCGCCGCTGAACGCCAGGGCATTGGAGCTGTCGATCGCGGATACGCTGACGCCGCTGTTCTGCCCGGCAAGCGAGCTCAGGGACGTCGCGATCTCCCGCGCGCCAGCGTTGCGCAGGTAGACCAGCTGGTTGGCCGTGCTCTGCCGGTCGATGGTCCCGATGATCTGCCGGATCCGCGCGATGTTGTCGGCGAAATCGACCACGATCAGGCTGTTGGCGTTCTTGTTGGCTGTGACGGAACCTTGCGGGCTGACCAGCGGGCGCAGGGTTTCCACCGCACCTGCCGCGTCGGCGTTGCGGAGGCGGAAGATCTCGGTCACGACCTGGTTGCGCGACGCGCGCCGGCTACCGATGCGGGTTGGTTGAGTGGCGGCGCCCTCGACCGGCTGGATGCGGTAGCCGCCGCGGATCGGGATGGCGACCAGCCCATTGGCTCGCAGGGTCGACAGGAACACCTCGAAATACTCGCTCCGGTTGAGCGAGCGGCGCGTCACCACCGACAGCTTCTGGTTGACGCGGCCGTCGACGACCAGCGTCAGGCCGGTCACCCGGGCGACGTCCGAGGCGAGCGCGCGCACGTCCACGTCGCGCATGTTCATGCTGTACTGGGCGAGCAGCGGCGTTGAGACCGCCAGCGAGGCGGCCGCGGCGATCAGGAAGAAGCGCTTCATTGAGGACCTGCAAGCAGAAGGGCGACCGGAACGACGGCGGCGCCGCGCTCGACCTGGAGCGACAGCCGGGCGCCCGGCACGAGCTGGGACTGGAGGGCCGCGGCATCCCCGGCAGAACCAATCCGGCGTCCATTCACCGCAACGATCACGTCGCCGTTCTGCAGCCCGGCCGCCCGCAGTGAGGCGTCGTTGCCGATGGGACTGACCAGCAGGCCGGTGATCCGGCCCCCTGCGTTGCGCGGCGCAAACGCAATGTTCTGTCGGATGGCGTCAGGCGTTACGGAGCCGGCCGGTGCGCTGGGGCCGGCGGCTAGCGCGGACGCGGGCGATGCTCCTCCGGGCGCGCCCGGAGGGACTGCTTCCTCCTCGGCTCCGGGCATGGCGAGCCGCTGCTGCTGCCCGCCGCTGTCCAGCATGACGAAGTCGAAGCCGACCGCGGCCAGCCGGACGCCCGGCGCGATCTCCTCGCCAATGGCGTAGCTGTTCTGCACTCCATCGGCTCCCGCGATCACGGCCGAGCCGCTGGCGCCAAGGCGCGTCCCGAACAGGGTGAAGCCAGTGACCGGCGCCGAGGCGGGCTGCGCCGGTGCTGGAACCGCTCCGGCGAAGGGGTCGAAGCTGGTCAGCAGAGCGGTTCGGGCGGCGATGGGCAGGGCTGCCGGAACGGGTGGAAGCCACTGGCCGAGCGGTCCGAGCGGCGTCAGCAACGCCCACAATAGCCGCGCCAACTGTACCGCGACCAACGCCAATAGCAGGGCCTTGAGCCAGAAGTAGACGTCGCGCGGCAGCAGCTGCCGAGCGGCCGTCGATCGCCCAACCAGCACCGTTCGCTTCACGTCCGAATCCCCGCCCTCATCGTGCCGACTTCGACGACAGCGGTGACGATTGAGGTACCGGAAAATGACAGTGTGGTGTCAGCCCGGTGTGGGGTTCGCGAAGCTCTAGAGTCTTACGGACGCGCCGAGCGAAAAGGAACGGCCAAGGTCGTAGCGGTTGATGAACAGCCGGGTGTCCCCGACATCCTGATACTCGCGATAGTCGGTGCCGGTGAGGTTGCGCGCCTCGAACTTCACCTCGCCTTCCTGTCCGAACAGGGCGAAGCCATGGCGAGCGACGAAATCCAGGCTGAAGCCGGGACGTTCGAAGAAGTCGTTCTGCCGCGTTTCGCCAAGGATCGGGCCGCGGCTCGTCACGCGCTTGCTGGCGTAGTTGAGGAGGACCGTGGCCTGCTGCAGCCGTTCGCTGTTCTCGACTCCGATCTGCAGATTGGCGAGGTGCTTGGACTGGCCGGTTAGCGGATCGCCGTTTCCGAACACCTCGGTCGCGGGCCGGTCGCCCCGGGTATCGTTGAGGATGGTGGTGTCGCCCTCGCCCACCTGCAGCCGTGACTCGGCGAAAGTGTAGTTGCCAATCGTCACGAGCCGGTAGGGTCCGGACAGCGGCCAGTATTTCTGCGCCTCGAGCTCCAGGCCGTAAAGCCGCGCTTGGGGCGCATTGGCAAAGGTGGTCAGGACGGCGCCGCCGCCGGCAACGGACGCCACCGCCTCGATGGGATCGTTGAGGCGCTTGAAGAACACCGCGGCGCTCAGCCGCTGTTGCGGCGCGAAATACCATTCGAAACGCGCTTCGGCGTTGAGCAGCGTGCTGTCCGTCAGGAACGGATTGCCGAAGAACTGCCGATCGCTTTCCGTGTCAAAATAGGCTTGCGGCGCAAGCTCACGGAACTGCGGACGGGCCAGCGTCTTGGAGCCATGCAGGCGAAGCTGCATGTTCTCGACAAGGTTCCAGGTCAGCGTAGCCGCCGGCAACCAGTAGCGTTCTTCGATGGCCGGCACCTGCGCGAGGCCACCTTGGTCGAACAGGTCGACCAGGGTCACCGACTGCTCGCCGTCCTCCAGGCGTACGCCGCCCTGGAACCGCAGCTGGGGGGTGATCTCGGCGTTGACCTGCCCGTAGGCGCCAAGCACCCGGAGGTCGCCCTCGTACCGTGCGATCCCCGCAAGCGCCGAGGATTCCACCAGGAGGATATCGTACTGATAGACGTTGAAATCCGAGAGCAGGAAGTCTGGCCGCTGCTGCGTCACTCCGAGCGGAAGGGCGTTCGCGGGCCGAAAGTTGAAGTCCCGCCGCGTCGAGCCGCGATGGGTGTCGAGCCAGGCGGCACCCGCCGATAGGGTAATCGGGAAGTTGGGCAACCTGTAGCTGAGGTCGCCGGCCAGATTCCACACATCCTCGTCCAGTTCGCTGAACGAAACGGTCGCGCTCTGCGCATTGGTGGTGAGATTGTTGACGTAGTCGCCAACCTGCGAGCTGTAGAAGTAGCTGAAGGCACGTTCATAGGGCGCGTTCCGCTGCGAGTTGGCGTAGCCGCCGCGCAGGTCGACATCGAAGTCGCCGAAGTCGAACTCGCCCACTAGCTGCGTGTTGATGAGCTGCCGCTCGAACCAGGCGGTGCGCTGGTTAACCTGCTGGGCCGGCTCCCCTTCCACCGGCTCGGCCAGCTGGATGTCGAAGCCTTCACCTAAACGTCCGATCTTGAGCGTGTCGCGGATGATGAGGTTGGTCCATCGCACATCGTGCTCGCCGAGCCGCGCCGACAAGCCGAGCAGGCCGTTGACGACAACCCGGTTGTCCGTGCGCACCACCCGAAAGTCGGTGCCGATGGCGTCGCCGCCGGGCGTCTGCTGCCGCGCTTCACGGGTGCGCCAGCTATTGCTGTACCCGGCGCTGGCGATCACGCCGACCTCTGCGCCGGCGAAGTTAAACGAGGTTCCGCCGCTCAGGTCGACCCCGTAGTTGGCGGGAATGTCGGTGTTGCGCTGGAGAAGGTTGGTGCGCGCGTTGGACAGGTCGGCGGTGGCCGCCTTGACCTCATCGCGGCTGAAGAAACCGCCCTCGCTGATGGGCGCACCGGCGCGGAACGCCGCCCCGAACACGCCGTCGATGTCCCGCTCGCCATTGTCAAAGCCGAGCGGGTCGGTGCGGCTGCCATAGTAGGTGTAGCCGAGTTCGCCCGTCGTCTCGGTGTTGCCGCCGATGCTACCACCAACCGTGAGAAAAGTATCGGTGGGGATGGCGGAGGTCGTGAGGTTGATGACGCCACCGCCGAACTCCCCAGGGTAGTTGACCGAATAGCTCTTCTGGACCAACGCGCTGCCGAGCACGCTGGTCGGGAAGATGTCGAGCGGGACCACGCGCCGCAGCGGCTCGGGGCTGGGCAAGGCCAGACCGTTCAGCAGTGCCAGTGAATAGCGGTCGCCGAGCCCGCGCACGTACACGAAGCCGTTCCCGGCCACGCTGAGCCCGGTGACACGCTGCAGAGCGCCGGCGATGTCGCCTTCGCCGGTGCGGGCGATGTCCTCGGCCGACAGGATGGAGATGACTTCGGGAGTCGAACGGACGACATTGCGGCGGCCCCGAACCACGATCTCGCCGCCCGGGTCCACGCCCGGAGCGGAAACCTCGACAGGCTGCTCGTCGGCTGCAGCTTCGCCCGTCTGCGCTTCGGTGCCCGGAGCGCTCACCTCGGTCCCTTCGCCACTCGCCGGACCGGTGGGCGGGGTCTGGGTTGGCGGCACCGCGCCCGATGCCTGCGCCAAGGCTGCCGCAGGGCACATGATCGTGGTGAGCAGCAGGAGCGAAGCCAGGCGGCCAGCGTGGTACATGGTATCCCCCGAGGATGGGCGTTGCATCGTTCAAAAGGGGAGAACCGGCTCGCGGTCCTCCCCCGCACTTACTGGCGAGCGGCCCCGATCACCGGCGCCGCTCGCATAGCGCCTAATCAGGCTGGCACGGTGTTGCAGTTCTGGTTGCTGCCAAAGGTCGCGTAACTGCTGTCGCAGGTCCAACCGCGGTACCAGATGTCGTTTGCGTCGCGGACGGCGCCGACATAGCTGGTGCCGATGAAGAAGGCGTTCAGCGTGCTGGCATTGAATGGCGTCGCCGCCGTTTCGTTGGCGCCGTTCACGAACACGTTGCTGAGCGAGGCCGTGAACGCCAGGTTGTTGTTCGCGTTTCCGGAAGCATTGACCGCCTGGGTCTCGAAGTCATCGGCATCCGGATCGGCAAAGGTCGGGCAGGCGAACAGCACCGAGTTGATGACCGGCGGACCGGCCTCGTCCTTGGCCGGATCGGCCGGCTGGACCGTCTCCGCCTGATCGACATCGAGGCAGGCGGTCGGGCCGACGACCACGCCGTTGAGCAGCGTGAAATCGGTGCCGCCGCGGAGGTGGATCGCCGAGCGGCCCTCGCGGGTCTGGATAAAGGTGAAATTGGACAGCCGGGTGTTCTGGCGCGGCGTGAAGTCGAAATCGCCGCCCGGCGAGCTGCTGTCGGCTTCGATCATGGCATCGCCGCCTCCGGCCTTGACCGACTGCGGCCGCTGAATGCCGATCAAGAACTGGATGAAGCCCTTGTAGCCGAAGTCGGTATCGAGGCTGTCGTCGTCCGCGCCCGTGATCACGACATTGCGCATGTTCTGGCGGCCGCCGAAAACCTCGATGCCATCGTCGCCGCTGTTGTGCACCTGCAGGTTCTCAATCACCGTGCCGGAGCCGACGCCGCCGGTGGTCAGGCCTTGCAGCTCCGAGTTGGGAGCAAGGCTGAAGCCGGTGAAGCGGATCTGCACAAAGCGCAGCTGACCGCTGTTGTCGTTCGCGTTTGCGCCGCCGTAGAGTGCCGGCGCGTTGGTACCCTCGACCTGCTGCTGGCAGTCGGCGCTGCCGCCCGGGACGTTGGATGCGCAATTGCTGATCGGCGCCCGGCCGAGCAGGATCACGCCGCCCCACTGGCTGTCGCTGGCGTCCGTCGAACTGCCTTCAAGGTTCGCCAGTGAAGTGAAGATGATCGGCTGGGTCGCGGTGCCAACGGCGTTGAGCTGCGAGCCCCGATTGACGACCAGGAAGCTCGCCTGGCTCTGGCCGACAACCGCTACGCCCGGATCGATCGAAAGGATTGCCGACTGGCCGCCCGCCGCCGAGCCGTTGCCGCCGACATCGACGCCGACGTCGACCCGCCCATCGATCGAATAGAACAGGCCGGCGACCTTTGGCAGGTTCAGCGTGCCCGTGATCTGAGCCGGCAGGCGGCAGTTGCGACGGTCGGCCACGACCCCGGCGTTGGAGGTGCCGGTCGGGCAGTTGGCCGCGGGGCCGGTCGGCGTTGGGGTCGGTGTCGGTGTCGGTGTCGGTGTCGGGGTCGGCCCCGGGACGACAATGACCCCTTCGCCCGGAGAGCCCACGTCATCGGCGCCGCCGCCGCAAGCGCCGAGCACCGATGCCGCAGCGCTCAGAAGCAGCATACGACACGCCAACCTGTTGCTAAACATTGCCTCTCACTCCCGCCTGTTCGCGTTCTTCAAGAACGAGTGGGGCTCAACCGTCGTACAGAGCGGCCGTTGAACCTCTGCTCCCATGCGGGAGCTAGGCATTCGGAAAGACTCTCTCGTGTACCGATTGTTACAGTTCCGCGGCGAGCGGCGGACCGGTCCTGCCGTTCTCCAAGTCCAGCATATAGCCTTCCCCTTTGACGTTGCGGATGGGGCTCCCTCCCCCCGCCTTGAGCAAAGCCTGCCGCAGCCGCACTACCGCGGTCTTCACCGCCTCCACATCCACGATCTTATCGGGCCACAGTGCCGCAGCGAGGGCCGATCGCGAGAACACCTGTCCCGGATGCTCGATGAAGAACCTGAGCAGCCGAGTCTGCCCGGTCGACAAATGGACCACCCGGCCGTGCAGCCAGGCGCGGTACCCGGCGGGATCGAGCTCCAGATCCGCGTAGCGCAAGGTGGCGGACGGAGCGTCGGGAGCCGAACGGCGGCGAACGGCGGCGCGAATCCTGAACATGGCTTCTTCAGTGAAGTTAGCGTCCCCATGCACGTCGTCGCATCCGGCCTGGTAGAAGGCCAAGCGCTGCTCATCGTCGATCCCGTCCGCCCAGATGACGATCATTGTGTTAGGACTAAGCTCCGGCATCTCCCTGAAGCTGCGGCACAGCTGAAGGCCAAGCATGACCTTGCCGGTGCACTCAACGAGGATGACGCAGGGGGGCTCGAGCCGCGCTTTCGACATACCATCGGCAACCGACCGGCAGCGCCGAAGCTGGGCGTCGAGCCCGTTCCATCTGCGTTTGAGACTGCGATA
The DNA here is from genome assembly GCF_902806265.1 of uncultured Sphingomonas sp. Lineage (GTDB taxonomy): Bacteria > Pseudomonadota > Alphaproteobacteria > Sphingomonadales > Sphingomonadaceae > Sphingomicrobium. Next base: position 2,894 of record NZ_CADCVZ010000049.1, on the reverse strand, counting down.
GCGGCTGTCTACGTCGGTGATCACGAGGACGCTGGTGGCGCGATGCGGGGCGGGGTGATCGAGTCGAGTTGCCGCCGAGCCGTACTGCACGAATGCTTCATCCATTCCGCCTTGTTCAGGCAGGAATCTCTCGCATTCGCGACGGCTGTGTTGCTGGACCGTGACGCCGGGCGAGGCCACCCGAGTCATCGAACGGCAATAGTGAAGCACTAGCGGCGGCTCCGATCCGGTCGTGTGCCCGAAGCGGGGAATAGAAGCTGTATCTCGACGCCGACATGATGGCTTGCGGTCCGAGCACGCCGCCCCGCGGTCGCACACGGCCGGGCCTGCGACCGTCGCGGCACGACGTTCCTCGCTCCCCGCGCCGCATATCCCTAACTTTGCTGATCGGCGGGTCGGCTGCTGCGCTGCTCGCGGCCGTTCTTCCCACAGGATCGCGGGCGCAGCGGCCGGCTTTGGCACCGGCCGCCGAGCTTCCCGTGGTGACGCCGTCTGACGCCAAACCCTTTGCTCGCGCCATGCCGACAAGTGGCGGCAAGCGCTTGGTGCTGCGCGGCGGAGAGTCGCTGACTGCCTTGCTGCTTCGGGCTGGAGCTGGGGGTCTCGACGCGGCTCAAGCCGAGCGGTTGGTCAGCAAGCAAGTCGAGGGTCCCGCCGCGGGTACCGAGGTTACCGTTCTGCTCGGTTCGCCCCTGCCCGGCGGAGCCCGGCGCATCGAGCTCGCGGAACTCCGCCCTCACCTCGGACTGACCTTGCGCCTCCAGAGCAGCGGCGACGATATCGAACTTCAGCGGATCGAAGTTCCAGTGGACTCGACCCCGCTCCGGCTACGGGGCGACGTCGGATTGGACCTTGCGAGTGCGCTTGGAAGAGCAGACTTGCCCGCGCCATTGGCCAATTCCGCGCGGGCGGTCCTGGCGCGCGCTGCGGGCGGATTGCGGCCAAACGATCGGTTCGACCTGATCGTCGCCGCTCGCCACGCCGGGAGCGGCGAGCGGGAGCTTGGCCCGCTGCTCTACGCCGGCCTGGACCGGGCTGGCGGGCCGGACTTGCAGCTGGTGCGCTCGCGGGCCGAGGCTGGGCGGTTCCGCTTCGTCGACGTGCTGGGTCCGGCTTCAGGCTCGTCGCCCAATCCCGGCGGATTGCTCCGCCCGGTCGCAGGTGCGGTCACCTCAGGTTTCGGCTGGCGCTTCCATCCCCTGCTGCGTTTCCCCCGCTACCATCGTGGGATCGATATCGCCGCCCCCCGGGGCACGCCGGTTCGCGCCGCGATGGCCGGCCATGTGGTCGGCGCAGGTTGGGCAGGCGGCCACGGCTACCGGGTCCGACTGGCGCATTCGGGGGCCGCGATCACCAGCTACTCGCATCTGTCGCGGGTCGCGGTGTCTCCCGGGGACATTGTCGCTGCCGGAGCCACCATCGGGTTCGTCGGCTCGACCGGTCTTTCAACAGGACCTCACCTTCATTTCGAGGTCCGCCGCGACGGGATCGCGGTTCCACCCGTGCTCGGCAGCCATGCCGCACCGGCCGCAGTCAGCCCTGCCGAGGTCGCCCGGGCGCGCGATCAGCTCCGCGCCCTGCTTTCTCGCGAGTTTCGGGAGCTGGCGGGCTAGCCTGCGGACTGAGCTTGGTAGCTGGCATCGGCGGCGCTGCCGCTGGTGACTGGGCGCTCCCTGTACCACTTCGTGAGTATATATTTAGCGCCGGCTCGCACCTTCATGCCCTGGTGCAGGCTGGCGTCGTTCGGGCGTCCGTCGGGCAGAAGATTATGCCAGGCAAGCAGCGTTCCGCGTACCGGTTGGATGGTCTTGCCGATCAGCTTGAAGCGGGTGGCGCCGCCTGCGGGAACATCGTTCAGATACACCATCGCGGTCCACGTCCGCTGCCCCCAATCGGCGCAATGCAGGTAATAGTCTGCCTGGCCCGGGTTGAAGGTATCGGTGTGAGGACGGAACTCCTGCCCCACGTCATAGCGCTGGCCCTGGATCGGCTCGCCGAACGCGCCATTGAGGCCCAGCAGCGAGCAGATGGCCCGGTCGACCGAGCGGACCTCCGGATCAGCAGAATCGAGATCGCAGGTCTCGCTTGTGCGGAAATTGGCAATGCCGACATCGTCGGCGATGGTCGAGGGCCGACGCTCCCGTTCGATGCGGGCAATCATCTCGTTGCACGAATGCTCGTTAAGGAACCCAGGGACGATAAATAGCTCAAAAGCCCGGGCGGGCACTTTGCGGACGCCGGCCTTGGCCTTCAGTGTCTCCGCAACCTGTCGTGCGGCGGCTCGGCCATCGGTCTGATCGGGGTGCGTCATGGCTCTGTCCCTCAGCATCGTCCCGACTTCTCGACATCGTTCATGACAACCGGATGACTCGAACGTTGAGCCAACATGCGCTAATTTGGAACCATGCACCGCGAGTCGAAACTGCGTGAGGCCTCAGAGCATTGTCGCCGGATGGCAGAGGAGTATAAGTCTGCTCCCGTCAAAGCGGCTCTATTCGAATTGTCCAGAAGTTACGAAGCAAGAGCCGACCGGCTCAGAGTAGCGGTTGAGCCTTAGCGCTTGCTGCGTTCCTTGGAGCCAAGTCCCCAAGGCACATTCGGGATGTGAGTGGAAGAGCTGCTCTCGTCCGGCAGTTACCAACTTTGCGAGGACATTGGTTCGCAGCCAGCCTTCCCATGCGGGTCATCGTATCGGCTAGCACTGCTCTTCGCGCTGGATCGTACCCGAGGCATCGATTTCGAGTACCGGGAGCAGGTCTAGCAATCTGTTTTCGCGGATCGAACTCGCGCTCCTAAGCCCCGTCTTAGCTAACGGCTGCTCAACCGTACCGGACGCAGTTCGCGAAGCGCTTGCAGCGCCGCCTCACGCGAGCTGACGACCGAGCCGTCCGCGA
>NZ_CADCVZ010000048.1 GCF_902806265.1 uncultured Sphingomonas sp. | reverse complement strand
GCGCCACATGGGAACGTCCTCGTTTGCTCGATCAGGGTTGGGCTCGGAGCGCTTCAGGCCGCACGGCGACGCTGCTGCAGGATTCGGCCGTCCAGCATGTTGACGACCCGGCCGGCATGGTCGGCATGCGCGGGCGAGTGCGTGACCATCACGATGGTCGACCCTTGCTCGTTCAAGGTCTGGAGCATCTTCATGACCTCCTCGCCGTGGTTGGTGTCGAGGTTGCCAGTTGGCTCGTCGGCGAGGATCAGCTTGGGCTGCGCAACCAGCGCCCGCGCGACTGCCACGCGCTGCTGCTGCCCGCCAGACAGTTGGCTGGGACGATGCCGCGCACGATGCGCGATGCCGACGCGGTCCATGACCTCGTCCGTGCGGCGTTTGCGTTCGGCGGCGGTCACGTCGTGGTAGAGAAGCGCGAGCTCCACATTCTCGCGAACGGTTAGTTCGTCGACCAGATTGAAGCTCTGGAAGATGAAGCCGATCGCCTCTTTGCGAACCTCCGCCAGCTTGGCTTCGGGGAGCCCTGCAACCTCACGCCCGGCAAAGACGTAGGAGCCGCTCGTGGGGCTGTCGAGCATGCCGATAAGGTTGAGGAGCGTGGACTTGCCGCAGCCCGACGGGCCCATGATCGCGACGAACTCGCCTTCCTCGATGTCGAGGTCGATCTCATCGAGCGCCGAGGTCTCAACGGTGTCGGTGCGGTAAACGCGCGAGAGTTCACGCATGTGGAGCATGGGTCAGTCCTTGCCTTGTGAAAGGTCGAGCCGATCCTTGTCGGCGAAACCGGTGTAGGGAGAAGTGATCACACGCTCGCCGATGTCGAGACCTTCGAGCACCTCGATTGATTGCGTGTTGCGCCGGCCGAGCCGCACCGGCCGCTTCAGGGCCGAGGCGCCATCGGGCAACACAACGAAGACGAAGTTGCCGCCGCTTTCCGTATAGAAGGCAGCGTTCGGGATCAGCTTTGCCGGCACCGGATCGCCGAGGGTCAGCTTAGCCTGAAGGGTCTGACCCCGCTGGATGCCAGCGGGTTCGCCACCGGTGAACTGCAGGTCTACCTGGAACTGCCCGTTCTGGACCTGCGGATAGATCTTAGTGACCTTGGCCGGGTAGTTCTTCCCGCCCGTTTCGACGCTCGCGGCTTGAAATAGTTGGACTCGGCCTAGGTAAAATTCGTCCACCCCGGCCATCAGCTTGTTGCGGCCCGGGCTGTCAATCTGGCCAAGCCGCTCGCCGCGCGAAAGCGACTGGCCTATCTGGATGCTGAACCCGGACAATTGTCCCGCGACCGGTGCGCGCAGATAAAGCGCTTCAAGGCTGGCACGTGCGACGCCAAGGCTAGACCTAAGCGAGGCTGCTGAGGCGCGCTGCTGCGCCAGCTGGCTGCCCTGCAGGCGCTCGTCTGTGGACTGGCTGCGGCGTAGCACCGCCAGCCGTTCGCTCTCGTACCGCGCCTGGTCGCGCGTGTCGGCGAACTGTTTGCCTGCGACGTAGCCGCGCTGGGCGAGCGGCCTCTCGCGCTCATACTGGCGCCGTGCCTTGTCAGCCGCGAGGCTCGCTTCCAGCACGGCGCGCTGGTTAGCCAGCCGGCTCTGCGACAGCGCGAGCTCCTGTGAGCGCATGTTGTTGATCTGCTGCTCGACCTCGGTCTGGCGGGCCAGAACAGACAATTGCAGTTCGGCGTTGGACAGGACCGCGATAAGCTGTCCCTGCGCCAGGTTCGCCCCGTCCTCGACCAGCACCTTGTCGACCCGGCCGCCTTCGATCGCGTCGAGGTAGACGGTCAGCAGCGGGGTCACGCGGGCGCGCAGCGGGATAAAATCCTCGAACGTGCCGTTGGTCACGGGCGAGATCGTTAGCCGGGCAGCGCTCACCGTCTGCGTGTCGCCGCGTGGTGCGTAGAGCCAGAAGACGAGCAGCGTGAACAGCAGCGCCGTCCCGCCCGCCGCCCATTTGATCCAGCCGGGAAGGCCGCGGCGCTCGATGACTCGGTCCATCGCTCCGCCCGTTACCGGCCGGTCGGTACCCGCGTCCGCGCTTTGCATTTTCACTACGCTCATCACCTATCCTCTGCCTCACCGTAGCAAGCGACGTGCCAGTTCGGCCTGCGGGTGAATTCAACGTCGGGTGCCGCTCGCCTGTCCGAATCCGGACAGATGCGTTCGGAACCGGACATCGTTGGACGATCAAGGGGCGACACGGGCGGCAAGTGGGATGCTGAAGTGCCCGAGCTCGTGCGGCTCTAAAAGCGACATCTCCAAGGTGCCGGCCGTGGCTGCGCTCGGCGCCTCGCTGGAAGAGGCTGTGGTGGTTGCGGCTATGGCTGGCGCCACGGAGGCGGATACCGCTATGCTCGCGAACAAGGCGGCGATCACGGGAACCATCTGGTTCGAATAAGTCTTCATGGCTGACGCTCCGAACAGGCCCCAATGCCCGCGCCGGATGAAGAGCATCGACCATGCCAAACACGCGCAACTCACGCATTTCCAAGCTTTCGGCTAAGTCATGTGCCTGTTGGCACGAATATTGATTGTCCGGTTCCGGACGCGAAAGGTACGGAAACGGGCAATGGCCATGAAAGCAGAGTTCGACCTGTGCGTTGTTGTCGACGACAACGAGGACATCCTGACGGCGGCGCGGTTTGCTTTGCGCCCGCTTTTTCGCGAGATCATCCTCCTATCCGCGCCGGATCTAGCGCTTGCGACGATTGGCGCACGCTCCCCCGACGTGATCCTCCTCGATGCAAATTTCGCGAGGGGTGCCACCAACTCTGCTGAAGGGCTTGAACTGCTCGACCGACTTCTTTCCGCCGATGCCTCGTTGGCGATTGTGATGATTACCGCTCATGCGGGCGTAAACGTCGCGGTCGAAGCGATGAAGCGGGGTGCCATCGATTTCGTCTCCAAGCCTTGGAGCAATGAGCGTCTGTCTGCGGCGGTGCGCAATGCTGCCAGCGTGCGACGCTCACGAACTGCGGCACCGCTGGAGCGGCGGCCGGCCACGCTGTCGGCCGACGATCTGCCGCTGATTGGTTCGGCGCCTGCTATGGCGCGCGTTCATTCGTTGGTGGCGCGGGCAGGGCCGACCGACGCCAACGTCCTCATCTTGGGCGAGAACGGTACCGGCAAGGAGCTCGTTGCTCGCGCGCTTCACCGCCATTCGCATCGTGCCGCCAGTCCGATGCTTACCGTCGACCTGGGCGCCGTCGCCAGCGAGCTCATCGACTCCGAGCTGTTCGGCCACGTTCGCGGCGCGTTCACCGACGCCAGAGCCGATCGCGTGGGCCGCATTCAGGCGGCGGACGGCGCTACCCTATTCCTGGATGAGATCGGCAACCTGCCGCTGCACCTGCAGCCCAAGCTACTCACGGCGCTAGAGCAGCGGCGCATCACTCCCGTTGGTTCTAATACGCCCGTACCTGTCGACATCCGGGTAATCGCGGCCACCAACATGACGTCCGAGATGCTGCGCGATCCAAGGCATTTCCGTCAGGATCTGCTGTTCCGTCTAAATACCGTGGAGATCGAAATCCCGCCCTTGCGGGAGCGGCGGGAGGACGTGCCGACGTTGATTGCCTATTTTCTCGAGCTCTATGCCCGCCGGTACGCCCGTCCACTGCCGAAGATAACGCCGGAGGCCATGGCAGCCTTAATTGCAAGCGACTGGCCCGGAAACGTGCGGGCCCTGCGCCACGCGGTGGAACGCGCGGTGATCCTATCGGGAGATGCTCCTCTAGCATCCGAGGATTTCGCTCTACCTCCCGCCGCGGAGACGCGAGTGCTTGTCGGGGCGCTCCGGCCGGCCGGGACCAGCGAGCTCAACCTGGAGAAGGTCGAGCGGCGGCTGGTTGAAGAGGCGCTGCGCAAGCACGGTTACAACGTATCAGCTGCGGCCTCCGAACTGGGGTTGTCGCGCGCCGCACTGTATCGGCGCATGGAGAAGCATGGGCTTTAGCGGCCGATACTCGCTAATGGTGCTCGCCTGGGTAGTGTCGTTGTGCGCCGCAATGCTCGCGCTGCTGTGGGCATTGGCCCGCCCCGAACTTGCGATCACGCGATTGCTTGCCGCTCTGCTGGTGCTTCTGGCGTTGGCCGGTCTGTACCGCCACGTCCAGCGAACCAATGTTACAGTGGCTCGCTTCGTCGAGGCGCTGCGCCATGGCGACTTCGCCACCCGCTTCAGCCATAGCGGGGGCGCAAGCTTCGCAGAACTCGGCCGTGCCCTAGATGGCGCCATGCGCGAGCTGCAGGAGGAGCGCACCCGGGATGCGGAAGAGCTGCGTTTTCTCCAGTCTCTGGTAGACGACATGCCCGTCGCCCTGCTCACAGTACACCCGGGTGGCCCAGTGCGCTTGGCTAACAAGGCGGCTCGCCGGTTGTTGGGCTTCGCCGATGTCCTCGACCGAGAAGACGTGGCTGTGCTGGGCGCGACATTTGCGACCCGCCTGGCGGACGCCGCGGCGCCTTCCAAGGAGATCCTGATAATTCGCTTGTCGGGCGGACCGCAACGCGTGCTGCTACGGGTGGGCACGCTGGAGCGGCTCGGCCTTCCGGTTCGCGCGATCACCATTGAGCCTGTTCAGGCGACCCTGGATGCGATCGAGGTGGCGGCGCAAACCGATCTCGTGCGCGTGCTCACCCACGAGATCCTCAACTCGCTGACCCCTGTCACCTCCCTGGGTGAGACGGTGGCGGCGCTGCTGGCGTCAGATCCTCCTGACCTGGACGAAGCCCGTATAGCTGTTGCGACGCTCGCTCGGCGCGCGGCGGGCCTTCAGCAATTCATCAAAAGCTACCGGGCGGTCGCTAGTCCGCCCGTTCCGCGAAAGCGACGCTTCGATGCAGCCGACCTTGCGGCGGAACTCGCCCGATTGTTCCGCGCGGACTGGCCCGAGCACCGTCTCGAACTCGAGATTGCTCCCGGCCTCGTGCTTGATGCTGACCCGGATCTTCTTGCCCAGGCCCTCATCAACCTGCTGCGCAACGCCGCGCAGGCCACCGGGCACGGCGGGCAGATCGTCCTCAGGATGGCAGACCGACCGGCTGGCGCCACCACCATTGAAGTCGAAGACAATGGCCCCGGCATTCCAGAATCGCTACGGCGGGAAGTGTTCTTGCCCTTCTTTACCACGCGCGCGGAGGGCACCGGCGTGGGCTTGAACCTCGTTCGACAGATCATGGTCGCTCACGGTTGGCAGGTCGATGTTGCGATCGGTGAGCTGCGTGGAGCACTCTTTCGCATGACGAGCGCCTAATGGATTTCACGCGGCGAGACAGGCAGAATGATCGCATGCGAGGTCGCGGGGCCGGCTAGCACGGCCCCTTCTGCTACCCGCAAAACCTAACCAGAACCACCGCTTCCGGTCACCTTCAGCCATTCCGCTAAGCGCCCAACGAAGACGCCCGCGCCGGTTTCGCCGGCGCCCGTAAGCGGACGTACGTTCAGCCGGTCAGCGATGTCTGCTCGCGACCCATTGCGGACGTTCGCCGAAGTTCGGATGCTATCAACGGGATGAGGGGGTTGGCGCGGTGCCCCCAGAAGGCGTGACGCTGTGCAGCGCCAGTCTGAAACGAAGGACGCTGTCCGCCGGGATCGGTCCACTCGCCCGATCCCCGTATCCAAGCGCTGGTGGGATCCAGACGATCCATTCATCACCCGGCCGCATTAGCTTCAAGGCCTCTGTGAAGCCGGGAACGAAGCCGTCGACCGGTCCGGTCAGCGGCGTACCACGCTGGTAGCTGCTGTCGAACGTCTCACCGGTTACCAGCTTGCCTTCGTAGTCGAAGGCCACGGTGTCGCTCCCGGCCGGGTGCAGCCCGGTTGTCGGCCCTGAGCGGATCACGAAGTACTGGAGCCCGCTGGGGGTTGTTACAACGTTCTTAGCTGCTGCGTTACGGACGAGGAAGTCGGGGCCTGGCGCAGTAGTCGGCGGAGTCGGGACGACAGGCACCGTGGCGCACGCCCCGGCGAAGAGCATCATGAGCGCTGCTATCATCAGCTTGGTCATGGCAGGCAGTGTAGCGATCAACTAGGAAATGGAAACAGAGCTGCCTCGGCTAGCCTGAAGACCGCTACGGTTTATGGCCGCGTTCGACCCATGACGGACATCGAAACTGTGCGTCCGAGTTCGGCGGATTGCGGGAAGGTGGATGATGGGTGAGTATTGGCACCATGTTTATTCGTGCCGCAGCAATCGAGAAAGTGGGATTTCGCTCCGCCCTCTCGCTTGGGGTGCTTACTGCTGTTGCGATGCTGACCGGCGTCCTTCTAATGTCGACGTTGGGCGGAAGCAGCGGCCGGGATCTGGGCGCCACCGCCAATGGCACGACAATCATGGAAGTCGCTCCGCTGCTTGCCGCTGCGGAGGTTCTGAAGCTCGCGACCGGAGTCTGCCTGGCGACGCTTGTCCTCGCCTCGAGAACGGCACAGTCGAAGTTGCGAGCTGGTGCATATCTGAGTGGGTGTGCCGGTGCCGTCTTGATTGCCGCGAGCGGATTGGTGGGGCTCTATGCACTGGCTTCCCAAAAT
>NZ_CADCVZ010000047.1 GCF_902806265.1 uncultured Sphingomonas sp. | reverse complement strand
GCAGCCAAAGCGAGCGCTCCGGTGCCGGCCGCCACGTCGAGCACTCGGCTATCCGGCGAAAGCGCCATGCGCGCGAGCGCCGCGTCGGCGTAGAGCGCCGTAAAGGGGTGAGCCGTCTTCTCATAATGCTGAGCAGCCGTGTCCCAGTGGTCAGGGTTCTCGAACTCGCGCATTTCCTGCTCCCAACTATTCTTGTAACATAATAAGTAGCGTAACTGCGGGCGCTTTCCAATGCCTGCTATCGTGCAAAGGAATGCATCATGCGCAATGACAGTCGCCTTTCGCGAATGCTGCACGTGCTGCTGCACATGGCGCAGCACAATAAGCCGATGACCTCCGAGGAGATCGCGCGGATGCTCGGCACCAATCCAGTGGTGGTCCGGCGCACGATGGCGGGGCTGCGAGATGAAGGGTTTGTCCGCTCGGAAAAGGGGCATGGCGGCGGCTGGGTGCTCGCCACTGACCTGAAGGAGGTGTCGCTGCTAGACGTGCACCGGGCGGTGGGCGGGCCACGCATCTTCGCGATCGGGAGCGAACGTCCAAGTCCGGATTGCGCAGTGGAGCGGGTCGTGAACGAGGCACTCGGGGACGCGCTGCGTGAGGCTGAGACCCTGCTGATCGCGCGACTGGACGCGGTGAACCTTGCCGATCTCGCACAACGCTTCGAGCTTCGCTGCGATGCGGGGCCCTGAGAAGGTCTCGTTCCCAAGCGCGATCCACGAAGCCCGGCGTGCATCAAGGGATGCGAGCGATGACCTTGATCTCGAAGTCGAAGCCGTAGAGCCAGTTGACGCCGACTGCGGTTATCGTCGGGTAGGGCTGCGCGCCGAGATGCTTTGATCGTACCTTCATGAAGGTTTCGAACTGCGCTTCCGGATCAGTGTGGAAGGTGGTGACGTCCACGACATCGTCGAAGGTGCAGCCGCCGGCTTTCAGCACGGCGGCGAGATTGTCGAAAGCCAGTTGGACCTGGGCCTCATAGCCCGGCTCGGGCGAGCCGTCCTTGCGACTGCCGACTTGGCCAGAGACGAACAGGAGATCGCCAGAGCGGATCGCGGCCGAGTAACCGTTTCGCTCGTAGAGTTCCTGGCGGCCAGCGGGGAAAACGGCTTCGCGTTTCGTCATTGTCTCACTCCTTTGGGCAACATATCCAGGGCGTGAAGGTGATCGCACCGTCCGCAATTCGCGACACTCAGCTGTCATACGCGGACGACTGCTCCACATCCGAGAGAAATCCGTGCTTCTGAATCGGGCGCCACATTAGCCGCTGCTGAGTGAGCGCGCTGGCGGCTGAAAAGTCGGTCGCAACCGCGAATGCAAGCCCACCGAAATGCTCCGCCATCTGGTCGGGCGGGAGCGACGCGACCGGGAGGCCTAAGCCTCGGCCGATCGCTTCGGCGATCTCGCAGAGGGCCACGCCTTCCTCGGCCACAGCATGGTATCTTGCTCCGGCCTCTCCCTTGTCGAGCGCCAACCGAAAGAGGGGCGCGACATCGAGCCGGTGCGCGGCGGACCAGCGGTTGAGCCCATCGCCGACATAGGCCGAAACAGCTTTCTGGCGGGCAATTCCGATCAGGTAGCTCGCGAGCCCGTGCTTGTCCTGGTCGTGAACCTGCGGGAGCCGCACCACGGACGCTCGTACACCCCGCGCAGCCAGCGCTTCCGCCGTTTCCTCCGACACTCTGGGCGAGAGACCTTGGGAGGGCGGATCGTCCTCCGTCGCAGGGCGACCCGCCACCACCGGCAACCCGGCGGTGACGACCAACGGCTTGTCCGTGCCTTCCAGCACCTCTCCGATCGCCTCAATCGCGCGGCGATCGGCCTCGCAGCTTTCGGCAAATCTTGAAAAATCGTGGTTGAAGCCGACGTGGATCACGCCGTCGGCCATCGCCGCACCACGGCGCAGACTGTCGAGGTCTTCCAGATCACCGCGTTGCGCCTGGGCGCCGGCCGCGATCAGCGATTGAGCGCCGCTTTCCGATCGCGCGAGGCCCAGCACTTGGTGGCCCGCCTCGAGCAGGTCTGGAACGATGGCGGAGCCGATGAAGCCGGTCGCGCCGGTGACGAAGATGCGCATGTTCGCGGTTCCTTTCGCGTTCGCCGCCGTCACCATGCCACCGGACCGTTCTCGTCCGACAAGGTGCCGGTCGGGCCGTCCGCATCGAGCAGCGCCAGTTCCACCGCGCGGCGCGCACCCTGCTCGACCGTGCGGTGACCGGTGAAGCCGTTCAGCGATGTGGCGGTGTAGCCAGGATCGGCAATGTTGACCTTGATGCCCTCCGCCTCGAGTGCGAGGGCGAAGGCGAGCCCGACGCCATGAACGGCCGTTTTCGACGCAGTGTAATTTCCGGCGATGGCGCGATATGGGTAAGCAGGGTCCGAGTTCGCCGACAAGGATCCGGCACCGCTGCCAACAATGACGATGCGAGCTGCCGGCTCTTGGCGCAGCAGCGGCAGCATCGCTTGCGTGACGGCGATGACGCCGAACACATTGGTCTCCCAAACGGTGCGAATGTCGTCGAGGGGCGCAGCCGTCAGCAAATTGGACTGGATCACCTCGTCGAACGAGGCGCCCGGCTTACCGGCGTGAGAGATGCCGGCGTTGTTCACGAGGACGTCGAGGCGGCCGAACCCGGCTCGGATGTGCTCGGCGGCCGTAGCGACGGACGTTGGATCGGTGACGTCGAGCTGAACGGCATGCGCGTCCCCCTCGATGCCTGCCGCCGCTGCCTTGCCAGCCTTGAGATCGCGCGCTCCTACGAGCACCGTGAAGCCATGGCCCGACAAATCCTTAGCGATCTGAAGGCCGATGCCATTGTTAGCCCCGGTGATTAAGGCGACTGGCTTGTCCTGCATGATCGGCTCCTGAGGTTCGGCTGTGGAAATTCCAGCGCCACCGCCCATATAGGCAAGTGGAACAGCATTCCGCTTAGATGTGGAACTATGTTCCGTTTACAAGTGGAAGAGCGCACGTGCCGGAAGAAAAAATATCAACTGCCGATGCTTCCAAGCGTGAGGGCTCTACGGGTCGGCCCGTACGCGCCGACGCCCAGCGCAATGTCGAAGCCTTGTTGGAGGCCGCGCTGGCGGTGTTCGCCAAGTCGGGCGTGGATGCGCCCGTGCGGGAGATAGCGGACGCGGCCGGCGTCGGGGTCGGCACCTTTTACCGCCACTTCCCGCAGCGCGCGGATCTGGTCGCGGCGGTGTTCCGCCACGAGGTCGATGCCTGCGCGGATGCCGCGCCGATCCTCGCGTCAGAGCACGAACCGGGCGAAGCATTGGCAAGGTGGATGCAGCGTTACGCCGACTTCATCGCGACCAAGCGCGGGCTCGCCTCGGCTTTGCATTCGGGGCACCCGGCTTATGGCGCCTTGCACGCCTACTTCAACGAACGGCTTCAGCCCGCGCTCGCCGGATTGCTGAAAGCCGCCGCGACTGCGGGGGAGGTGCGCGGGGACGTCGAGCCGGAAGAGCTGCTGCGCGCGGTTGGCAGCCTGTGCATGCAGGCGTCCGATGATGGGCGCGATCAGACGCGCCGCATGGTGGCGTTGCTCGTCGATGGCCTGCGATATGGTGCCGGCACCGCGCGTGGGGATCGCTAGACCGGGAGCCCGTCCGCGCCGGACCTTATTGCGCCGGGATCGCCGCAGCACGTCGTCATAGGGGGCGAGGTCTAGGAAGGCGGTCGCCTCGACGGCTTGCCCGCCGCGCATCCGGAAAATCCAGACATAGCTGTTTCGGTAGGGGCGCCCGTCGCGCGCCGTGCCTTCGCCGTCCCAGTGTACGACGACTTGATCGCCCTTGCTCCAGATGTCGCGAACGGTCGGGCGGACCGGCCTGGACAGACGCGAGCTGAATGGCGTGACCGCGCGGTCCAGGAAGTCCTGCCGACCGCGGAACACCCCGGCGGACGGGCCCGACCCCTTGATGGTCCAGACGATGTCGGGCGAGAGCAGCTTCTGAAAGAAGCGGGTGCCGCCCGCCGCCCAGCGTGCGAACGCCTGGCTGACGATCAGCTCGTTTCGTCGCCTCGACGGACGTGTGCGTTTGGGCATGCGCACTGGTGGCGATCGGGGTGGCCAGGCTCGCCACTGACAGCAGCAGGACAGGTGTCAGCGCTCGCAACATCAACATGATCTATTCCTTCCTGGGTTGCGTGGGTCAGGCGGCCCGGGCGCGTGGAGCGATCGCGGTTCCGCCGAACATGAGTTGCTGGACCATCGGCCGGCCCATGAATCGATCGGGGAACGTGGGCGCGGGCGCGCTCGCCGCGTCCAGCCGGCCTCGCTGATCGGGGGAAAGCGCCACGGCCAGAGCGCCGAGATTGTCCTCGGCCTGTGCGAGCGTGCGCGCGCCGATGATGGGCGAAACCACGGCCGGATGGGCAAGCGTCCAGGCCATCGCCACCTGGGACGGGGTCACGCCGCTTTCGCGCGCGACCTCCGCCACGACGTCGGCGATGGCGAGCGACCGCTCGTTGAGATGCCCCGAGGATGCGATCACGCCCTTGCGCGTCGTCGACACGTCCGCCGCATTTTCGCCAGAGAGATCGGCGCGCCTATATTTGCCGGTGAGCACGCCCTCGCCGAGCGGCGACCAGGGCAGAACACCCAGGCCGAGCGCCTGGGCCATCGGCATCAGCTCGTGCTCCACCGTTCGCTCGACCAGGCTGTATTCGATCTGGAGGGCCACCAGCGGCGCCCAGCCGCGCAAGCTCGCCAGAGTCTGCATCTCGGCGACGCGCCAGGCCGGCGTGTTGCAGATCCCCAGGTAAACGATCTTCCCGGAGCTCACGAGGTCGTTGAGGCCGCGCATCACCTCGTCGGGGCGCGTCGTGAAATCCCAGCCGTGAAGGTAGAAGAGATCGATCCAGTCGGTATCGAGCTGCCGAAGGCTCTGCTCGACCGAGCGGACGATGTTCAACCGGTGGTTGCCACCGGAGTTCGGGTCGCCGGATCGCGCGCCATCGTGAACTTGGTCGCGAGCACGAGGCGTTGGCGCTTCTCGCTGGCGAACGCGGCGACCATCTGCTCGGACGCGCCGTTGGTGTAGTTGACGGAGGTCTCGATGAAGTTGCCGCCCCGGTCGACGTACAGGTCGAAGATGCGGCGGGCCTCGTCGGCGTCGGCGCCCCAGCCCCAGTCGGAGCCGAAGGTCATGGTGCCGAGCCCGAGCGGGGACACGCGCAGGCCCGAGCGGCCGAGCAGGCGATATTGATCGAGTGCGGTGCTGTTCATGGTTGGGAGATAGGCCAGCGGCAGGTTTCGACCTAGACGATGATCCCGGATGCGCTGGTAAGCGGGGCTAACCAATGATCGACAGGCTCGAAGGACTGACGGTGTTCCTTGCGGTCGCCGAAACGCGCAGCTTCCGCGCGGCCAGCGAGCGGCTCGGCGTCACCCGCTCCGCGGTCAGCCAGGCCTTTCAGCGGCTGGAAGATCGCCTTGGCGTAGCGCTGGCGCAGCGGACCACTCGCAGCGTCCACCTCACCGAGGCCGGGGAACAATTGTACGCGGCTGCGCACCCCGCGTTTGACCAGCTCGGTGCGGCGCTCAGGGCCGCGCAGGAGATGCGGGGGCGACCGACGGGGCGCCTCCGGCTTTGCGTGTCCTCCATCGCCGAGAGCTTCCTAACGGGGCCGGCGCTGCCGGGCTTCCTCGCCGCGCATCCGGCGGTGGGCCTCGACATCACCGTTACGGACGCCGAGTTCGACATCGTCCGCGAGGGCTATGACGCCGGCGTGAGGCTTGGCGAGGCGATCGACCAGGACATGATCGCAATTCCGGTTTCTGCCGAGCAGCGTCAGGTGACCGTCGTATCACCGGATTACCTCGCCAGGTACGGGGCGCCCGCTCATCCGCGGGAGCTGGTCGACCACATCTGCATCGGCTGGCGACCTAAGGCGGACGTGGCGCCGTATCGGTGGGAATATACCGAGGACGGCCGCGACTTCGACGTGGCGGTCGAGCCGCGGGCGACGACCAACGATATGAACGTGATGATCCGCCTCGCTTGCGCCGACGCTGGCCTCACGTTTGGGATGAAAGAGACATTCCAGCCCTATTTGGAACGAGGCGAACTCGTGACCGTGCTGGACGCGTTCTTGCCGCCGTTCCCGGGGTTCTACCTGTTCTTTCCCAAGCGGCAGCATCAACCGGCAAAGCTACGAGCGCTGATCGATTATTTCCGTGCTGAAGCGCGGTAGCAACTACTTATTTCCGTGCTGAAGCGCGGTAGCAACTACAGCGCCGGGAGGGTGAGAAGATCACCTGCTGTCAACAGGCGCCGCTGACATCAACGGCTTGGCACTCCCGGGATCGATGAGCGGCGGAGACATGTCAGATCATACCGCCGTTGGCGCGCAGGACCTGACCCGTGACCCAATGGCTATCGGGGCCAGCTTGGTCACCTGCGCAATCTGCTCGTCCGTCTTGTCGTCCAAGAACAGACCAGTCTCGACGGGCCCGGGAGCAATCGCATTCACGTTGATCTTACGGTCGCCGAGTTCCTTGGAAAGCTCCAAGCCGCCGCGTAACACGGCTGCTGGAGGTGTCACGCCGAGACCACCGCGCCGTTCGTAAAGACGGTCTGGCCGCTTACCCAGGCGCCGTCGCGGCTCACCAGTGCGGATATCATGGCGGCGATATCCTCCGGCTCGCCAAGGCGGCCCAGCGGTGTGCGCTCGACAAAGCCCTGTATCTCCTCCTGTGTCTTGCCGTCCGTGAAAAGGGTCGTGTTGACCAGGCCGGGCGCCATCGCGTTCACCGAAACGCGCCGCTCACCCAATTCCTTGGCCAGGACGGCCGCGTACATGTCCTGCGTCGCCTTAGTAGCCGCGTAGGCGCCGTAGGTGGGCGAGGTGAACTGCGTGATGCTGGAGGACAAGGTGATGATCCGGCCCTCATGGCGGATACGGCGCGATGCCTCGCGCAGCACGTTGAAGCTTCCCTTCGCGTTGACGGCGAACATCCTGTCGAAGTCCTCATCAGCCATCGTCCCGAAGGGTGCGAGCCTCATGATGCCGGCATTGCTCACGACCACGTCGACGCCGCCGAAGGCTCGGTCGTGATGGTCGAACAGACGGCGCACCGCACGCGGATCCGCAACGTCCGCCTGGAGCCAGGTGGCCCGTCCACCGGCACGCTCGATGTCCCGGACGACGGCCGCCGCCAAGTCTCGGTTCACGACGCAATTCACCGTCACCGCGAAGCCGTCCCGCGCCAGACGGCGTGCGGTAGCGGCGCCGATTCCGCGCGATGATCCAGTGACCAGCGCAGCCCTGGCCTGTCCCGCTGGCCGTACGCCACCGGCTGCACCGGTGGCGGTCTGCCCGCCAGCCCTCTGGGCGCCCACGATCGCTGCGGCTGGAGCGAGCGCAGCCGCGGCAAGCACGGAGCGTCTCGAAAGATTGGCATCGGATGGTGGCGGACCTTGATCAGGCATCGGCTGCTCCTGCGTTATAAAGAATCGATCAGTTAGAGAACGCGGCCCGCCTCACTTCGTCTTGCCCGAAACGACCTGGAATTTGCCCGATCCTGCTTCGGGCTGCCCTTGCGCGCGCGATGGCGGTATCAAGTCCAAGTGGAGAGCAAATCCCTTCTAGAAATGCTCATGGATGCGGTGCGGTCCTACGCTGATCGCCACGCCAACAGCGACTGCGTCGCACTGACGCCGGTGCCGGGACTTCGCATGATGCGCGTAGCCGCCCCAAACGAGCCTCTCCGTTCGATGTACCGCCCGCTGGTGTGTCTGGTGCTGCAGGGGGCGAAGCTGCTGGTCGCGGGCCGCGAGGAGCGCGCTTTCGATGCAGGCCAAGCCGTCATCGTGGGCGTCGACCTCCCGGTGACTGGTCGGATCATCAAGGCATCGGCGGACGAGCCGTACCTTGCGATCGCGATCGAATTGGACATGCAGATCGTGCAGGAGCTCGCCTCTGAGGTGCGTCATCCCGCGTCCTCGAGCACTTCGGTGCCAAGCCTGTTCGACGAGCAGTTCGACGAAGATGTGCTGAGCTGCGCCTTCCGCTTGACCCGACTCGTCGACAATCCCGAGGCGGTTCCCGTGCTGCGCCCGGCGATCCTGAGGGAACTGCACTACTGGTTGCTTCGAAGCCGCCACGGCCCCTCGCTGAAGCGCCTCGCCGTACCCGATGGTTATCAGCAACGCATAGCGCGTGCGATCGAGGTGCTCCGCACGGAGTTCCGCAAGCCCATCCCGGTGGCGCGGCTCGCCGACGCATCCAGCATGAGCGTGTCGGCCTTCCACCGGCACTTCAAGGCGGTGACTTCGCTATCACCGCGCCAGTTTCAGAATCAGCTGCGCCTCATAGAGGCGCGCAGACTTCTTCTGATGGAAGGTTCGCCGGCCGGTCGCGCCGCTTCGGCGGTCGGGTACCAAAGCATGTCACACTTCAACCGCGACTACTCGCGATTTTTCGGCGCACCGCCGAAACGCGATGCGCGCACCGCAATGGAAGTGTGAGCCGTTCGCGACGGCAGCTCTAATGGCTGCTAGGCAGCGAGGACCTAACGACATTCGGCGTCAAGAAGCTACCCCACGTGCTGATGAGGACGTCTGCTTCTTGGGCGTCAGGAGACGAACCAGAACGACTACTAAGGGCGCAAATCCGCTCTACGCCTCGCGTGAACGAACGTCTGTTACCCCGTTATGCGCACCCGAAAGCAGCCGTTCCGCTTACCACCATTGGCAGGCACTCTGCTGAGACAGGCTACACGTCGGCAGATGGTATGCGAGGGTAAGATTGTGCCTCAGTGAGGAATAGAACAGCAGTCTATTCCTCATTTCAAGCGCCAGAGATGAGGAATAGCAAGGAGCACCCTATGCGCGTTCAGATGATCGATCCTCCGGCCGGCTGGCGCTACGGCTTCCCCAAACCTTACGTGCCTAAGAATGACGAAGAGCACCTGGACGATTGGCTGCTCGCCAACGGGGATCCTCAGCAGGAGGTTGACCAATGGCCCAATGGAGTGCCTTGCCGATTATACTGGGTGGAAAGGGCTGACCCGAACGTCCGCTAAACCCTGTACACTCCCGTAAGCGGCCTTTCCGCTTACCACCAGAAGCAGACGTCGGGGTGAGCCGGCCTGAGCGTCGGCAAGTGGCCGCAAGCAGACCGTCCGCGTCTGGACTAAGGCCACAGAAGGCGGACGTAAGCCTTGGAAACCCTCCTCCATACCGACAATCAAGGCGCGCCGACGGTCATATGGAGTCCGGCCGCCATCGAGCGCTGACTGACAATGTTCAATTGGGAGGCACGTCGGCTGCCGCTCACAAGAGCGATACATGCACCAGCCCGCACGCGGACCATCGGATAGGCTCTACATGAAGCGTTGAGCACCATCTGCTCTTCTGCTTCAAGGAGGGGTGAGCCGCAGCTGGTCCTTCGCCATCGATCGAGGTGGCACTTTTACCGACATCGTCGCCTACAGCTCGGACGGGCTCCAGCGCGTGCTCAAGCTCTTGTCCGAAAACCCTCGCCACTACGCCGACGCAGCCCTGGAGGGCATCAGACGATTGCTGGCCAAGGAGGGCGGCACCGTGTCGTCGGTGCGGATGGGCACCACCGTCGCCACCAACGCCCTGCTGGAACGCAAGGGCGAGCGGGTGGCGCTGGTCACCACTCGAGGGTTCCGCGACGCGTTGCGGATCGGCTACCAGGCTCGACCGCAGATATTCGCCCGTCACATCAGGCTCCCCTCGATGCTGTACGAAACCGTGGTCGAAATCGACGAGAGGATCGGCGCACGAGGCAAAGTGCTAGTCCCGCTGGACCAGACCGAGGCGGTGCGGACGCTGCAGGAGCTTCGGAGCCAGGGCTTCGACAGCCTCGCCATTCTGCTCATGCACGGCTGGGCCTTCCCGTCCCATGAACGCCAGCTCGCGGCTATCGCTCGCCGGATCGGCTTCGCGCAGGCGTCGGTCAGCCACGAGGTGGCGCCGTTGATCAAGTTCGTCAGCCGCGGCGACACGACCGTCGCCGACGCTTACCTCTCCCCGGTGTTGAGCCATTACGTCGAGCGCGTTGCGAGCGGTCTCCACCCGTCGGCTGAGCTGCACTTCATGCAATCGAACGGCGGGCTTGCCGAAGCACGTGCCTTTCGCGGCAAGGACGCGATCCTGTCCGGCCCGGCGGGCGGCGTGGTCGGGATGGTGGCGGCGAGTGCGCCACTTGGGGCCGACAAGCTGATCGGCTTCGACATGGGCGGCACTTCGACCGATGTCTCGCACTATTCCGGCCAGCTTGAGCTAGCTGAGGAAAGCACGGTTGCCGGTGTGCGAATCCGTGCGCCCATGATGCAGATCCACACGGTGGCCGCGGGCGGCGGCTCCGTCTGCCGATTCGACGGCATGCGCTTCCGAGTGGGGCCAGAATCCGCGGGCGCACAGCCCGGCCCCGCCTGCTACCGCAACGGCGGTCCGCTGACGGTCACCGATTGCAACCTCATCCTCGGCCGGATCGTGCCGAAACTGTTTCCCGCCGTGTTCGGACTTACGGGCGACCAGCCGGTCGATCCCGCCGCTTCCCTGGCGCGCGCCGAGGAGATCGTCGCGAAGGTGGCGCAGGCAACGGGTCGCCGGCTCAGTGCGGTTGAGGCCGCCCAGGGATTCCTGACGATCGCGGTTGAGAATATGGCGGCCGCCATCCGCAAGATCTCGACGGCGCGAGGTCACGACGTCAGCGGTTACGCCCTCGTCTCCTTCGGAGGGGCCGGCGGCCAGCATGCCTGCCGTGTGGCCGACCGGCTGGGCATGAGCCGCATACTCATCCACCCGCTGGCCGGTCTTCTTTCGGCTTACGGCATCGGTCTTGCCGAGGTGAAGGCGATACGCGAGCAGAGCTGGCGTCGCCCGATCGATGAGGACTTCGGCGCGATGCTCGATCGCCTTGCGTCGGAGGCCATCGAAGCCCTTGTCGCGCAAGGCGCGGCCGCCGACCGCCTGCATGTTCTCAAGCGCGCGCGGCTCCGTCTGCCGGGCAGCGACAGCTCCATCGAACTGGATGTCGCCAATGGCGACACGATGTCCCGCCAGTTTCATGCGCTGCATCGCCAGCGCTTCGGCTACGAGGATCCAGCTGCCGGCATCATCGTCGAAAGCCTGACCGCCGAAGCGGTCGGACGTGGTTCGGGAGTACCGCTCACCTCGTCGCCGGCGGGAGCTGGTGCTGCTGCGGAGGCGAATGCTGGATGGGCCTGTTTCGGGCGCGAGGAGCTTGGACCCGATCAGCAGGTCGCTGGACCAGCGCTCGTCCTTGATGAGGGTTCCACTACCGTCGTCGAAGCGGGTTGGCTGGCCGCACGGGAAGACGACGGAACGCTGGTTCTCGCCCGAACGGAACCTCTAGTCCAGCGCTCGGCGGCCCGCACAGATGTTGATCCCGTGCGACTCGAGATCTTCAACAACCTGTTCATGGCCATCGCCGAGGAAATGGGCGTCGCGCTGCAGTCCACGGCGACCTCCATCAACATCAAGGAACGGCTCGATTTCTCCTGTGCCTTGTTTAACGGAGAAGGCGCGCTGATTGCCAATGCCCCGCACATCCCCGTGCATCTCGGCTCCATGGGCGAGAGCATCCGGACGGTAATCGATCGACGCGGCGAGGCCCGCGATGGGCGCGGGATCCGGCCCGGCGATGCCTATGTCCTCAACGATCCTTATCGCGGCGGCACGCACCTTCCGGATATTACCGTTATCGTACCGGTATTCCTGAGCGGAGGTAGGGAGCCGGATGCTTTCGTGGCAGCGCGCGGGCACCATGCGGATGTGGGCGGCATTACGCCTGGATCGATGCCGCCTGAAAGCACTTCCATTGATCAGGAGGGCGTGCTCATCGACAACGTCCTGCTGGTTGATCAGGGGCAGTTCCGCGAAGCCGAAATGAGGGAGCTGTTGAGCTCCGGCGAATGGCCGGCTCGACGATCCGATCGCAACATCGCCGATCTCAGGGCGCAACTGGCGGCCTGCAGCCGCGGCGCGAGCCTGCTGGAGCGTGCCAGCAAGGAGTATGGAGCCGAGGTGATCGCGGCCTACATGCGCCACGTTCTTGCCAATGCGGAGGAGTCAGTCCGCCGGCTCCTCGACCGGCTGGAGGATGGAGCGTTCACCTACGAGATGGATAGCGGCGCCGTCGTGCAGGTGGCGATCCGACTGGAGCGCGCAACGCGGTCCGCGACCTTCGATTTCACCGGCACCAGCCCGCAACGCGCCGACAACTTCAATGCCCCACGCGCGATTACCCGAGCCGCCGCGCTCTACGTGGTCCGCGCCCTCATCGACGATACGATCCCGCTGAACGATGGCTGCCTGCGGCCGATCCGCCTCCTGGTGCCGGAGGGATCGATGCTCAACCCCGCTCACCCTGCTGCCGTCGTCGCGGGCAATGTCGAGACCAGCCAGGTGGTCACCGATGCTCTGTTCGCCGCAACGGGCCGGCTTGCCCCATCGCAGGGGACGATGAACAACTTCACTTTCGGGAACGAGCGTCAGCAATACTATGAAACGATCGCCGGTGGCTCCGGGGCGGGACCTGATCACGACGGAGCCGACGCCGTCCAGACCCATATGACCAACAGCCGGCTGACCGATCCCGAGATCCTCGAGACCCGCCTGCCCGTCCGTCTCGACCGGTTCGCTATCCGGGACGGGTCGGGTGGCTCGGGGCGTCATAAGGGCGGTAATGGCGTGGTCCGGGAAGTCACCTTCCTGGAGCCCATGCGGGCGAACATCCTTGCCAACCGCAGGCGGGTCCCCCCTCTCGGATTGGCGGGCGGCGGCGATGCCCTGCCCGGCCGCAACTGGGTTGAGCGGGCGAATGGAACCAGGGAGGTTCTCTCGGCAACCGGCTCCGCCCAGATGGAGCCCGGCGACCGGTTCATCATCGAAACACCGGGCGGCGCCGGCTTTGGGAGACCCGAATGAACTACTGGCCGCTCCTTGGCATCCTGCTGGTCGTGATCGGCTTCGCGCTACGACTCAATCCGATGCTGGTGGTCACCGTGGCAGCCCTGGCGACAGGATTGCTTGCCGGCCTCGACCTGAATGAGGTCATTTCCACTTTCGGCAAGGCCTTCAACGATAACCGGATCATCGCCATCGTCTGGATCGTGCTGCCCGTGATCGGACTGCTCGAGCGCTTCGGCCTGCAGCAGCGCGCCGCCGCCGTGATCCGCGGTATGCGAAATGCAACCACCGGACGCTTGCTGCTGCTTTATCTTGCCTATCGTCAGGTCACCGCCGCGATCGGGCTGCATTCGACGGCCGGCCACCCCCAGACCGTTCGCCCCCTCGTCGCACCGATGGCCATCGCCGCTGCGGAGAAGCAGCATGGCGCGCTCGATCCCGTCACCTCCGACAAGGTGAAGAGCTACGCCGCCGCCACCGACAATGTCGGTCTGTTCTTCGGTGAAGACATCTTCTTCGCGATCGGCTCGATCGTTTTGATTCAGCAGACGCTTCTCACCTATGGCTATAACCTCGCGCCGCTTCAGCTCGCGCTGTGGGCCATCCCTACCGCGATTGCGGCCTTCCTGATCCATGGTGGGAGAGTGCTGATCCTCGACCGCTCGCTTCGTGGGGTCGGCCGATGATCACCCTGCAATGGCTTTACATGCTTGCCGGCGCCATGTTTGGCGCTTTCGCAGCCCTGAGCGCCACGGACCGCAGCAATGCCAAGCGGCTGGGCAATGCCGCTTTCTGGGGCCTGATGGCCGCCAGCCTGCTGGCTGGCGACCTGATTGGAGATTTCGGCAACGGCCTGCTCGTTCTCACCCTCGCAGCACTGGCGGGGTTCGGGTGGATCGGTCGCGGCAGCCCGCCGACGACCTCCGAAGCCGAGCGCGAAGGCTACAGCGCGCGGTTCGGCAATCGCCTGTTCCTGCCGGCCCTGATCATCCCGGCTACCGCCCTGTTAGGCACCCTGCTGTACAACTACACGCCGCTTGGCGGGCTGGGATTGTTCCAGGAGAAGCGCGAGACCTATGTTCTGCTCGGGCTCGGGGTTCTGCTTGCCCTCCTGACCATGTTCCTGTGGCTTCGACCTCCCGCTCTCGCGCCGTTGCAGGAGGGCCGCCGATTGATCGACTCCATCGGTTGGGCCGCCGTCCTGCCGCAGATGCTCGCGGCGCTCGGCGTCTTGTTCGCCGCTGCCGGCGTGGGCGAGATCATCGGTGGAATGACCCAATCGGTGATTCCGGAGGGCAGCATCTTTCTGGCCGTTACCGTGTTCGGGCTTGGCATGGCGGGTTTCACGATGATCATGGGCAATGCTTTTGCGGCTTTCCCGGTCATGGCAGCCGCGATCGGCGTCCCATTGTTGATCCGGGATTTCGGGGGCGACCCGGCCGTGGTTGGCGCGATCGGCATGCTGGCTGGCTTCTGCGGCACGCTGATGACCCCCATGGCCGCGAACTTCAACCTGGTGCCCGCTGCCCTGCTCGAGCTGCAGGATCAGTACGGGGTGATCAAGGCGCAGCTTGCGACCGCCATTCCATTGCTGGTTGTCAACATCCTCCTCATCTACTTCTTGGCGTTCCCATGATGTACCTCGACGCTGATCTTGCGGCCAGGCTCGCGGATATAGCGCTTGGTCATGTGCGGCAGGAGTACCCGCACAAGCTCGACCATGTGCTGCTGAGAGACGAAGATGCGATGCAACCGCATGTTCTCCATCCGATCTTTTACGGGAGCTTCGACTGGCATAGCTGTGTGCACGGCTGGTGGACGCTTCTGACGCTCCGGCGTTTGTTTCCCCAGATGCCCGCGGCCGCGGCGATCAGGGCGCTGGCCGACGACAGTTTCACCGCAGACAAGGCGCAAGCCGAACTCGACTATCTGGCACGGCCGCTATCGAGCGGTTTCGAACGGCCGTACGGCTGGGCGTGGTTGATGGCACTGCATCTCGAGGCCAGCCGGCACGAGGACGCTTCATGGGGGGATATGCTGGAGCCGCTGGCAAAGGCCTTCGCGGAACGGCTGGGGCGCTACCTTGCGCTCCTCACTTATCCGATCCGGGCTGGCACCCACTTCAACACCGCTTTCGCCCTCGTGCTCGCAGGCGAGTGGGCTGCCCGGTTCGATCTAGCCGTGCAGGGGCAGATCCGCGAACGCGCGCGGCATTGGTTTGGCGAGGACCGACAGTGCCAGGCTTGGGAACCTAGCGGCGACGACTTCCTTTCCCCAGCGCTGATCGAGGCCTTGTGCATGATGCGGACTATGCCGCCCGGGGAGTTTGCGCCCTGGCTCCACGCCTTCCTGCCGGAGCTTAGCCGATGCAGGCCGGGCACGTTGTTTCAACCCGCCACCGTAAGTGATCGCAGTGACGGCAAGATCGCACATCTCGACGGGCTCAACCTCAGCCGAGCTTGGTGCTGGAAACAGCTTTCGCAGGCGCTGAGCGGAGGCGAGCGCAGCTTGGTGGATCGAACAGCCGACGATCATCTCTCCGCGGCAATGCCTCACCTGAGCGGCGACTACGCGGGCGAGCACTGGCTTGCGACCTTCGCGCTTTTGGCGCTGCACTCCCAGAGCGCGGCATCCGGATCGTTTGCTCTCGGCGAGGAGCAGCAAGGATGACGCCAAGGTGCCCGCAGCGATGCCGCTGGCGTCTGGCCGGAAATTAAAGGAGCTGCTGGTGAGAAGACGCACATTTCTGACTGCCTTGCCGCTGACGGCTCTTGCTCTCCCCGCCGGTCGCAGCGCTGCGGCACAGAACATCCGGAACGCGCCGCCGCTAAGCCCGGCGTTGCCCGGGACGCAATTGTACCGGGGCGTGCAAGCTGGTGACCGACCCGTGGGTCCAAGCTTCGGCACCCGCTCGGAGGTGTTCGGCAGTAACGGGGCAGCGGCGACTAGTCACCCACTCGCCACGCTGACCGGCGTCGAGATCCTGAAGAAGGGCGGTTCCGCAGTCGACGCGGCGATCGCAATCAACGCGGCCCTTGGCTTTCTCGAGCCAACTGCCAACGGGATCGGCGGCGATCTCTATGCCATGCTGTGGGATCCGGCAGCCTCACGCGTGGTCGGCATCGCCAGTTCAGGCCGCTCGCCCCGCGGCCTCGGCATCGAGACTGTGCGCTCCCGCACCCGTGATGGTGTCTTGCCGCCATATGGCGCCGTAACAGTGACCGTCCCAGGCACCGTCGATGCATGGTGGCGCCTTCACCAGCGCTACGGCAAGCTGCGCTGGGCCGAGTTGTTCGACCCCGCCATCGCCTATGCCGAGGGCGGCGTCCCGCTTTCTCCGGTCGTGGCCTACTACATGAACCGAGCCATGGCGAACTTCGGGAAGCCGGGCCAGGGGATCGAGGAGATCGCCAACGCGCAGGCAATCTATGCCTCAGGGGAGCGAGCCAAGGCAGGCGAGATCTTCCGCAACCGGGATCTCGCCCGAACCTACCGGATGATCGCGCAAGGCGGCCGGGACGCCTTCTACGAGGGCGATATCGCCCGCACGATCGAGGCTTATTTCCGGCGCATAGGCGGGTGGCTGACCCGAGCCGACCTTGCCGCTCACCAGAGCAATTGGAACGTGCCGGCCATGACCACCTATCGCGATGTAGGGGTCCATGCGCTGGCGGAGAACACGCAGGGCCTGGCGACGCTGCAGATCCTCAACATGCTGGAGCGGTTCGACCTTCGAAGTGCGGGATTCCAGTCGCCGCTTGCGATCCATCTCGGCGCGGAGGCCAAGCGCCTGGCCTACGAGGACCGGGCGCGCTGGTATGGCGATCCCAACTTCTCGCTGGTGCCGGTCGATTGGCTCATCTCGAAGGACTATGCGGCCGAGCGCGCGAAGCTCATCCGGCCCGACCGCATCAACCCCGACGTCCGCCCCGGCAATGCGCCTTCGCAGGGCGATACCACCTATTTCTCGGTTGCCGACCGAACCGGAATGATGGTGTCGATGATCCAGTCTAACTTCCGTGGCATGGGCTCCGGCCTCGTCGCCGACGGTCTCGGCTTCATGTTTCAGGATCGCGGTCAGCTGTTCACACTGCAGGACGGTCACCCCAACGTCTACGCGCCGGGCAAGCGGCCTTTCCAGACCATCATCCCGGGCTTCGCGACGCGGGATGGCAAGCCGTGGCTGTCGTTCGGCGTGATGGGCGGCGGCATGCAGCCGCAGGGGCAGGCGCAGATCATCATGAATCGGGTCGATTTCGATCTGGATGGCCAGGCGGCAGGCGACGCGCCCCGGTGGCAACATGAAGGCTCGTCGGAGCGAATGGGGGAGGACGACAAGAGCATCGGCGGGACCGGCCTGCTTCGGCTGGAGACCGGCGTTCCAGATGCCACGGCGGCGGCGCTGGCGGGTATGGGCTGGCGGATTGGCGCATCCGACGGAGGTTTCGGCCGCTATTCTTCGGTCGAGCGACGGAACAGCGGGGGCGAGCTGGTCTATGCCGCGGCCTCCGACGTGCGGGCGGACGGTCTCGGTCTTGCCTATTAGGCGGCGCAAGGGAGTAACAATGACCAAATATCTTTTGGCCGCGACCGCTATCTTTCTGCTCGCGCCCGGCGCTGCTGCACAGGAGGATCGGCCTGCCTACGTCCGCGCACTCGCGGCGGGCTACAAGGCTTCCTTCATCTGCAGCAACCTGTTCAATGGCGGGATCTCTGAACAGCAGACGGTCGCCGACGACCTCCGCGGCACTTACAGCAACCTCAATCCGATCTTCCCGACACTCGCCGCGACGATCGACCGGGAGCGGCGCACCGTGTCCGTACCCTATGATCCCGCGATGCCTCCTAGGATTGCCGCCTGGCGTCCGGGTCTCGGCTGCACCCAGCTGCCGATTGGCGCTTCAACGGAGGCGATTTCCACCCTTCCGCAGCTCGGGGTCAAGCCGCCGAACTTCGACTCGAAACCATGGCCCATGGGAGATCGTCAAGCGACGGCTCTGCCAAGCGGCGACGCGGCCGCGATCGGACGGGTGACCGCCAATGCCTTCGACCGCCGAACCTACGGGCAAGGCAGCGAGACGACAGCCGTGCTTGTCGTGGAGAAGGGCCGGATCGTCAGTGAGCGCTACCGCCGTGACCTGAACATGCATTCGTCGCAACGCACCTGGTCGGTCGGAAAGAGCATCGCCGGCACCATCATCGGTGCTGCCACGCAGCAAGGGGTGCTCGACGTAAAGGCGCCCGCCCCTGTTCCAGAATGGCAGCGGCCAGGCGATCCGCGACGGGCGATCACCACCGACCAGCTGCTGCGAATGGCCAGCGGCCTCAATAGCGACCATGCCGGCAACCGCACCGACGCCTTGTACTTCGGCGGCATTGGCGTAGCTGATCAAGCCGGTGGCTGGCCATTGGTGGCGCCACCAGGAACCGCGTTCCGTTACGCGAACAACGACACGGTTCTCGCCATTCGCGGGCTGCAGCACGTCCTTCGCGACGGCGGGAGATCGCTCCGCTTCCCGTTCGAGGCCCTGCTCTGGAAAATCGGAATGACTCGAACGGTGCCGGAGACCGACTGGCGCGGCCACTTCATCCTGTCGAGCCAAGTCTGGACCACTGCGAGGGACCTTGCCCGCCTGGGGCTCCTGCACCTCCATGATGGAGTTTGGAATGGAGAGCGGATCCTGCCCGCCGGATGGACCGGCTATGTCCGGAGCCACGGGCCTGCCCAGCCGTCCTCTGGCTTCGGCTACGGCGCGACCTGGTGGACGTTCCCGAAGGAGTCGGGGCTGCCGCAGGACGCCATTGTCGCGCAGGGGAACCGCGGACAATATGTGGTGGTGATCCCCTCGCGCTCGACCGTGATAGTTCGGCGCGGCTTTGACGCCACGGGCATGAACTTCGATCTGGCACAATTCACGAGCGATCTGCTTCGCGCCTTTGGTTAGCGATCGCGAGAGCATGACCTTGCCGGCCATGTCCAGCGTGACCATCGTCGGTGCCCTGGCCGACCTCCGCACCGGGCGGCTGACTGCAGAGGCTCTGGTATGCCAAGCGCCTGAGGCGGCTGACGAGCATGCAGCGCTGAACGCGATTGCGGAACTGCGCGCAGAGTACGACTTGGGGGTCGTCGAAAAGCTTTCTCGTCCGGAGCCATGGACGCCCTGCTCCTGGCGGTAACGCCCACCCGCCGTTGCGCAGAGGTGAAACGGAAGTGCCGCTCGAGCGCGGGTCCCTGCCGTCTAGGAAGGCTCAGCTTGCCCTAACTGCGCCTTTCAGCATGGCCGGCGTGCCGGTCGCTGCCATTCCGTTTGGTGGCGTCGCCCGGTTTCCCGGCCAGCCTTCAGATCGTCACACCTTGAGTTGAGGACGCGCCTGCAGTCGATGTAGCCGCGTGGGCAGAGCAAGTTCTCAGATCCGGGGCATAATCCGCATCAACTAATTGTCAGGGCTGACTATCGGAGCTCGCGTGAGTGTCATCCGGCTCAACTCGTAAAAAACGTAGTCCGCCGCGATATGCGCAGGCGTCCGCTATGATCATACCTGAACCAGCGGCGGCTTTCAGATAAGCGACGATCGCCGCAATCGACCGAACGGGCGCCCGAGCTGCCGTCGGGTGAATGTCCGCTTTGGGCCGGAAGCGGACATTCAGGACATCGCCGCGAGCACCCTCACTTCCGCCCGAACAGCCGCTCCACATCGCCCATCGATAACTTCACCCAGGTAGGGCGGCCGTGGTTGCACTGGCCGCTATTGGGGGTGACTTCCATCTCGCGCAGGAGGGCGTTCATCTCGGTGACCGACAGGGTGCGGCCGGCGCGGACGCTGTGGTGGCAGGCGAAGGTGGCAGCGACGAGGTCGAGGCGTTCCTTGAGCTTCATCGGGCCGCCCAGCTCGGCAATCTCGGCCGCGAGGTCGGCGAGCAGGCTCCGTATGTCGAGCTTGCCGAGCAGTGCCGGGGTCGCGCGGACCAGCATGGCGGTGGGGCCGAAGCGCTCGATCTCGAGCCCGTAGCGGGCGAGTTCGGCGGCGGCTTCCTCCAGCCGGTCGCAGTCGGGTTCGTCCAGTTCGGCCACTTCGGGCATCAGCAGGGCCTGCCGGGCGACCCCGCCGTTGCTTGCGGCGCGGCGGAGGCGTTCAAGGACGAGGCGTTCGTGCGCGGCGTGCTGGTCGACCAGGACCAGGCCGTCCTCGGCTTCAGCGACGATGTAGGTGGCGGCGACCTGGCCGCGGGCGACCCCGAGCGGGTGGGCGGGGACCGGCGTGGTCGCGGGTTCGGCGCGGGCGGCGGGGGCGTGGGTGAAGAGGGTGCGGGCTTCCTGAACCGTCGTCCCGGCATAGGCCGGGACCTCAGGAGGCGGGAGCGACGCAGTTCGGCTGGGATCCCGGCCTTCGCCGGGATGACGGTCAAGGGCGGATATCCACCGCACCGGGGCCGCGGCCTGTACCCTGGCCGCGCTCCTGTGCCCGGCTTCGTCCAGCGCGGCGCGGAGCCCGCCGACGATCAGCCCGCGCACCGCCTGGGGATCGCGGAAGCGGACTTCGGTCTTGGCGGGGTGGACGTTGATATCGACCTCGCTCGGTGGCAGCTGCAGAAACAGGGCGGCGATCGGGTGGCGGTCGCGGGCGAGCAGGTCCTGGTAGGCGGCGCGCAACGCTCCAACCAGCAAGCGGTCCTTCACGGGGCGGGCGTTGACGAACAGGAACTGCTGGTCGGCGGCTCCGCGGTTGAAGGTCGGCAGGCTGACCACGCCGCCAAGTGCCAGGCCGTGCCGCTCGAGGTCGATGCCGAGGCCGTGCTGCGCCAGCGCCGGGTCGAGCAGTGCGGCGACCCGGGCCTGCAGCGCGCCCGGCTGGACGCCTAGCGAGCGGCGGCCGTCGTGCTCCAGCGCGAAATGCACGTCCGGCCGCGCCATCGCCAGCCTCCGCACCACGTCGAGGCAGGCGGCATACTCCGCTCGCGGCGAGCGCAGGAACTTGCGCCGTGCCGGCACCTTATCGAACAGGCCTTCGACCCGAACCCGGGTCCCCGGCGGCAGCGCGGCCGGCCCCTCCCCGACCTTGACGCCATGATCGACCTCGATCCGCCACCCGTCATGGCCTCTTGGCCGGCTTTCCAGGGTGAAGCGGGCGACGCTGGCGATGGAGGGCAGCGCTTCGCCCCGGAAGCCAAAGCTGGTGACCTCCTCGATCCGCTCGTCCGGCAGCTTGGAGGTGGCGTGCCGCTCCAGCGCCAGCGCCATCTCGGCCGGCGTCATGCCGCCACCATCGTCCGTCACCTCGACGAGGTCGAGCCCGCCCGCGGCCAGCCGCACCGACACCGCCGTCGCCCCGGCATCCAGCGCGTTCTCCACCAGTTCCTTGAGCGCGCTGGCGGGCCGTTCCACCACCTCGCCGGCGGCGATGCGATCGACCAGGTGTGACGGCAGCCGCCTTATTGACATGTTAAGGGTCCTAGCCCAATCGGCTGAACGGGGCGAGGCGCTGTTTTCCATTGCATATTCAACAGCGGTTTACGCTTCTGGCATGACTCGGATTTGAGGAAGCGGGCGGGGATGTTCTGGACGCGCTGGTTCAAGTGGATGTCGCACGACATGGCGATCGACCTGGGGACGGCCAATACGCTGGTCTACGTCCGCGGTCGCGGCATCGTGCTCAACGAGCCTTCGGTGGTGGCGATCGAGACCATCAATGGCGTCAAGAAGGTCAAGGCTGTCGGCGACGACGCTAAGCTGATGATGGGCAAGACCCCCGACCAGATCGAGGCCATCCGCCCGTTGCGTGACGGGGTGATCGCCGACATCGACGTCGCCGAGCAGATGATCAAGCACTTCATCCACAAGGTGCACGGCGGCAAGATGCGCGCTTGGCGCTTTCCGGAGATCGTGATCTGCGTGCCGTCGGGCTCGACCAGCGTCGAGCGTCGCGCGATCCGCGACGCCGCCTCGAACGCCGGCGCCAGCCAGGTCTACCTGATCGAAGAGCCGATGGCCGCCGCGATCGGCGCCGACATGCCGGTGACGGAGCCGATCGGCTCCATGGTGGTCGACATCGGCGGCGGCACGACGGAGGTGGCGGTGCTGTCGCTGCGGGGCCTGGCCTACACCACCTCCGTGCGGGTCGGCGGCGACAAGATGGACGAGGCGATCTCCTCCTACGTCCGCCGCAACCACAACCTCTTGATCGGCGAAGCGACGGCCGAGCGGATCAAGCAGGAAGTCGGCATTGCCAAGCCGCCGACCGACGGCATTGGCCGGACCGTCCACATCAAGGGCCGCGACCTGGTCAACGGCGTGCCCAAGGAAATCTCGATCAACCAAGGGCAGATCGCCGAAGCGCTGTCGGAGCCCGTCGGCACCATCGTCGAGGGCGTCCGCATTGCCCTGGAGAACACCGCGCCCGAGCTTGCCGCCGACATCTGCGACCAGGGCATCGTGCTGACCGGCGGCGGCGCGCTGCTGCAAGGGCTGGACGAGGTGCTGCGCGACGAAACCGGGCTGCCGGTCACGGTCGCCGAGGATCCGCTCACCTGCGTGGCGCTCGGCACCGGCCGGGCGCTTGAGGAAGAGCAGTACCGCGGCGTCCTCCAGACCGCCTAAGGTAGGGTAAGGAGCGGTGGCGCCGCCGACCGGTGCGCGCCCGGGCTGGTCGCGGCGGGCGCAGTACGGCCTGTTCTTCAGCTTTCTGGCGGCGATCGCCGGGCTGCTGATCGGCCTCTTCCTGCTCGGCCTGTCGCTGGTCGCGCCCAAGGCCTACGCGGGGGTGCGCGGGGTGGCGCTCGATGTGACCTCGCCGATAACTCGCGCGCTTAACGGGGCGACCACCACCGTGTCCGGGCTGGTCAGCGGTGCTGGCAACTACTGGGACGCCGCCCGCCAGAATGCCGCGCTCAAGCAGCAGCGCAAGTTGCTTGAGCAGCAGATCATCCAGGCGCGCGCGATCCTCAACGAGAACCGGCAGCTGAAAGCCGCCTTGCAATTGCGCGAGCGAAGCCCGCAGGCGGTGGCGAGCGGGCGGATCGTCGGCTCATCCTTCGAAAGCCAGCGGCGCTTCGCGGTGGTCTCCGCGGGGAGCGGCGACGGCGTGAGAGTTGGCATGCCCGTACGCGCGAGCGAGGGGCTGATCGGGCGGGTGGTGGAGGCGGGCGCGACCGCCAGCCGGGTGCTGCTGATCTCCGACCGAGCGACCATCCTGCCCACCCGGCTGCTGCGCGGGGGGCAGGCGGTGATCTCCACCGGGCGCGGCGACGGAACCGTTGACCTGCGCCCGCTGGAAGTCGGGCGCAATCCGTTTCGCCGCGGCGATGTCGTGGTGACCTCCGGAACGGGCGGTCTCTACCCACCCAACGTGCCCGTGGCCCGAGTGGTGCGATTGGACGACGACGGCGCGATCGCCGTGCCGCTGGCCGACCCTGCCAACGTCAGCTTTGCAGTCGTTGAGCAGCCCTACCAGCCTGCCGCCCTTGCCAATGCTCCGGCGGGCGCAGGACAGCCCTGATGGTCCGCGCGGCCCTTGGCGTCGGCCGGATCGACCGCGGACCCAAGCGGCTGGCCCGTTTCGTCCCGCCGATCTCGGTGGTGGCCGCTTCCGCCCTGTCGCTGCTGCCCATCGTCGCGAACGTCGGCTGGGTGCCCGACGCCGGCTTCCTGTTGCTGATTGCCTGGCGGCTGCTGCGGAGCGATGCCATTCCGGCTTGGTGGGCCACTCCGCTCGGTTTGGTTAACGACCTGCTAACTGGTTCGCCCGTAGGATTGAGCATGGCTATCTGGACCGCCGCCATGCTTGGCCTCGACCTGCTCGACCGCCGCACCATGTGGCGCGATTATTGGATCGAGTGGGCGTTGGCGGCGCTGCTGGTGCTGGCGGACGAAGCGGCGCGCTGGCGGATCGACGCGCTGATGGGCGCGCCCCTGCCCTTCTCGGTCGTGTGGCCCCCGATCCTGATTGCGATCCTGACCTTTCCGGTGGCGGCGTGGGCGGCGTCGGCGCTCGACCGCTGGAGGCTGGGCCGGTGAACTTCCAAGGCCGCATAACCAACGTCCACCAGTCGCTGAGCTTTTCGCGGCGGATGGCGATCGTGGGCGGGGCGCAGGCGGCGGTCGCCGCGGCCCTGGTGGGGCGGCTCGGCTGGCTCGCGGTCGCCGAGAACGAGAAGTACAATCTCCTGTCCGAGGACAACCGGGTCCAACTGATCATCGTGCCGCCGCGGCGGGGGTGGATCATCGATCGTCTCGGCAAGCCGATTGCGATCAACCGCTCCGACTTCCGGGTGGACCTGATCCCCGACCAGATGGAGGATCCGCGGCGCACGGTGGCGACCCTGGCGCAGCTGCTGGCCCTTTCTCCCGATGAGGTCGACCGCATCCGCCGGGAGCTGGCGGCGGCTCGCGGCTTTCAGCCGGTCCAGGTGGCGGAGAACGTACCCTACGAGCGCTATGCCGCGGTTACCGTACGGCTGCCGGAGCTGCCTGGGGTGCAGCCCGCCCGCGGCTTCACCCGCTATTACCCGGCGGGCTCCGCCGTGGGTCATCTGATCGGCTACGTCGGAGCGGCGAGCGCCAAGGAATATGAAAAGGAAAAGAACCCGCTGCTGATCACGCCGGGCTTCAAGATCGGCAAGGAAGGGCTTGAGAAGACGCTGGAAACGAACCTGCGCGGCATTCCCGGCGGGCAGCGGGTGGAGGTCAGCGCGCGCGGCAAGCTGATCCGCGAATTGACGCCCAAGCCGGACCGCAGCGGGGCGCCGGTGCAGCTGTCGATTGACGCGGGATTGCAGGAATATGCCGCGCGGCGGCTGGGCGAGGAAAGCGGCAGCTGCGTCATTCTCGACTGCCAGACCGGCGACATCGTCTGCATGGCGTCGATGCCGGCCTACGACCCCAACAGCTTCTCCGACGGAATCGGCCGAACCGAGTGGAAGACGCTGTCCGAAGACCCGCGTAAGCCGCTGCTCAACAAGACGGTCAACGCCCTCTACCCGCCCGGTTCGACGATCAAGCCGATGGTCGCGCTGGCGCTGCAGGCGCACGGCGTCGACCCCAAGGAGCGGGTGCACTGCCCCGGCGGCTATCGCCTCGGCAATCGCTTCTTCCGCTGCCTCGGCCGCCATGGCTCCGTCGACATGCACCGCGCCATCGCCAAGAGCTGCAACACCTATTTCTATGCGATGGGCAACCGGGTCGGCTACGACCGGATCGCGCCCATGGCCCGGATGCTTGGGCTGGGGCAGAAGTTCGACCTGCCGCTGGTCAGCCAGAGCTATGGGACGGTGCCCGACAGCGAGTGGAAGCGCCGCCGCTATGCCGACAACCAGAAACTGTTCATGCGCCCCGACTGGACCGCTTCAGACACGCTGAACGCGTCGATCGGCCAGGGCTACCTGATCCTCAATCCTTTGCAGCTCGCGGTGATGTCGGCGCGGATCGCGTCCGGGCGCAATGCGCAGCCCACCCTGCTGGGCGTCCACCAGGACCCCGCGTCGATGCTGAACATCCCGCAGGAGCACCTGGACGCCGTGCGCGGCGGCATGTGGGAAGTGGTCAACGGCGACGGCACCGCGGGGGCGAGCCGGATCACCCTGCCGGGCATCGAGATGGCCGGCAAGACGGGCACCGCCCAGGTGCGCCGCATCGCCGGCGGGCAGCGCGGCCAAGGCGGCGACTGGCGCTACCGCGATCACGGCCTGTTCGTGTTCTTCGCGCCGTTCGATAAGCCGCGCTACGCCGGCGCGGTGGTGATCGAGCACGGCATGGGCGGGGCCCGCGCCGCGGCGCCGGTCGCCAAGGATGCGCTGATGTATCTGTTCGACCGGCCCGCGGCGGAGAAGCGGCTGGCCGAGCTCGAAACTGGCTGGGGCGGCACGCTGGCCGAACGCACCGCCCGCCGCGCGGCCGCTATGGATGCCGCCGCAGCATCGGCCACCGCCGCACCAAGGCCGGCGGCATGATCTCCAGCGCCATCATCCCGCAACCATTAGCGCGCCTGCCATGGCGATTGATCTTCCTCGTATCGGGGATTGGCCTGTTCGGACTGATGAACCTCTACTCCGCGGCGGGCGGCTCGATCCAGCCCTGGGCGATGCGGCAGGGCGCGGCGTTCCTTATGTTCCTGGGCCTCGCCATCGTGCTCTCCAAAGTGCGTGAGACGACGATCAAGAGCGTCATTTTTCCCATCTACGTCGCGATCGTCCTGATGCTGATCGCGGTCGACATGCTGGGCTTCGTCGGCAAGGGCGCGCAGCGCTGGCTCGACCTCGGCATCATCCGGCTGCAGCCGTCCGAGTTCATGAAGCCCGCGATCGCCCTGGTGCTGGCCCGCTTCTACGAACTGCTGCCGGCGGGCGACATCAAGCGCTGGCGGGCGATCTGGCCGGCCGCAGCGCTGATCGGGGTGCCGGCCGTGCTGGTGATCGTCCAGCCGGACCTCGGGACGGGGCTGATGGTGACCTTCGCCGGAGTGACCGTCATGTTCCTGGCCGGCGTTCCGCTGCGCTGGTTCCTGGTTCCAGCGGGCGCGATCGCCGCGGCCATTCCGATCATCTACCAGTTCCTGCACGGTTATCAGAAGAAGCGGATTGATACCTTTCTCGATCCGGAAAGCGATCCGCTCGGCTCGGGCTACCACATCACTCAAAGCAAGATCGCGATCGGCTCCGGCGGCTTCTCGGGCAAGGGCTACCTCAAGGGCAGCCAGAGCCATCTGCAGTACCTTCCCGAAGGCCACACCGACTTCGCCTTCGCCACCCTGGCGGAGGAATGGGGCATGCTGGGCGGCACGCTGGTGATCCTGGCCTATCTGATGGTCCTGCGCTGGGGCATGAAGGTGGCGGCCAACGCGCCCACGCGCTTCGGCCAGCTGTCCTGCGCTGGACTGTCGGCGGTGCTGTTCTCCTATTTCGCCATCAACCTGCTGATGGTCATGGGCCTGGCGCCGGTGGTGGGAATTCCCCTGCCGCTGATCAGCTACGGTGGCTCGGCGGTCATGACCGTGATGATCTGCCTTGGGCTGCTGATGAGCTTCGAACGCCAGCAGCGGACCCGCAACCGGCTAGCCTAGCCGGTTGCAAAGGCCGCGGCCTCCCGCTACATGCCCGCCCGCGCACCTGGCTCAAGGCCAGCCCGCGCATCTGCCTTCCCAAGGCATGGACGCATAGCTCAGTTGGTAGAGCAGCTGACTCTTAATCAGCGGGTCCTAGGTTCGAGCCCTAGTGCGTCCACCACCTCTCCGGTGTTCTAGGTAACCGGCTAGGTATCACCCCCCGAGATCGCAATTTAAGGCTGCACGGACGGCAGCGGGCCACGAGTACTGCTCGACGCTGCCGTGTCGCGACTGTCGCGTCTGTCGCGACAGTGAGTGCATGCTTGCAGGCCATAGGGCCCCTGCTACCCTGCCGCCATGAACGGCAACATCGAAGCCGAGCAGGACGCCCTATTTCAGATCGAAGGGCCGGACGGAGACGGCTGTGTGTGGACGCGCAGCAACGAGGGTCCGAAGGTCTGGTGCCGTAACCTGGGCCGGTTGAGAAGGTGGCGGAGGTTCTAAGCCAGTGGCTGGCCAGCCTTGACGACGCGAGCCAAGCTGAAAGGGCCCAGACGTTCTCGGGTCTGTTCGTTGGCTGTTGGGGGCCGATCAGCGGCCCGCTTGTTCCCATAGGTGCAAAACGGAAACTACCGCATCCGCCCGCGGACGAGGTGAATCAGGTCTGACCTTGCAAACAGCGTTTACTCGCTGTTGAGCAGTTGGAAGTAAGGCCGCGGCACGGGACGCCGGAAGCCACTACTTTCGGCTCCTCATTGGGGCGGTCCGTTGCTTGTCGCGTACCTGCCGGGCCGTCCCAAAGTTATTGAGCTTGCAGTTGCGCCGCTGCCCTGCGCCAGCAGACCCACCCAAGTGAAATGTCAGGCCTTCTCGGCCGGCTTGGAAGAATGTGGTAGCCACTCGACGAAGATGTTGCCGCGCTCCTTAGATGTTGAGCAGCATTCCTCACTGTACGCCTAGACATACTCGGCCCCAGGTACCAGCTGCACTCGACGGCCTCGCCTTCAGTGCAACGAGCTTACGCATCATTTTCCTCTACTTGGCTTCAAGGATCATCAGCAAGACGGCCTGAACTGGCGTGAGCAGGTTCTGCCTTGTTGCTTCCTCCAGCCTCATGTGTGGAGGTAGGTTGCGCGCTGCTTCCATCGCTTTGAGATAACGATCATCTTCATCGGCCATCGTCCGCAGATCGCGTGCGTTGCAAGAACCAAGGCGCTTGCCGTTGGGCATGATGATGTCCGTAAACTCCCTTATCGGGAAGTCAAAGAAGTCGGACTCTAGCACCCTTTTAGGCATCGGCATCCGCCTACATCGTCGCGCAACATCGCCAACAGA
>NZ_CADCVZ010000046.1 GCF_902806265.1 uncultured Sphingomonas sp. | reverse complement strand
GAGAACTCGCCGATGAACAGCGAGGCCATGACCAGCAGCGCGGCCGATACGGTCAGCCAGAAGGCCAGGTTGTTGAGGAACGGAAAAGCGACGTCGCGGGCGCCAATCTGCAGCGGCATGACGTAGTTGATGATGCCCGTGATCAGCGGCATTGCCACGAAGAAGATCATGATCGTCCCGTGGGCGGTGAACACCTGATCGAAGTGGTGGGCGTTGAGATAGCCCTCCTCCGCGCCGAACGCATAGGACTGCTGCACCCGCATCATCAGCGCGTCGGTGAAGCCCCTAAGGAGCATCACAACGCTGAGAATGATGTACATGATGCCGATGCGCTTATGGTCGACGGTGGTGAACCACTCGCGCCACAGATAGCCCCATAGCTTGTACTTGGTGACGGCGCCGACCACGGCCACGCCGCCCAGCGCCACCACGGCAAAGGTGACCAGCAGGATCGGCTCGTGGATGGGGAAGGATTCCCAACTGAGGCGGCCGAAGATGATCTTGGCGAGGTTGTCGAACACGGGGCTGGCTCCGAAGGATCAGGCGGTGGCGGCGCGCGGGTCGAGCGGATCGCGCGGGCGCAGGTCGTAGGTCATGTTGCGGTTGGCCGGATCGCCGGGGTTGGTCTGGCCTGGCGCGGCGTTGGGCGTGGCCGGCTTGGTGAAGTGCGGGCTGGTGCCCTTCTCCTGCGGCGACTTGAAGATCGCGCCCTCCGGCTTCTCGCCGTGCAGCGGGGCGGAGTTGCGGCCCGGCGGCATGCCGGCGCCCGGCCGGACGTCGTGCGGCCGACCGCCGCCATGGCCCATGTCGCGCCGCATCACGTCGCTCATGCACGGCTTGCCCGGCTCGACGCAGCGCTCGACGATGCGGCGGAACAAGTCGGGCTGCGCCGTGGCGAAGCGCATCGGAGCAACCTTCTCGCTCGGCTCCACCAGCTTCATGTAGGTCGGCAGGTTAAGCTGCCGCGGCGAGGCTTTCACGTTCGCCACCCAGCCGTTGAACTGCTGGGCGGGCACGCCGCGCAGGAAGAAGCGCATGTCGGCAAAGCCCGAGCCGCTATAGCTGCCCGAATAGCCGATGTCCTCGACCGGACGGCTCAGCACCGCGTGCAGCGTGCTCTGCATGCCCGGCATGGCGTAGATCATCCCGGCCATGGTGGGCGCGTAGAAGGTGTTCATCATGTTGGTGGAGGTGATGTCGAATCGCACCTGCCGGTCGACCGGAAGCACCAGCTCGTTGACCGTTGCGATGCCCTGCTCGGGGTAGATGAACAGCCACTTCCAATCCAAGGACACGACCTGCACCCGCAGGGGTCGCTCGACCTCGGCTCGAGCTTCCTGTCCGGTCGCGACGCGGTTGATCGGCCGGAATGGGTCCAGCAGGTGGGTGCTCGACCAGGTGAGCGCGCCCAGGATGATGATGATCAGCAGCGGCGCCGACCAGATTACCAGCTCAAGCGAAGTGGAATGGTCGAACTCGGGGTCGTAGGTCCCGCCCTTGCCCTTGCGATAGCGCCAGGCGAACACGGCGGTCAGGATCATGACCGGCACGATGATCAGCAGCATGAGACCGGTGGAAATGAGAATGATGTCCCGCTGCTGCCGCGCAACGTCACCCGCCGGGTTCATGACCGCCCGGTCGCAGGCTGCCAGGAGGCCCGCCAGCGAGACAAGCGCCACGGCTCTGAGGCACCGTGCCGAGGGGATCATCCGTTGCAGCATAGGCCCCAAGTAGTAGCGCAGGTGGGCGTTCAACATTGGACATTTTGTCCAATCGGCAAAGGTGAGCGGATGAGGCATAGGCTGTCGGATGTGCTCGTGCGGTGCCCTCGTGCGCGACATACTAGACATGAGTCTGCTGGAGCTTGCCCGCGATGACTGCCCATTCCGCGTCCGACTCGACGCCGCTTGAACGCGACGCCCGGCTGGTCAACGCGCGCCACGGCGAGATCCGCCCGGCCGACATCGCCATCGGCGTCATTATCGGTCGCACCGGCGAGTTCTTCGACTTCTTCGTCTACGCCATCGCCTCCGTGCTGGTGTTTCCTCAGCTGGTGTTTCCGTTCGCCGATCCGCTGACGGGTACGCTTTATTCCTTTGCGCTATTCTCGCTGGCGTTCATCGGCCGGCCGATAGGCACGCTGCTGTTCACCTGGATCGACCATAATCATGGCCGCGGGGTGAAGCTCACCATCGCCATCTTCCTGCTCGGCGGCTCGACCATGGTGATCGCGCTGCTGCCCGGATACGAGCAGGTGGGGGCGATCAGCATCTGGCTGCTGGGCTTCTTCCGGCTGCTGCAGGGCGTGGCGCTCGGCGGCTCATGGGACGGGCTGCCCTCGCTGCTGCAGCTGAACGCGCCGGAGGATAAGCGCGGCTGGTATTCGATGATCCCCCAGCTCGGCGCCCCGCTCGGCCTGCTGGTGGCAAGCGCGCTGTTCGCCTATTTCCTTGCCCTGCTGACGCCGGACGACTTCATCCGCTGGGCTTGGCGCTACCCCTTCTTCGTCGCGCTGGCGATCAACGTGGTAGCACTGTTCGCGCGGCTGCGGCTGGTCGCCACGCCCGAGTTCACGCGGCTGTTCGAGAGCCGCGAGCTGCAACCCTCGCCGCCGTTCCGCACCCTGCGTGCGGAGTGGCGCACGATCCTGCTCGGCGCCTTCGCCCCGCTGGCGAGCTTCGCCTTGTTCCACCTCGTGACCGTGTTTCCACTGTCTTACGTCAACCTGTTCGAAGGCCAGGAGCCCGTCCGCTTCCTGGTGATCGAGGCCATCGGCGCGGTGATCTGCGTCCTCGCGATCCTTGCCTCGGGCCTCATCGCCGACCGGGTCGGCCGTCGCGCGGTACTCGGCGTGTCGGCCGTCCTGATCGGCGCCTACAGCGGCTTCGCGCCCCAGCTGCTCGGTGCCGGTCCGGTCGGCGAGGTCGTCTACATGTTCGCCGGCTTTATCCTGCTCGGCCTGTCCTTCGGCCAGTCGACCGGCGTGGTGAACAGCAACTTCCCGTCGGTCCACCGCTACACGGGCGCCGCGATCGTCTCCAACTCTGCCTGGTTCATCGGCGCCGGCTTCGCTCCATTAGTGGCCTTGTTCCTGGCCAGCCGTGTCGGGCTATGGTCGGTCGGCCTGTACCTTCTGTCCGGCGTGATCTGCACGCTTGCGGCGCTGGCGATCAACAAGGACTGGGCGCGCCGTGAGGCCGACACTGAGCCAAGCCGCCCCTCGGAGACGGCAGCAGCCTGACTGCACGGCGAGGCTCAGGCTCGCCCGATCTCCAGGCCGGCGCGCATGACCAGCTCCTCGTCATGGCCGTGCGGCCGGGCATGCCCGTGCTCGCGCAGATAATGGCGGTCGAGGTCGCGGATCAGCCCATTGGCCTTGTCCCCGCCGATCATCCGCATCAGCGCATCGACCTTCGCCTCCATCCGGTCATCGTTCTCCTTGGACGAAGGCGACCCGACGTAAAGAAAGTAGGCGAGGCCCACGACCTGCCATAGCAGTTGCAGGAACTCGGACTGCCAGTTCTCGAACGTCTCGCGCAGCATTTGATCGACGAACTCGGCGATCTGCGGAGCCTGACCGTGCTGCTCGGCGTCACCCACGAAGGCGCGCCAGCCGAAGAACCAGTGAAGCAGGAGGCTAACAAGGAAGAAGCCCAGCGTCATCCAGGCGTAAGCATATTTGCGCATCGGTCGACCCTCGCACGAGATTGCTTTCGTGCGCGAAACGAGGATGCTGGCATGCGGTGCCACTCGGTGGCGAAGGGCAACGGAACGAGGCTGACCGGCCGGACCGATCCTTCAAGCGCGCCGGCTCAGGTCAGGCGGCGACGACGACCTGCTGGCTCTGGCTTGCCCGATCGGCGAATTGCTGCGCCAGTTGCGCATGCCATTGTCGTGCAGCTTCGGTCATTGCCCGTTGCGCTGCCATCCGCTCTTCCGCTGCCCGGCGGAAGTAAAAACGCTGGTCCGATTCCACTACCCGGCCCTCCGCTAGTCCCC
Source organism: uncultured Sphingomonas sp. (assembly GCF_902806265.1). Classification (GTDB taxonomy): domain Bacteria; phylum Pseudomonadota; class Alphaproteobacteria; order Sphingomonadales; family Sphingomonadaceae; genus Sphingomicrobium. Next base: position 81,745 of record NZ_CADCVZ010000046.1, on the reverse strand, counting down.
ACTGATTACCTACACAATGTGCCGGGCACTTCCTACCGATTGGTAAATATCCACAGCCGAACCGAGTCTCCCGCGCGCCGTCCCGTTGCGGAACAGGGCTGTGGCTCCGGGGTGACAGGCGCGGCCATTCAGCTCAACGATGAAACCGAACGACTCACCGCCCGTTGAACGGTAACTGAGACAAAAGGTCATCCTCATGGGAAGCATGTTCAATCCGCGGCGCGAAGCCTTCAATCCGGCAACCCGGGGCTATCACGCCGTTTACCGCCCCAACGCCGTCAATCACTGCCCCGGTTGTGGGCGGAGCCACTGGCTGATTGGGCGATTGTTGGCCGAGTGCGGGTTCTGCGCGACGGCTCTTCCGCTCAGCGACTCCGCGGTGCGCGGCGCTACACCGGTATTCCAGAGCCGCGGCTCCACACTCACGGATCTCGCTGCCTGATCCCTGATGTCGGGCGGCGCCCATATCGACCGCCCAATATCGATCGTCGCCTCACTGTTCCGCCGCTGAGTGCGGTGGTCAGTGCCGGTGCGTTGACGGGCGAGGGGTCGTGCTGGCCGATCGCCCGAACCGGCGTGAGCGATGGTCGACAGGTGCGTGCCGCCTGGTCCGCCTGACCGCCACGGGTACCGGCTTCGGCTGCTCGATCGGGCGCACCGAGTCCAGCAGCTTGCCGCCCGCCAGGAACACTACGGCAACGCAAGCCAGAAAGAACAGCCAGCCCGTCGCGCCGGGGTAGGTCTCGAGGTAAGCCTTGCCGCGCTCGACCGCGCCCAGCGTGATCGCCCAGATCACCGCCCAGGCTTCCCAGCGGGTTTTGATCGTGAACAGTCGGCCCAGGCGCTTCAGCATCGTCATTTATTAAGCAACGGCTATGCCAGCGGCGGAGTTCCGCGGTTTTCGCCTTAACCATGACTGTTAAACTGTCAGCCTTTCCGACACTCCGTGGGGCTCAGATGGCGGCGAGCTCGCGCAGGTCCAGCGCGTCCAGCAGGGTCATGCGAGCCCGCTCGATTGCGGTGATGAGCGCCGGCTCCTCCAGCTCCGCTGGATCGATGCTCTCCGGCCACGCGCAACCAATGAGGCCGGCCAGCCGGTCGAGCTTCGCTTCATCGACCAGGAAGCGCGGGTCCACCGTTTCGGGATCGGCCACTACCCGCAGGCGCAGGCACGCAGGACCGCCGCCGTTAGCCATCGACTGGCGGACGTCCACCACCGCCACGCGCCGGATCGCACCGTTGCCGGAAAGGTGCCGCTGCAGCCAGTTCCACACCGCTGGCGTTTCCCGCGCCTCCTCCGGGACGATCAGCGTGGTCGCGCCGTCGGGCGGGGTCACCAGCTGGGCATTGAACAGGTAGGAGCGGATCGCGTCCTCCAGGCTGACCTCGTCTGCGGGCACCTCCACATACTCCAGCGCCGGGAATGCCGTGCCGAGCCGGTCGAGGAAGCCGTCGCGGTCCTCGAACGCCCGTTCATGCGCGAACAGCACCCGCTCATTCGCCACCGCAACCACGTCGTTGTGGAAGGCGCCAGCGGCGATCGCTTCCTCCGACTGCTGCACGAACAACGTCCGCTCTTTGTCGAGTCGATGGAGCCTGGCGACCGCCTCGAACGCTTCGCGGTGCTGGCGCGCCGGGTAAGCTCCGCCGCCGACTCCGAAGACGAAGACCTCCACCCCCGGCGCGTCGTGCCGTTCTGCGAAACGCATGTGGTTGGCCGCGCCCTCGTCACCGAAGGCGGGCGGCACGGGACCGTGCACCGCGAAGTGCCGCTCGTCCCGGAACGCCAGCTTGAGCTGCGCCAGCGTCGCGGGCCACTCGTGGCTGCGGTGTGGCATGGTCCGGAGGTTGGCGACGGTCAGATGCGCTCGCCCGTCCGCCGTGTCGGGGGCAGGGGACACGGTCGCCGCGTTGGCGGCCCACATCGACGAGGCCGACATGGCGTTGGCGCGCAGCGACGGGTCGGCTGCTTGCGGGGCCGTACCGAGCGCTTGGAGCCACGCGCGATTGGGGCGCGGCGGCGGCACGAACAGCCCCTGGGCGAGCCCCAGCCGCAGGTTGGCCCGCATCTTCTCCAGCCCCTGCAGCGCGGCGGTGCGAGGATAGCTCACCAGCCCGGCGTTGCGCATCGCCGCCAGGTTGCCGAAGCTGAGCCCCGCGTAATTGTGGCTCGGTCCAACGATCCCGTCGAAGTTGACTTCGGTCACCGGCATCAGCGGGGTGTCGCCAGGATCGTATCGCCCACACCGGCTCCAAGCAGCTCGGCGGTCTCACCTGCCAAGGCGATGCCCTCCGCGGTCCTCCGCGCCGACCCTAGACAAGCGCGGAAGTTCTTCAGCCGGCCGGCGGCGAGCAACATCTTCATCGGTCCGCCTTCGTCGATTTCGGTCACGATCTCCTCACTGCTCTCGCGCACGGTGCGGATCTGGTCCGTCCTGGCGCTGACCGTCGGGCCGCCGTCGAAAATATCGACATAGCGGTCGTAGCCGAACCCTTCCGCTTCCAACATGCGCAGAGCCGCACGGCCGGTCGGGTGCGGCTGGCCGATCACCGCCCTCGCCGCGTCGCTCAGCAAGGACAGGTAGATGGGGGTCTTGGGCATCAGGTCGGCGATGAACTGCGTACCATGCATGGCGTTGAACTGGTCGGCCTCGGGGAAGCTCATGTCGAAGAACCGGCCAGCTAAAGCATCCCAGAAAGGAGAGTTGCCCGCCTCGTCAATCACCCCGCGGAGTTCGGCCAGCACCCGGTCGCCGAAGCGCTCCCGGTGCCGGCGAATGAAGAGGTAACGGCTACGCGCCAGCAGCAAGCCTAGCCCGCCCGCGCGCATCAGCGGGTGGAGGAACAGCCCGCCCACCTCGCTCGATCCTTCAAGGTCGGTGGTGAGGGTCAGCAACTGGTTGCGGAAGGTCTTGCCGAGCTCGGGCGACCACTGGGTCAGCGTGCTGATATGGTAGGAGTAGAACGCCTGAGTGACGCCCACCATGCCGAACACCTGGCAGGTGCCGCGGATCAGCCGCTCGGCCGGGTCCTCCAGCACGAACAGGTAGCAGTCGTTGCCCTGCGCCTCCTCGGTCTTGGCGAAGGCGTCCTCGGACTTGGCGAGCTTCTCGACCAGCGTGCCCTTGTCGGCCGGCAGGTTGGTGAAGCCGCCGCCAGTCAGCTTGGCCATCTCGTAGATGGCGTCAAAATCCTCCGGGCTGGCGGCGCGGACGCGGAAGCTCACACGCCCTCCCCGGCAAGACGGAGGATCGTCACCGCCGACAGGGCTGCCCGCTCGGCGAGCGAGTCAACGATCAGATATTCCTCAGGGCTGTGAATTTTTCCCCCGCGCACGCCCATGGTGTCGACCACCGGCACCCCGCAAGCGGCTATGTTGTTGCCGTCGCACACTCCGCCCGAAGGCTGCCAGCGGATCGGCTGGCCGAGGTCGGCGCCGGCCCGCCGCACCAGCTCAAACAGCCGTTCAGCCTCCGTGTCGAGCGGCTTGGGCGGCCGACCGAAGCCGCCGTGCACGTGAATGCCGACGTCGTGCGCTGCCGCCACCTCCGCGACCGCGCGATCGATGGCCGCTTGCGCCTCAGCCTGCAGCTCCGCCGTGCGAGGCCGCAGGTTGACCCGCAGCACCGCGCCGTCCGGAACGACATTGTTCGGCCCGCCGCCGTCCACCCGCGCAACGTTGACGCTGAGGCCTTCGCGCTTGGCCGCATCCAATTGCAGCGCCAAGTCGGCGGCGGCGACCACCGCGTTGCGCCCGTCCTCCGGGTTGCGCCCAGCATGCGCCGAGCGCCCGATCACTATGACGCTGAAGTTGCCGCTGCCCGGCCGCGCGCCCGCCAGCGTTCCGTCCGGCAGCGCCGCGGGCTCATAGGTCAGCGCCGCCCGCTTGCCCCGCGCGGCCTCCGTCAGCAACGCCGCCGAGCCCGGTGAGCCGACCTCCTCGTCCGAGTTGATCAGCACCTCGTAGCCCAGGTGCGAGGCGAGCGGGCTCGCTTCCACCGCCTTCAGCGCCGCGAGCATCACCGCCAGCCCGCCCTTCATATCGGCCACGCCAGGCCCGCGGAGCGTCCGCTCGTCGTGCCAGCTCAGCGCCTGGAACGGGTGGTCGACCCGGTAGACCGTGTCCATGTGCCCTGTCAGCAGCAGCTGCACCGGGGCGTTCGGCCGTACCGCCAGATGGAGGTTGCGCCCGTGCGCCACCTCCCGCACCCGCCCGTCAGCTTCCACTGTGGACACCGGCTCTGGGTCGCGCAGCCGAAGCTCGCCAGGCAACGCCGAGAGCGCATCGCCGAGCAGGTTCGCAACCCGATCCAGGCCGGGGAGGTTCGTCGAGCCACTGTTCACCGCGGCCCACGCCTGCACCTGCGTCAGCATCGGTTCGGCAGTCGCGCGGTCGACTGCGTCGCGTTCGGTGGTGCTCAACTCCCCCATGGCTCGCTCGCTCTAGCGAGGAGTGCGCCCGAACGCCACACCGCGCCCTACAGATACTCCGCCCATTGCTCGATCAGGCAGCGGTAAAGGTCGCGCTTGAACGGCACGATCAAGTCCGGCAGCTGCTGCGCCGGAACCCACTTCCAGTCGCAGAACTCGGGCTCGGCCGTGGCGATGTTGACGTCGCTCGTGCGCCCGAGAAAGCGGCACAGGAACCAGTCCTGCTCCTGGCCGCGCCACTTGCCGCCCCATAGTTTAGGCTGCAGCTCGTCGGGCAGGTCGTAGCGCAGCCGCTCCGGACACTCAGCGATCTTTTCGACGAGGTGCGGCGGGATGCCCGTTTCCTCTTCCAGCTCGCGCAAGGCAGTGGCCCAGGGCTGCTCGCCCTCGTCGATCCCGCCCTGCGGCATCTGCCAGGCCTCGTCCGTATTATCGATCCGCTTGCCCACCCAGACCTGCTTGTCCGCGTTGAGCAGCATCACGCCGACCCCGCGGCGGTACGCGCCAGTCATTGCCCGTCCTCCAGCAACACCCGCAAATGCTTGGCGCATCGCTCCAGGTCCCCCTGCACGCTAGGCAGCGCCTTGCGCAGGTTCATGAACCCGTGGATCGTGCCGGCGCACTCCAGGTACACTACGGCAACGCCCGCTTCCGCCAGCGCAGCAGCGTAAGCCCGCCCCTGGTCGCGGATCGGGTCCAGCCCCGCGGTGACCACCAGCGTCGGCGGCATGCCTACGTGGTCTTTGAGCAGCGGATCGTAGCGCCAGTCCGCCTTGTTCGGCGCATAGCATTCGTCGAACCAGGCCATGCTCTCGCGCGACAGCATGAAGCCTTCGCCGAACTGGTCCAGGCTGGGGTGGTGCCGGGTGGGGTTGGCCGCCGGATAAATCGGCCATTGGGCTAGCAGGGGTACCTCGGCCGGCTCGTTTCGTAGGGCAAGGGCAGTCACGATCGTGAAGGTGCCGCCGGCGCTGTCGCCCGCCAGCACCAGCCCCGTCGCCTCGCGCCCAAGCTCGGCCGGGCTCCCCGCCACCCAGCGTGCGGCGGCGATCGCGTCCTCTACCCCGGCCGGGAACGGGTGCTCGGGCGCCAGCCGATAGCCGACCGACACCACCGGCAGGTCGGCGAGCCGCGCGATCTCCGCGCACAGCGGCTCGTGCGTGTCGATGTTGCCCAGCACATACCCGCCGCCATGATAGAAGACGAGGCAGGGCCCTGGACCACGCTCACCCTTTGCGTCGTACAGCCGCATCGGGCAGGGACCGCCGGCCAAGTCGCGGATCACCGCCAGCTCGCCGGTCGGTGCATCGAACAGGTGCCTGCTGGCGTGCAGCATACCGCGCGCCTCTTCGAGCGACACGTCAACGGCGCGCTTACCCCCTGCCGCCTCCATCTGCTCGAGCAGGGCGCGGACGTCGGGACGGACGAAGGGCTGGGTCATCCGCCGTCATTGCGAGGAGCAAAGCGACGAAGCAATCGAGTTTTCTGCAGAACCCAACTGGATTGCTTCCCCCGGCTCAGGCCCGGGGTCGCAATGGCGGGAAGAACGGACTAGATAGGTCGCGACATCCAGACATCGCAGGGACCGCGAATGGCCACGGCCACCCACCTCCTCACCCCTGAAGAAGCGCATGCCGACGTGCCGCTCGAAGCCGTGGTCGTCCGCTTCGCCGGCGACAGCGGCGACGGCATGCAGCTGACCGGCGGGCAGTTCACGTTGTCGACCGCGCTTGCCGGCAACGATCTCGCGACCTTTCCGGACTTCCCGGCCGAGATCCGCGCGCCGCAGGGCACGACCTTTGGCGTCTCGGCCTTCCAGATCAACTTCGGCTCCGCCGCGATCGAGACGGCGGGCGACCAGCCGGACGTGCTCGTCGCGATGAATCCGGCGGCGCTCCAGGTGAACGTCGCGCACCTGCGCGAAGGCGGCCTGATCATCGCCGACGAAGGCGAGTTCAACGCCCGCAATCTCGCCAAGGCCGGCTACCAGACCAACCCCTTGGAGGACGACAGCCTCGCCAAGTGGCAGCTGGTCAAGTTCAACATCTCGCAGCTGACCCTCGACGCCGTGAAGCCGTTCGGCCTCGGCAACAAGGAAGCGCTGCGCTGCAAGAACATGTGGACGCTGGGCCTGGCGCTATGGATGTTCGACCGCAGCCGCGAGCCGATCGTCGACTGGCTCAAGACCAAGTTCGCCAAGGCGCCGCAGCTTGCCGAGGCCAACATCGCCGCGCTGAACGCCGGCCATGCTTATGGCGAGACCGTGGAGATGGGCGCGGCGGTCAAGCCGCGGCACATCGCTCCCGCGTCCGCCGAGCCCGGCCTGTACCGCACCGTCACCGGCGCTGAAGCGCTCGGCCTCGGCCTCGTCGCGGGCGCGCAGCTCGCGGGGCTGTCGATGTTCTTCGGCTCCTATCCGATCACGCCGGCCTCGCCGATCCTGCATCACCTCAGCCGCCTCAAGGAATATGGCATCACCACCTTCCAGGCGGAGGACGAGATCGCGGCCATCTGCGCGGCGCTCGGCGCCAGCTATGCCGGGCAGCTTGGGGTGACCTCCTCGTCCGGCCCGGGCATCGCGCTCAAGACCGAGGCGATCGGCCTCGCGGTGATTACCGAGCTGCCGCTGGTGATCGTCAACTCGCAGCGCGGCGGGCCCTCGACCGGCCTGCCGACCAAGACCGAGCAGTCCGACCTGTACCAGGCGGTCTATGGCCGCAACGGCGACGCGCCGCTGCCGGTGATTGCCGCCCGCTCGCCCGCCGACGCCTTCGACTGCGCGATCGAGGCCTGCCGCATCGCTACCCGCTACATGACCCCCGTCATGCTGCTGACCGACGGCTACATCGCCAACGCCGCCGAGCCGTGGCGCGTGCCCGACATGAGCGGCTACGAGCCCTTCCCGGTGCAATTCGCGGACGGCGACGCGCCACGCGCCAACGGCAAGGTCCTGCCGTTCGCGCGCGACGAGCGGCTGGCGCGGCCGTGGATCAAGCCCGGAACGCCGGGCCTCACCCACCGGATCGGCGGGATCGAGAAGAACCCGGGCACCGGCGACATCGACTATTCGCCCGCTGCCCATTCGGAGATGACTCGCCAGCGGCACCAGAAGGTGCTCGGCGTCGCCGCCGACATCCCCGAGCAGGACGTCTGCCTGGGCGCGGCCGGCGCCGCGCTGGCGGTGGTCGGCTGGGGCTCGACCTTCGGACCGATCCACCAGGCGGTGCGGCGGATGCAAGGGCGCGGGCACGACGTCGCCCACGTCCATGTGCGGCATATCTGGCCGCTCCCGGAGAACCTGGGCGAGTTGCTGCGCAGCTTCGGCCGCGTCATCGTGCCCGAGATGAACGCCGGTCAGCTGAAGACCCTGCTCCGAGACCAGTATCTGGTGGACGCCCGCTCCCTGACCAAGGTCAGCGGCCAGCCCTTCCGCATCGCCGAGATCGAGGAAGCGATCGCCGAAGCGCTGGACGGAACGCCGCCCGGAAACCTCCGGCCGGACGCGACGCAGCTGCCCGAAGGCGACTCCGGTCATGACGACGGGCGCATCCTCCGCGAGGGTCTGGCGCGATGAAGCCGATCAACTCGTTCCCGCTGATTATGATGCTGATCGTCGTTCTCTTCCTCATCTACTGGCTGCTGTTCCGATGAACGAACTCACCCCCATTGAGAAAACCACTGCCAAGGACTGGGCAACGGACCAGGAGGTTCGCTGGTGTCCCGGCTGCGGCGATTATGCGGTGCTGAAGGCCGTACAGCGCACCATGCCGGACCTCGGCGTCGCGCGCGAGAAGACGGTGTTCGTCTCCGGCATCGGCTGCTCCAGCCGCTTCCCTTATTACATGGAGACCTACGGCTTCCACACCATCCACGGCCGCGCGCCCGCGGTCGCGACGGGCATCAAGCTCGCCAATCCCGAGCTCGACGTGTGGATCATCACCGGCGACGGCGACGCGCTCTCCATCGGCGGCAACCACACCATGCACGTGCTGCGCCGCAACCTCGACTGCCAGATCCTCTTGTTCAACAACGAGATCTACGGCCTGACCAAGGGGCAATACTCGCCCACCAGCCGCGTCGGCACCCGCTCGCCCTCGACTCCGTTCGGCTCGGTCGACCGCCCGGCCCGGCCATGCGCCTTTGCCCTCGGGGCCGGCGCCCGCTTCGTCGCGCGGGGCATCGATGTGCATAAAGGGCTGCCCGATGTGCTCAAGGCCGCCCACGCCCATCGCGGCGCGGCCTTCATCGAGATCTTTCAGAACTGCGTGGTCTACAACGACGACGTCTTCGCCCCCTTCACCGCCCGCGAGGTCGCGACGGAGATGCAGCTGTGGCTGAAGCCCGGCGAGAAGATGCGTTACGCGAACGGCACCAAGGGCCTGGCGCTGGACCATGACGCGTTGGCGCTAAAGGTGGTGGCGGGCGACGATCCGGCGGTGCTGACCCACAATCCCCAGAACCGCATGCTCGCCCACCTGCTGGTGGAGATGCCCGGCCAGGGCTTCCCGGTCGCGCTCGGCGTTATCTACGACGATCCCGCGCCGACCTTCGAGGAAGCGGTATTGGAACAGAACAGCACGGTCACCGCAGGCAAGAAGCCGGACCTCCAGGCGCTGGTCTCCAGGGGCCAGAGCTGGCAGGTCGAGAAGGAGCCGCGGGCTGAGTAGCCTGACTGCGCTGCCCGCATGATCCCGCGCGAGTTGGTCGCGACCGCCCGCATCCCGGGCGGCGCCGAGATGAAGCTGTATCGCCGCGGGCACGACCACATGATCCTGGTCGACCGCGACGAGCTCATGTCTACCCGGATGAGCGGGTCGGAAGAGGCACTTGCGCGGCTGACGGCGGAGCGCCTGGGAGCGCGCCCGCGCCAGCACTGGCTGATCGGCGGCTACGGCATGGGCTTCACCTTGCGTGCCGCGCTAAAGGTGCTGCCATCCGACGCCCGGGTGACGATCGCCGAACTCGTGCCCGAGATCGTCGGCTGGGCGGAGGCGCCAATGGCGGCGCTCACCGGCGCAAGCCTGCAGGACCCGCGCGTCCGCATCCATATCGGCGACGTCGCCGACGTGATCGCCGCCGCACCGGCCGGCTTCGAAGCCGTTCTGCTCGACGTCGACAACGGCCCCGACGCGCTGGTCCGGCCGGAGAACGACGCGCTCTACTCGCCTGCCGGGCTGGCGCGCACCAGGGCCGCCCTGCGCCCCGGCGGACTGCTGTCGATCTGGTCCGCGGCGCCCGATCCCCGCTTCAGCCGAACGCTTGCGGCCGCCGGCTTCGCGGTCGAGGAGCAGGTCGTCCGTGCCCGCGCCAACGGCAAGGGACCGCGGCACCACATCTGGTTCGCAAGGGCGCGCTGATGGACAATCTGACCCATAGCCTCGCCGGCGCCCTGCTCGGCCAGATGGGCCTGAAGCGCCTGACCGGCCGGGCCATGCCGACGCTGATCGTCGCCGCCAACCTCCCCGACATCGACGCGGTCGCCACGGTGCTCGGGCGCGAAAGCCTCGCCATTCGTCGCGGCATCACCCATGGTCCGATCGCCCTGGTGCTGCTACCACTGCTGCTGACCGGGCTGGTCCTCCTCTACAATCGTTGGCGGCCGTCCGCGCAGCCGGTCCGCCCCGGCTCGCTCCTCCTGCTCGCCTACATCGGCACCCTGAGCCACCCCGCGCTCGATTGGCTCAACAGCTACGGCATTCGGCTGCTCGAGCCGTTCAGCAGCCGCTGGTACGCCGGCGATACGCTGTTCATCATCGACGTCTGGATCTGGGCGACACTGATCGGCTGCTTCATCTGGAGCCGCCGGCGCGAGAAGCGGGGCGGCGACTGGCAGCGTCCGGCCTGGCTCGGCTTCTCCGCCATTTGCGCCTACATCATCGGCAACGGCCTGATCACCGGGCGGGCGGAGGCCCAGACCCACGCCTTGCTGCAGCAACGCGGCCGCCAGCCCGAACTGGTGGTCGCCAACCCGGTGCCGGCCGCCTTCTGGCGCCGCAACATGCTATGGCGCGACCGGCAAGCCCACGGCAGCGGCAGCTACCAGCTGCTCGCCGGGACGCGGCTGCCACCCGCCGCGGAGCCGATCGGCCTCGACCACCCGGCACTCGCCGCAGCCCGGGGCCGACCGGACGTGGACGCCTACCTCTTCTGGTCGCGCATGCCGATCGTGGTCGAACGAAACGGCCGCGCCTTCCTGGCCGACCAGCGCTTCAACTCCAACCTGACCCGCGACCAGTTCCTGGTGCCTTTGGAACCCGATCGCTGATCGAGCGCTTGCCGGTTTCATGACGCAACTTGTGTGGCTTCGACAGGACTTGCGGCTGACCGATCAGCCCGCCTTCGCGGCGGCGGCGAAGGCCGGGCCGGTGGCGGCCCTCTACGTCCTTGATGACGAAATGCCCGGCAAGTGGAAGATCGGCGGCGCGCAGCGCTGGTGGCTGCACCACAGCTTAGCCAGCTTGGCCCGCGACCTGGAGGCGAGAAGGGGCGCGCTCCTCCTTCGCCACGGCCGCTCTTCGGAGGTCGTCACCCAAGTCGCCGAAGAGTGCGGCGCCAAAGCCATCCACGCCACCCGCCACTACGAACCCTGGTGGCGCCAGGCCGAAGCGGAACTCGGCGAACGTCTCACCCTGCACGAGGGGGACGTGCTGCACGAGCCCGCGAACATCCACGCCGCATCGGGCGAGCCGTTCAAGATCTACGGTCCGTATTTCCGTAACCTGTCCAAGCACCTACCGCCGCCCGAACCGGAGCCGGCGCCCAAGGAGCTGCAGGCTCCCGAGAAGCTCCCGGCCAGCGACAAGCTCCAAGACTGGCAGTTGCTGCCGACCCGGCCCAACTGGGCGACCGGCTTCGACGTCTGGCAGCCTGGCGAGGCCGGCGCCGCCGCGCACCTCAAGCGCTTTGCCGCGGAGGCCGGCAGCTACGCCGAGCGCCGCGACCTTCCGGCCGAGGTCGGCACCTCCAACCTCTCGCCCTACCTCCATCATGGCGAGATCAGCCCGCGGCAGGTGTGGTACGCGCTAGACGACGTCGCTGGGGACAAGTTCCGCCGCGAGCTCGCCTGGCGCGACTTCTCCCGCTCCGTGATCCTCGCCGATCCGGAGATCGGCACCCGCGAGCAGCGCCCGCTCGCCCTGCCGCACCGCACCGGCAAGGCTGCGGACGCGGATTTCGTCGCGTGGCGCAAGGGCCGCACCGGCTACCCGCTGGTGGATGCAGGCATGCGCCAGCTGTGGGCGACCGGTTGGATGCACAACCGCGGCCGGCTGGTCACGTCGAGCTTTCTGGTCAAGCACCTGCTGCTCGACTGGCGGCGCGGGACCGACTTCTTCTGGGACACGCTGGTTGACGCGGACTACGGCAACAATGGCCAGAACTGGCAGTGGATCGCCGGCACCGGCTTCGATAGCCAGCCCTTCTACCGGGTCATGGCCCCGCTGCTGCAGTCCGAGAAGTTCGGGGCCGCCGAGTACATCCGCCGCTGGGTGCCGGAGCTGGCGCACCTGCCCGACGAGGACATCCACGATCCTTGGGGCCGCGGCGTCGCGCCGGAGGGCTATCCCGAGCCGCTGATCGATCACCGCAAGGCGCGGGAACGCGCGCTCCGGGCCTTTCGCGAGGCGCGTGCCGCCTGATAGGCAGGGGCGTGGCTACCCGCGGCGAACATCTCCTCAAGGCCGACCGGGTCTTCGCGACCGGGGGCGGCCTGCTCGGACGGCTAGCGGCGCCCGCTTTCGCCCGAGTGCTCGATCAGCTAGACGCCCGGCTGCTGGAGGGTGGCATCCACGCGACGCTGCCCTCCGGCGAGCGCCGCCGCATCGGGTTTCACGCACCCGGGCCCGAGCCGGTCGTCGAGCTTCGGAGCTGGCTGGCGCTGGTGCGGCTCGCGACCTCCGGCAGCGTCGGCTGGTACAAGGCCTGGGAACGCGGCGAATGGGCCTCGCCCGACCCGGTGCCGCTGTTCGACCTTTTCATGCGCAATGCCGCCAGCCTGGGCGATGCCGCCCGCGCCAAGGGGCCGCCGCGGTGGATCAACCGGCTGGCCCATCTCGCCCGCGACAATGCGCCGGGCAGAGCGCGCGAGAACGTCGCGGCGCACTACGACCTCGGCAACGACTTCTACGCCGCCTGGCTCGACCCGAGCATGACCTACTCGTCGGCCGTGTTCGCCCCGGGCGAGGACCTTCAGGCCGCACAGCGCCGCAAGGTGTCGCTGCTGCTCGACCGCCTTCAGATCAAGCCCGGCGACCGCTTGCTGGAGATCGGCTGCGGCTGGGGCACGCTCGCGATAGAAGCGGCCAGGCGCGGCGCTGAGGTCGTCGGACTGACCCTCTCATCCGAGCAGAAGGCCTGGGCGGACCACCGCATCTCCGAGGAGGGCCTATCGGACCGCATCGACATCCGCCTTCAAGACTATCGCGACATCCGCGAGCGGTTCGACGCGGTCGCCTCCGTCGAGATGGTCGAAGCTGTGGGCGAGCGCTGGTGGGGCGCTTACCTCGGTTGCATCGCCGGAGCGCTGGCGCTGGGCGGCCGCGCGGCCCTGCAGTTCATCAGCATCCGCCCCGAGCTGTTCGACCGCTACGCCGCCAGCGCCGACTTCATCCAGACCTACATCTTTCCGGGCGGCATGCTGTTGCATGAGCCGCGTTTCGCCGGGCTGGCTCGGGAGCGTGGCTTATCATGGGAGAACCGTCACGGCTTCGGTCTCGACTATGCCGAAACGTTGCAGCTCTGGCGCGAGCGCTATGACGCGGCGATCGACCGCGGCGCGCTTCCCGGGTTCGACGAGCGCTTTCACCGGCTGTGGCGCTACTACCTCATGTACTGCGAGGGCGGCTTCCGCGGGCAGGGGATCGACGTCGCCCAGGTTACGCTGGTGAAACGCTAGTCCACCCGCACCCGCCGGCCGGTTTCGCCGGCATCCTGCAGCACCTCGAGCAGCCGCGCAGCGACCACCTCCGGGGGCTTCACCTGCTCCGGCTCCTCCCCGGGGAACGCCAGCGCGCGCATCCGAGTCCGCGTCGCGCCGGGATCCAGGATCGTGACCCGCAGCTTGCCGGTGTAGGCGGTTTCGTCCGCATAAGCGCCGAGCAGCGCGTCCAGTGCAGCCTTGCTCGAGCCGTACGCGCCCCAGAAAGCCCGCGCCTCGCGGCCGACCGAGCTGGTGACCGCGACCACCTCGGCCTTGTCGGACCCGCGCAGCAGCGGGTCGAAGGCGGCGATCAGCGCCTGGTTGGCGAGCAGGTTGATCGACAAGATGCGCCCATATTCCTTGGGATCGATATGCTCGACAGGGGTGAGGCTGCCCAGCATCGCGGCATTCAGCACCAGCAGGTCGAGCTTGCCCCAGCGCTCGCTGACCGCGGTAGCGAGCTTGCCGATCGACTCGCCCTCGGTCAGGTCCATTGGTGCGATGGTAGCGCTGCCGCCGCCCAAGTGGATGCGCTCCTCGACCTCCTCCAGCTTGGCCGTGGAGCGCGCAACCAGGATCACGTGCGCGCCCGCGCCCGCCAGCGTCTCCGCGACCGTTGCGCCGATGCCCCGCGAGGCGCCGGTCACCAGCGCGAGCTTGCCTTCGAGTGGCCTCATGGGCGCGCCCTAAACGAAGGGACCGGCCGGCGAAAGCGTCAGCGGCTGGCGACCAGCGCCAGCCCGCTTTCCTCCGCCTTCTTCTCGGTCAGGTCGGTCAGCCGGGTCGGATAGTCACCGGTGAAGCAGGCGTCGCAGCGCTGGGGCGACTGGACGTCGCGGGTGTCGCCAAGCGCGCGGTACAGACCGTCGATGGAGATGAACGCCAGGCTGTCCGCGTTGATGTACTTGGCCATGGCTGCCACATCCATCTGCGCGGCGAGCAGCTTCGCGCGTTCCGGCGTATCGACGCCGTAGAAGCAGCTGTGCCGGGTCGGCGGAGAGGCGATGCGCATGTGCACCTCCTTGGCGCCGGCATCGCGCATCATCTGCACGATCTTTACGCTGGTAGTGCCGCGGACGATCGAATCGTCGATCAGCACGATCCGCTTGCCCTTGATCAGCGCGCTGTTCGCGTTGTGCTTGAGCTTGACGCCAAGGTGCCGGACCTCCTGGTTCGGCTGGATGAAGGTGCGCCCGACATAGTGGGAGCGGATGATCCCGAGTTCGAAGGGCAGGCCCGAGGCCTGGCCGTAGCCAATCGCTGCGGGCACGCCGCTGTCGGGCACGGGGACCACGATGTCGGCCTCGACCGGTGCCTCCCGGGCGAGCTCGGCGCCGATATTCTTGCGGCTTTCGTACACGGACGTGCCGTCCACTACGCTGTCCGGACGGCTGAAATAGACATGCTCAAAGATGCACGGGCGCGGCTGCGCGGCGGCAAACGGGCGGAAGCTGCGCAGGCCGTCCTCGTTGACCACGATCATCTCGCCTGGGGCGACCTCGCGCTCGAAGCGGGCGCCGATCACGTCAAGCGCGACGCTTTCGGACGCGAAGATGATGGAATGGTCGAGCCGCCCCATGACCAGCGGGCGGATGCCGAGCGGATCGCGACAGGCGACCAGTCCCTGTTCGGTCAGCATCAGCAGCGAATAAGCGCCCTCGACCTGGGTCAGAGCATCCACGATCCGGTCGAGCGAATTATTGTGGTGAGAGGTCGCCACCAGGTGGATGATCACTTCCGTGTCGCTGGTCGACTGGAAGATGGAGCCGCGGCGGTTGAGCGTCCGCCGCAGCTTGGTGGCGTTCGACAGGTTCCCGTTGTGCGCTACCGCGAAGCCGCCCTCCGCCAGTTCGGCGAACAACGGCTGAACGTTGCGCATCGCCGACGAGCCGGTAGTGGAGTAGCGGACATGGCCGATCGCCGTCCTGCCGGGCAGCCCGCGGATCACCTCGTCCTTGTCGAAGTTGCCGGCGACGTGCCCCGCCGCGCGGTGCGAGTGGAAGCTGTGGCCGTCGAAGCTGGTCATCCCGGCCGCTTCCTGCCCACGGTGCTGGAGCGCGTGGAGGCCGAGCGCCACGAAGCTGGATGCGACATCGGCGTTCCAGATGCCGAAAACACCGCATTCCTCCCGCAACTTGTCATCGTCGAACGGGTTCGTCGTCAGCATGGGTTGCCTGCGCTGTTGTGAGGACCGCCATATAGGCCGGCTGCGACCTCTTGTCGCCTGCTCGCTGAATAAAGCTTGAAGCCGATGCCGTCCGACCGGAGTTTAATTGGCATGCGGCTCTACTTGTTGCTCCTGGCTCTGCTCCTCACCGCCTGCGGGGAGCAGGATGCCGTCACCACCAACCAGCCGGCCGGTTCGGCGGCAGCACAAAGCGCGATGCAGACCTTTGCTGGCCAGGGCCGCGAGCGTCTGTGCCTTGACGAGCGCGGCGAGCGGGCCGGGCTGATCACCTTCGGCCAGGGCGACGCGAACTGCAGCATCCGGGGTGCGGTTCAGCGAAGCGGCGAGCGGATCACCATCGCGCCGGCTGGCGACGAGAGCTGCCGAGTCGCTGGAACGATTGCGGGCAACCAGGTGACGCTCGGGCCGCGAACGCCCGGGTGCGCTTATTATTGCGGTCCCACCGCCGACTACTCCGGGCGCAGCTTCATGGCTGTCGACGGCGCGGGGCCGGTTACCGACCTTGCTGGCGACCCGCTCTGCTAATCGAGCTGCCGCTTTATTGACGTAAAT
Organism: uncultured Sphingomonas sp.; assembly: GCF_902806265.1. Taxonomy (GTDB): domain Bacteria; phylum Pseudomonadota; class Alphaproteobacteria; order Sphingomonadales; family Sphingomonadaceae; genus Sphingomicrobium. Next base: position 65,657 of record NZ_CADCVZ010000046.1, on the reverse strand, counting down.
GTCAGCAAGGCTAGAGACGAGTTCAGCTTCGCAACGCAAAGGACGCCCTGGATGCCCGTCTATACCGCCCCCGTGCGCGATACCCGCTATGTCCTCGACCATATCGTTGGCATGGGCAACCACGGCAATCTGCCGGGCTTCGCCGACGCGACGCCGGATCTGGTCGACGCCATCCTGGCTGAAGGCGCGCGCTTCTGTGAGGAGGTGCTGACGCCCTTGAACCGAATTGGCGACGAGGAAGGCTGCACCCGGCACGAGGACGGCTCGGTCACTACGCCGACCGGCTTTAAGGACGCGTACCGCCAATTCTGCGAGCTTGGCTTCACCAGCCTGTCGGCGCCCGCGGAATACGGCGGGCAGGGGCTGCCGCACGTGCTCGCGACCGCGATGAGCGAGTATGTGCTGTCGGCCAACCAGAGCTTCGAGATGTACAACGGGCTGACGCAGGGCGCGATCGCCTCCATCCTGGTCAAGGGCTCGGAGGAGCAGAAGCAGACCTATCTCCCTAACATGGTCGCCGGCAGCTGGACCGGCACCATGAACCTGACGGAGCCGCACTGCGGCACGGACCTGGGGCTGCTCAAGACGCGCGCCGAGCCGCAGGCGGACGGCAGCTACAGCATCACCGGCACCAAGATCTTCATCTCGTCGGGCGAGCACGACCTCGCCGAGAATATCATCCACCTGGTACTGGCCAAGATCGCGGGCGCGCCGGACAATGTGAAAGGCATTTCGCTGTTCATCGTCCCCAAATTCCTGGTGGGCGAGGACGGCAGCCTAGGATCACGCAACAGCCTGTCGTGCGGATCGATCGAGCACAAGATGGGCATTCACGGCAACTCGACCTGCGTCATGAACTATGACGGCGCCACCGGCTATCTGGTGGGTGAGCCTGAAAAGGGCCTCGCGGCGATGTTCATCATGATGAACGCGGCGCGGCTGGGGGTTGGGCTGCAGGGCCTGGCGCAGGGCGAGGTCGCTTATCAGAACGCGGTGAGCTACGCCAAGGACCGCCGGCAGGGCCGGGCATTGAGGCCGGATGAGCGCGATCCGGATGCACGTGCCGACACGCTGTTCGTCCACCCGGACGTGCGCCGCATGCTGCTGGAAGCCAAGGCGTTCAACGAAGCTGCCCGGGCGCTGGTGCTGTGGGGCTCGCTGCAGGTCGATCTCAGCCGCAAGGCGGAGACCGAAGAGGAGCGGCAGCAGGCCGAGGACATCATCGGCCTGCTGACTCCCGTGATCAAAGGCTACCTGACCGACAAGGGCTTCGAAGCGGCGGTGAACGCGCAACAGGTCTATGGCGGGCACGGCTATGTCCGCGAATGGGGGATGGAGCAGTTCGTCCGCGACGCCCGCATCGCGCAGATCTACGAAGGCACTAACGGCGTGCAGGCGATGGATCTGGTCGGGCGCAAGCTGGCGCAGAACGGCGGCCGCGCGGTCCGCACCTTCTTCGAGGTGGTTGCCCGCGACATCGCGGACGCCCGTGCGGCGGGGGATCCGGCCGGCGTCGCGGCGCCGCTCGAGCGGGCGATGGGCGACCTTCAGGCGGCCACCATGTGGCTGGCGCAGAACGGCATGGCGGACCCGAACAACGCGGGGGCGGGCGCCTACGCCTACATGGAGCTGATGGGCGTGGTGGCGCTCGGCTGGATGTGGCTCAAGATGGCCGGGACTAGCAGCCGTCTGCTGAACGAGGCTGGCGAGGACTGCGCGTTCCACGAGGCCAAGGTCGCCACTGCCCGGTTCTACGCGGCGCGGGAACTCGGCAAGACGGCGGGGCTACGGAGCGAGATCGAGGCAGGCGCCGAGACGTTGATGGCCCTGCCGGCCGAAGCGTTCTGATCCGTCATCCGTCGGTCAGGCCAGCGCAGTCTGGATGTGCCACGGCTTGGCCACCGGCACTGGGTTTGGCTTGACCGGCTTGGACGCGAGCCGCCCGAGGTCGAAGCCTTGGTCGAACTGCATCCCGAAGCGGTCGCGCTGAGCCCAGCGGACCGTTCCGGAGACCGGCCCCACCCCGATGATGTCGAGCGTCAGCTGCTTGCCGGGCGTGACCGGGCGGCTGCATTCCACAAGTCCGCCCATGACCGAGATGTTGCGCAGGCGGACTTCGACCACCGAACCGCCGATCGCGGCCAGAGCCCGGCGCATGAGCCGCTGCCGCGGCTCGCGGGTGCATTGGAGTCCGTCGGCCTCCACCGAGCGGCTGGCGGCAAGCGCCCGCGCTTGCTCGGCGTCGGCTGGCCGGCCGAAGATGTATCCTTGCACTTGGCTGACGCCGAGATCGCGGATGAGGGCCAGGTCGTCGTGCGTCTCCACCCCCTCGGCCACCGTGTCCATCTGCAGGCTGTCGGCCAGGGTGACGATGGCCCGGATGATGGCCGCGTTGCGGGTCGACACCGAGGCTGCGCCGCGGACAAAGCTCTGGTCGATCTTGATCTTGTCGAACGGCGCCCTCTTCAAATAACCAAGCGATGAATATCCGGTGCCGAAATCGTCCAGTGCTAGGCGGACGCCGAGCTGTTTCAGGCTGGTGAAGGTTCCTTCCGTGGCATCGTTATCGGCCAGGAAGACACCCTCGGTGATCTCGAGTTCAAGCCGGTTAGCGGCTATCCCCGCGTCACGCAGCGCGTCCTCCACCATCCCAATGACCCCCGGATCGTTGAACTGGATGGGCGACAGGTTCACCGCTACCCGGACGTTGTCGGGCCACTGGCTTGCCTCCCGAACCGCCGTACGGAGCACCCACTCGCCGATGCGTCCGATCATGCCGCATTCCTCGGCAAGCGGGATGAACTTGGCCGGTGAGATCTGTCCGCGGTGCGGGTGCTGCCAGCGAACCAGTGCCTCGAAGCCGTCCACCTCCTCACCCGCCGTGCGGATGATTGGCTGGTAGTTGACGCTGAGCTCGCCGCGCTCGAGCGCCTGCCGGAGATCATTTTCGAGCAACTGGCGGTCGCTTGCTTCCGAATGCATAGCGGGCTCGTAGAAGACGTGCTTGCCGCGGCCCGCCGCCTTGGCGGCGTACAAGGCGAGGTCGGCATTGCGGATCATGCTGTCGGCGCAACTCCGGCCGGGATCGCCGATGGTGATGCCGACCGATGCGCCGATGCTGACTTTGTGGCCTTCGATCTCGTAAGGTTTGCTTACTTCGCTGATCAAGGTCTTGGCGAGCGACTCCAATAGGCCGATGTCCACGGTTCCGGGCAGCACCGCCTTGAACTCGTCGCCACCGAGCCGACCGATCTTTCCGTGCTCGCCCATCACGGAGGTCAGGCGTTGGGCCACCTGCTTCAGCAGCGCGTCGCCGACTGGATGGCCGAGGGTGTCGTTGACGTTCTTGAATCTGTCGAGATCTATCAGGAACAAGGAACAGCCCCGCTGCCGCCGGGCGGCGTTGCGCAGACCTTCGTCCAGAGTCTGCCGCATCATCGCGCGGTTCGGCAGGCTGGTCAGCGAGTCGAACCGCGCCAGCCGGGTGATCTCCTGTTCCGATCGGCGCTGCTCGGTCAGATCCGTACCGATCCCGCGGAAGCCCAGAAAGCGGCCGTGCTCGTCGAAGATCGGGTTGCCCGACAACGACCAGTGCACGTCCCCGTCGCTGGCCGGGCGGACGACCACATCGGAGAAAGGGAAGCGGGCGGACAGGTGAAAACCGAGCGTGCGCTCCTCTCGGAAAGTGTCGCTGCAGCCCTTGTCGACGGAGAGCAAATCGGTGAACTGCCGGCCGAGCAGCTGTTCAGGTGTGGTCTTGAAGTCGTCTGCAAGCTGCTGGGATACGTAAGACAGCGTCCCGGCCGAGTTGGTTTCCCAGAACCAGCCCCGTCCGGATGCTTCGAATTCCGCAACGAAGTTCTCGGCCTTCTTCGCGAAATAATCGAGCTGCAGGCGGCGGCGTGAGTTGGCCAACATCGTACGCGTTACCGCGACACTGTAGGCGACCGAGAGGAGGCTCAACGCCGAGATGGTGCAGGTAACCAGCGCCTCGGCGGAGAACAAGGCAGCGCCCACGGACGATGCCAGGGCATTCGCGACGGTGAGGGGCGGCGAACCAATCGCCATCAAACTTCTAATCGTGACTCCTGCGCCAAGCACCAGCGGCAGAAAGGTTTGGTCCAGGTCGGCAAAGCTGCGCGCCGCGACGGCGAACAGCATCCAAAGGGCACTTGACCCAAGCAGATAGCATAGCAGCAGTCGGGCAACGGTGTGCGCCGACAGCTGCAGGCGTTCGCGGAGGTGGTGCAATCCTGCCGCCAGCAAGTCGAGCAGCATCGCCAGCAGCAGCGGGAGGGCGGTGGAGAAAACGCCCGTCCAGCCCGAGTCCTGCCGGAAGCCCTGCACCAGGAGCGACAGCCCAACTATCGCGTTCGTCGCGGCGAGTAGCCAAGGGGCATAGGTGAACATGCCCAACCGCCGGCGGGCAAGCGTTTGGTCGCTTTCCGACTCGGGATGGGCAACGTCGAACAGCAACGCTTCGCGAATGGAGGTGCGGCTGGCTGCTGCCTGCCCCTCCATCGCGTTATCGAAGCGCGCCCGACGCATAGCAATCCCGCCTGAAACCGAGTGGGACAGGCTTAGCCGCCAAGCCGTTAACGCAACCCTTCATCCGGAAGGTTGATGAGCGCTTAACCCTCCTCGGGAAGAAAGTCGGGCACGGACAGGTAACGTTCCCCGGTGTCGTAGTGAAAGCCGAGCACCCGTGGCCGTTCACCAAGCTCGGGAAGCTTCTGTTCAATGGCGGCCAAGGTCGCGCCCGACGAGATGCCGACCAGCACGCCTTCTTCGCGGGCGGAGCGGCGGGCCATCTCCTTGGCAGCATCCGGGGTGACCTGGATGACGCCGTCGAGCACGTCGGTGTGGAGGTTCTGCGGAACGAAGCCTGCGCCGATACCCTGGATCGGATGCGGCCCAGGCTGACCGCCCGAGATCACCGGCGACAGGGTCGGCTCAACCGCGAACACCTTAAGCTGCGGCCACTTTTGCTTGAGCACCTGGCCGCAGGCAGTGATGTGCCCGCCCGTGCCGACGCCGGTGATCAGCGCATCGAAACCGCGCTCGTCGCCGCCGAAGTCGCGCAGGATCTCCTCCACCGTCGTCTCGAGATGCACCTGGATGTTGGCCGGGTTGTTGAACTGCTGCGGCATCCAGGAGCCGGGTGTGTCGGCGATGATCTCCTCGGCGCGGGCGATGGCCCCCTTCATCCCCTTCTCGCGCGGCGTTAGATCGAACTCGGCGCCGAACGCCAGCATCAGGCGGCGGCGTTCCAGGCTCATGCTCTCGGGCATGACCAGGATGAGGCGGTAGCCCTTGACCGCGGCGACCATGGCGAGGCCGATGCCGGTGTTGCCGCTGGTGGGCTCGACGATAACACCGCCAGGCTTGAGCCGTCCCGAGCGCTCCGCCTCCTCGATCATGGCCACGGCTATCCGGTCCTTGATGGAGCCCGCGGGGTTGGACTTCTCCGACTTGATCCACACCTCCGCCCGGTCGCCGAACAGGCGATTGACGCGGATGTGCGGCGTGTTGCCGACCGTATCGAGAACCGAATTGGCTTTCATGCAGGTTTCTCCTCTTCGAGGGCCTGAGGGAGCATCTGTGATGGCGGGTCGAAGGTTCGCGTCCGCCGGAGTTCGGGAAAGAGATAGGACCAGGCCCCGGCGATTACGACCGCCGCGCCGCCGCCGAATACCACCGCGCCGACCGGGCCGAGCACGGCGGCGAACAGGCCGGACTGCAATTCGCCCAGCTCATTGGAGGCGGAGATGGCCAGGCCCGACACCGCCGACACCCGGCCGCGCATCATGTCGGGCGTGTGCAGCTGGACCAGGCTGGAGCGGACGTAAACGGACAGCATGTCCGCCGCGCCGAGCAGCGCCAGCACGAACAAGGACAGCGGCAGCGAGCGCGACACGCCGAAGATCACCGTCAGTACGCCGAACGCGCCCACCGCCAGCAGCATCTTGACGCCGACATTGTGCCTGAGCGGCCGGACGGCGAACACGCTGGCGACCAGCGCGGCGCCGACCGCGGGCGCGGCGCGGAGCAGGCCGAGGCCTTCGGTGCCGACGTGGAGGATGTCGCGGGCGAACACCGGCAGCATGGCAGTGGCGCCCCCGAGCAGCACGGCGAACAGATCCAGGGTGATTGCACCGAAGAGGAAGCGGTGACCGCGGACATAGCTTAGGCCATCGACCATCTGCCGCACCGGGTGGACGTCCCGCGCCATGGCGGGGGGCACGATGCGGCGGATCGGGGTCAAAGCAACGATCGGCACCAGCATCAGCGCAGCGGCGGTCCAATAAGGCGCAGAGGGCTCGGCGGCGTAGAGGAAGCCGCCGAGCGCTGGTCCTGCTACCGACGCCGACTGCCAGGCGATGGACGACAGTGCGATGGCCTTGGGCAGCAGCTCGGGCGGCACGATGTTCGGGGTAATCGCCGACATGGAGGGGCCGACGAACACCCGTGCCACCCCGTGCAGCGCCGCCAGGGTGAACAGGAGCGGTAGGGTCAACTGCTCATTCAGAGTGAACCAGCCGAGCGCCAGCGCCACCGTCATATCGATGGCATTGGCGAACCGCGCCACCGTTCGCCGCTCGAAACGGTCGGCAGTCCAACCCGCAACGGGAGTGAGGATAGCAAGCGGCACGAACTGCACCAACCCGAGCAGCCCCAGCATGAACGAGGCTTCGCGGATCGACATGCCATAGTCGGCGCGAGCAACGTCGTAGACCTGGTAGCCGATGATCACCACCATCCCCATGGTCGCCAGCACGGCGCAAAAGCGCGCGATCCAGAACAGCCGGAAGTCGCGGATCGCTAGGGGAGAAGTGGGCACTTGCCGGCGCTTAGCGGTCGGTAGGGCGGGGGGCAACCGAGCCTGGGCCAAGTCAACTATGGTCGGCCCCGGATGTGCAACTTACTTGCGCGCCTTTCTCGCGGCATAGCGCGCATCCCGCGCGGCCTTGCGCTCCGCTTCGGTAGGCGGTGCGGGGACCGCGGCCTTTGCTGCAGCCGCGGCGAGCTTGGCGTCCTTCGCGGCTTGCTGGGCCGCCTTCTTGGCGGCGGACTTCTCGGCATCCTTTCTTTCTCGGTCTGCGCGGGCGGCCTGCCGCTCAGCGAGGGCCCGCTCGTCGAGTGGTGGCTTTGATCGCAGCTGCTCCAGCGCTTCCTTTTTCGCCCGCGCAGCATTGCCGATCCGGTCTTGGAAGCTTGGATCCTTGAAGGACAAATTGATCTCCGATCTTGTAAGGCTCTGGTTGAGTTGGCCGATGGTGAGGTCTGCAATGATCTGCAGTTCTCACATCAGTAGCGATCTTTCAAAGACCACTTCTCCGTCCTGAAGAATGGCGGTCTGCGTCCATCCTGCGCGTTGGTAGAACCGAACTGCGCGACTGCCTTCCTCCGTACTCAAGGAGAGATGGGCGATCCCCTGCTTTCGGGCCCAGTCCAGCATGGTGACGTGCAACGCTCGTCCGATCCCAGCACCCTCGGTGTTGGGGTCGACGAACAACGCCCAGACACTGGTGGCCGGCGCATCGATGATCGCGAACCCGAGAATGCCGTCCTTTGCTTCCGCAACCCAGGCGCTGCCCGCCGCGATGTACGGCGGATAGGATGCTTCAGTGATCCGCGTAAAGTCGGCAAGGCGGTTCTCGCGCACCCTGTTTCGTAGACGATGCATGGCGCCGACGTCCGCGTCGACGGCGCTCCTGATCCTGATGTTCATGAACTGGGCGGTGCCACCGTCGCCCGGTGTCTGCAATAGGCGCAGCGGCCCTCACCTGTGCCGTGGTCGAGGGCGAGGGCCCGGCAGTGCTGGGGACGGTTCTACCTCGACTTCAGTTCTCGACCGGAGCAGACTAGTTCCGCGCTGAACCGGAGTAGGCAAGTGGTTGTGCAAGCGGAGCAATATGACGCCGCCGCCATCATGGGCGGGCTGTACGGCGACGGGGTCATCGGGCTGAAGGGCGCTTTCCCGCGCGAGTGGGCGGACGCGCTGGCGGCGGACATCTGGCGCTCGTTCGACGAGGTCAAGGACCGGCCCGGCGGAGCGCTGCCCCGGGGGCCGCACCGCTTCTATGTCGAGGTTTCGCCGGAGAAGATCAGCGGCTTCGTCGACATTGTCACGCACCCCTGGTTCGTGGCGGTATGCGAGGCGGTGCTGGGACCGGACTACCGGATCGTGGAGGTTGGCTATGACATCCCGTTCCCGGGCGCGGAGGACCAGCCGTGGCACCGCGATTTCCCTTCGCCGCCCGAGACTCTGGTCGGGCGGCGGCTGAACAGCCTGGCGTTCAATCTGACCACCGTCGACACGCGGCCCGAACATGGACCGTTCGAGGTCGCGCCCGGCACACAGTGGGACGATATTAGCGGCGCCAAGGACGACATGTTTCCGGCGCGCGAGCTATGGGGGCGGTACATCGAAAAGGCGCAGCAAAAGCTGCCGCAGCGCGGCGACATCTCGGCCCGCTCGGCGCTGACCATCCACCGTGGTACCGCCAACCGCTCGAACGAGCCGCGGCCGGTGCTGGTGGTGGGGGTAGATGCGCCGGACGGAATCAACGCGCATCATCACGACCTGCAGGTGACGCCCGAGTATCTTGCCGGTCTGCCGGCGCGGGTGCGGGACCACTTGACTTGCCGCGTAGTGGAGCAGGTCGAGATGATCGAGCAACATCATGTTATCGAGGGGCTGCTGCAGCCGACCTACTGAGTAGTGCCCGGGGAACTCCTGCGCTCCGCGTCCGCTGACCCTGCGACAAGCTAAGGAGTTGAAAGATGGCCAATCTACTAGGCGCGCTCATCGGCTACGCGGTCGATCGAGGCGACGGCGACAGCGGGATCAAGGGCCTGATCGTCGGCACCGTTGCGGAGAAGGCGATCCGCGGGATTGCGCCGCTGGTCGCAACCTATGCGCTCGGCTGGGCGGTGCAGTACGGCTTCCGCAAGGGCTGGCATGCGATCACCGGGAACGATCCGGTGGATGCGGGCGGGCGGTTGAAGGCGCGGGCGGTCTGAGGCCTCGTTATTGCGAGCCGCAGGCTTCGCCTGCGGCTCGCAATAACGGCTAGCGCGTCAGCGGGATCGCGCTGGCGCTGGTGTCGGCGGTGGTACCGCGGCTGCCGGCCGTGAGGAACTCGACCACGTCACGGGCGAGTCGTTTCTTGTCGGTCTCGAACAAGCCGTGGGGGCTGCCGTCATACTCGATATATTGTGCGTGGCGGATCGCTTCGGCGGCCTTGCGACCGGTACCGGCGGCGGGCACGTTGGCGTCGCTCGAGCCGTGGATGATCAGCGTCGGCACACCCTGGAAGGCCGGCAGATCGGGACGGAAGTCGGTGGTCGCCCAGGCCTGCGCCGCCGCATAGGTCGGACGCGCACCGGCCATGCTCGCCTGCTGAAAGCTCGCGTCGAGCACGCCCTGGCTGACGGGATGACTGATGATTCCGACGCCATAGAATTGCTTAAGAAAGGTCTGGAGGAAGCCGTAGCGGTCACTCTGCATCTGCTGCGTGATCTCCTGAAGCTTCGCCTGGGGCACGCCGTCGGGGTGGTCGTCGGACTGCGCGACCTTGGGCACGACCGAACCGAGCAGCACGGCATGGCTGACGCGTTGCCGGCCCTGCTTGGAAAGGAAGCGCGCGACCTCGCCGCCGCCCATGGAAAAGCCAACCAGGGCCACCGGCTGCGCGATGCGGGCTTCCTCCAGCACCGCCGCGACGTCGTCGGCGAAGGTGTCGTAGTCGTAACCATTCCACGGCTGGTCCGAGCGGCCGAAGCCCCGACGGTCGGGGATGATGCAGCGCTTGCCGGCCTCGACGAGCTTGATGGCGAGATCGTCGAAGGTGTCGCCGGTGAGCGGCCAGCCGTGCAGGAGGACCACCGGGTCGCCGCGGCCCCAATCCTTGTAGAAGAGCTTGGTGCCGTCCTTGGCCGTGGCGTAGGGCATGGTGGGTCCTTTCGGGTGGAGGTCGGCGGCTAAACGAGCCGTACGGACGAACGTTGCCGTCCCGAAGACCGCACATTAGGTGAAGTGACCGATGGCCAAGCTCAAATCGCGTTACATCTGCCAGGCCTGCGGGTCGGTCCAGTCCCGCTGGCAGGGGCAGTGCCCGGACTGTGCCGAGTGGAACACGCTGGTGGCGGAGGCGAGCAACGTTACTGTCTTCTCGGCCAAGCACGACCTGTCAGCGGGCGGGCGGGCGGTGGAACTTGTCGGGCTGGACGCGGACATCCCGCTGCCGGAGCGGGTGCCGAGTGGGATCGCCGAGCTCGACCGGGCGATCGGCGGCGGGATTGTGCCGGGCTCGGCGATGCTGCTGGCGGGCGATCCGGGGATCGGCAAGTCGACCCTGCTGCTGCAGGCCGCGGCCAAGGTCGCGGCGGCGGGGCGAGGCGCAGTGTACATCTCGGGCGAGGAAGCGGTCGACCAAGTGCGGCTGCGGGCGCTGCGGCTGGGGCTCGGCGGAGCGCCCGTCCAGCTGGCAGCGGTCACTTCGGTGCGGGACATTCTCACGACCGTGGGCAGCGGGCCGGCGCCGGCGCTGCTGGTGATCGACTCCGTCCAGACCATGCATTCCGACCTGATCGAGGGTGCGCCGGGGACGGTCAGCCAGGTGCGGGCGAGCGCGCTGGAGCTGATCCGCTTCGCCAAGGAGCGAGGCACGGCGCTGATCCTGGTCGGGCACGTCACCAAGGACGGCAGCATCGCGGGGCCGCGCGTGCTGGAGCATATGGTCGACGCGGTGCTCAACTTCGAAGGCGAGCGCAGCCATCAGTACCGCATCCTGCGCGCGGTGAAGAACCGGTTCGGCGGGACGGACGAGATCGGCGTGTTCGCGATGGAAGGCGCTGGCCTGGCGGAGGTGCCAAACCCGAGCGCGCTGTTCCTGACCAAGCGCGACGATCCGGTGAGCGGAACGGCGATCTTCCCGGCGCTGGAGGGCACCCGGCCGGTGCTGGTTGAGATACAGGCGCTGACCATGCGGCTGGCGAGCGGGGCGACGCCCAGGCGCTCGGCGGTGGGCTGGGACGGCGGGCGGCTGGCAATGCTGCTGGCGGTGCTGGAGGCACGCTGCGGGGTGAGCTTTGCCAATGCGGAGGTCTATCTGAACGTCGCGGGCGGGTACCGGCTGCAGGACCCCGCGGCCGACCTGGCGGTCGCGGCGGCGCTGGTGTCGGCGCTGGCCGAGCGGCCGGTGCCGGCGGAGGCGGTAGTGTTGGGCGAGGTTGCGCTGTCGGGCGAGGTTCGGCCCGTGGCGCATACCGCGCTGCGGCTTAAGGAAGCGGCCAAGCTGGGGTTCGAGGAGGCCTGGGTGCCGGGTGGGGCGGACAAGTCGAACGGGATCAAGACCGCACGCTTCGGGCAGCTGCGTCAGCTTGTCGATCGCATCCTCGGGCGCTAGCCCGCACCCGTGAGCGCGCTCGACATCTTCGTCATCCTGATGCTCGCCGGCGGAGCGCTGGTGGGGTTCGTGCGCGGGTTCGTGCATGAGCTGCTGGCGCTGGGCGCATGGCTTGCGGGGATCGTTGCGCTGCTACTGTTCCACGAGCCGGTGAGCGCGGGCGTCGCGGGGTGGACGTCGAGCGCTCCGGCTTCGGCGGCGCTGGGGTTTGCAGTCATCTTCCTGCCGGTGTTCATCCTGTTCCGGCTGCTCGCGCGGTCGCTGGGCAAACGGTCCCGCAAGTCGGTGCTGGGGCCGGTTGACCGGTTTCTGGGCGGCGGGTTCGGGATGCTCAAGGGGCTGGTCGGGGCGACGCTGGTGTTCCTGCTGGCGAACCTCGGCACCGACATGGTGTATGGCGCGACGGCCGAGCGGCCCGAGTGGATGCGGCGGTCGCAGACCTTTCCGCTCCTGAACGCCACCGCCCGCGCGATCGTGGACGGGGTGCAATCCTATCGCGGGACCGAAGCCAACCGATGATCCGCCTGTACGATACTATGACGCGCGAGAAGCGGGAATTCACGCCCGGCGAGCCTGGCCGCATCACCATGTATGTGTGCGGGCCGACGGTGTACGGGCGCGCGCACATCGGCAACGCGCGGCCCGCCGTAGCGTTCGACGTGCTCCGGCGACTGCTCAAGCACAGCTACCCCGAGCATCAGCTCACCTACGCCCGCAACATCACGGACGTGGACGACAAGATCATCGAAGCGGTGCGGAGCGAGGGCGTCGCGCCTGAGGTGATCACCGCGCGCTACGAGGCGGCCTACCTCGACGACATGCGCGCGCTCGGCGTCGAGGACCCGGACATCGCGCCTCATGCCACCCAGGAGATCGCGGCCATGGGGGCGATGATCGGCGAGCTGGTCGCGTCGGGCAACGCCTATGCCGCGGAAGGCCATGTGCTGTTCGACGTGAGCTCGGACCCCCACTATGGCGTGCTCAGCCGCCGCGACCGCGAGGCGATGCTGGCCGGCGCGCGGGTCGAGGTTGCGCCCTACAAGCGGAACCCCGGCGACTTCGTGCTATGGAAGCCGAGCGCGACCGACGTGATCGGCTGGGAGAGCCCATGGGGGCGGGGACGGCCGGGCTGGCATATCGAGTGTTCGGCGATGATCCGCCAGCACCTGGGCGAGACGATCGACATCCACGGCGGCGGCATCGACCTCGTCTTCCCGCACCATGAGAACGAGGCCGCGCAAAGCCGCTGCGCGCACGGGGGCAAGCCGCTGGCGCGCTATTGGATGCACAACGGGTTTGTGGATTTCGGCTCGGAGAAGATGTCCAAGAGCCTGGGCAACACGGTGCTGGTGAACGAATTGCTGAGCCAAGGGCACCGCGGCGAGGTGCTGCGGCTGGCGCTGCTGAGCGCGCACTATCGGCAGCCGCTGCCGTGGACGGAGAGCCTGATCGTCCAGAGCAAGGCGACGCTGGAAGGCCTGCAGAACGCCCTGCGCAAAGTGCAAGAAGTCTCGTACATAGAAGACGAGGCGCCGTCTGAACTGACCGACGCACTAGAAGACGATCTGAACACGCCTGCAGCCATTACGGCTTTGGGTAGAATTAGAAAGACGCTTACGACCGCGAACAACGAGGACGCAGTCGGGAAAGCTAAGCATCACATGCACGTTGCCGGTCAGTTGCTCGGTTTCGGATCGCTGATGCGCCCGATCTCGGCCACGATGAACATGACAGTGGAACTGAAGGACTTCCTGAACCCGGCCAAGTTCAGTGACCAAGTCGCCAATGCAGTTATCCAGGCCACCGTTGATGTGCGAACGGAAGCTAAGAAGCGCCGCGACTTCGCGGAAGCTGACCGCATCCGCGACGAGCTCAAAGCCGACGGCATCCTGTTGGAAGATGGGCCCTCCGGCACCAATTGGCGGCGGGCATGAACGCTCCGCTCTATACGACCGAGATCTTGCGGCTGGCCGCGTCCCTGCCACCTGGGACCAGCCTCGCGGAACCGCATGGGCGAGGCGAGAAGAGGTCCGCGACCTGCGGGAGCGTGATCCGGACCGAGGTGCGGCTGGACGGGCAGGGTCGGGTGGCAGAGATTGCGCAGCAGGTGCAGGCCTGCGCCTTTGGGCAGGCGAGCGCGGCTCTGGTGCAGGGCTCTGCGCTGGGACGACCGGCCGAGGATATGCGAGCTGACCGCGCGGCGCTGGCGGCGTGGCTCGGCGGTCAAGGCGACCCGCCGGAAGGTTTCGCTGTCCTTGTCCCCGCCCGCGCCAAGACCGGGCGGCATGGGGCGATGCTGTTGTCGTTCGATGCGCTGATCGCGGCTTTGGACTCCGCCGCTCGGGATCCCGGCCTGCGCCGGGATGACGAGGAGAAGCGATGACCCAGCTCCTCACCGGCATGGCAGTAATGCTGGGGGCGGCGCTGCTCTTCGTGGGCATCTTCCGCCGCCTGGGGCTCGGCGCCACGCTGGGCTACATCGTCGGCGGGGCGGTAGTCGGGCCGCAGGTGCTGGGGCTGGTCGGCCAGCCCGAGACCATCATGAGCGTGTCGGAGATCGGCATCGCACTGCTGTTGTTCCTGGTCGGGCTGGAGCTGCAGCCGAGCCGGCTATGGCGGCTCCGACACGACATCCTCGGGCTGGGCGGTGCGCAGGTGGTGCTGGCCGGGGCGGCGCTGGCGGCTATCGTCCACTTCGGGCTGGGCGTCAGCTGGCAGGTCAGCGTTGCGCTCGGCTTCCCGCTGGCGCTGTCCTCGACCGCGCAGGTGCTGCCGATGCTCCGCTCCACCGGCGAGCTCAACACGCCCTACGGCGAGCGGGCATTCTCGATCCTGCTGTTCCAGGATTTGGCGCTGATCCCGCTGATCACGGCGGTGGCCGCGATGGCGCGGGCGCCGCGGCCGGAGGACCCGGTCGGCTGGGAGCTGGCGGCCTACACGGTGGGCGCGGTGATCGGCCTGGTGGTCGCCGGCCGCTACCTGCTGAACCCGTTATTCCGGCTGATCGGCCGCTTGAGCGAACGCGAGCTGTTCGTGGTCGCGGGGCTGTTCACGGTGATCGCCGCCTCCGCGCTGATGCACTGGCTGCACCTGTCGGTCGCGCTGGGCGCATTCGTCGCGGGGGTGATGCTGGCCGAGTCGCCTTACCGGCATGAGCTGGAAAGCGACGTGGAGCCGTTCCGCTCGATCCTGCTCGGCCTGTTCTTTATGTCGGTCGGCATGTTGCTCGACCTCAGCGTGATCGCGCAGCGGCCCTTCCTGGTGCTGGGGCTGGCGGTGGCGGTGATCGGGGTCAAGGCCGCGCTGCTCTACCCGCTGGCCCGCGCGTTCAGGATGATGCCCGGACGCTCGATCAGCCTGGCCCTGCTGCTGAGCCAGGCGGGCGAGTTCGGCTTTGTGCTGTTCGCCCAGGCCCGGTCGGTTCAGCTGATCGACGCAGCGACCGCCAGCCTGTTCGGCGCAGTGGTCACCCTGTCGATGGTCTCGACGCCGTTCCTGATGCGCCTGATCGAATGGCTCGCCCGCCGCCAGCCCGCCGGTGAAGTCGATCTGGAGGGGCCGGAGTTCTCGCCCGAGACCAACGCCATCGTGGTCGGCTACGGCCGCTTCGGGCAGACGGTGGCGCAGATGCTCCAGGCCAAGCGCATTCCCCTCACCCTGATCGACCTGGGCGCCGAGATGATCGAGCGCGCGGGCGAATTCGGCACCAAGGTCTATTATGGCGATGGCACGCGGCTCGACCTGCTGCGGCAGGCGGGGGCCGAGAGTGCGGAGGCGATCCTGTTCTGCCACGCCGATCCGGAGCTCGGGCCGGAGCGGCTGCGGCCGATCATGGAAGCGTTCCCGCATGCGCTGATCATGGTGCGGGTGTTCGACCGGCGGCAGATGATCGCGCTGGACGGGCTCGGCATTCCATTGATGCAGCGGGAGGTGTTCGAGAGCGCGGTGGTGATGGGCAGCGCGGCGCTGCGGCAGCTGGGCATCGCCGAGCGCGAGGTGGGCCGAGTCGAACGGGAGTACCGCACCCGGGATAGCGAGCGGCTGCAGCTGCAAAGCGAGTCGGGCGATCTCCATGCAGGCAAGGACCGCAGTTTCGGGGCGGAGCGGTCCCTGCCGGACGAGCAGCCGGTCAGGGAGCCTAGCTAGCCAGCGTTGGCGAGGAAGCCGGCGAGGCGCTCCGGCTCCACGTCGGGCGCCAGGAAGGCATTGCCGATCCCGCCGGTCAGGACCAGGCGGAGGCGGCCGCCCTCGTTCTTCTTGTCGGCACCTATCAGCGGGAGGAGCGCGCTGCGGTCGACGCCGGTTTCGCCGATGGTGGTGGGCAGGCCCGCCGACGCGAGATGGCGGCGGACGCGGGCGGCGTCGTCGGCCGGGCAGAGTTCGAATGCCACCGAGAAGTCGAAGGCCAAGGCCATGCCGACCGCCACCGCCTCACCGTGCAGCACCGTGCCCAGGCCCGCGGCGGACTCGATCGCATGGCCAAAGCTATGGCCGAGGTTGAGCAGCGCGCGGAGGCCGGTGCGGTCCTCGGGATCCGCCTCCACCAGCCGCGCCTTGGCCATAAAGCACTGGCTGACGGCTTCCTCCCGCATGGTTCGGTCGCCCGACAGGATTGCCTCCCGATGGTCCTCCAGCCAGTCGAACAGCACTTCATGTCCGATCAGCGCATATTTGACGACCTCGGCATAGCCAGCGCGGAGCTGGCGTTCGTCGAGCGTGTCGAGCAGGGCGACGTCCGCCAGCACCAGCGCGGGCTGGTGAAAGGTGCCGACCAGGTTCTTCTGCCCCTCGGCGTCGATCGCGGTCTTGCCGCCGACCGCGCTGTCCACCTGGGCGAGCAGGGTGGTGGGCACGTGCACGACGGGGCAGCCCCGCTTGAACAGGCTGGCGGCGAGCCCGGTGAGGTCGCCGACGGAGCCGCCGCCGAACGCCAGCAACGGGCTCGTGCGGTCCAGGTTGAGCTCGGCGAAGCGCGCGATCAGCCGTTGCAACTGTCCCCAGCTTTTGGCCGCTTCGCCCTCCGGAACGAATATCGGCTCGACATGCAGCAGATCGGAAAGAGTGGCACCGTGCAGGGCCCAGATGCGCTCGTCCGTCACCACCGGCACGGAACGGCCTCGTGCAAGGTCGCCAAGGCGGCGGCCGGCCTTGGCCAGGGGCCCGACCACCACTTCGTAGCGGCACCCGGCAGCGTCCACGGTAAAGTTCATCATGCGCTTGCAACATGCTCCTGAAGGGCGGTGATGATCGCCTCGACCACCTCCGCGTGGCTGCCCCCGCTGCTGGGGATGCGGATGTGCGCTTCGGCATATTTCGACCCACGCTCGCCGATCAAGCGCTCCAGCGTCTCCGTGCGGTCGCCGTCCTTGAGCATCGGCCGGGTCTCCGGCCGCCGCGCGGTCCGCTGGGCGAGCAGGTCGACCGGCGCATCGAGCCATACGGTGATCGCCCGCTCGTTGAGCAACCGGCGGGTCTCTTCGTTGACGTAGGCGCCGCCCCCTGTTGCGATCACCCGCACCCCGCCGTCCACCAGCCGAGCGACCAGCCGCCGCTCGCCGTCGCGGAACTCGGCCTCGCCGTAGCGCTGGAAGACCTCGCCCGCGGGTAGGCCGACCGCGTCCTCGATCGCCGTGTCGCTGTCCACGAACGGCAGGCGCAGTCGGCGTGCAAGCCGGCGGCCGACCGTGGATTTGCCCGCGCCCATCAACCCGACCAGCACCACCGGCCGGTCAAGCCGCGCGGTCAGCTGGCCATCGTCGCGAACGCTCATCGCGAGGGCTATACAGCGGCGCGGCCACTCGGCAAAAGGCCGCGTCATGGCCATTCACCGCAGACCGCCTCACCCGCTACGCGGACCGCTCATCCTTGTTGTCCTGCTGCTTGTTCTACTTGGCGCAGTGTACTTCATTTCCGGCTCTGCCAAAGAAGTGCCAACCCGCACTATCGAGGTCGACGTCGCCCGTGACCAGTCGAGCTAAGCTGCTCTTGGCGGGCGGCGCGGCGCTTGCCCTGGCGCTGCCGGCAGTGGCGCAGGAGGTCCTGCTGCCGCCCGGCTTCGGCAACGAGGCTACGCCGCCGCCGGCCGAGACCCAGAACCAGCCATCGACGGGCAATACGGTAACGCCGGCGCCGCGTCGCGAGGCTCCGCGGCCGCGACCCCGCCCGGACGCCAGCGCGGGCGAACTAGCCGAGGTGATCGCAGGCGAGCTGGCCGACGGCGAACCGCTCGAGCCGCCCCCGCCTCCGGTCGAGATCCCCGACGAGTCCCGCCGGGACCCGCGCTTCGCCGGGGCGATCGACCCGGTCGCTTGGAGCTTCGGGCAGCAGCCGTGGGGCAGCGCGAACGGCAGCTTCCTGTCAGGGCTGCTGCGCCGGCAATCGACCCCGCTACCCTCGCGCTGGCTGCACATGACGCTGCGCAACGCCCTGCTGGCTAGGGGCGAGGCGCCGCCACAGATCAATCCGGTCGACTGGGCGGCCGAGCGCACCTGGCTGCTGCTGCGCATGGGCGAGGCGGCGGCGGCGCGGATGGTGGTGGCCGCAGTCGATGTCGATAATTTCACGCCCAAGATGACCCAGGTGGCGGTGCAGAGCGCGCTGGCCAATGGCGATCCGGCCGGGCTGTGTCCCTTGCGGGCCGGCGGGTTGGGCGAGGTGGAGCCGCGCATCCTGCCGCTGACGGACGCCATGTGCGCCGCGCTGGAAGGCGAGTCGGCCAGCGCCGCGGCGCAGATCGACCAGGCCCGCCGCCGCGGCCGGGTGCGCGGCATCGACTTGGTGCTGGCGCAGAAGGTGGTCGGCGCGGGCGCCGACACCAGCCGGGCGGTGACGGTGGAATGGGAGCCGGTCAACTATCTGACGAGCTGGCGCTTCGGCTTGGCTACCGCGACGGGGGCGATTCCTCCCGACCGGCTGATGGAACGCGCCTCGCCGCAGGTGCGGGCGTGGCAAGCGCGGGCGCCGCTCCTGTCGCCCGAGCAGCGCTTGCCGGCCGCGCGATACGCGGCGGGTCTGGGCGTGCTCTCGTCGGGCGCGCTGAACGAACTCTATGCGCTGATCTACGACGCAACCGATGCGTCCGACCTGCCCGGCACCGACGCCTGGCGTCTGCGTACCGCCGTGCTCGGCCGCGATCGCGGGGCTCGGCTCGGGGCGATGCGGCAGCTGTGGGAAGCGGCTGACGGGGAGGTCGAGGAGCAGGCAGCACGGGCGATGCTGGCGTTCGCGGCGACGCGGGTCCGGCCGGATCCGGAGCTGGCCCGCGACGCGCCCGAACTGATCGCATCAATGCTGGCCGGCGGCTACGACCGGGAGGCCGCGCGGTGGTCGGCAGCAGTTGGGCAGATGGACGCCGAGCCGGCCGACCGCGCCTGGGCGATGCTGGCGCTCGGCACGACGTCGGAGGCGATGGACGTGAGCTTCGGGCGGATCGACTCCTTTATAAGTCGGGACAACAGCCGCGGACAGCAGCGCAGCAAGCTCTTGGTGGCGGGGCTGGCGGGAACCGGGCGGATCGATACGGCGACGGCGGCGCGGCTGGACGAGCGGCACGGGCTGGGGCTGGGCCGGACCTCGGTATGGAGCCGGATTGCCGATGACGCCGGGCGCCGGCGGCAGGCCGGCTCGGCGGTGCTGCTCGCGGCGATCGGGATGCAGGCGCCGAGCTTTGCGCAGGTGCCGGCGGCGCAGCTGTTGCGTGGCCTATCCGCAATGCGGCGGAGCGGGCTGGACTACGCCGCGCGGATGATCGCGGCCGAGGCGCTAGCGCGGACGTGACGCCTGAGGACCGGGCGCTGGTCGACCGTTTCCTCGACATGATGGCGGCGGAGGCAGGCGCCTCGCGCAACACGCTGATGGCGTATCGCAGCGACCTGGCCGCAGCGGCGGCTGTTGCCGAGCTGGGCACCGCCAATTCCGACAGGCTTGGCGAGCTCGGGCGCGCATGGGCGGGGCTGTCGCCGGCGACTGTCGCGCGCCGCGCCGCGGCACTTCGCCGCTTCTACGGCTTCCTCCACGATGAGGGGCTGCGTCCCGACGATCCGTCCGCCGCCCTGCCCCGACCGGCGACCGAGCGCCCGCTGCCGCGCATCCTAGACCCGAACGAAGTTGAGGCGATGTTCGGAGAAGCGGAGGGCCGGGCGGCGAGCGGCCAGCCGACGGCGTTGCGCAACCTCGCCTTGCTGGAGCTGCTGTACGGATCGGGCCTGCGCGCGACGGAGTTGGTCAGCCTGCCGCGCGGCGCCTTGCGGCGGAGCGAGCCGTTCCTGATCTTGCGCGGCAAGGGCGCCAGGGAGCGGCTGGTGCCGATCTCGGAGCGGGCGCATGCGGCGGTCGGCGGATGGCTGCCGCACGTGCCGGCCAAGTCGGCGTGGCTGTTCCCCGGCGGCAAGAATCACCTCTCGCGGGTGCGGCTGTTCCAGCTGGTGCGGGAGATGGCGGGGGCGGCGGGGATCGCGCCCGACCGCGTCAGCCCGCACGTGCTGCGCCATGCCTTCGCGACGCACCTGCTGTCCGGCGGCGCTGACCTCAGGGTGCTGCAGGCGCTGCTCGGCCATGCCGACATCGCGACTACGCAGATCTACACCCACGTCGACAGCGCGCGGCTGGTGGAGCTGGTCAACCAGCGCCATCCGCTTGCCACTGAAGGCCGCAGTGCCTAGTCCGCGCGGCCAATGAAGACCTTTCTGGATTTCGAGAAGCCGATCGCGGAGCTGGAGACGCGGGTCGCCGAGCTGCGCGAAACGGCGAGCTCGGGCGAGATCGACATCGACGCCGAAATCGAGCGGCTGGAGGCCAAAGCGGCGCGGCTGCTCAAGGAAACCTACGGCAGGCTGACGCCCTGGCAGAAGGCGCTGGTCGCACGTCACCCGGATCGCCCACACTTCAAGGACTATGCGGCCGGGCTGACCGACGAGTTCATGCCGCTAGCCGGAGACCGCGGCTTTGCCGACGACCGGGCGATTGTCGGCGGGCTGGCGCGGATCGAGGGGCGGCGGGTCGTGCTGATCGGGCACGAGAAGGGCGACGATACGGTCAGCCGGCTGCGCCACAACTTCGGCATGGCCAAGCCCGAAGGCTACCGCAAGGCGATCCGGCTGATGCAGCTGGCCGACCGCTTCGGGCTGCCGGTGGTGAGCCTGGTCGATACGCCCGGCGCCTTCCCCGGCGTGGAAGCCGAGGAGCGGGGACAGGCGGAGGCGATCGCCCGATCGACCGAGCAGTGCCTAGCGTTGCGCGTGCCGCTGGTCGCCGCGGTGGTCGGCGAGGGCGGCTCGGGCGGCGCGGTGGCGATTGCTGCGGCGAACCGGGTGCTGATGTTCGAGCACGCGGTTTATTCGGTGATCTCACCCGAAGGCTGCGCGTCCATCCTGTGGCGCACCGCCGACCGGGCTCCGGAAGCCGCGGAAGCGATGCGGATCACGGCGGCGGACCTTGTGACGCTTGGCGTGGTGGACCGGATCATCCCGGAACCGGTCGGCGGCGCGCAGCGAGCCCCCATGGACGCGATCGCGTCTCTCAAGCAGGCGGTTGTCCAGGAATTGGACAGTCTGTCCGGCAGGAGCCCGGAAGAAATTCTGCACCACAGGCGGGAGAAGTTCCTGGCCATCGGCTAGCACGATCGCCCCGGAACCCGTTTCGGCACCGGCCCGTTCAGATTTGCGAAAAGCAATCCAACTTACGGGTCATGTTTATGCGTAACACTTTTCTTCTGCTATCGGCTGCGGCGACCGCGATGGCGCCGGGCATGGCCGCCGCGCAGTCGGCTTACCGCAACCTGTCACCCCGCTATGTGCAGGAAGCGCAGCAGCAGCATACTGAGCTGGTGGCCGAGTTCGGCGGGGCCGAGACCGGGAGCCGCGCCGCGTACGTCGATCAGATCGGCCGGCGGATGGCCGCGCAGTCGGGCGTCAACCCAGGGGCGTTCCGCTTCACCACGTTGAACTCCGCAGTGGAGAATGCGTTCGCGGTGCCGGGCGGCTACATCTACATTACCCGCCAGTTGATGAGCATCATGAACGACGAGGCCGAGCTCGCCTTTGTCACCGGGCATGAGGTCGGGCACGTCGCGGCCAACCACGCGCAGGCGCGCCAATCAGCGAGCCGCACCAACGCGATCGGTGGCATTCTTGGCGCCATTCTGGGAAGCGTGATTGGCGGTGGGATCGGCAGCGCGCTAGGCAACATGCTGCAGACCAGTTCGCAGCTGCGCACGCTGAGCTTTAGCCGCAATCAGGAGTATGACGCCGACCGGTTGGGCATCGGCTATCTGACGCGCGCCGGCTACGACCCTGCGGCCAGCGCCACCATGCTGGCGGCGCTGGCGCGCTCGTCGGCGCTGGAGTCGCGGGTGCAGGGGCAGGACAATCGCTCGACGCCGGAATGGGCGCAGACCCACCCGAACTCCGAGAACCGGGTCCGGCAGGCCGCCGGCATGTCCCAGCAAACCGGCCGCGCCGGGCAGGGTGTGCGCAACCGCGAGGCCTTTCTAAACCAGCTTGACGGAGTGGTGGTCGACGACGATCCCGCGCAGGGCATCATCGATGGGCGGACCTTCACCCATCCGGACTTGCGGCTGCAGTTCACCGTGCCGGTCGGCTATCTGATGCAGAACGGCACCGACGCGGTGACGATCTCCGGCTCGGCAGGCAAGGCGCAGTTCAGCACCGCGCGCTTCAACGGCAATCTCGACAGCTACATTGCCGGGGTGCTGCAGTCGCTGACCGGCGGGCGGGTGCCGATCCAGGTGCTGGATCGCAACCGGACCACGATCAACGGCATCCCGGCGTCCTATGTGGTGGCGCGGGCCAACACCTCGTCGGGGGCGGTGGACGTGAGCGTGTTCGCCTATGCCTTTGGCCGGAGCCAGGCTTACCACTTCGTTGCGCTAACGCAGGGCGGCCGCGGCGTCGGCCAGTTCGCGCCCATGGTCAATTCGCTTCGCCGCATCTCGCCGGCGGAAGCGGCCAACATCCGGCCGCGGGTGATCAATGTGGTGACCGTTCGGCCCGGGGAGACGGTGCAATCGCTGGCGAGCCGGATGGCCTACCGCGACTTCCGGGTGGAACGGTTTCTATCCTTGAACGGCTTGTCCGGCAATGCGCGACTGGTCCCCGGGCAGCGGCTCAAGCTCGTCGTTCACGGCAGTCGGGCGCGCTAGGCCGTAATTCGGCGGTGGTTTCGGAAGGCTTACCGCCCTCCGGGCGGCGCTTGTCACATCGCGTTGCTGACGTTGCTGCTGATGCGGGTCCACATGCCATTGTTGCCGCCGCCCATGGACGACAAGGCGCCAATCGCGGCAACGGAGATGAGGGCGATGATCAGCCCATATTCGATGGCCGTTGCGCCGCCCTGGTCGCGCCGCAACATGCGAAAAAACGATCGGATAGCGTCCAAGCCACCCTCCTCTGGTCCACGTCCACGAGGACAGGTGTACTTACAGAAAGTTAACAGATCGTGCGGAGTGCGGGGTTACGCCGCCGTTAGGGATGCGGGCTGGGTCCACGCCGCGAAGTGGATTAGCTCCACGGTTTCGACGGTTCGCTCGCCGGCGCCGAGCTGTGCGAACTCGGTTCGAGCCGTCGCCAGGGCAGTCCGGAGCAACGGCGTCCGGGAGCGGCCAGACAAGACGTTGGTCGCTCCCATCCCGCGAAGATCTGCAACGAGGTCGTCGAGAGTGCGGTAGCTAAGGCGGACGCGATCGATGTCGACCACCGGCATGACGAAGCCCGCGTCCTGCAGCAGCCCGCCGATAGCCGAGGCTTCGATCCGCGGATGGACGCGCGGGGCGGCACCGGCGCCGCCCGCGCGGTCGGCCGCGAGCATGGCGGCGCGCAGGGCAGGAAGGCTGTTGTTGCCGGGAAAGGCACCGACGAACAACGCTTCCTCCGTCAGCACCGCGCGCAGGATATGCAGCACCGCGCGCAACTCGTTGGCGGTGTCCAGCTGGCCAAGCACCAACAGCAGGTCGAAGCTCCCCGGCGGGAAGCGCGCCACATCGTTGAGGGTTGGAGCGATGATCACCTGCTCAGCCGCGCCCGTCAGCGGCTCCGCCAGCCGCGGGTCCAGACAGCCGACCAGCAGCGCGCGCCCGAAGCGGCGCTGCACCAGGCTCAGCCGGTCGGCCAGGTCCTCGACCGCGCGTTCGGCCAGGAACAGGCGTGGACCCTGCCAAACGGCGCGCTGCCGCCGGAGGGCAAGTGCCTGGTCGTCGAAGATCGGTCCGGTCATCTTTCGCTTGTGCCGCCCGGGGAGACGCGGAACAAGGCGGCATGAGCTTCAGCGCCACTATTCGCCGGGCAGGCCGCTTCGGGCTGTACTTCGCGCTTCCGCCGCGCTGCCCGGCGTGCGGTGCGATCACGGCCGATGTGGATTTGTTCTGCGACGGCTGCTGGGGCGAGGTGGAGTTCCTGGGCGGCGGCTGCACCACCTGCGGGCTGCCGCTGGAGGCAACGGACGCGGAGACCTGCGGCGCCTGCCTGGCCGAACCGCCGCCGCTGGCGCGGATCCGGTCGGCCGTAGCCTACGGCGATACCGCGCGGAGCCTGGTGCTGCGGCTCAAGTACGGGCGCAAGACGGCGCTCGCGCGGACCATGGCCCCTATGCGGCGACCGCTGGGCGAGCTGACGCCGGGCGCGCTGCTGGTCCCGGTGCCGCTCCATCGGCGGCGCTTGTGGGGCCGCGGGTTCAACCAGGCGGCGCTGATCGCGGCCGAGCTGGCCCGCAAGAGTGGGGGCCAAGCGGACCCGCTCTTGCTCCGCCGCTCCCGCCACACCCCGCGGCTCAAGGGCATGAGCGTGTCGGAGCGGCGGCGAGCGGTGCAGGGGGCGTTGGCGGTGCGGGACGAAGGAGCTGTGCGCGGGCGCGACATCATCCTCGTGGACGACGTGTACACCAATGGGAGCACTGCCGCGGCCTGTGCCCGGATGCTGAAACGGAACGGCGCTGCGAGCGTCGAACTGTTGACTTGGGCGAGGGTAGTCCGCCCGACGACCATCCGCTAGAGCCGCGGCTCAAGCCATGGAGGAACCACGAGTGCCCCGCGTCGAGATGTATTCCAAGACCACCTGCCCTTATTGCATCCGCGCGCAGCACTTGCTGCAGCAGAAAGGCATCGCGCCCGAGATCTACAACATCGACGCCGGTGGCCCTAAGCGCGACGAGATGATCGAGCGGGCGGGACGGATGACGGTGCCGCAGATCTTCATCGACGGGCGGCACGTCGGGGGTTGCGACGATCTGTACGCGCTGGAACGTGCGGGCAAGCTGGACACCCTGCTGGCCGCGTGACCCGGATCGCCTTGTTCCAGGCCCGGAGCGGCATCGACCCGGCGCGCAACGCCGCTGCCCTGGTCGGGGCCGTGCGAAGTGCGAAGGGCGGCGGTGCGGCCATGCTGTTCACGCCCGAGATGTCGGGGCTGCTCGACCGGGATCGCCAGCGGGCGGCGGCTCACCTGCGCACCGAAGAAGATGACGAAGTCCTCGCCGCGGTGCGGACGGCGGCGAGGGAGCATCGCCTCTGGGTCCACCTGGGAAGCTTGGCGGTCAAGACGGATCAAGAGCGGCTGGCCAACCGCGGCTTCGTGATCGACGACGGCGGCGAGCTCCGGGCGCGCTACGACAAAATTCATTTGTTCGACGTCGACCTGCCCACCGGCGAGAGCTGGCGCGAGTCGGCGGCGTACCGCCCGGGCGAGCGGCTGGTGGTGGTGGAGGGGACGCCGATGGGGCGGCTCGGCCTGTCGATCTGCTACGACCTGCGCTTCCCCGCGCTGTTCGCGGCGCTGGCGGAGGCCGGGGCCGAGACGATCGCGGTTCCGGCGGCCTTCACCGTGCCGACGGGTCAGGCGCATTGGCAGGTGCTGCTGCGGGCTCGAGCGATCGAGGCCGGGCTGTTCGTGGTCGCCGCCGCGCAGGCCGGGCAGCATGAGGACGGCCGCGAGACCTACGGCCACAGCCTGGTCGCGGGTCCGTGGGGCGAACTGCTGTTGGAGATGGACGGCGAGCCGGGCTTGGCGTTCGCCGAGGTGGACCTCGCGCGTATCATGGAGGTGCGCGGCCGGGTTCCGGCGCTGACGCACCGGCGCCCGATGCCCGCGGTCGAGGTCGTGCCCGGCTGAGACGTTGATTTGCTGCCCGCCCCTCCTGTAGGGCGGTGGGCGACGGCCCCGTAGCTCAGCAGGATAGAGCGGCAGATTCCTAATCTGTAGGCCACAGGTTCGAATCCTGTCGGGGTCACCATCGTTGCGGCAGGCGGGAGGATTAGGTGAACGGAAGGCTGGCATCGCTGTTCACCTCGCACCCGCGCGCGCTCGGGATGAGCTGGCTCGATCATGGCACGGGCGCGGCCAGGATCGGCGCGCAGATGATCGGGGCGGGTGCTGCATGCCTGGTTCATGCGGTCGTGCCGGGCTGGTTCACCGAAACCGCGGGGCGCACGGTGGTTCGCCTCCACGACCATATGCAGCGCCGCCGGGCGGGCGCGACCAATCCCGAGGGCTGGCCAGACTATGAGATCTGACGCCGCCGGGCTTCCGGTGGCGATTGTCGGCGGCGGCTTCTCGGGCACGATGACGGCCGTGCAGTTGGCGCGGCGCGGCGTGCGAAGCGTGCTGCTGGATGGCGGCGGGCGGATGCATCGCGGCGTTGCCTATTCCACAGCCGAGCCGGCGCACCTGCTGAATGTGCCCAGCGGAAAGATGAGCGCCTGGCCCGACCGGGCCGGCCACTTCGCCCAATGGCTGGGCGACGACGGAACAAGTTTCGCTGAGCGACGGGGCTTCGGGCGGTACGTGGAGGGGATCGCCCTGGCACATGACGCCTTGATAGAACGGCGCGAGCAAGGCGCTTCGGCGGCGTCCCCGGCGGACGGCGGCTGGCAGATCGAACTTGCGGACGGATCGGTCGTCCAGGCGTCGGCGCTGGTTCTGGCGAGCGGCAACCAGCCGCCTGCGCCCATGCGGGTTGCCGAGGATGCTGGCGCGCTGTTCGTCAACAATCCGTGGAGCCAGGAGGCAGCCGCGGTCGTCGCCCGGATAGCGGAGGACGGCGGCGACGTGCTGATCCTCGGCACCGGGCTCACCATGATCGACACGGTGCTGTCACTCGCGGCCGCGGGTCACAAGGGCCGGGTGCTGGCGCTGTCGCGGCGGGGGCTGCTTCCGCGCTCACATGCGCCGCACCAGCCGTTTGCGGCGGCGATGGAGGAGGTGCCCGCGGGCAAGGTGCTGCCGTTGTGGCGCTGGCTGCGGCGGCGAAGCGCCGACGTGGGGTTCCGGGCCGCGGTGGACTCGCTGCGGCCGCACAGCCAGGCGCTGTGGCAGGCGTTCCCGCCGGCCGAGCAGCGCCGCTTCCTCCGCCACGCGCGGCCCTGGTGGGACGTGCACCGCCATCGCATCGCCCCCCAGATCGGAGAACAGCTCGCGACGCGCGTCGCCGACTGGGGCTTGGAGATCGTCGCTGGCCGGCTGAGACTCTTGCAGGCGGACGGTGATGGCTTGGCAGCAACCATCATGCCGCGGGGCAGCATCGAACCGCTGCACCGGCGCTTCGCGGCCACCTTCAACTGCACCGGCCCGCTCGGCGACATCAAGCGCACGCGCGACCCGCTGCTGCGGCAGATGCTGAGCGGGGGCCTCGTTCGGCCGGACGAACTGGGAATGGGGCTGGCAGTCGATGAACGCTCGCGCGCCGGGTCGAACGCCTGGGCGGTCGGGCCGCTCACCAAGGGTTGCTTTTGGGAGATCGTCGCCGTTCCGGATATTCGCGGGCAGGCGGAAGCGGTCGCGGCCGACATCGTGCGGGAGCTGACAAGATGAATGGCAGTCCGGAAGACGGCGACCTGGTCGCTTCCCCACCAAAGATCGCGGTGCCCGACGAGGTCGCGGAGGCGGTTCGCACGCTGATCCGCTGGGCGGGGGACGATCCCGGGCGCGAAGGACTGCTCGATACGCCGGTGCGGGTGGCGCGCGCCTGGAAGGAATATGCGCGGGGATACGGCGAGGATCCGGCGGTCCATCTCACCCGCACCTTCGACGAGGTCGGCGGCTACGACGAGATCGTGCTGCTCAAGGACATCCCCTTCCAGTCGCATTGCGAGCACCATTTGGCACCGATCATCGGCAAGGCGGCGATCGCCTATCTCCCCGGCACGCGGGTGGTCGGCATCTCCAAGCTGGCGCGGGTGCTGCACGGCTTCGCCCGGCGGCTGCAGGTGCAGGAACGGCTGACCGCGCAGGTCGCCGACTGCATCTGGGAGCATCTCGAGCCGCAGGGGGTGGCGGTGGTGGTGGAAGCGAGCCATGCCTGCATGTCGGCGCGCGGGGTCAACACGCCCGGCGTGATGATGACCACCAGCCGAATGATGGGCACCTTCCGCAAGGACGAACGCAGCCGGCGCGAGGTGCTGGCGCTGATGGGGTACTAGCCCGCTTGGCATCGGCGGGCTCGCCGCCTAACCGCTCGCACGAACAGCAGGGGAGAAGCATGCGCGCGTTTCTATTTCCGGGGCAGGGCAGCCAGAGCGTCGGCATGGGAGCCGCGCTGGCGGAGGCGAGCCGCACCGCCCGCGATACCTTCGAGCAGGTGGACGAGGCGCTGTGGCAGGGCCTGTCGCGGCTGATGCGCGAAGGGCCGGAGGACCAGCTTACGCTGACGGAGAATGCACAGCCAGCGATCATGGCGCATGCGCTGGCGGTGTTCCAAGTGCTGACGCGCGATTGCGGAATTGAGCTCGGGCGGGCCGCGCAGTTCGTGGCCGGGCATTCGCTTGGTGAATATAGTGCATTGTGCGCGGCAGGCGCGTTCGATCTGCCGACCGCCGCGAAGCTGCTGAAGCGACGCGGGCAGGCGATGCAGGCTGCGGTGCCAGTCGGGCAGGGCGTCATGGCGGCGTTGCTTGGCGCCGATCTCGACAAGGCGCGGACGATCGCCGAAGCGGCGGCTCAGGGCGAAGTCTGCGCGGTCGCCAACGACAACGATCCGAGCCAGGTGGTGCTGTCGGGACACAAGGGCGCGATTGAACGGGCGATCGGCCTCGCCAAGGAGATGGGGGCGAAACGCGCGGTGCTGCTGCCGGTCTCGGCCCCGTTCCACTGCTCGCTGATGCAGCCCGCGGCGAACGCCATGGCCGAGGCGCTAGGCGAGACCGAGATTGCCTCGCCTGCGGTGCCCGTGTTCGCAAACGTGACCGCTGGGCCAGAGCAGGAGCCGCAGCGCATCCGCGAGCTGCTGGTGGAGCAGGTCACCGGCATGGTCCGCTGGCGCGAGAGCGTGGCGGCGATGCGTGAGGCGGGCGTCGACGAGTTCGTTGAGCTGGGCGGCAAGGTGCTCGGGCCCATGGTCAAGCGCATCGCGCCGGATGCGAAGGTGACCAGCCTCCTGTCGATCGACGACATCGAAGCGCTGGCGAAGGAGATCGCATGATGTTCGGTCTGACTGGGATGACCGCGCTGGTGACCGGCGCTTCGGGCGGGCTTGGCTCGGCGATCGCCAGGGCGCTTGCGGCGCAGGGTGCGCGGCTCGCCGTCAGCGGGAGCAATGCTGCGAAGCTTAGTGCTTTCCGCGATGAGCTTGGCGGCGAGCATGTGGCGCTGCCATGCAACCTGGCGGACGGTGCGGCGGTGGACCGGCTCGTGCCCCAGGCGGTGGAGGCGCTCGGCGGCAAGCTCGACATCCTCGTCAACAACGCCGGGGTGACCCGCGACAACCTGCTCATGCGGATGAAGGACGAGGAGTTCGCGGAAGTCCTTCAGATCAACCTGCAGGCCGCCTTCCGGCTGATGCGGGCAGCGGCTAAGCCGATGATGAAGGCGCGCTTCGGCCGGATCGTCTCGGTGAGCTCCGTCGTGGGCGTGACCGGCAATCCGGGGCAGGCCAACTATGTCGCGTCCAAGGCCGGGCTGATCGGCATGAGCAAGGCGGCGGCGCAGGAGCTGGCGAGCCGCAACATCACCGTGAATTGCGTCGCGCCTGGCTTCATGACGTCAGCCATGACCGACGCGCTGAATGAGGCGCAGCGGGCGGCCATCCTAGCCAAGATCCCGGCGGGTGCGATGGGCTCGGGCGAGGACATCGGCGCGGCGGTGGTCTACCTCGCCAGCCGCGAGGCGGGCTACGTCACCGGTCAGACGCTGCACGTGAATGGCGGCATGGCGATGCTCTGAGGCGTCGTTGCAACAGACGCTGAACCAGCCTGCAACAGCGTATCTTGCGACTCCTTGTCGCCGATGAACTCACCCCTATATCGCCTCCGAAACATCAAGGACGGGCGTGCCTGGAAGGGCGTCCGGGGGCTATTGGAAGGTAGTTGAAAACTATGGCGAAAGTGATCGGGATCGACCTCGGCACGACCAACAGCTGTGTGGCGGTCATGGAGGGCGGAAC
Organism: uncultured Sphingomonas sp.; assembly: GCF_902806265.1. Taxonomy (GTDB): domain Bacteria; phylum Pseudomonadota; class Alphaproteobacteria; order Sphingomonadales; family Sphingomonadaceae; genus Sphingomicrobium. The sequence continues at coordinate 35,862 of NZ_CADCVZ010000046.1, read as the reverse complement.
GCCCAAGGTTATCGAGAATGCGGAAGGCGCGCGGACGACGCCGTCGGTGGTCGCGTTCACCAAGGACGGCGAGCGCCTGATCGGCCAGCCGGCCAAGCGGCAGGCGGTGACCAACCCCGACAACACCATCTTCGCGGTAAAGCGGCTGATCGGCCGGCGGTTCGACGACCCGATCACCAAGAAGGACACCGAGCTGGTGCCCTACAGCATCACGCGCGGCGGCAATGGCGACGCGTGGGTCAACGCGGGCGGCAAGGATTACAGCCCGTCGCAGATCAGCGCCTTTATCCTGCAGAAGATGAAGGAAACGGCCGAGGCCTACCTCGGCGAGAACGTCACCCAGGCGGTGATCACCGTTCCCGCCTACTTCAACGACGCGCAGCGCCAGGCGACTAAGGACGCTGGCCAGATCGCCGGCCTTGAAGTGCTGCGCATCATCAACGAGCCGACGGCGGCGGCGCTCGCCTACGGGCTCGAGAAGAACGACGGCAAGACCATCGCGGTCTACGACCTCGGCGGCGGCACGTTCGACGTGTCGATCCTGGAGATCGGCGACGGCGTGTTCGAGGTGAAGTCGACCAACGGCGACACCTTCCTCGGCGGTGAGGACTTCGACGCCCGGATCGTCGAGCATCTCGCGGACGCGTTCAAGCAAGAGAACGGCATCGACCTCAAGCAGGACCGGCTGGCGCTGCAGCGGCTCAAGGAAGCCGCCGAGAAGGCCAAGATCGAGCTGTCGTCGGCCGCGACGACCGAGGTGAATTTGCCGTTCATCACCGCGCGCATGGAAGGCGGCGCGACCACGCCGCTGCACCTCGTCAAGACGATCAGCCGCGCCGACCTCGAGAAGCTGGTCGGCCCGCTGATTGACCGCACGCTGGAGCCGTGCCGCAAGGCGCTTGCCGACGCCGGCCTCAAGGCGAGCGACATCGCCGAGGTGGTGCTGGTCGGTGGCATGACCCGCATGCCCCGCGTGCGTGCAGTCGTGCAGGAGTTCTTCGGCAAGGAGCCGCACACCGGCGTCAACCCCGACGAGGTGGTGGCGATCGGCGCGGCCATTCAGGCGGGCGTGCTGCAGGGCGACGTCAAGGACGTGCTGCTGCTGGATGTGACGCCGCTGTCGCTCGGCATCGAGACCTTGGGTGGCGTGTTCACCCGGATGATCGACCGCAACACGACCATCCCGACCAAGAAGAGCCAGGTCTTCTCGACCGCCGACGACAACCAGAATGCGGTCACCATTCGCGTCTTCCAAGGCGAGCGCGAGATGGCGGCGGACAACAAGGTGCTGGGCCAGTTCGACCTGGTAGGCATCCCGCCCGCGCCCCGCGGCGTGCCGCAGATTGAGGTGACGTTCGACATCGACGCCAACGGCATCGTCAACGTGTCGGCCAAGGACAAGGGCACCGGCAAGGAGCAGCAGATCCGCATCCAGGCGTCGGGTGGCCTCTCCGACGCGGACATCAACCAGATGGTCCAGGACGCCGAGCGCTTCGCCGAGGAGGACAAGCACCGTCGCGCGGGCGCCGAGGCGAAGAACCAGGCTGAAAGCTTGATACACTCGACCGAGGGGCAGCTTCGGGAGCATGGCGATAAGGTCTCGCCCGAGGTGAAGAGCGAGATTGAGACCGCCATTGCCGAGGCCCGAACCGCGGTCGAGGGGGGCGACGCCGACACCATGAACCAGAAGACGCAGGCGCTGACCCAGGCGGCGATGAAGCTCGGCCAGGCGATGTACGAGTCGCAGCAGGCCGGTGCTTCGGGCGCGGGTGCTTCCGGTCCCGACATGGGGGCGGCGGATGCTGGCACTGCCGACGCTGAAGCTTCGTCTGCCGATCAGGAGGAAGTGGTCGACGCCGAGTTCTCGGAAGTCGACGACGAGAAGCGGGCATAAAGGGATGACCTCGTGCGTCATCCCGGCGGAGGTCGGGATTTTAGGCAAAATAGCGATATGCTCGTTGCCTGAGACTCCGACCTCCGTCGGGGTGACGCGCTGGGGGGCACGTCATGGTTGAGACCGACTATTACGAGCTGCTCGGGGTCGAGCGGACAGCCGACGACCGAACCATCAAGGCGGCCTATCGCCGGCTGGCGATGGAGTGCCATCCCGACCGCCACGGCGGCTGCTCCGACCAGGAAGCCAAGTTCAAGGCGATCAACGAGGCTTACGATTGCCTCAAGGACCCGCAGAAACGGGCGGCCTACGATCGCTTCGGCAAGGCGGCGTTCCAGAACGGGGGCGGCGGGTTCGGCGGCGGCAACGGCCAGGGCTTCGACGGCTTTTCCGACATCTTCTCGTCGATCTTCGGCGAGTTCATGGACTCGCGCGGCGCGCGCCAGAACGCTGCCCGCGGCGCCGACCTGCGCTACGATCTCGAGCTGACGCTGGAGGAAGCTTTTTCCGGCAAGCAGGCGGAGATTGAGGTGGAAACGCTGCAGCCGTGCGCGCCGTGCGAGGGCGACGGCTCACGCGGGACCAGCAAGCCGCAGACCTGCCGCACCTGCAACGGCGTGGGCAAGGTGCGGGCGCAGCAGGGTTTCTTCATGGTCGAGCGGGGCTGCCCCGCCTGCTACGGCCACGGCGTCACCATCGCCGATCCCTGTCCGCAATGCGAGGGCGAAGGCCGGGTACTTAAGCGCCGCAATCTGTCGATTCAGGTTCCCGCCGGGGTAGATGAAGGCACCCGCATCCGCGTCGGCGGTGAGGGCGAAGCGGGCGTGCGCGGCGCGCCGAACGGCGACCTCTACCTGTTCGTGCACATGGCCCGCCACCCGCTGTTCGGGCGCGACGGGACGACCTTGGTGGCCGAGTGCCCGGTGACCTTCACCACCGCTGCGCTGGGCGGTCAGATCACCGTGCCGGGGATCGACGGCAACCCGATCGACATCAAGATCCCGCCGGGTATCCAGTCGGGCGAGACGCTGCGCCAGCGCGGGCAGGGCATGAGCGTGCTCAACGGCCGCGGCCGCGGCGACCTGGTCACGCGGGTGCTGGTGGAGACGCCGACCAAGCTGACGGCCAAGCAGAAGGAGCTGCTCGGGCAGTTCCGCGACACCGAGACGGGCGAGGAGTGTCCGGCGAGCAGAAGCTTCTTCAGCCGGATCAAGGAAAAGCTCGGCAGCTAGATTGCGCTAGCGGGTGCTGGCGCTAGGGTTCGCTCCGCAACAGGAGACAACCATGCGCCGACTTGCCTACGCCCTTCTTGTTGCCGCCTCCGTGCCGGCTGCGGCGCAGCAGCAGGACTTCTCGAAAGTCGAGGTGCGGGTGGAGCGCGTCGCGCCGGGCGTGGCGGTGCTGTTCGGTCAGGGCGGCAATATCGGCCTCAGCCACGGCGAGGACGGCAATGTCCTGATCGACGACCAGTTCGCGCCGCTGGTCCCGAAGATCGTCGCGGCGGTGAGCAGCGTCGACCCGGACCCCATCCGGTTTCTGATCAACACGCATTGGCACGGCGACCATACCGGCGGGAACGAGCGGTTGGGCCAGGCCGGGGCGGTTATCGTCGCGCATGACAATGTCCGCCGCCGGATGTCGGTCGAGACCTTTTCCAAGCAGATGAATCAGACCATCAAGGCGACGCCCAAGGCCGGCCTGCCGGTGGTGACCTTCGCCGGCGGGGTGAACTTTCATCTTAATGGCGATCGCATCCAGGTGGTGCATGTACCCAATGCGCACACGGACGGCGATGCGCTGGTCTATTGGACCGGCGCCGATGTCGTCCACATGGGCGACACCTTCTTCCATCGGGTGACCTTCCCCTTCATCGATCGGGAGAGCGGGGGTTCGATCGACGGCATGATCGAAGCGGCCAAGCGCGGCCTGGCGCTGGTGAAGCCCGGCGGCAAGGTCATCCCCGGACACGGTCCGGTCGCCACCCGCGAGGAGCTGAAGGCCTACCATGACATGCTGGTGGACGTGCGCAGCAAGGTCGCGGCGGGCGTCGCAGCCGGACGGACGAGGGCAGCGGTGGTGGCCTCCAAGCCCGCGGCGCCTTACGCAGCGACCGTTGCCGCGGACGGCTTCATCAAGCCCGATCGCTTCATCGAGACCATGTACGACGAGCTCAAGGCCAAGCGGCGCTAGGTGCGGCCGAACACCCGCTCGAAGATCGTGCCGATGTGCTTGAAGTGGTAGCCGAGGTCGAAGCTCTCCTCGAGCCGCCCGGCCGGGATCGCGGCGGTGACCTGTGGATCGGCCTTAAGCAGGTCGAGCAGCGATAGCCGGCCGTCGGACTCCCATACCTTCATCGCATTGCGCTGGACGAGCGCATAGCTGTCCTCGCGGCTGAGGCCCGCCTGGGTGAGCGCGAGGAGCACGCGCTGCGAGTGGACGAGGCCGCCCATGCGGTCGAGGTTCTTTTGCATACGTTCGGGATAGACGAGCAGCTTGTCGACCACGCCCGTCAGCCTCGCCAGCGCGAAGTCGAGGGTAATCGTTGCGTCGGGGCCGATGAAACGCTCGACCGACGAGTGGCTGATATCGCGCTCGTGCCACAGGGCTACATTCTCCAGCGCGGGGACGACGGCGCTGCGGACCATGCGCGCGAGGCCGGTCAAGTTCTCGGTCAGCACCGGGTTGCGTTTGTGGGGCATGGCCGAACTGCCCTTCTGCCCGGGCGAGAAATACTCTTCCGCTTCCAGCACTTCGGTGCGCTGGAGGTGGCGGACCTCGGTCGCCAGCCGCTCGATCGAGGAAGCGATCACGCCGAGGGTGGCGAAGAACATCGCGTGGCGGTCGCGCGGGATGACCTGGGTGGAGGTAGGCTCGGGCGTGAGGCCGAGGCGCCGGGCGACATGTTCCTCCACACGCGGATCGATGTTGGCGAAAGTGCCGACCGCGCCGGAGATGGCGCAGGTGGCGATGTCATCGCGGGCACGCGCGAGCCGTTCGCGGTTGCGGGCGAACTCGGCATGGGCCTGGGCGAGCTTGAGGCCGAAGGTCAGCGGCTCGGCATGGATGCCGTGGCTGCGGCCGATGGTCGGGGTGAGCTTATGCTCGAAGGCGCGGCGCTCCAGTACGGCGAGCAGCTGGTCGAGGTCGTCGAGCAGGATGTCGGCGGCCTGGGTCAGCTGGACCGATAGCGCGGTGTCGAGGACGTCCGAACTGGTCATGCCCTGGTGAAGGTAGCGCTTCTCGGGCCCGAGCCGTTCGCCGATCCAGGTGAGAAAGGCGATCACGTCATGCTTGGTGACCGCCTCGATCGCGTCGATCGCGGGCACGTCCACCGGGTTGATCACCCCGCGGGCGTGCGCGTCGACGATCTTTCGCGCATCCTCCGCCGGGATCATCCCGATCTCGCCCATCGCCTCGGCGGCGTAGACCTCGATGTCGAACCAGATGCGGAAGCGGTTTTCGGCCGACCAGATGGCCGACATGGGGGGGCGGGAATAGCGAGGAACCATGCGGGGGGCGGCTAGCAGGGCCCACTCAAGGCTGCAACGAACGGTGGGCTTGTGTCTGCTGTGGGTGGGAAGCAGATCGTCAATCGCGAGATCGATCGCGCCATTGTCGGACAGCCAGCAGCACGAGTTTGACAGGAATGAAGATCATGACCGCGAATAGCAGAAGCGATAACGCCGCTCCCACAATCAGAAACCACGGGTTTTCATTTCCCACTCAGCAAAGCCTAGCGCCTTCGCGAACGTCCGCAATGGTCGTGAGCTGACATCAACCGTCTAGATCAAGCCCTGCGCCCGCAAGCTCGTCCGCCCCGTTGCGCCGACGATCACATGGTCGTGCACTGTGACCTTCATGTGCCGCCCGGCGTCGACCAGGTCGCGGGTGAGGCGGATGTCGGCTTGGCTGGGGGTGGGATCGCCGCTCGGGTGGTTGTGGACGATGATGATGGCGGTGGCGCCGAGCGCGATGGCGCGGCTGATGACTTCGCGGACGTGGACCGAGGCTTCGTCGACCGAGCCGCGCCACATCGCCTCGTTGGCGAGCAGCAGGTTCTTGGCGTTGAGGAACAGCACGCGGACCTCCTCGACCGGATCGTGCGCCATGGTCGCCTGAAGGTAGTCGCCGAGCGCGTCCCAGCTCGCGATCAGTGGGCGGCCCTCGATCCGGGTCTCGAGCAGCCGCAGGGCCGTCGCCCGGGCGATCGCCAGCGCGCCGATCACCCCGTCGGTCAGGCCTTCCCGCCGGAGCGCGTCGGGCGAGGCGGAAAGCAGCGGCCCGACCCCGCCGAAGCTGGAAATCAGCCGCTTGGCCAAGGGCTTGGTGTCCCGGCGCGGGATGGCCAAAGTCAGCAGATATTCAACCAGCTCATGGTCGAGTAGAGCATCGCCGCCGCCGTCCAGCAGCCGTTGCCGGAGGCGCGCGCGGTGCCCGTCGGACCCGGCCGGCTTGTTGTCTCCCGGCAACAGGTTAGGCTGAACGGACGGCAAGCGGTGGTACTCCTTCGTGCCGGGGGCGGAACGGCCGTAATGATTCGAGGTTAAAACAACGATGGTGGCGCGGACGTAATGGACCAACTGACGGGTGAGCAAGCTCCCCACCAGGAGGTCGTAGTTCGGCGTCGCTGGCCACGCGCGCTCGGCTGGGGGCTGCTTGGGTTCCTGGGCCTGTTGATCGTCGCGCTGGGCGTCTTGTGGACCCAGCGCCGGCCGCTCGCCAATGACATCCTCGCGCGCGAGATGGAGCGCCGCGGCGTGCAGGCCAGCTACCGGCTTGATCGCGTCGGCCTGCGCACCCAGCAGCTCAGCAACCTGGTGATCGGCGATCCCGCCAACCCTGATCTGACTGCGCGCGTCGCCCAGGTGCAGATGCGCATCCACCTGACGGGCCGGGTGGAGATCTTTCGGGTGGTCGCGCGCGGGGTGCGGCTGAACGGCCGGGTGGTCGGCAACCGGGTCAGCTGGGGACAGCTCGACCGGCTGCTCCCGCCGCCCAGCGGCAAGCCCTTTACCCTGCCGGATGTCACCGTCGACGTGGCGGATACCTCCATCGCCTTGGCTACGCCGTACGGTCCGCTGGGGGTGGCTGTGGAGGGCGCGGGCAACCTGACCGGCGGCTTCCGAGGACGGCTTGCGGCCGCGAGCCCGCAGCTGGACGCGGGCCGCTGCACCCTGGCCGACATGCGCGCGAACGTGCGCGTTTCGGTCAGCGCGCGGCGGCCGCGGGTCAGCGGACCGCTGTCGGCCAGCAGCTTCCGTTGTCCGTCGAGCAACATCGCGATCGCTCAGCCGCGGTTCGAGATCGACAGCCGCTTCAGCGAGGCATTCGAGCGCTTCACTGGTCGCGGCCGGATGAGCGCGACCGCCTTGACTGCGGGGGTGAATGGGCTGGCCGGCCTGAACGCGGGCCTGACCTTCGCCGGCGAGCCGACCCGCATCCTGGGCACGGTCAAGCTCGCCGCCCGTGGCGCGCGCCTGAGTGAGATCCAGGCGGAGAGGACGCGACTCGACGGGAGCTACCTGCTGAACGCGGCCCAGGGCAACATCACACTGGTGGCCGACTATGCGGCGCAGAACGCAGACCTGGCGCCCTCCTTGACGGCGGGCCTCACCGATGCGCTCCGCGGCACAAACGATACGCCGTTGGAACCGCTCGCGGCGGCGCTGCGCCGCGGTCTCGAGGGCGCGACCAGGGACATGAACGCTGCTGGCAGCCTGCGGCTGGTCAACTTTCCCGGTGGCGGAGCGGTGCGGATCGAGACCGCCAACGTCCGAACCGCTTCGGGAGCGCGCATCCAGGTCGGCGGGGGCGACGGGATCACCTACTACTGGCCCGGCAACCGGCTGCGGATCGACGGCGACATCGCGACGCAGGGCGGCGGCCTTCCGACCACCCGCATCGCGCTCAATCAGCCCCGAAGCGGGGCGCCGATAAGCGGAACGGTGCGGGTGGCGCCCTATGCCGCCGACGGTGCGCGGCTGGCGCTGGCGCCGATCAACTTCGCCGCGGCCCGCGACGGGTCGACCAACATCCAGACGGTGGCGCTGCTCGACGGGCCGGTCTCGGGCGGCGAGGTGCGCGGCCTGCGCGTGCCGATCAATGGCCGGGTAGGTCGCGGCGGCGCCCTGGAGTTCGGCCGTGGCTGCAGCGACGTGCGCTTCGCTTCGCTGCGGCTGGGCGGGCTGCGGCTGGGCAGCACTAGCCTGCCGGTGTGCGCAACCGGACACGCCATCGTCTATCGTGCGCCCGGCGGTGCAGTGCGGGTCGGTGCGGGGACCAGCAACCTAGTGCTGAACGGCCGGCTCGGCGCCTCGCCCTTCGCGCTGCGCTCGGAGCGGGCGACGTTCACCGGCCCGGAGGACTTCCGGCTGGCCGGGGTAAACGTGCGCATGGGGAGGCCCGAATCGCCGATCCTGCTCAACGCCAATGCGGCGACCGGGACCTTTGGCGGCAGCGGCATCCGTGGCCGCTTCGACGGCGCGGACGGGGTGATCGGCCGCGTTCCGATCGCGCTCAGCGAGATGTCGGGTAACTGGTTGCTGTACAAGTCGCGGCTGACCGTCGACGGGGCGCTGACCGCATCCGACCGCTTGGAGGCGCCGCGCTTCTACCCGCTGCGCACTGAGGACGCGCGCTTCACACTGGGCGACGACCGCATCCGCGCTACCGGCACCTTGCGCCACCCGGCCACCGGAACGCGGGTGACGGAGGTCGCGATCGATCACCGGCTGTCGACAGGGACCGGCGGTGCGACACTCGACGTTCCGGGCATCGCCTTTGGTCCGCGCCTCCAGCCCGAGCAGCTCACCCGTCTCACCGAAGGCCAGATCGCGCTGATCGACGGCACGATTTACGGCCAGGGGCGGATCGCCTGGTACGGCGAGGGGGTGACCTCGACCGGCGAATTCAGCACCGACGACCTTGACCTTGCCGCAGCCTTCGGTCCGGTGACGGGCCTCAAGGGCACCATGCGGTTCACCGATCTGCTGGCGCTCGAGACCGCGCCCGGGCAGACGATGCAAGTCGCCAGCATCAACCCCGGCATCCTCGTCGAGAACGGGATTATCACCTACCAGCTGTTGCCCGGCCAGCAGGTCCGGGTCGAAAGCGGACGCTGGCCCTTCATGGGCGGCCAGCTGGTCCTGCAGGAAACGCTGCTCAGCCTGGGCCGGCCCTCGGCCAAGCGGCTGACCTTCGAGGTTGTCGGGCTCGACGCCAACCGCTTCGTCCAGAGCTTCGGCTTCAAGGAGATCGGCGCGACTGGCGTGTTCGACGGCGTGCTGCCGATGACCTTCGATGAGAGCGGCGGACGGATCGTCGGCGGCAAGCTCGACTCGCGGGCGCCGGGTGGCAGCCTCAGCTACAATGGGGTGGTGAACCGGGCCAACCTCGGCCTGATGGGCAACATCGCGTTCAATGCGCTGCGCGACCTGCGCTTCCGCTCCATGATCATCCGGCTGGACGGCGATCTGGCGGGCGAGTTCGCGACGCGGCTGACCATCGACGGCGTGGCACTGGGCGGCACGACCCGTACGCAGCGGCTGATCCGAAGCGTCACCAGCAAGTTGCCGATCCGGCTCAATGTGACGATCCGCGGACCGTTCCGCGCCCTGATCGCCACCGCCAAGTCGATGCGCGATCCCCGCGCGATCATCTCCACCACGCTGGACCGGCCGCTGGAGGAGATCCCCGGCATCACCACAGAGGTCCGCCGCCGCGAGGAAGCAACCAGCCAGACGCAGACGCCCGTCGACGAACAAGTCACCCCCGAGCCCAGCACGAGGTCCCGCCCATGAAAGTCACTCCCTTGCGCCTGTTTGTTGCCGCGCTGCTCATGCCGGCGCTGACGGGATGCATTTCGGTGAAGACTCCGGAAAAGCCGATCGAGATCAACCTCAACGTGACGATCCGGCAGGAAGTGCTGGTGCGGCTGCAGCGTGACGTGGAGCAACTCATCAACCAGAATCCGGATGCCTTTCCGGGCACAACGCCAACGACTCCTCCCAACCCGGGTTCGACCCGATGAAGCAGTGGCGGCTGATGCTGTTGGCGGCCGTGCTGGGCATGGCGCCGCCGGTGAGCGCGCAGGGCCCGGCGGGGCTGGCGCAGGCGCGAGCGGCGGGTGTGGTCGGCGAGCGCTACGATGGCTATCTCGGCTATGCCGCGCAGCCCTCGTCGGGTCTTGTGCGCTCGCAGACCGAAGCGGTGAACATCCGCCGCCGTGCGCTCTTCACCCGCCTGGCCGGGCGCCGCGGTGTGAGCCCGCAGGAAGTGGGGATCACCGCTGGCTGCACACTGCTCGGGCGGGTGGCGGTGGGCGAATCATATCTGCTGAGCGACGGGGTATGGCAGCGGCGGCTTGCCGGCCAGCGCGCGCCAGTGCCGGAGTATTGCCGCGGCGGCTGAGCCGCTCGCCAGTCGCCGCACGGTTGACGCGCCCGCACGCCCTTTCTAAAGGGGCGGCGCCTTGGCGGGCTCTCACGCCGCCATGTCCCTTGCCTTTCGCGGACAGGCGCTCATTCCCGAGCGTCGCCGCGCACATGGAGAGTAGGTCATGGCGGAAGAGGAGCCCGGGCAGGATCCGAAGCTTCCCCCCGACGCGCGGCTCGACCGGCTGGAACAGCGGCTCGAGCGGGCGCAGCGCGAGGAAGCGGTCAGGACCGGACAGGGGGCGACGGCCGATGCGAACGAGCAGCTCGGCAATCGCGTACTGTCCTATCTCCTGGGGGGCTTGCTTGGTGGTGCGCTGATCGGATGGTTGCTCGATGAGCTATTCGATACGGGGCACCTGCTCTTGGTCGTAGGTCTGGTGCTTGGCACGGTCGGCGGCTTTTGGAGCATCATCAAATTGTCGATGGCGAAGACGAAGGACGACTTAAGTGGCCGCTGAATCGGGCAAGATTGATCCGATGCACCAATTTCAGGTCGAACCTTTGTTCGGCCAGGACTGGCAGATTGCGGGACAGTCGATCGCTTTTACCAACAGCTCGCTATGGATGCTGCTCACGTTAGTGGCCGTGTGGCTGTTCATGCTAGGCGGGATGAAGCGGCAGCTGGTCCCCGGCCGCTGGCAGATGGCCGTCGAGGGCGTCACCGGCTTCATCACCAACATGATGGAGACGAACATCGGCCCGGCCGGGCGCAAGTTCGTGCCCTACGTCTTCTCGCTGTTCATGTTCATCCTGTTTGCCAACCTGCTCGGTCTGCTGCCGCTGGGCGTGATCCCGGGCGTGCACCCCTTCACCGTCACTAGCCACCTGACAGTTACCGCGGTCCTGGCTGTGGTTTCGTTTGCGATCGTGCTGGTCGTCGGCTTCGCCAAGCACGGCTTTCACTTCTTCAGCCTGTTCGTGCCGCACGGCGCGCCTTGGTGGATGATGCCGATCCTGGTGCCGGTCGAGTTCGTGTCCTTCATGGTCCGGCCGTTCAGCCTGGCGCTGCGATTGTTCGTGGCCATGACGGCGGGGCATATCCTCCTGAAGGTGCTGGCTGGCTTCGTGATCAACGGGCTCAATGCCGAGGCGCTATGGGTGGCGCCGGTGGTGAGCCTGCCTTCGCTGATCCTGATGATCGGCATCAGCGCGCTGGAGCTGCTGGTTGCCGCCATCCAGGCCTATGTCTTCGCACTGCTGACGAGCCTGTACCTCAACGACGCGATCAACCTTCACTAACCACAAGATAACACAAAGGGAGTTTTCATCATGGACGCAGAAGCCGCAAAGCTGCTCGGTGCCGGTCTCGCCGCGATCGGCGTCGGTATGGCCGCGCTGGGCGTGGGTAACGTGTTCGGCTCGTTCCTGGAGAGCGCGCTGCGTAATCCGGCCGCTGCCGACAGCCAGCAGGGTCGCCTGTTCATCGGCTTCGCCGCGGCCGAGTTGCTCGGCCTGCTGGCGTTCGTGGTGGCAATGATCCTGCTGTTCGTCGCGTAAGGACAGCCTCCACACAGGCGCTCACGCTGAGCTTGTCGAGGCGTCTCCGGACACCCTCCGACAGGCTCCAGGTGAGCGGTGGATCAAGCGGGAAGCCAATGCCTCAAATTGCACAGATCGGTGAGATCTACGCTTCGCAGCTGTTCTGGCTGGCGATCGTCTTTGGCGCGATCTTCCTGATCGTGGGTCTGGGCATGGTGCCCAAGATCCAGGGCACAGTGGACAAGCGCGACGCTCGGATCGCGGCCGACCTCCAGGAAGCGGCAACCGCTCGCGAGACGGCCGACCGTCTGGAAGAGCAATATCGTGAGCAGATGGATCGCAGCCGGGCGGAGTCTGCCAAGCTAGCGGCGGAGGCCAAGGCCGAAGCGGCACGGGCGACGGAGGCGCGGGTATCGGAAGCGGATCGGTTCGCGGCGGGCAAGCTCGAGCTGGCGAGTCGTCGTATCGCCGAAGCGCGCTCCTCCGCTAAGGCCGAAATCGAGACTGTCGCTTCGGAAGCTGCAGCGGCGATGGTGCAGCGGGTGGCGGGGATGACGGTTGAACCGGCTGTAGCGCAGGTCGCCGTTCAGCAGGAGCTTGCCCGTGGCCGCTGAGATCCAACGCGAGACGCACACTCAGGTCGAGGCCGGGATCGAGCACCAGGTCGACCCGAAGGCGCTCGGCTTCGACGCGACCATGCTGGTCGGGTTGGCGATGTTGATCGTGGTTCTCGCCATGCTGTGGAAGAAGGTGCCCGGCGCGATCGGCAAGAGCCTGGACGCCAAGATCGCGGCCATCCGCGCGCAGCTCGACGAAGCCGCGGCGCTACGGGCGGAGGCCGAGCAGCTCAAGTCCGAGTATGAGGCGAAGTCGCGGGCCGCCGAGGCCGATGCCGCGGCCATGGTCGAGCGCGCACGGCATGAGGCCGACGCTATCCGGACCAAGGCGGAGGCGGACGCGCAGGCGCTGGTCGAGCGGCGGACCCGCATGGCTGAAGACAAGATTGCCGCCGAGGAGCGCTCGGCGGTGCAGCAGCTGCGGGCCACTGCGGCCGATGCGGCGGCGCGGGCCGCAGCGCGGATTATCGTCGAGCGGAACGACGGCTCGACGGACCGCGCGCTGATCGATCAGGCGATCGCCGGGATCGGCCGGGTTCAATAACGTCGTCCCGGCGGAGGCCGGGACCTCAGGTCACCAGCACTCCGCTTGTCGTCTGGTCCCGGCCTCCGCCGGAAAGACGCAACTAGCTCGGCTGGCGCTCGGCGCCGCCCTGCTCTTCGCTCTGGTTGTGCTGGCCGCCGGGATCGGTGACGCCGCCCAGCGCCACGCTGGCCGCTTCGCCCTGGTCCGAGCGGGACACGTCCGCGAGGCTGACAATCCCGACGAGCTTCTCGTTCTGATCGACGATCGGCATGCGGCGGACCTGCTCGTCGCTCATGCGGATGGCGATGTCTTCGATGTCGTCGTCCTCGCGCGCGGTGACCACGCCGTCTGTCATCAGCTCACGCACCGGCGTGTCGGGCCCGCGCCCTTCGGCGACGCCGCGAACTGCGATGTCGCGGTCGGTGATCATGCCGATCACCCGCTCGCCTTCGGTCACGGGAATGGCGCCGGCGTCGGCCTGGAGCATGAAGCCGGCGGCTTCCTGCGCGGTTGACTCGGGGGTGACGGTCTGGACATCGCGGCTCATCACTTCGCTAATCTTGGGCATGGCGGTTCTCCCTCAAGGAAACTCGCCTGCACAACGCGCGGCCTACGGCACATTCTCCGTCAGGAGGTCGTAAGTCGCGACCATCTCGTCATTTTGATTGAAAATCTCCACCGCCCAGCGGACCACGCCCGTGTCCCCGCTCTTCAATGACTTGGCCCGCACGGTCAGCTCCACCCGCATGCTGTCGCCCGGGTAAAGCGGCGTCAGGAAGCGGAGGCTTTCCAGGCCGGTGTTGGCCAACACCGGGCCGGGGTCGGGATCGACGAACAGGCCGGCGGCGAAGCTCAGGATCAGGTAGCCGTGGACGACCCGGCCTTCGAACACCGGCGAGGCCTTGGCCGCCTCCTCGTCCATGTGGGCGTAGAAGGTGTCGCCGGTGAAATGGGCGAAGTGCTCGATGTCCTCGAGCGTGACGGTGCGGCTGGCAGTCTTGAGCGTGTCGCCGATGCTCAGTTCCGACATGCGGCAGCGGAAGGGGTGGACCCCGATCTCGTGCTTCGGGCCACCGGGGATGTACTGATCGGTAATGGCCGCGATCATTCCCGGCGAGGACTGAACCGCCGTGCGCTGCATGTAGTGCATGACACCGCGGACGCCGCCCATCTCCTCGCCGCCCCCCGCGCGGCCGGGGCCGCCATGGGTGAGGACGGGCAGGGGCGAGCCGTGACCGGTCGAGTCCTGGGCGTTGGTACGGTCGATCACCAGCATGCGGCCATGAAAGGCCGCCGCGCCGAGCACGAAATCGCGCGCCGCTTCGGGTGAGTGGGTGAACAGCGACAGCACCAGGCTGCCCCGGCCGCGGTTGGCGAGCTTCACCGCATCGTCGAGGTCGCGGTAGGGCATGACGGTCGAAACCGGGCCGAACGGCTCCACATCGTGGGCGGCAGCGCAGGCCCAGGGATCATCGGCGCGGAGCAGCACGGGCTGGAGAAAGGCCCCGCCGTCCGGGCCGACGCTTGCCTCGGGATCGCCTGCCACCACGCGGGCGCCCGCCGCGGCGATCTCGGCAATCCGCTTCTTTACGTCCTCGCGTTGGCCGACGTTGACCAGCGCGCCCATGCGGGTGCCTTTTTCCCGCGGGTCGCCGACTATGATCTTGGTCAGCCGATCGCGGATCGCCGCCTCAACCGCGTCGAGGTGCTCGGCCGGAGCGAGCGCGCGGCGGATGGCGGTGCATTTCTGCCCGGCCTTGACCGTCATCTCGGTAACGACCTCGCGGACGAACAGGTCGAATTCGGGCGTGCCCGGCGCTGCGTCAGGACCAAGCACCGAAGCATTAAGGCTGTCGCGCTCGGCGACGAAGCGGACCGACTCGCGCGCGATCACCGGATGGGTCTGGAGCTTGAGCGCGGTCGCCGCCGAGCCGGTGAAGCTGACGATGTCCTGCAGAGTGAGATGATCGAACAGGTCGCCGACGCCGCCGACCACCAACTGCACCGCACCCGGCGGGAGCACGCCTGCCTCGATCATCACGCGGAAGGCAACTTCAGTCAGCCAGGCGGTGGCGCTGGCGGGTTTGACGATCGCGGGAACACCGGCGAGCAGGGTCGGCGCGAGCTTCTCCAGCATGCCCCAGACCGGGAAGTTGTAGGCGTTGATGTGGACCGCGACACCCTGCAGCGAGGTGAAGACGTGCTGGCCGACGAAGGCGCCCGACTTGCTCAGCGGCTCCAATTGGCCGTCGAGCAGCACATGCGCGTCGGGCAGCTCGCGGCGACCCTTGGAGGAGAAGGAAAGGAGGGTGCCGGCGCCGCCCTCGATATCGATCCAGCCGTCCTTGCGGGTGCAGCCGGTGGCGTAGTTGAGCTCGTACAGCTCTTCCTTGCGGGCGAGGATCGCCAGGCCCAATGCCTTAAGCATGCGGGCGCGATCGTGAAAGGTCATGCGCCGGAGCGCCGGGCCGCCGACCTCGCGGGCATAGGTTGCCATGCCCGCGAAATCGAGGCCGCCCGACCCTGTCAGCGCGACGGGCGAACCGTCGATGGCCGAAGGCAGCTCGACCAGACTGACCGCGTCGCCGGGCAGCCAGCGGTCGCGGGCATAGTTGAGCAGTTGGGCAGTCTTCATGCGTTCACCTCTTTGCCCCCGTCATTGCGGCCAGCAGGGTTGAAAACGCAATCGCTTCTTGGAAGGCGGCTAGCCCAGCACCTCCAGCACGGCGGCGAGCGCAATGGGGTCGCGCGTAGGCGGCATCGGGTGCGGCCGCTGAGGTCCGCGTTCGGCGCGGAAGTTGAGGGAAAGGGTCGGTCGCTTGTTTCGTGCAATAAGGGAGATGGTAGTTGTCCTTGGGTGATTACTCGCCAGGCGGGTCCTTTTCGACCACATGGGCGTCGCGATAAGATTGCGTGCGCCGAGCACGATCGGCCATGTTTTCCCAGGCCTCCGCGGCACTGAGGCACCGATCGCGGACGTTGGTCAGGGTCGCCTCTTCCGCGTCGCGGCGGCACTCGGCAGCGCGTTCGGTGTAGAACATCAGGGTCGACATGGGCTCTCCTTGGCGCTGGTGGAAGGTCCGCCCCCCGCTGCGAAGCGAAAGGCGGACACCGATCGGTTACGCGCTTTGCAGGTTCACTGCGCTGGCGCGGCCGCGGCGATCTTCCTGGAGCTCGTACTGGACGCGCTGGTCGCGGTCGAGCGTGCGCATGCCGGCGGCTTCCACCGCGCTGATGTGCACAAAAGCGTCGCTGGTGCCGTCCTCGGGCTGGATGAAGCCATAGCCCTTGTCGGCATTGAAGAACTTTACGGTTCCGGTGATCATGGGATGTTTCCTTCGGTGGCGAGCCGCCAATCGGCCCTCCGGTGGCTAGGAGAGGCGAGAGAAGGAACATGGAGCCGCAAAGCGCCGTAGACCGTCATTTGCGACTAGTAGCTACATGCATGTGGGCGGCAGGGGATGGATTACAAGGGCGGCGCCTCTTCTCACGATGAACCTTTTCCATGGGCACCCGTTAGCCTCGGTGACTGGTTCCTGTTTGGCTACCGGTTGCCGTAGGAGGCTGGGTTGAACACGCGCACTTTCGCACTGGTCTGGGGCATCTTGTTCCTGCTGATTGCCGCTTCCGGGTTCATCCCCGGGCTGCTCCAGCCGGCTGGGCCAGGGCATCCGGACATGGCGGTCGACACGCTCTACGGCGACGCGCTTGGGCTATTCCCCGTCAACGTCATCCACTCCGTCCTGCACCTGCTCTACGGCCTGTGGGGCATCGCCGCTTCGCGCAGCTGGAGCGGGGCGCGGACCTACGCCAAGGTGGTGGGCGTCAGCTACGCGCTGCTGACGGTGCTTGGTCTCATTCCGGGCATCAACACGCTGTTCGGACTGGTGCCGATCTTTGGCCACGACGTTTGGCTGCACCTGATCCTGGCGGTTCCAGCGCTCTACTTCGGGTTCATGCGGCGGGACAGTGATGCGGATCGCGCGGCCACGACCGGGACGAGCTACTAAGGGCGTCAGCGGCCGGTGAAGCTTGGCGCGCGTTTCTCCAGGAACGCCGCCACGCCCTCGCGATAGTCCGCGGTGAAGCCGAGCCGGCGCATCTCGTCGCGCTGCAGGTCGAGTTCCTGATCCAGAGTGCGCTCGTCGGTGGTGCGGACTAGGCGCTTGATGGCGGCAAGGCCGAGCGGCGGCAGGCCGGCAAGCTTGTGAGCAAGCGCGTCGACCTCAGTGTCGAGTTGCTCGTCCTCGACGCACTTCCAGATGAGGCCCCATTCGGCGGCCTGGTCAGCCGGCAGGGGCTCGCCGGTCAGCGCCAAGCCGAGGGCGCGGGCCTGGCCGACCAGCCGGGGCAAGTGCCAGCTGCCGCCGCTATCCGGAATGAGCCCTAGCGCCGAAAAGCTCTGAATGAACTTGGCCGAGCGTGCGGCGACGATCAGGTCGCACGCGAGCGCGATGTTGGCGCCGGCGCCGGCGGCCACGCCGTTCACGCGGGCGATCACCGGCTGAGGCAGGGTGGCGAGGCGGCGGACGAGCGGGTTCCAGCTCTGCTCTACCGTCTCGCCGAGATCGACGGCCTCGCGCGGCGCAACCGCGCGGTCGTTGAGGTCCTGACCCGCGCAGAACCCGCGGCCGGCGCCGGTGAGGATGATCACGCGGGCGTCGGCGGCTTCGTCGAGCGCCTGGGTCAGCTCCGCGTGCATCTGCCGGGTGAAGCTGTTCAGCCGGTCGGGCCGGTTCAGGGTGACGCGGGCGATGCCTTCGCGCTGATCGAGCAGGATGGTCTCGTAGGTCATGCCGCTTCCGTCGGGGTGGAACCTTTGCCCGTCAATCGCTATCTAACGTCTATGTACACGACCGAGCTTTCCAAGCAGCCCAACGTCCAGCCGATCGGTCCCGCGGAGGACCCGGAGCGGCTCGCCGCTTTTGAGGCGCGGGTGGCGGCGGACGAGTTCATCGAGCCCAAGGACTGGATGCCCGAGGCCTATCGGCGCACGCTGACCCGGCAGATCAGCCAGCATGCGCACTCCGAGATCGTCGGCATGCTGCCGGAGGGCAATTGGATCACGCGCGCGCCCTCGCTCCGGCGCAAGGCGATCCTGCTCGCCAAGGTGCAGGACGAGGCGGGGCATGGGTTGTACCTCTACTGCGCGGCCGAGACGCTGGGCACCAGCCGCGAAGAGATGATCGAGGCGCTGCACTCGGGCAAGGCCAAGTACTCGACAATCTTCAACTATCCGACGCTAACTTGGGCCGACATTCCGGCAATCGGCTGGCTGGTCGACGGTGCGGCGATCATGAACCAGGTGCCGCTGCAGCGGACTTCGTACGGGCCTTATGCGCGCGCGATGGTCCGGGTGTGCAAGGAAGAGAGTTTCCATCAGCGCCAGGGCTATGAGGCGATGACGAGCCTTGCGAACGGCACGCCCGAGCAGAAGCAGATGGCGCAGGACGCGTTCAACCGCTGGTGGTGGCCCTCACTGATGATGTTCGGTCCGCCCGACGAGAACTCGCCCAACACCGCGCAGTCGCTGCGCTGGCGGATCAAGCGCGAGACCAATGACGAGCTGCGGCAGAAGTTCGTCGACATTACCGTGCCGCAGGCGGAGTTCCTTGGGCTGACGGTGCCCGATCCCGACCTCCAGTGGAACGAAGCCAAGGGCGGCTACGACTTCGGTGAGATCGACTGGGACGAGTTCTACGCGGTGGTACGCGGCGAGGGCCCCGTTGCCCGGGAGCGGATCACGGCACGGCGCGAGGCTTGGGAGAGCAACGCCTGGGTGCGCGAGGCAGCGGCGGCGCACGAGGCGAAGCGGCGGGCCAAGGTCGCGGCGTGAGCGACTGGCCGTTGTGGGAAGTCTTCGTCCGCTCCAAGGGCGGGCTGGCGCATCGCCACTTCGGCAGCGTCCACGCGCCCGACGCCGAGATCGCGCTGCGGCATGCGCGGGATACCTACACGCGGCGGATGGAGGGCGTGAGCCTGTGGGTCGTACGCTCAAGCGATATCGTCGCCAGCGATCCGGATGACGCCGGGCAGCTGTTCGAGCCGGCGGCGGACAAGGTGTACCGGCACCCGACCTTTTACGAGATCCCGGACGAGGTGAAGCACATCTGATGCCTTCTCTTCCGCCGATCCGCCCCGAAGACGTTGCAGTCGCCGAGAAGACCCGCCCACACGGCGCGTTCGACCCGCCGTCCGATGCGCATGATCCGGTGCGGGCGGGTTACTTGATGCGGCTTGGCGACGATGCGCTGATCCTGGGCCAGCGGCTCAGCGAATGGTGCGGGCACGCGCCGAGCGTGGAGGTGGACCTCAGCCTGGCCAACGTGGCGCTGGACCTGATCGGGCAGGCGACGCTGCTGCTGAACGAGGCCGGCGATGCCGATACCCTGGCATTCAAGCGCGACGTGCTCGATTTCCGCAACTGCTGGCTGGTGGAGCAGCCTAACGGCGATTTCGCGCGGACGATGGTCCGCCAGCTGCTGTTCTCGACTTGGCAGCACATGCTCTATCAGCGGCTGACGGCGAGCCGCGACGAGGCGCTGGCCGGGATCGCGGCCAAAGCGGTCAAGGAAGTCGCCTACCATCGCGAGCTTGCGGCCGAGTGGGTGATTCGCCTGGGCGACGGCACTGAGGAAAGCACCAAGCGCACGCTCGACGGCCTGGCTTGGTGCTGGCGCTTCGTGCCCGAGCTGTTCGAGGTAGATGCAGAGGTCGAGGCGGCGGTTTCGGCCGGGATCGCGGTCGATCCGCGCGACTTCGAGGCGGAGTATCGGGCTGAAATCACCCGGGCGCTGGGGGAGGCGGGGTTGCCGGTTCCGGACGACCAGCGCCCGATCCTGGGCGGCCGGCGTGGGCACCATAGCGAGCACCTCGGCCACTTGCTGGCGATCATGCAGTATCTGCCGAGGACCTATCCGGACGCGAAGTGGTGAGCGCCCGTTGAGCAAGGATTTCCACCGGCTCACCATTGCTGAGATCGTGCCGGAAACGGAGGAAGCGCGCTCGATCCGCTTCGCCGTCCCGCCCGAGCTTGCCGACACCTACCGCTTTCGCGCAGGCCAGCACCTCACCCTGCGTACCTTCATCGGCGGCGAGGAAGTACGGCGCAATTACTCGCTGTGCACCGCGCCGCAGGACGGCGAGCTTAAGGTCACGGTGAAGCAGATCGCTGGCGGCGCGTTCAGCAACTGGGTCGCGCGCGAGCTGAAGCCGGGTGACGAACTCGACGTCATGCCGCCGCATGGCTCGTTCACGGTCGACTTCAATCCCGCGCGCAGCGGCCGCTATGTCGGCTTCGCCGGCGGCTCGGGGATCACCCCGATCATGTCGCTGATCCGCACCGCGCTGGGCACGGAGCCGGACAGCCGCTTGACCCTGTTCTACGGCAACCGCGACGCCGGATCGATTATCTTCCTGGAGCAGTTGGCGGCATTGAAGGACCGCTATCTCGGCCGGTTCGAGCTGTTCCACTTCCTGTCGGACGAGGCAGGCGACGTCGAGTTGCTGAACGGCATGCTCGACCAGCCGACTGCGGGGGCGGCGATTGACGCCTTCGTGTCCGAGCCCCGTGAGGTCGACGCCTGGTTTATCTGCGGACCCGGCCTGATGATGAACTCGGCCGAGGCTGCGCTGGTCGAGCGCAGCGTGAGCCATGACCGAATCCATGTCGAGCGCTTTACCGCCGGGCGGCCGTCCGCTGCGCTGGCGGCGGAAATGGCGCAGCTGCAGCAGGCGGCGTCGGGGCTGACGATTGCCGTCACCATAGATGGCCGGACGCGGAGGGTGGCATTCGACGGTAGCAACATCTTGGACAGTGCTCGCAGCGCCGGGCTGCCCGCGCCCTTCGCGTGCAAAGCGGGGGTATGCGCCACCTGCCGCGCCCGGGTGACCGCGGGCGAGGTCAGCATGGCGGTGCACTACGGCCTCACCGACGAGGAGGTCGCGGCGGGCTATGTGCTGACGTGCCAGGCCGTGCCTAAGGGCGCGGGCGTGGCGGTCGATTACGACGCCTGAGCGAAGCTTCGGTCTCTTGCGGGAACGGGAGGCCTGGGTCTAAGCCGAGGCCATGTTGACCCGCACCGCAGCGCCCGCGCTGTCCGCCCTGCCGCCGGTGAGAAGCGACTCGCTGCTGGCCCTGATCGCGCTCGCCAAGGCCGAGAGCCGGCCCGAGAAGATCGACGTGGGCGTCGGCGTATTCCGCAACGGCGAGGGCCGCACGCCGGTGCTCGGGGCGATCAAGGCGGCCGAGCGGCGGCTGCTCGAGGAACAGGACAGCAAAGGCTATCTCGGCGGGGCCGGCGACGTGCGCTTCGCCGAGCTGCTGCGGCCGCTGGTGCTTGGGGCCCACGCGGCGGACGAGCGAGTCGCCGGCGTGCAGGCGCCGGGCGGCACGGGCGCGGTCTATCTCGCGCTGCGGCTGGCCGCCGTTGCCAACCCGGAAGCACGGGTGATCATGGGCGTTCCGACCTGGCCCAACCATCCGGCCCTGACGCACGGAGCGGGGCTCGAGATCGTGGAATATCCCTACTACGACCGCGACCAGACGCAGCTGAACTTCCCTGCGATGATGGACGCGTTCGGTGCGGCCCGGCCGGGCGACATCGCGCTGCTGCACGGCTGCTGCCACAATCCTACCGGCGCGGACCTGGACGAGGCGGGGTGGCGCGCGGTGGTCGACGTGGTCGCCGAGCGCGGCCTGCTGCCGCTGATCGACATTGCCTACCAGGGGTTCGGCCGCGGGCTCGACGAAGATGCGGTCGGCGTCCGCCTGATGCTCGACGCGTGCGACGAAGCGCTGGTGGCGCAAAGCTGCGACAAGAACTTCGGCATGTACCGCGACCGGGTCGGCTGCTTCTTCCTCAAGACCCGCTCAGCCGAGAGCAGCGCGACCGCGATGGCGCACGTGCTGCAGATCGCGCGCGAAGCCTGGTCGATGCCGCCCGACCATGGCGCCGCGGCGGTGCGGACAGTGCTGGAGGACGCGGAGCTGACCGCAGAGTGGCAGGCCGAGCTAGAGGAGATGCGGCTGCGTATCGCCACGGTGCGCGAGCGGATCGCCGCCTCCGACGAGCGGTTGGCCTTCATCGCCGACCAGTATGGCATGTTCTCCATGCTGCCGCTCAGCCGCGCCCGGGTGGTGTCGCTGCGCGAGCGCCACGCCGTCTACATGGCGGACAGCGGGCGCTTCAACGTGGTCGGGATCGCCGACGAGGCCATCGACCGCTTCTGTGCGGCGGTGATCGAGACGATGGATAGCCCGCCGGCCAATGGCTGACGCCGACCCGCATTTTACCACCGATCTCGACTGGCGGGAGGTGGCGCGGCTGGTGCTGACCAGCCGGGAGCTGGACCGGATCGAGGAAGAGGAGCTCGTTCCCGCCAAGCAGGTCATGTACCAGTTCAGCGCGCGCGGGCACGACTTGGCGCAGGTGCTGCTCGGCCTAAAGCTGCGCGATGGGGATGCGGCGTGCGGCTACTACCGCTCGCGGCCGCTGCTGCTGGCGCTCGGCGTGCCGCTGGCGGATGCGCTGGGCTCGGGCATGGGGCGGGCCGGCGGCTACTCCGATGGGCGCGACATTGGGGTCGTATTCAACTACCCCAACCCGGGCGGCTGCCACGCGCTGCCGATGAGCGGCGGGGTGGGGGCGCAGTACACTCCGGCGGTCGGCTGGGCGCAGGCGGCCAAGTACAAGCACGAAGTGCTGGGCGAAGGCCGGGATGGCGCCCTTGCGGTGGTGCTCGGCGGGGACGCGAGCTGCGCAACCGGCGGCTTCTGGTCGGCGCTGACGGTCGCCACCACGCAGCAGCTGCCGCTGCTGCTGTACGTCGAGGACAATGGCTACGGCATCTCGGTGCCCTCGACCTATCAGACGCCGGGGCAGGACATCGCCGCCAATCTCGCGAGCTTCCGCGGGCTGACGATCTTCAACGGCGACGGGACTGACCCGGTCGAGGCGGCGCGGCTGGTCGATGAGGCGGTCGCGCATGTCCGGGCGGGGAGGCCGGCGCTGCTGCGGCTCACGGTCCCGCGGCTCGAAGGGCACAGCTATCAGGACACGCAGACCTACAAATCGCAAGAGGTGATCGCGGCGGAGTGGGCGCGTGATCCGCTGCCGAAGCTCAAGGCGCACTGCGCGGCGCGGCAGATCGGCGACAGCGAGTGGACCCAGCTCGAAGAGGCAGTCGCCTGGGAGGTCGGGCGTGCTCGCGAGGAGGCCGAGGCGCGGCCGGTGCTGCCGATCGAGAAGGTCGCCGATAACGTCTTCTTCTCGGGTGAGCATGCTACCGTAGGCGGTCGCGCCGGGTTGGACACTCCGGTCGTCGATGTGCCTCGGCCCGAGGGCCAGCGCATCAACATGGTGACCGCCATCCGCCGCGTGCTCGACGGGGAGCTGGAGGCGAACCCCCGGGTGCTGGTGTTCGGCGAGGACGTCGGGCCCAAGGGCGGCGTCCATGCGGTGACGCTCGGGCTGCAGGAGAAGTTCGGCCACGACCGCGTGTTCGACACCAGCCTCAACGAGGAAGGGATCGTCGGGCGGGCCGTCGGCATGGCGCTGGCCGGGCTGATGCCGGTGCCTGAAATCCAGTTCCGCAAATATGCCGAGCCGGCGACCGAGCAGATCAACGACTGCGGGACCATGCGCTGGCGCACCGCCAACCATTTCGCAGCGCCGATGGTGCTGCGGGTGCCGGGCGGCTTCTTCAAGTGCGGCGATCCGTGGCACAGCCAGACCAACGAAGTGCAGTTCGTGCACAATCCAGGCTGGCGGGTGGCGGTGCCGAGTAACGCGGAGGACGCGGTCGGGCTGCTGCGCGGCGCGCTGCGCGGCAACGATCCGGTGCTGTTCTTCGAGCATCGTGCGATGCTGGACGACAGCTGGGCGCGGCGGCCGTGGCCGGGCGACGCCTATGTGCTGCCGTTCGGGCGGGCGAAGAAGACTCGCGAAGGCGGCAAGATCACGATCGTGACCTGGGGCGCGATGGTGCCGCGGTGCGAGGCAGCGGCCGAGGGCATCAGCGCGGACGTGATTGACCTGCGCACGCTGATGCCGTGGGACCGGAAAGCCGTGCTGGACAGCGTCCGCCGCACCCGCCGCTGCCTGATCGTGCACGAGGACCTGCGTACCGGCGGCTTCGGCGCGGAGATCGCGGCGGTGGTCGCCGACGAGGCGTTCCTCGACCTCGACGCGCCGGTCGCGCGAGTCACCATGCCGGACATCCCCTCGCCGCATCACCCCTCGCTGCTGGAAGCTGCGGTGCCGAGCGTGGCGCGGATCAGGGCGGAGATCGACCGGCTGGTGGGCTTCTGATGAGCGTCGAGGTTCGCGTTCCCGCTGAGCAGGAAGGCACCAAGGCCGTGGTCCGCGCCTGGCTGAAGCAGATCGGCGACACGGTGGCGGAGAACGACCCGCTGGTGGAGCTCGAGACCGACAAGGTGACCCAGGAAGTGCCGGCGCCGGCGGCGGGGGTGCTGAGCGAAATCCTGCTCGACACGGATGCGGAGGCGGTACCAGGCGCGGTGCTTGGGCGGATCGCTGCTGCCGCTAATGAGGAACGCCGTAGTTCTGAGCCTGTCGAAGGATCGCCCTTCTCCTCACCGGCATCGCAGGAGGGAAGCTCAGCCCTTCTACAAGCTCAGGGCGGCGCGGAAGTGGAGACGAGGCTATCCCCCTCTGTCCGCCGGGCGCTGCTCCAGCACGACATCGACCCCGATCGCGTTCAGGGCACCGGGCGCAACGGGCGGATCACCCGCGAGGACGTGGACCGTGCAGTCGAGCTGGCGACCGTCAGCCATGTCGACGCGGGCGAGAAGCCGATCGCGCAACCGCGCATCGCGGAAAGCAACTGGGCGGCGCAGGACATCCCGCACGACCGCATGCGCTTGAAGATTGCCGAGAACATGGTGCGCGCCGTGGGCGAGGCGCCGCACGTTACCGCGCTCTTCGAAGCCGACTTCTCGGCCATCGCCGCGCACAAGGCGGCCGCAGCGGAACGGGGCAAGAAGCTCAGCTACACCGCCTACCTCATCAAGGCGGCAGCCGAGGCGATGGCCGTCGCTCCAGCCATCAACGGGCGCTGGGCGGAGGACCGTATCGCCGTGTCCCCGACGATCGACATCGGGGTCGGCACCGCGCTCGGCGACAAGGGGCTTGTGGTGCCGGTGGCAAAGAACGCCGGGGCACTCAGCCTAGAGGAGATCGGGGCTAAGCTGGACGATCTCACCCGACGGGCGCGCGAGGGCAAGCTCACCGGCGCGGACGTTTCAGGCGGCAGCTTCACCATCTCCAACCATGGCGTATCGGGTAGCCTGCTCGCCACCCCGATCATCCTCCATCAGGGCCAGGCGGCGATTCTGGGCGTAGGCAAGCTGGAGAAGCGAGTGGTGGTGCGCGAGGTCGGCGGACAGGACGCGATTCTCGTTCGGCCGATGGCTTATGTTACCCTGACCATCGACCATCGGGTGGTGGATGGGCACCAGACCAACGCTTGGCTCACCCGCTTTGTCGAAGTGCTGGAGAACTGGCCAAAAACATAGGCAACCGCTGACCGCCGCTTTCGTTAACGGGGGCAGACAGGAGAAGCGGCGCCATGGCCAACCAGACCCACGACGACGATCGCACCGAAGCGGTCGAGGACGAAGTTGTCCGCAACAACCAGGAAGAGGTCGAACGCGCCCGTGCGAAGGGGCCGGGCGACGACCGCAAGCGGACCAGTCAAGCGAATGCCCAACGCGACAAGCGCGGCGCGTCGGGTGCGGGCGGCAAGAGCGGCGGCGGCGCGGGTAAGACTCTGCTTGGCCTCGGGCTGGTCGCCGCGGGCGCGGGGGCGGCCTATTACTTCACCGGCAACAAGGACTCGCGGCAGGGCCGGGGCAAGGGCGCCGATAGCAATGGCTACCAGGGACCGCTCATCTCTGACGCGCCCGACCATGTGCTGCGGGGCAAGGCCAAGGAGAACTCGCGCAACAACCAGGACGGCAAGGCGCTGGTCGGCCGCACGGTGACCATCGATAAGCCGAAGCAGGAACTCTACGCCGTGTGGCGCGACTTCACCGGCTTTCCCAAGTTCATGGACAACGTCCGGGAGATTACCAAGCTGGACGATGTGCGGTCCGAATGGACCATCGAGGCTCCGGCCGGGGCAACGGTCAAGGTGGCGACCCGGATCGTCGAGGATGTGCCGGGCGAGACCATCGCCTGGGTCAGCGAACCCGACAGCCAGATAGAGACGGACGGCCGGGTCGAGTTCGCCGACGCACCGCCGGGCCGCGGCACCTATGTGCGACTGCTGATCCGCTACAAGCCGCCCGCGGGCACATTCGGCCAGATGATCGCCAAGGTCATGCAGCGTGAGCCGCAGGTGCAGGCGCGCCGCGACCTCCGCCGCTTCAAGCAGCTGATGGAAACGGGAGAGATCCCGGTCAACGCCTCCCCCTCGGGCCGCAAGTCCGAATCCCCGACCGAAGCTCGAGTTTAAGGAGTTTTCCGATGCGTGCACTCACCTGGCACGGCCGTCATGACGTTCGCATGGAGACGGTGCCCGATCCCGAGATCGTCAACCCGCGCGACGCGATCCTGAAGATCACCTCCACCGCCATCTGCGGGTCCGACCTGCACCTGTATGACGGTTACATCCCGACCATGCGGTCGGGCGACATACTGGGCCACGAGTTCATGGGCGAAGTGGTCGAGACCGGCGCCAAGTCGACGCTGAAGAAGGGGCAGCGGGTGGTGGTGCCGTTCACCATCAGCTGCGGCAGCTGCTTCTTCTGTAAGAAGACGCAGTTCAGTTGCTGCGACAACGCCAACCCGGCAGAAACCAGCGATGCTTCCGAGACGCTGATGGGCCACACAATGGGGGCGGCGTTCGGCTATGCCCACCTTACCGGCGGCTATGCCGGCGGGCAGGCCGAATATGTCCGGGTGCCGTTCAGCGACGTGGGTCCGATCGTCATTCCCGACGGGCTGGAAGACGACAAGGTGCTGTTCCTGTCGGACATCCTCCCGACCGGCTGGCAGGCGGCCGAGCAGGCGGACATCGAGGAAGGCGACACCGTTGCCGTCTGGGGCTGCGGCCCGGTCGGCCTGTTCGCCATCCAGAGCGCCTTCGCGCTCGGTGCGCACCGGGTGATCGCCATCGACCATTATCCGAGCCGGCTGAAGCTCGCCAAGCAGATGGGCGCCGACATCCTCGACTACCGCGAAGTCGAGGTGCTCGAAGCCCTGAAGGAGATGACCGGCGGCATCGGCCCGGACGCGGTGATCGACTGCGTGGGCATGGAAAGCCACGGCATGGCGATCGACAACGTCATCGATACGATCAAGGCGCACGCCTATCTGACGACCGAGCGGCCGCATGCGCTGAGGCAGGCGATCATCGCCTGCCGCAAGGGCGGACGGGTCTCAATCCCGGGCGTGTACGGCGGGTTCGCGGACAAGTTCCCGCTTGGCCAGCTGATGGAGAAGGGGCTGCAGGTGAAGACCGGACAGACCCATATGCAGCGCTACCTCCGGCCGCTGCTGGAGCTGATCGGGGAAGGCAAGCTAGATACCACCTTCCTGATCTCGCACCGCGAGCCACTGGAGCGGGCGGCGGAGATGTACCGCCACTGGCACGACGAACAGGACACCTACACCAAGATCGTGCTGAAGCCGGACATGGCCAAGCCGCGGGCGGAACCCGCCCGGCCGGCGATGGCGACGGCGTAAGGAGAGCATATCATGGCCAACAAGCTTGCTATCGTCACCGGAGCGTCGTCCGGCATCGGCCTCGAGCTCGCCAAGCTGGCGGCGGGTGAGGGCTACGACCTGATCGTCGCGTCGGACACGCCGCAGGTCGACGCCGGCGCCGGGCTCAAGGAGACGGGTGCGTCCGTGCAGTCGATCGAGGCCGACCTCGCGACCGAGCAAGGGGTCCGGCAACTGCTCGACTTGGTGGGTGAGCGCCAGGTCGATGTGCTGGTGGCGAACGCCGGGCACGGGTTGGGCGGCGCCTTCCTAGATCAAAGCCCGCAGGAGTGGCGGCATGTGGTCGATACCAACGTCACCGGCACGTTGCTGCTGATCCAGCCGGTGGCCAAGAAGATGGTGCAGCGCGGCGAGGGCAAGGTGCTGATTGTCGGCTCCATTGCCGGCCACCTCGCGGGCTCGTTCCAGGCGGTGTACAACGGCACCAAGGCGTTCATCGACAGCTTCGCCGCGGCACTGAACAACGAGCTCAAGGATACGGGCGTCACCGTTACCTGCCTCAAGCCGGGCGCGACCGAGACCGAGTTCTTCGAGCGCGCGGGCATGGAGGACACCAAGGTCGGCCAGGCCAAGAAGGATGACGCTGCGGACGTCGCCAAGACCGGTTGGGAGGCGATGAAGGACGGCAAGGAGAGCGTCGTCTACGGCCTCAAGAACAAGGCGCAGGTCTGGGCGTCGGGCATTCTGCCTGAGGCTGCCACGGCCGCCATGCACCGCCAGCAGGCAGAACCCGGCAGCGGATCAAACTAAGGCCTAGATCGCCGCTTCCAGCGAAGCGCGGACGCCGCGAGGCGCGGGCGCGTAGTCGACCTTGGCTGAGAGCGCCTTGGCCATGGCGTTGATCAGGCGCGATCCGAGCCCCGTTCCTTGCGGCTCGGCCGACTGGTCGAAGCCACAGCCGTCGTCTTCCACCGACAGGCGGAAGGCGGCCTCACCTGCCCGCCGAAAGTCGACCCGGATTTCCCCCGGCTCGTCCTCGGCATAAGCGTATTTGCAAGCATTGCTGACCAGCTCGCTAACGATCACCCCTAGGCTCATGGCCTTCTCCGCGTGGAGCTTGACCGGCTCGGCAGTGAGGCGGATGTCGCGCGGCGCCTGCTGGCTCGACCAGGTTTCCTCCAGCTGTGCGACCAGGGCGGCCAGATATTCGTCCATGGCGACGCTCTGCACATCATCGGAAGCATAAAGGCGGCGGTGCACCTGGGCGATGGCGAGCACGCGCCGTTCGGTATCGGCCAGGGCGTCGCGGGCAGGGCCCTCGGGGACTAGCCGCGCCTGCATCCCCACCATGTTGGACACGATCTGCAATGAGTTGGCGACGCGGTGATTGACCTCGTGCAGCAGCGTCTGCAGCCGCTCGTTCGAAGCCTTGAGCGCCTCCTCCGCTTCGGCCTTGGCCTGCTGGAGCCGCAAGGTGGCAAGCGCATGCGAAAAGGAGCGCTCGAGCAGGTCGACGAAATCGTCGCCGGTGGATTTCACCACATAATCAAGCGCGCCAGCCTTGAGCGCGGCGACCGCAATTCGGCTTTCCTCCGATCCGGTCACGTAGACGACTGGGGGGCAGTGCGGCAGCTTGCGAAGCTCAGCCAGGGTCGCGAG
This sequence comes from uncultured Sphingomonas sp., assembly GCF_902806265.1. Taxonomy (GTDB): domain Bacteria; phylum Pseudomonadota; class Alphaproteobacteria; order Sphingomonadales; family Sphingomonadaceae; genus Sphingomicrobium. The sequence goes on along the minus strand of NZ_CADCVZ010000046.1, from coordinate 6,562 downwards.
CCCGTCCATTCCCGGCATGTAATGGTCCACCGCGATCATATCGAATTGCCCGGAGCGCGCGGCCTCGATGCCTTGCGCGCCGCTTGCCGCGGTGACGACCTTGTGCCCCCGCCGAATGAGCAACTTTTCCACCAGCCTGCGAAGGCCGGCGTCGTCGTCGATGTACAGAATCTCGCGGGCTTGATCCATTAGGCCTCGGCGTCGGGCACCTGCATCACCGCCAGGAACAGGCCGAGCTGGCGGATCGCGTCGGCAAAGCTTTCATAGTTGACCGGCTTGGTGATGTAGACGTTAGCGCCAAGGTCGTAGCAACGCTGGATTTCCTGCTTGTCGTCGGTAGTCGTCAGCACCACTACCGGCGTGCGCCGGAGCTGCTCGTCGCCCTTGATCCGGGCGAGGATGTCCGTGCCGCTCATGTCCGGCAGATTGAGGTCGAGCAGGACCAGCGCCGGGCCGTTGCGCCCGGGCCCGTCAGGATGATCGAACAGATATCCGAGCGCGTCACTACCGTTCAGGAAATGGCACAGCGCGTTGGAGATGCCGGCTCGCCGGATGTTCTTTTCGATAAGGCGTGCGTGCCCTTCATCGTCTTCGATCATGACGATGTTCACCGGCCGTTGGTCGTTCAATCCGCTCCTCCCCCGTCGCTGAGCCGCCGCAGTAGCTGTAGGCGGAATGTCGTGCCTTCGCCAAGTGTCGAGTGCAGTTCGATTTTTCCGCCCAATCGATGCACCAGCGCGCGAGCGTGGGCGAGGCCGATGCCTTCACCTGGCTGATCCTGCCGGCCGGCGCGGCGGAACAAGTCGAACACCCGTTCATGGTCGGCCGGGTCGATGCCGCGGCCGTTGTCCTCGACCTCGTACAGCACCCGATCGCCCGTCAGGCTGCCGCGCACCTCGATGCGGCCCGGACGTCCGGGCTGCAGATACTTGATGGCATTCTCCAGGAGGTTGGAGAAGATCTGCTCGACCGCCAGCCGGTCGTTCTCCAGGTCGGGCACCTGCGGGTCGATCGTCAGCGCCGCGCCCGCGTCCTTGAGCCGCTGCTCAAGCGTGGCCGCGATGTCGTCCAGCAGCAGCTTCATCGCCAGCGGTTCCCGGTTCAGGGTCCGCCGGCCCTGACGCGAGAGCTTCAGGATCGCATTGATCAGGCGATCCATCTTCTGGGTAGAGGAACGAATAAATCCGATTGCCTCGGGCAGGTCCTCGCGGGCGTGGCGGACCTCGGCGGTGATGAGCTGGGGCGCCTCCGCCTCGGCCCGGTCGATCAGCTGCCCAATCGCCTGGTCGGCCGCCTCCAGCTCGGCGGTGAACCCGAGCACGTTGACCAACGGTGAGCGCAGGTCGTGACTCACGATGTAGGCGAAGCGCTGGATCTCCTCGTTGGCGCGGGTGAGGTCGGCAGTGCGCAGTTGCACCTGGCTTTCGAGATCGGTATTCAGCAGGTGCAGCCGGTCGCGGGCCTGGGTGAGGTCGTCCGTGTAGCGGCGGACCAGCCAGTAGGTCGCGCCGCCCAGCAGCAGCAGCAGGGTTCCCGCGATGGCGAGCAGCCATTGCAGTTGCGAACGGCGCCGGGCTTCCAGGATCTGCCGCTCGGCCAGCAGGCGTAGCTCCTCCTGATGCATGGCGCGGGCAAGGATGCGTATCTGTTCGATCTGACGGACCTTAACCCGGCGGACGAACTCGCTGCGGGCGGCCACCAGTTCGCCGCGCTCCGAACGGGCCATCATGTCAGCGTCAAGCGCCAGCTGATCCCGGACCTTTGGCATTAGCAAGCGAAGCGCCTCTTGCTGTTGCGGGTTGTCGCGGGTCAACGCATGCACCCTTGCGAGCCGGGGCAGCACCTGGGCGGAGTTCTCGCGGAAGGTCCTCAATCGCCGTGGGTCGGGTGCCAGGAGGTAGCCGCGAGTTGCGGTTTCAGCCCGCTCCATGGCGAGCTTGAATTGCGCCAGTTCCTCGGTAACTCCGTAGGTATGCTGCACCCAGTCGGCCGCACGCTGATTGGCGATCGAGGTGGCGATGATCAGCCCGAACGCGATTAGGACGAGGGCGAATCCCGAGGCAAGGGCGAGAAGCGCAAGCCGGTTGAACCGGCGGTCGTCCAGCTGGAGCATGGCCGAGGGATAGCCGCGCCCGACCAAACCGCAAGTTTCGCTTGCGCAACGTGGCGAAACCCAGTTGTTTCGCAGGTTATGGAACAACGCGCCGGGCTCAGCGAAACCCAGTTCATCCGCCGGGTCCTGATCGTGATCGCGCTGGTCGCGTTGACCCTGCTGCTGTGGACGCTGCGCAGCGTGCTGCTGCTGGTCTTCGGCGCGGTGGTTGCATCCACGCTGTTCCTGTCCTTGGCCGAGCAGTTCAAGCGGTTGCGGCTGCCGCCCGGCCTGGCGCTGACGATGTCGGTGCTCACCATTTTCGCGATCGTGGGCGGAGCGATGGCGCTGTTCGGCGCGCAGCTCGCGGATCAGACCGAGAGCCTCAGCCAAGCATTGCCCAAGGCCTGGGAATCGCTGCAGGTGCGGCTGCAGAGCTGGGGCGTATCGATCGACCTCTCGCAGGTGCAGCCGTCAGGGCTGAGCCGCAGCATCGCCGCCAGCGCCGGGCAGTTCGTGATGTCGCTCGGCGGCGGCGTGGCTAACGTCCTGCTGATCGTCGTGGGCGGCATCTTCATCGCGGCCAGTCCGCGCTTCTATACGGTCGGCGCCGTCAAGCTGGTGCCGGGCGCCAAGCGGCACTTAATGTTCGAAGCGCTGGGCGACAGCGGCAAGGCGCTGCGGCTGTGGCTCAAGGCGCAGCTGGTCGCCATGGCGCTGATCGGCACGCTGACGGGGCTTGGCCTGTGGCTGCTGGGCATGCCGAGCGCCCTGGCGCTGGGCTTGTTGGCCGGGCTGCTGGAGTTTGTGCCCTATGTCGGACCGATCATCGCAGCGATCCCCGCCATCCTGATCGCGATCGCGATCGATCCGCAGCTCGGCCTGTGGACGGTTCTGCTCTACGTGGTCATCCAGCAGGTCGAAGGCTATGCGGTGCAGCCGCTGCTTCAGTCCTGGGCGGTGGAGGTGCCGGGCGCGGTGCTGCTGTTCGCGCTGCTCGCCTGCGGCGGGCTGTTCGGGGCGCTGGGCGTGGTGTTCGCGGCGCCGCTGACGGTGGTGGCCTATGTGCTGATCAAGCGGCTTTACGTGCGGGAAGCGCTGGGCACGCCGACGCCAATCCCGGGCGAGGACCAGCCCGAACCTTCCCCGGCGTCGTAAGACATGGTCGCGGCCGGTCCGCCGACCGAGGTCGATGTGCTGGTGGTCGGCGCCGGCCTGTCGGGCATTGGCGCGGCTTACCACCTGCAGACGCTCTGCCCGGACCGCAGCTACCTGATTCTGGAAAGCCGGGCGGCGATCGGCGGAACCTGGGACCTGTTCCGCTACCCCGGCGTCCGCTCCGACAGCGACATGTACACGCTCGGCTATCGTTTCGAGCCCTGGACGGGGAAGAAGGCGCTGGCCGACGGCGCGTCCATCCTGCGCTACATTCGCGATGTCGCCGCCAAGCACGGGATTGATCGGCGCATGCGCTTCTCCCATCGCGTTCAGGCCGCCGACTGGTCGTCGGAGGACGCGTGCTGGACGGTCACGGCCGAGCGGACCGACACGGGGGACCTGCTCCGCTTCCAATGCAAGTGGCTGCACATGGCCGCGGGCTATTATGACTATGCCGCCGGCCACCTGCCCGACTTCCCGGGGCGCGAGCGATTCGGAGGGCCGGTCATTCATCCGCAGTTCTGGCCCGGGGACCTCGACTATGCCGGCAAGCGGATGGTGGTGATAGGCAGCGGGGCGACGGCGGTAACGCTGGTCCCCGCGCTCGCGGAGCGGGCCAGCCATGTTACCATGCTGCAACGCTCGCCAACCTACATCATGAGCCTGCCCGCCCGCGACCGGATCGCCCATGCGCTCCGCCGGCTGGTCGGCGACCGCCGCGCTTACGCGCTGGTGCGATGGAAGAACGTCCTGTTGCAGATGCTGATGTTCAACGCCGCCCGCCGATGGCCGGAAGCGGTCAAGCGCAATATCGTCAAGACCGTGCGCAAGGAGTTGGGGCCCGACTACGACGTCGCGACCCACTTCACGCCCAACTACAAGCCATGGGACCAGCGGCTGTGCCTGGTTCCCGACAGCGACCTGTTCGCCGCCATGCGGGAGGACCGGGCCGCCGTTGCAACCGGCCACATCGCGACCCTCACAGAGGCTGGCATCCGGCTGAGGGACGGAACGGAGATCCCGGCTGACATCATCATCGCCGCCACCGGCCTCAGGATCCAGCTCCTGGGCGGCGCGGAGGTGACGCTCGACGGGCAGCCGCAAGACTTCAGCAAGGCGCTGCTCTACAAGGGCATGATGTTCAGCGACGTGCCCAACCTGTCGATCAGCTTCGGCTACACCAATGCATCTTGGACCCTGAAGGCCGACCTGATCGCCGCCTATCTCTGCCGCATCCTCAACCGCATGGCGCGCAAAGGTTGCGGAACGGCCGTTGCCCGGCGCGGGCCGGGCGTGGAGGAGGTTCCGTTTGTCGACTTCACCTCCGGTTACGTGGAGCGGGCCCGGGCCATCCTGCCCAAGCAAGGCAGCCGGGCGCCGTGGCGGCTGCACCAGAACTACGCCCTGGACACGGCGGCGGTGAGGTTGGGCAGGATCGAGGATGGAGTGCTCCATCTCGAGCGCTGCTAAGGCAGCGGCGGGCGCTCGCTCCGCAACGAAGTCTTAGCCCATCCGCGCTAGGCCGAAGCGCGGGTAATCGCCTGCGGCGCAGGAAAGTTTCGGTTGACGACAAACATCGCCTTCCGGATGGGCGCCCGTCAACGGAAGAGTGACGGACCGATCTAGTGACCCTCGTCGAGCGTCTCATCAAGAATGCGTCTTTCAGCGTCATCGGCGGGCTGACGATTTCTGCTGGAGGCTTCGTGTCGGCCGCGATCGTGGCCCGCTCGCTAGGCGTTCACGGGACGGCGGCCGTCGCCATGGCCCTGTTGATCGTGTTCTTCGCCACCACGATCGCCGACGTCGGGGTATCGGGCAGCCTCGCCCGCTTCATGACCCGTGAAGCCCAACTCGGCGGGCGGGAGGGCCTGCGCACCTTCGTTTGGGACCGCTTCAAGCTTCTCCTGGCGGCGATCGCCGGAGGCCTGCTGTTGGTGGGCGTGTTTCTGGCCTTCTACTGGTTGGACATCGTCGAGAAGTACGCCGTCGACAGGCAGGAAGCGCTGCTGATCTGCGCCCTGATCATCGTTAGCTTCATCGTGCACATGCTGGTCGCCTTCTCCTTCCAATATCTGCGCGGCTCGCTGCAGTTCCAGGCCATCAGTCGTTATTCGGTGATGGGTGCCGTCCTCCAGGTCGCGGGCGTATTCGCCGGAAGCCAGCAGTTCGGTGTGGTAGGAGCACTTGCAGGGTACCTGCTGGGGAGCTTGCCGATATTGTGGGTGCTGTCTTACCTGCGGGTGGCCGATGCCGTCCTCCCCGCGCCCGAGCAGGTGGCGACGCGTCGCTACGCCCTCAGCTTCTACGTCGCGGCGCTTCTGTCCCCATTGCTCTGGGTCCGCGCCGACCTCCTAATCGTCGACCAGATTGCCAGCGCCGAGGCTGTCGGCCTGTTCGCCGCGGCGGCCACGGTCGCGGCATTGCTAATTCAGCTCTGCCAGATGGTTTGCAACGCCTTGTTGCCCAACATCCTTCAGGCGGCCGCGGAACAGCCGGAAGCTTCCTCCCGGGCAAGCACGATCACCACTCGTTTCGGCATGTTCCTCCTGCTGCCGGCCTGCTTCGTCGGCGCCGCGCTCGCCCCCAACGCGATCGAGCTGGTTTACGGCGCGGAGTTCGCGGGGGCAGGGCCGACCGCGACGTTGCTGGGGTGCGCGGCGGCCGCTTCGGCGATTACGCTGGTGCTCAGCGGAGTGTTGAACGCCGCCGACGCGAATGCCTCCCTGGTCAGGAGCGGTATCGTCGGCGCCGCCCTGACGGTGGTGCTCGGACTCACCTTCGTGTCCCACTTCGGCCTGATCGGCGCGGCCATCGGACGGCTTGGAGCGCAGTCAACCGTCGCCGCGATGAACATCGTCGCCGCCAACCGAGTAGTGCCAGGAGTAGTCCAGCCCGGCTGGTTCATCCGCTACCTGGTCACCAGTGTCGTCGCGGGCTGTGCCGCCTGCCTGGCAGCACATGGTCGTGGCCTGCTCGGGCTGTTGCTCGGCGGGGCTGCAGGCGCGCTGACGTTCCTAGTCATCACCGTGCTTGCCTTACGGTTGGTGACCGATGACCGAAGCGCGCTGCTGCGGTCGATCGCCGGGCAGCCGGCCTGGGTCAGGCGAGCGGCTGCTCTTCTGATCGGGCGACCGGTGTAGCGGCCGAACCGCCCGGCTGACTGACTGCTTGCCCGTCTTAGAGGACCAAGTCACCTGCACTAAGGTTGCTCACGCCAGACAGCTTGATGACGAAGTCGGAGACCCTGTCCCCATCGACGTCCCCGGCGATGTAGTGAACACCGCCGAGGTCATATTCCCTCAGCTGACCCGC
>NZ_CADCVZ010000045.1 GCF_902806265.1 uncultured Sphingomonas sp. | reverse complement strand
GAAGCCGACAAGATGGGCGGCGACTGCCTCAACCGCGGCTGCGTGCCCTCCAAAGCGCTGATCCGCAGCGCCCGGGCAGCGCACGACATGCGGAGCGCGGGCGACTTCGGGATCGCTTCGGCCGAGCCGCGGGTCGACTTCGCCGCCGTGATGAGCCGTGTCCGCGAGGTGATCGCCACCATCGCACCCGCCGACAGCGTCGAGCGCTACACCGAGCTCGGCGTCGACGTGCGGCTCGGCCACGCGAGGATCGTAGACCCATGGACGGTGGAGATCACCGACCCCGATGGCGGCGTATCACGTTTGACCACGCGCGCCATCGTGATCGCGGCCGGCGGCGAGCCGATCCTCCCCGACGTACCCGGCCTCCGCGAGGCGGGGGCGCTGACCAGCGACACCATGTGGGACGCTCTGGCGAAGCGCGAAACGCTGCCGGAGCGGCTGGTGATCGTCGGCGGCGGGCCGATCGGGACGGAAATGGCGCAGGCGTTCGCGCGGCTGGGCGCGCAGGTGACCCAGGTGGACGCCGGCCAGCGCATCCTGCCGCGCGATGACCAGGATGCGTCCGCCTTCGTCGCCGACGTGCTCCAGCGGGAGGGGGTGACGATCCTTACCGACCACCGCGCCGTGCGCTGCGAGGGCAAGACGCTGGTGGTCGCGTCGGACGCGGGCGAAACCGTTCTGCCGTTCGACGAGATCATCGTCGCGGTCGGCCGCCACGCGCGGCTGACCGGCTACGGGCTCGAGGAGCTTGGCATCCCGACCGACCAGCCGCTGGCGCTGAGCGAGCGCCTAGAGACGCTCTATCCGAACATCTACGCGGTCGGCGATGTGGCCGGGCCCTACCAGTTCACTCACTTCGCCGCCCACCAGGCGTGGTTCGCCGCCGTCAACGCGCTGTTCGGCAGCCTCAAGAGCTTTCGTGCCGATTACCGGGTGGTGCCCTGGACAACCTTCACCGACCCGGAGATCGCCCATGTCGGCCACACCGAAGCAACCGCCAAGGAGCAAGGCGTTGCTTACGAGGTCGTCCGCTACGACCTCGGCCATCTCGACCGGGCGGTGGCGGAGGGTGCAAACTCAGGGTTCGTCAAGCTGCTGGTGGCGCCGGGCAAGGACCGCGTGCTGGGCGCCACGATCGTTGCATCGGGGGCGGGAGAGTTGCTGGCGGAGTATGTGCTGGCGATGAAGCACGGCCTCGGCCTCAACAAGATCCTCGGCACCATCCATGCCTATCCGACCATGGTGGAGGCCAACAAATATGCCGCGGGCGAATGGAAGAAGGCGCACAAGCCGGAAGCGCTGCTGCGCTGGGTCGAGCGCTTCCACCGCTGGCGGCGCGGCTGATGGCGCCCACCCGCATCGTCATCTTCGCCAAGGCGCCGGTTGCGGGTGCCGCTAAAACCCGGCTGATCCCGGCGCTCGGGGAGGAAGGCGCGGCCGGGCTCGCTGGCCAGATGCTGGCCGAGACCGCGGCCGTGGCGGTGGCGGCGGAATTGGGCGAGCCGGAGCTATGCGCCACACCAGCTCCGGGGTCCCCTGATTGGGCGTCTTTCCGTCCTCCGGGCGCACGGATGACTGATCAAGGAACAGGCGACCTGGGTGAGCGCCTTGCTCGCGCCGCGTGGCGCGTTCTGGCTGCGGGAGAGCAGGTGCTGCTGATCGGCACCGATTGCCCCGGGCTGGACGCCGCCCGCCTGCGCGCCGCCGCCGAACAGCTCAGCAGGCACGATGCGGTGATCCATCCCACGCGCGACGGCGGCTATGCCCTGCTCGGACTCAGACGCTTCGACCCCCTGCTGTTCAGCGGCATCGCCTGGAGCACCGCCACCGTCGCGGCCGAGACCATCGCCCGCGTCCGCGCGCTAGGCTGGTCGCTGCACATCGGCGACACGCTGCACGACATCGACGAGCCGGAGGATCTCGCCGCGCTTCCTCGCGGGTAAGGGCGTCCGGTCTCCGATCAGGGCGCTGGCGGCGGGCAGGTGTCGGCGGAGGTGATCGGCTCCAGCCGCACCCGCGATAGGGTCACCCCTAACGCGCCCTCGGTGCGAACGGTGAACGGATAGCCGACTTTTGTGAAGTCGATCCCGGGTCCCGCGAAGCAGCGCAGCGGGATCTGCGTCAGCGCGACCCGTCCGGTCGGCGCGGACCGAACCGCCGCCGTGATGTCCAGCGCCTTGTCGCCGAAGCTCAAGGCCACCCGGCCAGTCGGCGCGGTGTCGATGCGCCAGTCAATCGCAAGGGCGAAAGCATTGTTGAGCTGGCGGCTGACATCCGCGGCAGGACCGCTGATGGTTACCGAGCCGTTCCCCCGCCCATTCCAGACGATCTGCTTGGCGTCTTCCTGCGCGGCCAAGTCGACCGAGCGGATGGTGACGACGCCCGCCGGGCTCGTCACCGGAGCAGCTTCTACGGGCCGGGCGCCACCCGGGTCCGACACCGTCAGCGTCCACGGCGACAGCGCGCGCCCGGCCGCGAAGTAGCGCTCCACGTTGAGCGCCGCAGCCACGTCTACGCCCGGCGCCTCCGACAAGGGCGCAACCGGCGTGCGGTCGCGGTAGCTCAGCCCATAGCCGTAGCGAAACAGCGGATTGGCGACGGGCGCTGCAGCGGTGCGTGGCCAGCTGAAGCTCAACTTGCCAGTGAAATCGCGGGCTGGTCGGCCATCGCGGCGCGCGACCAGCACGTCGGCAACCCCGTCCCCCTGCGACCCGGGCAGCCAGGCCGCGACAAAGGCGTCGGACGCGTTGATTTCGGGATTGGTCCACATCGGCCGCCCCGACAGGAACACCGACACGACCGGGATGCCCGCGGCCTTGAGCTTCTGGAGCATGGCCAGGTCGGTCGCCGCGGTCGGCTGATAGTCCAGCGTCGGGACATCCCCCTGGAACTCGGCATAAGGGTCCTCGCCGTAGACGACGATCGCCACGTCGGGCTTGGCCGAGTAGCTGCCGTCGCGGCTGAGCGTCGCCGTACCGCCGGCCTGCGTCACTGCGTTGGCGATCCCGGCATAGATCGACCGACCATTGGGAAAGTCGGCCGGCGTGGTCCCGGTGCCTTGCCAGGTGATCGTCCAGCCCCCTGTCTGCTTGGTGAGGTTGTCCGCCCCGTCGCCGGCGACCAGCACCTTGGCACCAGGCTTGATCGGCAGGACCGAGCCGTTGTTCTTGAGCAGCACCAGCGACTTGGCCACCGCTTCGCGGGCAAGCGCGAGGTGCTGCGGGGCGCCAACCAACGCATAGTTGCCGCCGCCCGGCCGGGCGCTCTCCAGCATGCCGAGCTTCGCCTTGACTCGAAGCACCCGCCGCACGGCATCATCCAGGCGCGCCATTGGCACCCGGCCCGCACGCACGTCCGTCACCAGGCTGTCGAACAATCCCTTCCAGCTGTCCGGGGCCATATAGAGGTCGAGGCCGGCATTGAGCGCCGCGGCGCAGTTGGTGGTGGTGCAGCCCGGGATCTGACCGTGCCCGTTCCAGTCGCCGACGATCAGCCCGTCAAATCCCATGCGCTCCTTCAGCACGTCCGTCAGCAGCGACTTGTTGCCGTGATGCTTGACCCCGTTCCAGCCTGAGAAGGAGGCCATCACGGTCAAAGACCCGGCCTCGATCGCAGCCGGGTAGCCCGGCGCGTGCGTGCGGACGAGTTCGCCCTCATCGATCTGCGCGTCGCCCTGGTCCCTGCCGCCCGCGGTGCCGCCGTCGGCCAGGAAGTGCTTGGCGGTCGCGGCGACGCGATCGGGAGCGAGCGTACGCCCGCGCCGGAGTTCGCCCTGCAGCCCCAGCGTCATTGCCCGGGCGTAGCGCGCCACCAGCTCGGGGTTCTCGGCATAGCCTTCGTAGGTGCGGCCCCAGCGTGGGTCCTGCGGGACGGCAAGCGTGGGCGCGAAGGTCCATTCAATGCCAGTTGCAGCGACTTCGGCCGCAGTGGCCGCGCCGATCCGCCGGATGAGGTCGGGATCGCGGGCGGCGCCTAGCCCGATATTGTGGGGGAACAGCGTCGCGCCGGGCAGATTGCTATGGCCGTGCACGGCATCGACGCCGAACAGGACCGGGATCGGCACCCGGCCTGGACCGACCTTGGTGGACGCATCGCGGAAGCTGGTGACCAGCGCCCGCCACTCCGCCGGCGTGGCGCGCTCGTTGCCGTTCGGACCGGAGTTGCCCCCGGCCAGAATCGAGCCGAGCGGATAGCGCTCGAGGTCGGTGGGGGTGATGGCGCTAATGTCGCCCTGGATCGTTTGGCCGACCTTCTGCTCCACTGTCATGCGTGCGATCAGGGCATCGATCCGCCGTTCGGTCGCGGGATCAGTCAGTGCGGCGGGACTAGCTGCCCGCGGCCAGTTGGCCGGGTTGGCGGTCGCGGCAGGCTGCGCCGTCAGGGGCGCAGCGGCCACGGTTGCGGCAAGCGCGACTATCAGAGCCGTTGGTCGAAACATGGTCGCACTCCCGTGATTGTGAACGTTATCAGCGGCGACTTTGGCGGCTTAGCTGCCCGGCATCAAGCGCGTTGTGCGTCGTGTCGCACGAACAATATGCAGCAGGCTGCCAGCAACATGAATCCGGCTAGCAAGGCCAGGAGCGAACCGAAGCCGCGGCCAGGCACGAGCCACACCGCCAGCACCGGAGCAATCACCGCTGGGATCGTATTGGTAAGATTGAGGACGCCGAGGTCGCGCCCGCGGTGCTTGTCGGAGGGCAGAAGCTGCATCGCGTAGCCGGCATGCAGCGACAGAAACGTGGACAAGGCGCACATGAAAATGACGTATCCGACGGCCGATCCGCCCGCCTGCGTCGCGGTTGCCATAATGCTCAGACCTGCCGAAGCCGCCACAGCCGCGCCGACCAGAAAGCGCTTGCGCCGTCCCAGCCGATCCGACAGTCCGCCGCATAGCAGCGATACCGGCAAGGCAATCATTAGCGCCACTGCGGACAGCTGGGCTATGCTGATTTCGCCAGGTTCGTCCGGCAGGCTTTGGAAATAGTAGAGCAGGAACCCGAACAACACGCTTCCGGCAATCTGCACCAGCAGGCGGGCGCACCATAGCAGCAGGAGGTCGAGCCCGCGCACACGTTGCTCGGTTGCGCTCTGCACGGCCGGGCCGACGAGGTTCGCGAATGGCGATCGCCGCCACAGCAATAACGGTCCGGTCAGCACCAGTACCAACAGGCACACCCACGCCAGGCGAAGCTCGAACCCAGCTCCAGCCGGAAGGATGACGACGATGCTGGCCACCGAGCCGAGCAGCGGACCCGCGGCCAGCCACCCGCCCAGCACGCCCTTGCGGTCGTCCGGCACGACATCGGCCGCCCAGGCTGCGAGCGGTGCCAGCAACATGTTCAAGACCAGCTGATACAGCACGATCGCAAACACCAGTTCCGGGAGGGTCCGGACTCCGCTCAGGAAAGCATAGCTCGCCACCGTGAGGGCGAGTCCCGCCGCGGCCCACAAGCGGCGAGAGCCGACTCTGTCGCTTGCCCAACCGAAAGCGATGTTACCGACGCTGGCTGCGATTGCCCCAGCCAGAGTCGCTGCTGCCAGCCACTCGATCTCCGCCCCGCCCGCGATGGCTGCTACCCGAGCAGGCAACAGTAAGGTCAGCAGCGGGACGTAAGCCACGACCCCGCCAGCGTTGGCCAGCGCGAACAACAGGAGGAAACGGGTGTTGCGTTGAGCCACCCGGAGCCTCGGATCAGCGCGGCGCGGCGGTTGATGCGCGGACGATAAGTTCAAACGGCAGGGTCTCGCTCGTTTGCGCCGCCACTTCCCCGTTTGCCGCGCCGATCAGCATCTCCGCGGCGTGGGCCGTCATCGCCGCGATCGGTTGCCGTATGGCGGTGAGCGCGGGCGTGCTGAACTTGACGATGGGCGTGTCGTCGAAGCTGACGATCGACAAGTCGTCAGGTAGCCGTAGGCCGCTTGACTGCGCCACCTGCACTGCGGCCAGCGACATCTGATCGCTGCTGGCGACGATCGCCGTCGGCCGGTCCGCAAGCGCAAGCAGGTGCTGCGTTGCGGCTGCTCCGGACCCGAAGGTGAAATCGCCCTGTGCAACCAACGTGCGATCTTCGGCGAAGCCGGCTTCGCGCAAGGCGCACCGGTAACCTTCGAGCCGCGCTCCACTCAACGCATATTCCGGGCTGCCGCTGATGAAGCCGATGCGACGGTGGCCGAGCGACAGGAGGTGGTCGGTGGCGGTCTTTGCGGCTTCCGCGTCGTCCATTCCGACGGCAAAGCCCGGTCCACCCGCCGAGCCGATGCTCGCGAACGGGATCTTCTTTGCCGTCAGCAGATCGGTGATCACCGGGTTGTCGCCATGCGGGGGCGTCAGGATCACACCATCGGGATGGAGCTGCGCCAGGGCGCCGTTGATCGCACGCTCGACCCGCGCGTCGTGCGTGTCGACGAGTTCGAAGATCATCCGATAGCCGTGCTCGGCGCACTTGAGCATTCCGCCGAGCAGCATTTGATCGACCCAGTCCGTGCCGTCGCCCGACTGCCAGCCGTCGATGGTCCGGTCACGATCGTTCAATGCCAGCAGCAGGTAGGATCGGGTGCCGCCCATGCGCCGCGCGGCGAGACTGGGCACGTAGCCCAGCTTATCGATCGCATCGTTAACCCGCTGCTTGATCTCGGCGCGAACGTTCGGCCCGTCGTTGATGACTCGCGATACCGTCTGCAGCGACACACCCGCTTCGGCGGCGACATGCTTGATGGTGACCGCACGCGGGCGCCGCGGCGACGCGGGTCCTCCGTCCTCGGTCATCAGAGCGCGCCCCTATGCAGCGGCGTCGACCCGCGCCGACCCGCAATAATGTGCGACGTAGGCGGCATGATCGGGCAAGGACGCGACGGTGCGTGTAACGTCGTCGCGAATGCCCTTGAGCAAGCGAGCCAGTTCTTCGTCACGCAGCTTTTCGGCGATCGGATGATAGGTCCGCGGCGTGATACCCTGCCCCATCATCACCTGCACCCAGCTGTTCTCCGCAAACAGCTCCTCATTCTTGCGAAACACGCGTCCAGTTTCGCGGAACAGCTCGATCTTCTGGTGGAGCGTGTCGGGGATCTCCATCGAGCTGCAATAACGCCAGAACGGGCTGTCGCGCCGCTCGGTAACCTTGTAGTGCAGCACCAGGAAATCGCGGATCTGCAGCATGTCGGTGAACTGCTGCTCGTTGAATTCGTCGATGTCGCGCGCGCTGATCTCGCCCAGCGGCATCATCCGGATGAGCCGCAGCACCGCGCGCTGAATGAGGTGGATGCTGGTGGACTCCAGCGGCTCCATGAACCCGCCCGACAGGCCGACCGCGATGCAGTTGCGGTGCCATTGCCGCCGCCGCGCGCCTGCCGCGAAGCGCAAGAAGTTGGGCTGGGTAAGCGTGCGCCCCTCGATGTTGCCGAGCAGCCGCTCGAGCGCCGCTTCTCGATCGAGATAGCGGCTGCAATAGACCAGGCCGTTGCCCGTGCGGTGTTGCAGCGGGATCCGCCACTGCCAGCCCGCGTCGTGCGCCATCGCCCGGGTATATGGCACGGCCGAACGAACGCTCTCCGTCTGGATCGCGATGGCGGAATCACAGGGCAGGTAATGCGTCCAGTCGTCGAACCCGGCATGCAGCGCCCCTTCGATCAGCAGCGCACGGAAGCCGGTGCAATCGAGGAACAGGTCGCCTTCCACCCGCTCGCCGGATACCAGCAGTAAGGCTGCAATGTCGCCGCTTTCGCCGTCGAGCTGGACCTCCGCGATCTTGCCTTCGATCCGCGTCGTGCCGTCCCCTTCGGCCATGGCGCGCAGGAACTTGGCGTACAGCCCGGAGTCGAGCTGGTAGGCATAGTTCATTCGCTCCTCGGGCAGGTGCGCGAACTTGTTCTTCAGAGCCGCGACGAGCTCCAGGCAGTAATCATCATATAGCTGCGGGTGGCCGTTCTCACGCCCGTACATCCAGAAGTGTTGAAAGCCCGCGGCCCAATGATCCTTGCCGGTCAGGCCGAACGAATGGAAGTAGCTACGGCCAGGCTCCTTCCAGCCATCAAAGGCGATGCCCAATTTGAACGTCGCTTGGGTCGCCCGCATGAACTCGGCTTCGTTGATGCCGAGTAGCCGATTGTAGGTCACCAGCGGCGGAATGGTGGACTCGCCCACGCCGATGGTGCCGATCGCATCGGATTCGACCAGCGTGACCTCGACCGTCCGGCCCATCGTTCGCGCGATCGCGGCCGCAGCCATCCACCCGGCGGTGCCGCCGCCGGCGATGATGACCCGCCGAATGCGCTGGTTCGCGCTCACCGGCTGAGCGACCGCAGGAGAAAGGCGCGGATGCGGCCGGCGCTTTCGGCGGTCAGCGGGGCCAGCACGCTGCGCGCGCCGGGTGGGATGTGCGCCACCGTTTCCTCATCGTCGTTGAATACATAATAGTCGAACAGGTCGCGCCAATGCCGCTTCTGATCGGCCGGCAGGTCGCGAACCGACAGCATCGCATGGTTGAGCGCGTCCTGCGGCTGACCCAGCCAGCGCGGCGTATCGCGCCACCAATAGTTGACCAGCACGTTAAACGGCTCAAGTCCCTCGACATGGTGCCACCACATCGACGGGATGAACACGGCATCGCCCGCGTCGAGTTCGGCAACCTGCGCGTGACGCAGGGCTTCGCGGAAGCGCGGATGTTCCTGGAAATCGGGGGCATGAAAATCGACCATGCTGACCGCGCGGCCGGCCGGGGTGTTGTCGACGGGGCCAAGATAGAGGTTGCGGAACTGGTCGGGCGGAAACACGATAAAGCGGCGGCGGCCCACGGCCACGCAGGCTAGGTTGTCGGGAAAGTCGTTGTGCGCGGCAATCCGCGTCCGCGTTCCCATCCAGATGCTGGCCAGGGGAGACCGGTCGCCGAGATCGACGTGGTTCGCCTCGTGCAGGCCGGTGAAGAACTGGTGCACGTCGATGGACGCCAGGTAGATCGGCCGGGCGTCGGACTTGTCTTCGTCGGCGGCGATCCTGGCGAACACGTCCGGCAGCTTGGCGCTCACCGAGCGGAAGTTCATGCCCATATGTTCGTCATAGAACAGGCGGCCGCCGTTCTCCGGCGTGCCGACCGACGCCACAAACGGGCGCTGCACGGCCCGCTGCAACAGATACTGGCGCGCTTCCTCCGCCGACCGGGCGCCGGCCTGCACCAGCGGCCAGTCCGCCACCAGGCCGCGGACCACGAACGGGGCGTTCGCCGAACGTAATTGCGCGTCCAGCGCTTGGCCGGCAGCAAGCTGCACCTCCGGAACCCGGGCCAGCGCGCCGAGCAGGCCGAGACCGGCC
This sequence comes from uncultured Sphingomonas sp., assembly GCF_902806265.1. GTDB lineage: Bacteria > Pseudomonadota > Alphaproteobacteria > Sphingomonadales > Sphingomonadaceae > Sphingomicrobium. The sequence continues at coordinate 20,583 of NZ_CADCVZ010000045.1, read as the reverse complement.
TCAGCCATCGGGGTGTTGCCGGTTCTTGCGTGCGACCAGCCCGCCGAGGTTGGCCAGCGAAGCCATTGCCATGAAGATCGGCAGGAGGTGGCCGCCGGAATGCAGCTCCGCGACCGCGACCGGATCGAGGGCGCGCAGCCGGTCTTCGTCGATGACATGGAAACCAACGAGGCGATTGGTGGAGCCGTCGTCCAAGGTCACCTCGAACGTCATCGGTTCGAGCAGTTCATAGCGGCGAAGGGCGGCGTGGAAGTCGTCGGAAGCCTGGTAGCCTTCATCAAGCGCGCCCAGCTTCTCCGCGATCTCCTCCAGATAGGGAGTCGCCCGGCCGTGCTCATCGAATACGCGCACGCCTTCGCTCGCAGCCACCCGGGCGCTGTCCATGTCGACATGAACCTGCTTGGTCTCCGCCTCGGGCTCCGCCATGCCAATCAGGAACGGCTGGATGTCCAGGGCAAGCGGCACATAACGCGCGTCCCAGCGGCCATCCTGCAGGTAGAGGTTCTCGCCCGTTTCGAAGCCCAGCAAGGCAACCGCGCCGTAGCTGTCCCGCTCCAGGCTCAGCCGAAACAGGATCGGATATTCGTTCTGCAGGCTGCGGAATTCGGCCGGCACGGCCAGGCAGGACATGATCCCGTCGCCAAGCTCCGCCCCGCGGTCGGTGCGGATGCGCAGCTCGGCATGGGTGCGGCTGTCGAGGAGCACATGGTTCGCCATCTCAGCCGCCCGATTCCAACTGCCCCGTGCGCAAGCTCTCGGCGCGCAGACCTTCCATGTAGACGCGATTCGTCGGTAGGCCAGCGGCCAGCGCGCGGCCGCGTTGCTCAACCTGGCCGAACAGCTTCGCCATTCCATCCGCCATGTCCGGCCGGCCAGCCCGGTCCGGAGGCGCGGGGAAGCCCATGCCGTACAGCACATATTGGTAGCTTGCCGCGGGAAACACTTCATCCATCTGCGGCAGGTCGTAGCGCGACGGCGGCTGGTCCCGCCAGATGCGGAGCAGCTCGGCCAGCCGCTCCGGAACGGACGCGGGGTCGCGGTGCGCGCGCCAATAAGGCTCTGTGCGTTCACTCAGCAGGTAATGGAGCTTCAGAAACTCGACGATGCGGTCCCAGCGATAGCGGAACAGCGCATTGAAGCGGCGGGCGTGCAGGGCCATGGCTGCCCGGTCGGCCGGGAAGTTCTCGGCCAAGCCGTCGAGCGACAGCTCGATAAGCACGATCGCCGAAGCTTCCAGGGGCTCCACGAAGCCGGCGGACAGCCCGACCGCCAGGCAGTTGCGCTCCCAGAAGCGTTCGCGGTGCCCCGAGCGGAAAGTGAGCCGGCGGAACGACAGCCGGTCCGCATCGGCGTCCGGCAGCTTGGCCTGAACATAGCCGCGCAGCGTTGCGGCGGCCTGGTCGTCGCTGGCGAAGCTGGACGAATAAACGCAACCGATCCCCCGGCGGCTCGGCAGGCCGATGTCCCAGATCCAGCCGGCCGCATGGGCGGTGGCGTCCGTCTGCGACGCGATAGCGCTGTCCGGCTCCACGGGCACCTGCACTGCCAGCGCGCGGTCGTTGAACAGCTCGCCGCTGCGGTCCTGGAACGGCACGCCAAGTTCTTGTCCGATCAGCAGCGCGGCATGACCGCTGCAATCGATGAACAGGTCGCCCTCCACCCGTCCCGCGTGACGGGCGACCACGGCGGCGATGTCGCCGTTCTCCTCCCGCTCGACCCCGGTGACGTGATCGCGGAGGTGACGGACGCCCAATCGCTCGCGGCCATGGCGCGCGAGCAGGGAGGCGAACTTCCCGGCATCGAAGTGATAGGCGTAGTTCAGCGCGCCCGCGTAGTTCGGCATCGTGCGCTGGCGCGGGGCCAGGTCGAGCGCGCACACCCGCGGCTGTGGGTTCACAACTTCCGCGAACGGCCGCGCCGCCAGCTCTTTGTGCCATGTTGCAACGAGCTCGCGCGGGGTCCCCTCGACCGGCGGTCCGAACGGGTGGTAGTAGCTATCGCCGGCCTCACCCGTCCGCCAGCCGTCGAAGCGCGAGCCCTGCTTGAAGCAGGCATCGCACGCCAGCAGGAATTCGGCCTCGCCGATCCCGATCCGCTGCAAGGTGCCGCGCATCGTCGGCCAGGTGCCCTCGCCGACCCCGACCGTCGGAACGTCGGGAGATTCAATCAGGGTGATGTCGAGCGGCACCGCAGCACATTCGCCCGCGCGCGCCGCGAGCAGGCAGGCGGCGAGCCAGCCGGCCGTGCCGCCCCCCACGATCACGATCCTGCGGACTGCCTGACCTGCCATCGGTTCACTAGATCCATCCGGAGCGTCAGCCAGCGCGCTTCCTTCCGCTTGCCCGTTGGTGCACGAAGCCCATCCTTACCGACCGATGGGCTTCCTGCAACGTCCCCGGCAAACTCGCTCCTGCTAGAACGCTACGCGAAGACCCGCCGAATAACGCGCGAAGCCTGGCGATGCGAAGAACACGTTGCGATCCGAACGGCGATGCCCGCGACGGCTGGATCCGGTCAGGTTGATGCCTTCCACAAAGGCGGTCAGACCGCGCCGGAACTCGTAACTCGCGCTGCCGTCGACCTGTCCGTAGGCTTCGACGTAGAAGGGATTGGGTCCCGTTCCGGCTAGGAACTTGTCGCGCCAATTGTAGGCCACGCGCGCCTGCAGGCCGTTCTTGTCATAGAAGAGGACCGCATTTGCGCTGTCGCTGAGCCCTGTCAGCGCGAACTGAGCCACGCTCGCGGGCTGCGTGTTGTCGTAAGTAACGTCGCCATTCACGATGGTGTAATTGAGGATGGCGCCGAAGCCCGTGTCCCAGAAGTTGTGCTGGACCGCAAACTCCCAACCACGAAGCTTCGCGGTCTCGTCGCTGTTGATCGGCGTGGAGATCTGGAAATTGAGCGGCGCGTCTTCTGGCGTGCCGAATATCTGCCCCGTCAGGTAGGTGACGCCACCGACAACTGTCGACCCCGTGACCCGGCTCGTCTCGGGGAACGTGCGCAGGATGTAGTCGCGCAGGGCGATGCCCGAAGCGGTGTCTCCCAGCGCAGCACGGGCCGCATCTGCCCGCGGACCGAAGGCCGGATTGGTCAGGCCGGTGACTAGCGAACCAGGCGTGGAGGAGGATAGATCCACCCGGGTCGAGGAAATGAAGTTCGAGACATTCTTGTTGAAGAAACCGACCGACAGGTAGCTCTCGCGCCCATAGTACCATTCGGCCGACAGATCGATGTTCTTCGACTTGAACGGGATCAGGCCGGGATTGCCTTGGGAGCCAAATCCGCCCCCAATGCGAAACAGGGGATCGATCGTCTGCCCGCCCTGCAACGCATCATAGGGCGCGCGGGTGATGGTGTGACTGTATGATGCGCGAAGTTTAACGTTCTTGAGCGCTTCAATGTCGAAATCGACGGAGGGCAATAGATTGCGATAATCTCCCTTGAAGGAAGTAAATGTGCGTTCCGTGCCAAACAACACGCTAAACTCGTTATCAGATACCTGCGCCGTTCCAATTGGAACAGGCACCAGGGCCGCCGAGTCCACTCTGGTATACTCGTAGCGCAGGCCGGCAATGAGATTGGCCGGGCGCGCAAACAGGTCAAATCTGCTATTGGCCTGCACAAACGGGGCAAGCACCTTTTCCGTCACGCGCCGATCGGTCGTGAAGTCGGCCAGGCAGTTGCCGTCACCGCCACAGATGCCATTCAGGTCGTCGAGGAAGTCGACCAAGGTAGGCACGTCGAAGGTATAGAAGCTCGGGATGATGTCGCCCGAGCCACTCACGCCCTCGAAACGACTAGGCAACGGCTCAAGCGTGAAGAAGTCGTCCGGCACCTGCTCCGGCGTTGTTGAGCCGCTCCAGGTGTCGTTCTGAAGCGTGCCGAACGCCGACCGGATCTTGTTGTTCGTGTAGGATAGGCCGAAATCCAAGCTGTCCACAAAGCCGCCCACGTCTTCCACGTTGGCGCGTAGCTGCACTTGGTCGATGCGGTCCTTGAAGTAAGCGTTGCGGAACGCGTTGCCGGTGGTGCGGATGTTGGCAGCATCAAGCGCGTCGATGCCCTCGTGCATGTTATAGGAGATGATCGGCAGGCCTTCGTCGTCGAACCGGATGGTCTGGTTCGCCACCCCGAAGACGGCGGTGCCGAACGACATGCTGCTGCCGAAACGGTTCGTGGGCTTGGCTTCGGCGGAGGAATGGTGCGCGTCGAGCGTCACCGTGGCGTTGTCGAACGGGGCCCAGGTCAGATTACCACCCAGCACCTTCGTCAGCGTGCGGCTTGCGGTCAGTCCGCCGCTGTAAGACAGGTCCTTGTTCTCATCCGCGCGGAACCGCTCCGTGTAGAAGACCGGCCCGGCGACCGGTCCATCGGTCCACTCGCTCGACGTGTCATTGTGATTGAACCAGATGCCGACATTGCTGTTGCGGTTCTCGACTTCGTTGCGCGCATACAGATAGTCGATGGTCCCAGTCAGGTTTTCGGTCGGGCGCCATTGCAGCACGAGCTGACCGTTGATCCGTTCGCGATCGATGTCATTCAGGTCGTAGGACGCGTTCTGCGGCACCTCATAGACGTCATTCGGCCCCGGGCGATTGATGATGTTTCCAAAGCGCGGATCGCCGGGCTGAGCGAGCGAGCCCCAGTTGTTCTCCGAACCCAGGTAGCCGTCACGGTACCCGACGTTGGCCACGTTCGTGCTCGCCTTGCGGCGCGCGTAGACGCCGGAGATCAGCACACCGAACTGATCGTCATTGCCGAACGTCGAGCTGATAATGCCCGACACCTCCGGCGTGATATCGTTCTTGCCGTTCTGCGAGCTGTCGAGCACGCCCTTGACCGCGACGCTGCCACGGAGCCCTGGGCGGTCCAGCGGACGGGGAGTGCGGATGTTGATGGTCGAGCCGATGCCACCTGACGGAACGGTCGCGCGGCCGGTCTTGTAGACCTCGACCGCCGCGATCCCCTCCGCCGCGAGATTGGCGAAGTCGAAAGAGCGTGTGGAAGGCGGAGCGTCACCCCCGCCGAGGAATGCCGTCGGGATCTGGCGTCCATTTACAACGACGAGGTTGAACTCCGGACCGAAGCCGCGAACGGTGACGGTTGAGCCTTCGCCATTCGACCGATCGATCGACACGCCGGTAATGCGCTGCAGCGACTCGGCGAGGTTGGTGTCGGGGAACTTGCCGATGTCCTCAGCGGAAATCGCGTCGACGACGCCCTGCCCGTTGCGCTTGATGTTGACCGACTCGCGCAAGCTGCGGCGGATGCCGGTAACGACGATCTCCTCGTTCGTCGGTTCGGTCACCCCGGTCGGAGCGGGCTGATCCGGGATTTCGGAGTCGCCTGGCTGCCCCACGGTCGATGCCGTGTCCTGCGCCGCCGTGTCCTGCGCCCAAGCATGCTCTGACATGGTTGCGAGAGCGAGCGCCGAGACGCCTGCCGCGAATCGGGAAAACGAGCGCGCCGAGCAGCTTACCATCGAGAAAGTTCCCCTCCGTAAATCGGTTGAGAACGTTCACTTTCAGGAAACGATTGTCAAGCCGTGCCCTTGGCCGTCACAAATTGTCAGCGGGATTGTCGCTTTCTTGCATCAGCGCTGGGCCAGTGGCGAACGTAATCCACCGTCATCCGCTGCGGAAAAGCCTTGTCGTCGATCCCCTTCTGCCCGCCCCAGTCGCCGCCCACGGCGAGGTTGAGGATCAGCTGGTAGGGCCGGGTGAACGGCCAGGCCGCGGCGCCACCCGGCTGGTCGTTCAACACGCGAAAGAATGCGCGACCGTCCACCCCGACCGTAATGGCATCCGGCTGCCAGTCGAGCTGGTAGCGGTGAAAAGCCGAGCAGCTGGTGGGAACCCGCTTCTGCGCGCCGCGCTGCGTGCCCTTGGCATGGTTGAAGGCGCCGCTGTGCAGCGTGCCATGGATGACGTTCGGGTCCCACCCAACCATCTCCATGATGTCGATCTCGCCCGCGTCGGGCCACTTGCCGTCGGCCGGCAGCAGCCAGATGGCGGGCCAAGCGCCCCGCCCGCACGGCACTTTGGCGCGCACTTCGTAGAAGCCGTAACCCAGCGGCTGGCGAGTCACCAGCCGCGCGGAGCTGTAGGCCTGGCCGCCCCAGTCGGCGAAGCGCGCCTTCAGCAGCTCACGGCGCGCCTCAATGACCAGGGCGCCGCGTTCAATCCGGGCGTTCTCGGCCCGCGCTGCCGAGTAATATTGCCGCTCGTTGTTGTGCCAGCCGGCCGCGTTGCGCGACGTGTCGTACCGCCATCTGGAAGCGTTTATTCGTCGGCCACTGAACTCGTCGGCGAACGCGGGGGCTCCGGCCGGGGCTCGCAACGGCAGGTCGACCGAATGGTTGTTCGCCCCCAGGCTCGTCGTTTGCGCAACCAGGAGAAGCATTGCCAGCATGGGTCGATCCTTGACGTTTCTCCCCTGAGCTAGTGGGTCGGGACCTCCTGCGAAAGATCCAGGCCGACAGGCGGTCGGCTAGGGCAGCAAGCCCGCCAGCCGCAACCGGATCAGCTCGTCGGCGGAGATGGACATCCACCCTCCGCTGCGGAGCGAGCCGACTTCTGCTGGAGTCACGCCCATCGCCTTGAGCTCGATCAGCTTGCCCACCGGGACGTTCCGGTAGCCGCGCCGCTGAAGACCGGCGATGTACTCCGCGGTGACCCCCAGCGCCTTCAGCTGAACGACCTCGTTGGCCGACAGGCGATCGTAGCCGACACTGCGCAGCGACCCGAGGTAAGCCGGCGTGACGCCGAGCGCCTTGAACGCGATCAGGTCCGAGATGCGGGTCGGCCGGTGACCTCCGGCCGATAGCTCGGCGATGTAGGCTGGGGTGACTTCGATGGCAGCAAGCGCCGTCAGGTCGTCGATGCTCGGCGCCGGGTAGCGCGCCGCGGCAATCGCCTCCACCAGCGCGCGGCTCGCCCCGACCATGGCGAGGCCGAACGCTTCCCGCCGGTCTGGCCGGCCGATGCGGCGAGCTGCCAACAAGTCAGCGAAGGCCGCGTCCGGACTGAAGCGGCAGCTACCCGTCGCGGCCCGGTTCCGGCCGTTTCCGACGCAATCCAAGCGGCCCGCTTCACGCACCAGCGCGAAGTTGACGGGGCTGCTCGCGGGACCAACCAGAGCGGCGCGATCGAGTCCTCGTAAGTCGCGGATTTCGAAGCTGCTGCTGGCTCGGTTGTCGCGCTCGCCATCATCGGACAGGCTGAGCTGCAGACGGTTCTCTGGCCCTGCTGAAAGATGGAAGCTCAAGCGACCCAGTTCGGCCGCGAGTCCGACCGAAGTCAGGCTAACGCAGGTCAGCAGAACGGCGATCAGTAGCGCAAGCGGTCGGTTCATGGCGCAAACTCCTGTAGGTCGTTCGGCAGGCAAGCCTCGCCCGTTCGCCCGGGCGGGGGCGTTGCCAAGTCGCAATGCTGTCAGTCGGGCCGCCCTTATTCGTCGTGATCGTCGTGCGGGTGCGGATCGGGTCCGGTGAGCTCGGGCGGGTCAGGCGGTTCGGGCGTTTCAGGCACTTCGGACTCGTGCTCGTCCGACCGGTAATCACCAGCCCGGCGTAAGGCCGCCGCACTGATTCCATGGGCACGTAATTCGATCAGCTTGTTGGGCGTGAGGCCCGTCACTCCCGCCGCGCGAAGGTCGCGGATGTAGCTGCCGGTGACCCCCATGGCGCGCATCGAGGTGAGCGCGCCCAGCGACACGTTGCGGTAACCCGCCGCCGCGAGCTCCCGGACATAGGATCCCGTGATCCCCATGGCCCGGGCGCCCGTCAAGTCGCCGGCGTCGGCGGAGCGGTAGCCTGCCCTTGTCATCTCGCTTAGCCATTCCGGCGTGATCCCAACCGCTCGCATCCCGACTAGGTCGCCCGCGTCGAGCCGCAACCAAGGGGCGGCCACACGAATCCGTGCAGCATAGCTGGGGGTGATCCCGACCGCCCTCGCGGCGATAGCCTCATCGATCTCCGAGTCTGCAGTGCCCTCTTCCGCGGCTCGCCGGTCCCCACCGGCTGCTACCGGCGCCGACGGGTGTGGGTGCGCGGCGGCGTACTTGACCCGCTCGGCCAGCAGACGCGACCGGTCTGCCCGAACCTGCTCGGCCACTTGGAGGGCTGTCGACTCGCCGGCGAGGGCCGCGGCTACCTGCGCCGAGACCGCCTCACCGGTGGAGGCGGTCGCCTCCGCCACCGACTGCGCGACCAGCGAGGGCAGCGACTGCTCCGGCTCGGCCGCGGCGACGTAGTAGGGCTTGGCGGCGCGGTCGGCGGCCTGGGGCGTGAAGGTCAGCGCGGCCAGCGGGGCTGCGGTGCCGATCACCCCGAAGGCCACGCCGGCGGCGAAGCCACGGGCGACCGGCGCCCGCCGCAGATTGCCGTCGAGCACCCGGCGAACCCGGCGCGACAGGCTGCCCTTGGCCGGAGCGACGCCATGTGCGCCGAGCAGCAGGCCGTTGCAATCGTGCCGCGCGACGCCGACCAGCAGCTGGGCGTAGTCGGCGCTGGCGACCTCAGCGGCGAGCACCGCATCGTCGGCGGTCTCCTCGCGCAGCTGATGGGCCTCGCGGGCGAGGAGCCAGACCAGCGGGTTGAACCAGAAGATAGCGCTGACGATCCGCGCCAGCAGGAGCTTGGCCCAGTCCAGGCCACGCACATGGGCCAGCTCATGGGCGATGATCGCCTCGGCTTCGTGCCGCGCTCCCAGCGCTTCCTCGTTGAGCAGGATCACCGGCCGCAACAGGCCCCAGCTGATCGGCGATCTGAGCTCGCTGCTGGTGAGCAGGGCCGTGCCGTGCTTGAACCCCATGCGGCGCTGGGCATGCGCCAGCGCGGTCAACCATGAGGGATCCACCAGCACCGAAGCCTTGGCCCTGAGCGCCAGCAGGCGTGTCACCGCCAGCAGCGTCACGGCAAGCAGCAGCGCGACCGGAAACCCATAGGCGAGCGGCCACAGGCTGACCGGCTCGAACGCGGTCACCGCGGGGGCCCCAGCGCTGACCGGCAGCGCAGCAGCCTGCGGGATCGCTGCCCCGGTCGCTGCGGGCGCGATCTCCGGCGCGGCTGCGGCCGCGGTGGGCACCTGGACGACCAGGCGCGGCAGGAACATCGACCCGAGCGGCACGATCAGCAGCGCCAGCAGGCCCAGGTGCGCGACCATGCTGCGCTCGGCAGCGGAACGGGACAGCAGCAGCCGCAGCAGCCCTAGCGTCAGGCCCGCGATCAGCAGGGACTTCAGCGCGAACGGAATCAGCAGCTCCATCTCAGCTCTCCCCTGCCTTGCGCGCTTCGGCGATCAGCTTCTCGAGTTCGTCCAGTTCGTCGGCATCGATCCGGTCGGACATGCCCAGCAGGGCACTGGCCGCGCTGGTCGGCGATCCATTGAAGAAGACGCGGACCACCTCCGACAGCGCCGACTTGCGCGCGGTCTGGTCGGGAACCGCGGGACTATAAAGGAAGCCGCGCTCGCTATCGGCCCGGACGACGAAGCCCTTGTCTTCGAGGCGGCGCAGCATGGTCCGGACGGCCGATCCGCTGAGCGGCGCCGGCAGCGAGCCGGTAATCTCCGCTGCCGTCATGGCGCCGCGCTGGTAGAGCAGGTCGACGATCTGGCGTTCCTTGGGCGGCAAGCGGTTCAGCACGACTCACTCCATGGCTACATTTGTAGCGTATGTTACATTTGTAACTCGGACGCAAGTGCCTTTTGCGCGATCGCTCAGTCAGAAGTCCGCGGGACTTGCCCCCTGCCCGACGACCTGCTGATTGCGACAGGTGGACATCGCTTTCTTTCAACAGCTCTCCACTGCAGCCCGCGCGGCGATCCGCGCCGAGATGGCGGTGGGCCTGGTCGGCGAGAACAAAGCGGCGAGCGGCTATGACCCGGTCACCGCGGCGGATCGGGCTGCCGAGCGTGCCATGCGCGAGCTGATCGAGCGCAGCTTCCCGGGCCATGGCATCTGGGGAGAGGAATATGGCCTTTCGCGGGGCGACGCGCCGCTGCGCTGGAGCCTCGATCCGGTCGACGGCACCCGCGCCTTGCTGTGCGGCTTGCCGAGCTGGGCGGTGCTGGTCGGGCTGCTCCAAAACGGGCAGCATGTGGCAGGCATGATCGACCTGCCGGCGCTGGACGAGACCCTGATCGGCTTGGCCGGCGAAACCCGGCGCAACGGCGAGCCCGTGCGCACCAGCGGCTGCGCCGTGCTGGCCGAGGCGCGTTTCTCCACCACTGATCCGTTCCTCTTCTCCCCGGACGAAGCCGCGGCGGTCGAACGGGTGCGTGGCCGAGCGCGGCTGGTGCGCTTTGGTCTCGACGCCATGGCCTACGCCCGGGTCGCCACCGGCGATCTCGACCTGGTGGTCGAAAGCGGGCTCCAGCCGCACGACTATGACGCGCTGGTCGCGGTGGTGCGCGGCGCGGGCGGGCACATCGGCGACTGGCGGGGCGACACGGCGTTCGAAAGCGGACGGGTCGTCGCCGCGTCTACCAAAGCGCTCTATGACGAGGCGCTGGCGCTGCTCGCGTGACGGCGGTTCAATTCGACCGTTACCTCTTCCCATGAGCTGCCCGCCGCCTGCAGCAGTACGCTAAGATGGTAGACGAGGTCGGCCGCTTCGGCGGTTACCTCCTCCGCGTCACCGGCCACGGCGGCCAGCGCGACCTCCACGCCCTCTTCCCCGACCTTCTGCGCCACTCGCTTGACCCCGCCGGCAAGCAGCCGCGCCGTATAGCTTTCTGCCGAGTCGGCCCTGGCGCGCTCCTCGATCAGGCGGCCGAGTTCGCCCAGGAACCCGGTACCGGGCGCGCCGTCGCCGCCGAAGCAGCTCACCGCGCCGGTGTGGCAGGTGGGACCGTGCGGCCGGGCGAGGATCAATAACGCGTCGCGATCGCAGTCGGACCGGACATCGACGACCTCCAGCACATTGCCGCTGCTCTCGCCTTTGCGCCACAGCCGCCCGCGCGAGCGGCTATGAAAGGTGACGAACCCGTCGCGCAGCGTCGCGTCGAGCGCGGCCCGGTCCATGTACCCCAGCATCCGCACCTCGCCGGTGGCTGCGTCCTGAACGACCGCCGGGACGAGGCCGTCCGCCTTGTTCCACTCGAGCGTCTCGGGATCGATCATCGGCGCACCTCCACCCCTTCTCCGGCGAGGAACTGCTTAAGCTCGGGGATGGCGATCCGGCGGTCGTGGAACACGCTTGCGGCGAGCGCTCCGCTGGCGCCAGCGGCGAACGCCTGGGCGAAGTGCGCCGGCTCGCCTGCCCCGCCTGATATGATCACCGGGACGTCCACGGCCGCGACCAGGGCGGCGAGCTGGGCAAGGTCATAGCCCTGCCGCACGCCGTCCTGGTCGACGCAGTTCAGGACGATCTCCCCGGCGCCGAGCCGCACTGCCTCGACCGCCCATGGCAGCGTCTCGCGCCCCGAATCACGAGTCGCATCCGGGCTGCCGCTGTATTGCTTGACGGTCAGCCTGCCATCGGACCCGCGGCGGCTGTCGATACCGAGGACGACGCACTGCCGGCCGAAGGCGTCGGCCAGCTCGGCGATCAGTTCCGGCCGCTCCAGCGCCGGCGAGTTAACGCTGATCTTGTCAGCGCCCGCGCCCAGGCAGCGCGCCGCCGTGTCCACGTCGCGGATCCCGCCCGCTACCGAGAAGGGAATGTCAATCACCGCCGACACCCGCCGCACCCAGGCGGTATCCACGCTGCGGCCGTCCGGGCTAGCAGTGATATCGTAGAACACGAGCTCGTCCGCACCCTCGTCGCGGTAGCGCAGCGCATGGTCGACGATGTCGCCGACGTCGCGGTGATCGCGAAAGCGGACGCCCTTCACCACCCGGCCGTCGGCGACGTCGAGGCAGGGAATGATCCTAGCCGCGGGCATGGGCGACCCCTTCGGCGACGGTGAAGCGGCCCTCCCAGAAAGCCTTGCCGACGATCGCCGCCGCCGCGCCTGCGTCGCGCAGTGCCCCGAGGTCAGCAAGCGCGGCCACTCCGCCCGAGGCCTGCAGCTCGACCTGTGGAAAGTCGCGCACGATCGCCGCGGTGAGCGCCACGTTCGGTCCGCCCAGCATGCCGTCGCGGGCGATGTCGGTCACCAGCAGGTGCCGCACGGCCGGAAAGCGGCGCAGCACCTCGTGCAGGCTGCTGGCCGAACCGCGGCACCAGCCATGGGTGGCGACGGTCGCGGTGCCATTCTCCAGCCGCACGTCGAGCGCGAGCGTCAGTCGCTCCGGCCCGAAGCGCTCCAGCATCGCCGCGAACGCCGCTGGATCGGTCAGCGCGAGGCTGCCGATCACCACTCGCCGGACGCCTGCGTCGAGAACTCGCGCGACCTGCTCCGCAGTCCGGAAGCCGCCGGCGACTTGCAGGGCGACCGTCGCGGAGGCAGCAAGACGCTCGAACAGTCCGTGCTGGCGCGGCTCGCCCGCCCGCGCGCCATCGAGGTCCACGAGATGGGCCAGCTCCGCGCCGCCGGCGGCGAAGTCGGCCAGCGCGGCTCCCGGATCGTCCGAATAGACTGTCTTGCGCGAGAAATCGCCTTGGGCGAGCCGGACGCAGCGGCCGCCGATCAGGTCGATGGCAGGAATCAGCTTCATGCGTCGAGGAACGCCTGGAGGAAGCTCGCCCCGGCGGCGGACGAGCGTTCCGGGTGGAACTGCGCCCCCCACAGGTGCCCGGCCCGGAGGGCCGCAGGCATCGTCTGCCCGCCATAAGTCGCCCGTGCCGCGGTGGCGGGTCCGTCGTCGCAGGCGAAGCTGTGCGCGAAGTACAGATAGTCTCCGGCGATCAATCCGGTTGCCTCATCGGCCCACTCGAGCCGCGTCCAGCCCGTGTGGGGCACCGGGTGGCCCGGCGCCGCCGTCATGGCGCGCACGCGGCCCTCAATCAGTCCAAGGCAGGGCGTATCGCCCTCCTCCGAATGCTCGAACAACAGCTGCATGCCGAGACAGATGCCGAGCGTCGGTCCCGTCCGGCGGCGCAGCGCCTCGAGCAGCCCCAGCTCGGCCAGCCGCGCCATCGCATACTTCGCCGAGCCCACCCCCGGCAGCACCAGCCGCGGCGTTTGTTCGACCTCCGCCGGATCGGCGGTCAGCTCCACAGCCGCCCCGAGCCGTTCAAAGGCGAGCCGGATCGAATCGGTATTGCCGTAGCCGACGTCGAGCACGGCCAGCCCGGTCACAGCACGCCCTTGGTCGAGGGGAGCGCATCGCCCCGGCCTTCGAGCGCGACTGCCGTGCGCAGAGCGCGGCCGAGCGCCTTGAAGCAGCCCTCCACCTTGTGATGGTCGTTCTCGCCGTCCACCCGCACATGGACCGCGGCGCCGAGGCTGTCGGCCAGGCTGCGGAAGATGTGCGGCACCAGCTCGGTCGGCAGGCCGCCAACCGCGGCCGACGCGAAGCTGCCCTCGAAGCGCGCGAACGGCCGACCCGACAGGTCGATCAGCACCTCGGCCCGGGTTTCATCCATCGGCAGGGCGAAGCCGAACCGCCCGATGCCCCGCTTGTCTCCCAGCGCCTGCTTGAGCGCAGTGCCGAGCGCGATCGCGATGTCCTCGACGCTGTGGTGCGGGTCGATCGTCAGGTCGCCTTCGCAGGCCAGCACCAGGCTGAACCCGCCGTGCGCCGCCACTTGATCGAGCATGTGATCGTAGAAGGGAATGCCGCTGGCGATCCGCCGCGGCTCGGCCCGGTCGAGGTCGATCGCGAGTGCGATGCGGGTCTCGTTGGTGTCGCGGACGATCTCCGCGCGGCGTGACGACCCGGCTTCGCGGGTCAGCCCGAACGCGGCGAGCAGTGCCTGGTTCTCGGCCTCCGTCCCAACCGTAACGCGCACCCCGCCGGGCGCCGCTTTCGCGCGAAAGCGCACGCGGATGGCGGCTGCAGCCAGGCGCTGCGCAAGCTCCTCGGGCCGCTCGACCTCCAGGAAGAGGAAGTTGCCCCCCGCCCGCACGCGTCGCACGCCCTCCGTGTCCCCGAGTTGCCCTAAAAGCCGGTCGCGCTCGGCCAGCAAGCGCGCGATCCGCTCGGCATGCACCGGCATCCGCTCCGGGCCAAGCGTCGCCAAGGCGGCCGCGATCGACGGTCCCGGCAAGGGGTAAGGCGGAGACACCCGCGCGAGCAGGTCGATGATCGAGGGATCGGCGACGGCGCAGCCGACCCGCGCCCCGGCGAGGCCGTAAGCCTTGGACAGCGTCTTGAGCACGACGAGGTTGGGGATTGGGCCGGCTTCCGCGGCAAGGCTGGGGCAGTTGGAGAACTCGCCATAAGCCTCGTCCGCCACCACCAGCGTGTCGGGCAGCGCGGCGGCGATCCGGCGAACATCCGCGGGATCGACCGGCGTTCCGGTCGGGTTGTTGGGCGTGCACAGGAACAGCAGCTTGAGGGCTGCCGGCGCCATCGCTGCGAGCACCGCGTCGGCGTCGAACTCCAGATCGCTCGTCAACCGCGCCGCGATCACCGCGGCGCCCTGCACGCGCGCGAACTGGGCGTACGCGGAGAAAGTCGGTTCGACGATCCCCACGCTGTCCACCCCCGCGCGGCAGAAGCCGCGGATCAGCAGGTCGATCGCGTCGTCGCTGCCGCGGGTCACCCACAGCGACTCCGCCGGAACACCGTACAGGCCCGCCATCCGTTGCCGCAGCTGCGCAGGCTGCGGGTCCGGGTAGCGGTTGATGGCCGGCTGTCCCGACACCAGCGACTCGAACGGGTTCTCGTTGGCGTCGAGCCGGATGGTGCCCGCCACCGGCGCGCCGGCGATGTCGACCGCAGGAAGCGCGAGGATCTCCGGCCGGGCCAGTCGCTCCGCCAAGCTCATGCCGCTGCCCTCGCTTCAGCGGCGCGCGCATGGGCTTCCAGGCCCTCCAGCCGCGCCAGGGCTGCGGCGGGTTGCGCTAGCGCCGCAGCGGCGTCTCGGGTCACCCGTTGCACGGTGATCGCCTTCATGAAGCTGATCGTCGAGATGCCGCCGGTGAACCGGGCCGCGCCGTCGGTCGGCAGCACATGGCTCGATCCCGCCAGGTAGTCGCCGAAGCTCTCCGCCGCGGCGTGGCCTGAGAAGATCGCGCCCGCGTTGTTGATCCGTGGCACCAGCGCATCGGCGGCACCGGTCGCGAGGCTGAGGTGCTCGGGCGCATAGCTGTTGGCGATCTCCACGGCCTGGTCCAAGTCCGCGCACAGGATGGCGCGCACCGGAGCAAAGCTGCCGCCGATCGCCGCCATCTGGCGGCCGATCTCACTCTCAACTGCATCGATCAGCGCGCGCTCGGGCGTGACCAGCAGGACTTGCGCTTCCTGGTCGTGCTCGGCCTGGCTCAGCAGGTCGGCCGCCACCATCGCAGGGTCGGCGCTGCCATCGGCGATGACCAGCAGCTCGGATGGCCCGGCCGGAAGGTCGATCCCCGGCCCGCCCGGCAGCGATGCGACATGGGCCTTGGCGGCCGCGACCCAGGCATTGCCCGGCCCGCAGATCCGATCCACCGGCCGGAGGTCCCCGGCCCCGAACGCCAGCGCCGCGATCGCCTGGGCTCCACCCACCGTCCAGATCGCGTCGATCCCGCACAGCTCGGCTGCCAGCGCCACCGCCAGATCGAGCCCGCCGTCCGGCCGCGGCGGAGTCACCACCGTCAGCCGCTCGACCCCCGCCACCCGGGCGGGAATGGCCAGCATCAGCAGGGTTGAGAACAGCGGCGCCCGCCCGCCCGGTATGTACAGGCCCGCGCTCGGCAGGGGCCGCCACCGCTTGGCGACGCTGAGCCCCGGCATCGGCGCGACCTCCACGTCCTGGGGCAGCGTGGCGCGGTGGAACGTCTCGATGTTGCGCCAGGCCAGTTCCAGCGCAGCCTGGGCGGTGGACGGCAGGGTCCGCTTGGCCTTGTCGGCAAAGGGCGCAACCGCCACCAGGCTCGGCGCGACCCCGTCGATCCGCAACGCCTGCTCGACCAGAGCGTCCCAGCCGCGGGTCCGCACGTCGGCGACGATGTCCCGGACGCCCTCCAGGAGGGCGCCGGACTCGCGGCCCCGCGGCCGGGCGAGCATCGCGCTCCGCTCCGCGGCGCTCGCCGCCGTCCAGTCGCCGATCTCGATCATAGCAACATCTTTTCGATTGGCATGACCAGGATCGCCGACGCACCCGCCGCTTTCAGTCGCTCCAGCGTCTCCCAGAAGACCGACTCCTGGCACACCGCCTGCACCGCGACATGACCCGGCCGGCCGATCAATGGAACCACCGTCGGCGCCTCGGCACCGGGCAGGATGCGGGTAATGGCGGGGAGTGCGCCTTCAGGCGCGTTGAGCACGATGTACTTGCTTTCCGCGGTCGCGATCACCCCGTCGATCCGGGTGAGCAGCGCCTGGGCCTTGTCGGCGTGAGCGGCGTCAATCGGGCGCATGGTCCGGACCAGCACCGCCTCGCTGTTGAACACGTCGGCGACCGGCGCGAGGCCATTGGCGTCGAGCGTCGCCCCGGTGGAGACCAGGTCGCAGACGAAGCCGGCGATGCCCAGCCGCGGCGCGAGCTCGACCGCGCCGCGCATCGCCACGACTTCGGCCTCGATGGCATTGGAATCCAGGAAGCGGCGAAGCAGCCGGGGATAGCTGGTGGCGATCCGCTGGCCTCCGAGCATCGGCAGCTCGAAGCGTTGCAGGCTGTCCGGCGCCGCGATCTTCAGCGAACAGCGGCCGAAGCCAAGCTTG
This sequence comes from uncultured Sphingomonas sp., assembly GCF_902806265.1. Lineage (GTDB taxonomy): Bacteria > Pseudomonadota > Alphaproteobacteria > Sphingomonadales > Sphingomonadaceae > Sphingomicrobium. The sequence continues at coordinate 3,885 of NZ_CADCVZ010000045.1, read as the reverse complement.
GCGACCTGCTCGATCCGGGGCTCGGGCAGGCCAAGCGCATATTCCTCGAGCACGTTCTGCCCGACGATCCCGAGCTCGCACACGCCGTCGGCGACGAAGGTCGGGATGTCGTCGTCGCGGACGAGCATCAGGTCGAGCGGGAAGTTCTCCGCCCGCGCCGCGAGCTCGTTGCGGCCGCCCTGCAGCAGCTTGAGCCCGGCGTCCTTGAGCAACTGCCGGCTCTGCTCGGACAAGCGGCCGGACTTCTGCACTGCCAGGTGCAGGCGATCTCCATCGCGGCTCATTGCGCACGCTCGCGCAAGCGGTCGAGCAGGCGGCGATACCCGCCATTGTCTTCCTGCCGCAGGAAGCGCGCGACCCGCACGATGGTGGTCGTGCTCACCCCCGTCTTCTGGTGGATCTCCCGATAGGTGAGCTCGCCGTCATCGAGCAGCCGCGCGACATGCCAGCGCTCGGCCAGCGTGTGCAGCTCGGCCGGGGTGCACAGGTCGGACAGGAAGCGCGCCGCCTCCTCCCGGTCCTTGAGGTCGACGAGCGCGTCCGCAAGGTCTTGGGTAAGGCTAGTACGGGCTTGGGCGAGGGTCGGCACTGGCAGACAATCTGTTACAGCGTAATAGAACGTTGTAATCGCGGTTAGCCGTTAGCCGCAGACGGCGCAACCCCGCCTCGCCAATCTCCGCGGGTAAGCAGGTTCCGGAGAAGGCGGTCGCCGTCGGGGGTCAGGATCGACTCGGGATGGAACTGCAGCCCCACCTGCAGCGCGGTCCGATCGCTCACCGCCATGATGACCTCGCCGCAGCGTGCATCCACCTGCAGCCGCTCGGGCACCTCCAGCGCGGCCAGGCTGTGATAGCGGCCGATCTTGAGCGGGTTGGGCAGCCCGGCGAACGCGCCCTGGCCGTTATGGGTCGCCAGCCCGCTTTTGCCGTGCACCGGCTCCGGCGCTCTCGCCACCACCCCGCCGGCCTCTTCCACTATCGCCTGGTGGCCGAGGCACACGCCCAGCAGCGGCCGGCGCCCTTTGGCCAGCGCGATCAGCTCTAGGCAGCAGCCCGCATCCCGTGGTCCGCCAGGCCCCGGCGACAGCACGATGGTCGCGTCGGTCGCCTCCGCCGTGGCGAACGCCTCCCCGGCGCCGATCGCGTTGCGCACCACCTGCACCGCACAGCCCAGCCGCTCGAAGGTCTCGACCAGGTTGAAGCTGAACGAGTCGAGGTTGTCGACCAGCAGGATCGGCCGACTCATCCCGCCGCTCCCGCAAGTACCGACAGCAGCGCCGACGCCTTGCGCTTGGTCTCCTCGGCTTCCGCCGCCGGATCGCTGTCGTGGACCACCCCTGCACCGGCGCGGACGAACGCGGTGCCGTCGCGCACGACCGCCGAGCGAATCACCACCGCAGTGTCCATGTCGCCGGCCCCGTTCAGCCAGCCGACCGCTCCACCGTACGGCCCCCGCTTGGTCCGCTCCGCTTGCCGCAACAGCTGGGTCGCGCGGAGCTTGGGAGCCCCCGTCAGCGTGCCCACGTTGAGGCACGCCTGCAGCGCGTGCACCGCATCGAGCCCATCGCCGAGCCGGCCGGTCACCGACGAAACCAGGTGCATCACCCGGGCATAGCGCTCAACCGTCATCAGCTTGGCGACGCGCCGGGTGCCGGGCCGGCTCACCTGCGCGACGTCGTTGCGGGCAAGGTCGACCAGCATCATGTGCTCGGCCAATTCCTTGCCGTCGAGCCGCAGGTCCGCCTCGAGCCGGTCGTCCTCGTCCCCGGTCGCGCCGCGTGGGCGGGTGCCGGCGATCGGCTTCACCTCGACCTCGCCCGCCGTTACCCGGACCGAGGTCTCCGGCGAGGCGCCTAGCAGCAGATGTTCGGGTGCGCGGACGTAAAAGTGATAAGGGCTGGGGTCGCGCCGGCGCAGCGCCGCAAAGGCCGCGAACGGGTCGGGGCAGGCCGCGCCGAACGTCCGCGAGGGCACGATCTGGTACACCTCGCCTGCTGCGATGTGCCCCTGCATCTCGCCGACCACCTGCTCGAACGCCGAGTCATCAAGATCGGCCGATCGATAATCCGGTTCGCCGATCCCCGTTTTCGGCTCCGGCAACGCCGGCGCCGCCTCGCACCGGGCGATCAGCTCGCCGATCCGCTCGGCCGCCGGATACTCGGTCGGGACCGCGCCGCCAAAGGCTGTGGCGATCGCCCGCGCGCGGCCGGAGGGCTCCACCACCACCAGCGACTCCGCCAGCCAGAAGATGAAATCGGGAAACTTCAGCGGGTCCTCGGCCGGAGCGGGCAGTTCCTCCAATAGGTCGACATGGTCGAACGCGACTACGCCGAGCGCGGCCAGCGTGAACGGCTCCTCGGGCGTCCGAACATGAAGGCCGGTCACCAGCGCTCGCAGCGCGTCGAACGGGGAAGGCGCGGCCAGCCGTTCGCGGGGGTGCATCCCGGTCGCGCGCGGGAACAGCAAGCGCAGTTGCTTCTCCGGCCTGTCCACCAGCCGATCCGCGGAACTGGCGGCGAAGGCGTCGAGCAGATTGCGGCCGCTCTGGCCAAGCGCAGTCACCGTGACCTCCGGCCCGCGGCACTCGACCCGGATAGCCGCCCGGTCGAGCAGCAGGCTCGGCCCGCCGCTGCGCTCGAGCAGCAGCGTGTCGGCGCGCTTTCCGCCATCGCTCAGGGCCGCGTAGAGGGAGGCAGGATCGAGCCCCGTCTGGAGCGGCCGCACCAGTGCGCTGGCCTCACCGCCAAGAAGGGGGCTCATGCGAGCGGGCGTCCGACCGCCTCCGCTACGGGCCGCAGCTGCCGCATCAGGCTCGCGAATCCATCGGGGTAGAGCGACTGCGCCCCGTCCGACAGCGCCCGCGCCGGATCGTTGTGCACCTCGACCAGCAGCCCGTCCGCACCGCAGGCGGCCGCCGCCAGCGCCATGGGCGTGACGAAGTCCCGCACTCCCGTCCCGTGCGAGGGATCGACTACCACCGGCAGGTGGGTGCGCTGCTTGATGTAGGGGATTGCATTGAGGTCGAGCGTGTTGCGGGTAGCGGTCTCGAAGGTGCGGATGCCGCGCTCGCACAGGATGACCTGGTCGTTGCCCTCGGCCAGCAGATATTCGGCAGCCAGCAGCCATTCCTCCAGCCGCGCCGACATGCCGCGCTTCAGCAGCACCGGCCGGCCCGCCCGGCCCACCGCCCGCAGCAGGGTGAAGTTCTGCATGTTGCGAGCGCCGATCTGAAGCGCATCGGCATGTTCCGCGACGATGGCGACGTCGGCCGAGTCCATCACTTCGGTGATCACCGGCAGGCCGACCTCGTCGCCGACCTCGCGCAGGATGCGGAGGCCCTCCGGCCCGTGCCCGCTGAAGCCATACGGACTGGTGCGCGGCTTGTAAGCGCCCGCCCGAAGCGCCTTGGCGCCGCCGGCGGCCGCGGCCTGGGCGCTGGCCAGCATCTGCTCGCGGCTTTCCACCGCACACGGGCCCGCGATCACCGCCAGCTCGCGCCCGCCGATCGCCAGCGGCCCGACCCGCACCACCGTATCGTGCGGGTGCAGCTCGCGGCTGACCAGCTTGTAGGGCGCCAGGATCGGCTTCACCGCTTCCACCATCGGGTGGCTGTCGAGGCTGAGTTCGGCCAGCGCCCGTTCGTCGCCCAGCGCGCCGAGCACCACCCGCTCGGCCCCCGGCATGTGCAGCGGTTTCAGCCCCTTGTCGGCGATGCGCTCGAGCAACTCGTTCGCCACGTCGGCGCCGGCTTCGGGTCGAAGAACGATGATCATGAGGTAATCCTGGGAAGTTGTGCGCAAAAGAAAAGCCCGCCAGGTCATGGCGGGCTGTCGGTCGGTCGGGTCAGCTGGTCAGCTTCGCCATCGTCGCGCACGCTCGCCGGGCT